>OMVU01000004.1 GCA_900314565.1 uncultured Eubacteriales bacterium
CCCGTGACAAAAGCACAATATTCTGTTGAAAAACTGCGGTTTTCCGCAGATGTTGTTATGGATAGATCGATGTAGTTCTACTTTTATGTTGATCTAAGGTTTAATAGTCAACAATTATAATCTGAATTGATTAATATCTCCTCACGCATCATCTCCATACTATTGAAATAACTGGGAGCAGTGCCAGAATTGTTGCTAAAACCATCAGAACCAATTTAACAATTCCTGCAAATCGCACATCAGCAACATTTTTCCCCAAGACAATATCTGTTGCTATATTAAAGAAAGCATTAATAGTCTTATTCACAAAATCAGATCCGAAGACAATGCATAGACCTACTGTTATTGTCGCGGAAACCAGCAACAACTGCGATAGTTGCATCAAGGGTAAATGCCGTGCAGTAATGATTGTAATCGGTCTATGGCAAAGGAAAATCCCCAATGAATTTCTTCCTATCTTCGAAACTAACGGGACTGGTTTGTTCGGTACTATCACAAGCATTGTAAATATGGCCGCAGAAGAAATTAGAAATGTGGTAATTCGTTCAAACACGTCAATGATGTTATCATATGGATCCATAGTTAGATTATCTACGGTAAATGCAAATTTGTTATATGCGAGGATACCAACTCCTGTAGCAAGGAGTGCCAATAAGATACCAATAATAAGATGACGTTTATTTTTTAGCAGAACTATTGAATTGATCATCTCTTTATCAACCGAATACCCTGCCATAAAGAAGGGAGAAAAGGCAATAATCCTAGAAATTGCAAAAGAATTGTCGATAGATGTCCACATGCCACATATAATGGCGGCCAGTACAAGTAGCATCAGGATATGCTTAATTTTCGACAGTCTTTCTGCTATTAGTCTCCATACAATAAGGCACATGATATACCACATCACATAATATGGTTCAATAGCATTTGGATTTTTATATCCAAAAACTATCATCATTAAACCATTGAACACTAGATAAATGATAAGCAATCGGAGTAGGGAGTACCCCCCCCTGGCTTGAATTCCTCTGCTAAAATACCCGGAAATGAAAATAAACGCCGGCATATGAAATAGATAGATTCCGATAACAATCGGGTCGGCAATGGCTTTGTTTTTCAGAATATGAGCAAAAACCACAAGGAGTATTAGCAGTCCCTTCATGTTATCAAAGGCGATTATTCTCTTTCCATCTTGCTTAACATCCATTACACTTATTCCTCAGCGCGGGTCTGTATTAATATCCTCATGGCTTGTTTGACTCTGTTCTACGCTTGCCGCATCATATAAGTCATGTTTTATCTGAGAGCTTGATATCTCAGGTGTCCTGGGGAGATACACGACCTCGACGCCTTCCTCTTTCAAGAAGTCAAACTTTCCCTTCCAATCATTTCCCATCACAAAAGTATCAATATGATACTCATGCATATCAGATCTCTTCTGATTCCAGCTTTCCTCCGGAATAACTAAATCAACATACCTGACGGCCTCCACAAGGGCTTTTCGTTGTTCATAAGTGAAATAGCATTTTTTATGCTTTTCATTCCAGTTGAACTCATCTGATGAAATGGCCACAATCAGATAATCTCCAAGGGCTTTTGCCCTACGTAATAAATTGATATGGCCATAATGGAGCAGATCAAACGTCCCATATGTTATAACTCTTTTCATACTCTGATCTCCTTTTGTTCTTAAGGTTGCATTTTTCATTACAGCGGATTCATAGTTCAGGTCGAGAATAGGTTTTGATAGCTCTGTTTTACTGTCTCTCCCCATCAGTTCTTTTACCGCTTCCCTCGGATCTGCTCCGTGATTGATGACTGCATCTACAGTGGTCATAATCGGCATTTCAACGTCGTATTTCTCCGCTAAGGTCATGGCAGCCGGAATTGCGTTTATACCCTCGACAACCATTCCGACAGTTTTTATCGCTTCCTGCGGATCATATCCTTGACCGATGAAATAACCACACCGATTATTTCGGCTGTGCTTACTGGTAGCAGTCACGATGAGATCGCCCATGCCAGCCAAGCCTCTGAAGGTCTCAGGCAAACACCCAATCTTAACACCCAGCCTTTCAATCTCCGCCAATCCTCTCGTTATAAGGGCAGCTTTTGTATTATCCCCATAACCGAGACCAACAGAAATGCCTGATGCGAGAGCGATAATGTTCTTTAACGCACCACAAAGTTCCACACCCTTCACATCCGTATTTGTATATACACGCATAACGGGATTTGTGAAGATAGACTGAACCTGCTCCGCAACCGTTATATCTTCATATGCGGCGACTATTGTGGTCGGAAGATCTTTTGCCACTTCCTCTGCATGAGTAGGCCCTGACAATGCTACAACCTTTGCTTGTGGAATTTCTGACGAGATCACCTCGCTCATCGTCATGAGAGTGTCTGGCTCAATGCCCTTTGCCACGTCAACGATAATCTGACCATCTACGACATAGGATGAAGCTTGGTGTGCTGTTGACCGAACAAAGACTGATGGAACAGCGAAGAGAAGAATATCCTTATCCTCACACATCTCTTCGATGCTTTCGTTGAACTCAATTTCTTCCGGAATCTCCATATTCGGCAGGTTCTTTTGCCTTCTGGTCTTCCTTAACTCCTCTAATACCTTTGGCAATGCAGACCAAACTGTAACCTCATGTCCTGATAATGATAACATTCTGGCTAATGCCATTCCCTATGTACCGGCTCCAGCAATACCGATCCTAGTCATATTATTTTCCATCGATTCTACAAATACTTATTGCGGCAACCTTTTATATTTGCTTTTTATAACCACCACAATAACAAGCAAAAGAACAATGCCAACAGCAAAAGCAACTACCATATTATTCACTACACCACCAATGATATAGCAGGCCAGACTCACTGCAGCGACAAGAATTCCGTATTGCATCTGGCTCTCAACATGATTAATATGATTGCACTCGGCACCTGTTGAACTTAAAATCGTTGTATCTGAAATTGGGCTTATGTGATCACCGCAAACACTTCCGCCGAGAACAGCTGCAGTTGTCATGACCATTAGAGATGTCATCTGATCTCCAAAAACAGAAACTGTAATAGGCAGTAAAATTGCAAATGTTCCCCAAGATGTTCCTGTTGAGAAAGCAAGCAGCAGCGCAACAACAAAGAAAATTGCGGGCATAAAGCTTAAGGAGATGCTAAACTTTTCCACCACATTTGCGACAAAACCGCCAGCGTTCAGATAATCTCCACCGCATACTCCACTAAGTGTCCATGCAAAGATAAGAATCAAAGTTGCCGGAACCATATTCTTAAAGCCCTCTACGAGCCCATCTAAGAACTGCTTAGGGGTAACAATCTTTCGGGGTAAATACAAAAGAGCAAGAAACGCTACGGTATATAGAGCACCCATAGCCAAACCGATGATTGCATCACAATTTGCAAACGCCTCTCCGACTCCTGATGCCTCACCAGTAAACAAGCCTCCAGTATACAACATCGAAACTATAGATAACACAATTAAGGCAACAACTGGAAGAAGAAGGTCTATGACTTTACCAGGATATTTGCTGGTATCTAATTCTTCATCTGATTCCACATCTGAATTCCTGGTGTTTCCATTCATAGCAGCCAACTCATATTTGCGCATCTTTCCGAAATCTACTGCAAATAGAGTAGTTAGAAGAATCAAGCCAAGTGAAAACCAAGAATAGTAATTGCAGAAGATAGTCTTCATGAAAAGCCCAAACCCATCGATTGATGAGCCATCCGGCAAGGAGGAACTGACTGCTGCAGCCCAAGATGAAATTGGTGCGATAATACAAATCGGTGCAGCCGTGGAATCAATGATATAAGCTAGTTTCTCCCTTGAAATCTTGTGTTTATCAGTAATCGGACGCATCACTGTCCCAACAGTCAGACAGTTGAAGTAGTCATCCACGAAAATGATGATTCCAAGAGCCATTGTGGCAAGTAAAGCTTGCTTCTTGGTCCTCAGTCTTTTGGAAGCCCACTGTGCATATTTATGCGTTGCACCCGACATGTTCATAAGGTGGACAATCATGCCTAGAAGAATGATGAAGATAAGAACCCCCATATTCCCCTGAACCTTATTGCTCATGATATCGAAAGTAACGGTTGCTGTAGAAAACAGGTTTCCCCCTGTATAGAGAAGTGCACCAACTATGATTCCAACAAACAAAGACAGATTAACTTCTTTAGTAATCAGGCTAATTATTATTGCCAATATTGGCGGTACAAGCGCCCAAAAAGTTGCTTCCATTGCTCGATTCCTTTCTATTAAACATTCATTCTAGGTAAAAGCAGCTTGCCCCCCAATATTTGATCAGCTTCTGATGTAATGTCTGTATCAAAGCCAGAATTCGAGAAAAAAGTCATTTCTCCGAAATACACGCTTCCGTTAATTTCATATAAATCAACTCTTAACTGAATTAAGTCTCTTGCAAGAGTCTCTGCAATTTCGATCATTAAATCAAAATTTTGAGGCTTAAGCTTTTGAAGAGCTTCTAAATCAACATCGTCATAAGGACAGTAGGGAATATAGTTCCAATATCTGTCAAAATAATGAAACCTGACTCCTCTTTCCGTATTCCGCCCTTCGGCAACGAATACATTATCGAACTTTCCGTTGAAGCATTGAAGCTTGTAGTCATTTAAACCACCCGAAGCATTGCCGCTGTTGTCGCCGGATTGTTCCATGTACTTTTCTCCAATGATCCGCGGATGGATATCCTTATATGGCCACTCTCGAAATTTGTAATAATAATTACGCTTTAGAGCCTCTGATAATTGTTTTTTCGCGGAATTGATATCCAACTTATTTTTATCCCGACAGATGATCACGCCGTGACTGTCATGAGTGCACTTAAGCACAAATTGATCCGGAAGTTTTTCGAAGTCAATTTCATCTACGCTGTTCCATGTCCCAATCGTGGGAATAATATACTGTTCACCAATAATCTGACTTACGAGCTTTTTTGCCTCAATCTTATCGACCATCGAAGTATAGATTGGTTTTCGATCATGCAACTTAAGCCACTGGAGCTTTTCGTTAAATGTTTTTGGATTATCCAGATCTAACTCATATCCCATTTCAATTTCAAATTTTCTTTTGAGAAACTGATCATCTGGCATAGAGTCAGTCCATCCATGAGCAGCATTGACTTTGAACCTATAATCACGGTCAGTCAGATACATCCCAATTTGTTTAATCATATCTTTTCCCTTCTTGATAAAGGAGAGTCCTTCTTTTTCTTTATCCATCGTAATATTTCAGGTGTCTTGTCCCCAAAAGGTCCGCATCCCCATGCCATCTGGAATAACCATATTCCGCCTGAAATAGCATTTGCCTCAATCAAGACTGGTTCTTCATCCTTATTGATTGTAAAATCCCAGTTCACCACACCAATTTGTGGGATCGCCGAATGAACTTTTATGGCAGATTCGATAACCTTATCTATGTTATGTATCTTGTATCCACTAAACTTGATATGCGTATTAGGATGTTCATTATAATATTGCTTAAACTCAGTGAATGCTGTATCATGTAATGTCCCGTCATTATCAATTGCAATGAACATACCGCCCGCATGGGCATTGTCCAACACCGAATCTCCTTGACCAATTCTCATAACAAGAGGAACTATTTCGATCCCCCCATTCCATACATACGTCATCACACGAAATGTATTTACACTTTCCGGGTGCAAAGCTCGAATACTATCGCTGCAAATGATTTTTTCCTGGATAACATAATCTGAACCGAGTGACGCAATCTTGTCTCCAAAGTTTGAGTCACGAGCATTAAGTAGAGTGCACCCTTTCCCACTTCCACTTTCTATCGTAGGTTTTGCAAACCAAACGGTATCTTTCAGCAGGGAAGGTATGTCATCCTTCGATATCGATCTATAACAACTATCCCTTATTATACCATTGGCCGACGATACTACAACCCGCGGCGTCCTTATACCAATTCCATTTGCTATCATTGATAAGACGTTTTTATCCTCAAGCACATCGCAATATTTCCGATTTTGATTCATGAAATATTCAAATTCTGGAATATAAAGCAATTCTGGAAAATAAGTGGGATCAAACTTGCCAGTGAAAGCTGTATAGTGTTGATGCCAGATATAGGGAATCTTTTCTCCATAGTTCTTTATATACAGATCATCAATCTGTCTCTTTTGTTTATCCGACAATTCAATGGAACTATATATTGCTATTCTACGCGGATCCTTAAACTTATTGATCTCATAAGTTCTCCGCGCCTTTATTAAATGCTTGTCCTGATAATCTCTTATTCCGTTTTTTATGGATGTCTTAACGCTCATATTCTCACCATTTTCAGTCTTCTCTGCTGAAGAATGCATTAAATCTCTCTATTATTAAATTCACTACAGTTCTTGTTGAATCCCCAGACTCTGTAACTCCGTAGTAATTCATAGCCTGATCTCTTCCTAATAGCTTCTTCTGATTTAAAGACTCAAGCATCAAACTATGTAGTTCATTCATATTCTTCGCAATCGGGAGTCCTACTTCATCTAAGGAAACACTGAGTTGCCGACTGCTTTTTGTGTAGTCGTCCAAGTCAAATAGAGCCAAAACCATCGGACGATCCATCAGCATATAATCTCCCGACACCGAAGAATAATCGGTGATCACCGCATCGGATATTAGGAGCAAATCAGCCATGTCTGGATAATCTGAAACATCCAGCACCCGACCATTCGACCCTATTCCTTTTCCGAGGCTATGTGCCCTATATAGTCCTTTCCATGTATCTCCTGTCTCGGAGCAAAGCCATTCCACCAGAGCTTCTATATCTACGACCTCACAAGATTCATGCAATTTATCGTCTCGGAAAGTCGGTGCGTACATTATCAACTTGCTGTTTGTATCGACATTAAGCTTTTTTTTGATAATATCTGCTTTCTCCAGAGAAACATTTAATAACTGGTCATTCCTAGGCATTCCAACTCTGAGTATTTCCCCATTGTATCGGAACGCCGAACGGTAGACTCGTTCACCGTAATCTGATGCAGCAAGACAAATATCTGTCACAGCATCGTCTCTTACAACATTAGCTCTGTATGTATCATTCCAGTCATCTAAATCATCATATAGAACCTTTTTGAAAGAACGATCTCCATGCCAAGTCTGTATAAAATACTGGCCCTTACGCTTCGCAATATTAGGGCGCATTTCATTATTGGCGATGAAACAGAAGGACGTTGCTAAAGACTGATAATATTCTTTCGAGTTATATTTTACCCTTTTTACATAAGATGGAATAATTCCGTACGGATCATCATTTGAATTCAACGCCCATATAATATCAATCTCTGGATGCAATTCATGAAGCATCTCCGATATATTCCGCGGACTGTCGGCATACTGTCTTCCTCTGAAACTAGCGCAAAGGATTTGCGGTCGGATAGGATGTGTCACTCCATAAATCTTTGTGTATGCCACAGCTTTTGCGTTGTGTAAACGCATTTTTATATGTCGATCCTTCATTGTTTTGCCCCTTTGTTACTTTCTATTTTCCAAAGACTTCATTTAACATTTCTTCTGTTCGATCCCCGAAGAGAGGTCCATTAGTCATCTGATGGAAATCCAGCTGGCCATGATGCATGTTCAGTTCAATTAGCAAAGGCTCTGCATCTTCATTGATACAGATATCCCACGAGATCAAACGATGATGAGGGAACATCAACGCCATATTCGAAACCATTATCTCCGCATCGTGCACTCCAGGGATTTGAATGCCTTCAAATTGGATGCCTGTGGTAGGATGTTTATCAAATCGTTCCCCGGTTGTACGAAAAGCATATTTCTTCAACATATTGTCATCGTCAATTCCAACAACAATTCCGCCACTACTTGCGTTATCCACATAAGCATCGCCAATCCCCACACGAAGAACCTTTGACAGAACAGAAACTACTCCATCTTTATCCAACCAGGTCATGATTCTTACCGTATTAACTGCGTTCGGATTAATTCTTGAAAGCACATCGTGCTGTATAACCACCCGCTCTTGGATAACGATATCGTTTTTCTTCTGTTTATTACCGAATGATTCGAAGTTTTCGAATCATACTTCATCTCTCTCAAGTTTAATTACTCCATGACCTCCACATGAGTTATTCGCTGCTTTGAGGAATACGCACTGTGCCTCCTTGCACTTTTCTACTACTATGGCAGAGCTAACTATTTTCCAATCTATTATCCAAAATCCATTAATCCGTTTTGCGATTACCTTAGGCTGCTTCGCATCTGGAAAATAGACATCGTAGTAGCACTTATTATCAATAAACTTAAAAGCATGTCGATCGTTATAGAAAGGATCTAACACTGTGTAGTAAAGGTCATCCGGCAGATACCTGACGTCAAATGTACCATTAACTTTAGAGTAAAATATCTGGAACACCTCATCTGTCTTGGTATATCTATCCCAGAACTCTCTTATCTTTCTATGTTCCTCAGGAGAGGCTGTACCCCCCCCCACAAGATTATGAAGCTTGTTGTGGAAATCTTTTCTTTCCATGCGAACGCGGTGAATATCAATCACCTTATCTATAGCTCGTTCTGCGTGAATGATCATTCCTCCGAAAGTTGGCATCGCAATATCCTCCGAATTAATATACTATTTCCCTGAATCCGCAGAGTTGATTTTTATAATATACGGTAAAAGAATGCTATACTGTAATGTTTGATAGTGGAATATTATCCTTCGTATCAACAAACCAATTGGGTGAGTTTATCAATTGAAGAATCAAACTCATAAACCCCATTCAGAAAAGGATTTGCACACATAATCAAAAGATGAACTTTACGGATTCAGGTATTTCCTAAGCACTCCATCAAGATGAAAGGCTCTGTTCACATGATTATGTATCCAGTCTAATGAAGCAAAATAAACAACTAGCAGGCTTACTAAGAGAAAAACGGGAATCGTAATTACAGTCGTTTCGGGGACAAACATATATAGTCCAAAGCCTGAAAGCACTTCGCGTACTAACCTATGAACAATATAAATACCCAAGGTATGTTCTCCGATCCGAGTCCATCTTGTCTTCTTGTCTGGTACGACAACAAGAAAAGATATTGTCATTATAACTGCAATCACATACCAAGCACTCCGAACCAGCATTTCTTCAACGGTAGATACTCCAATTGAAGCGTAAGACTCATCACCATAAGCTATGTCAAGGTATTGGAGAAAGTTATTTCCCTTAACAAGCAATATTACATATACAAATACAAGAATCACTCCACCACATACACGCATCCATGGCTTTATTCTTTTTACTATGTTCATATCACAGTAATATCCACCAATAAAAAATGGAAAGAACACAATAATCCTTGATATTGAAATAAAATCCCCACAATCTTTGTATGCACCAGCTAATAACGAAATCCCAATAGAGGCTAAGATAGCGTACATTGGTTTAAGTCGAGAAGCATATGGCAAAATCAAATACCAGAAAAACATAGCCAGCATATACCATGGTGCACCAGACGTTGACAGCAACAGGCTGAAATTAATTGTTTTTTTAAAGAAGAATTGAAGCACCCAAAGTAGAACCGTGAATATCAAATACAAGGTAATGAACCCAGTCAAACGATATTCCTTTCCATCTTTCTCTACATAGCCTTTTGAAAAAACGCCTGACACAAACACAAACGCTGGCATGTGGAAAAGATATATCCACCAGTAGGTAGCCTGTACCCCCCCCCATTTTATTTTCCAATGGCAAAAGAAAATGGCCCATCACTACTAATAATATTAATGCAGCTTTTGCATTATCCCAGTAGTGAATCCTCTGTTTTCCCATAGTGTATGCACCCTTTTATTATTTCTTTCTTCTAACAAAACCCGCCAACTTCGAAATCATCCACTTATAATCATCTTTATAAAACAAAGAAGAACTGATAGCACAAACAACTGTAGATATAAAAGCAATAATTATTCCACCGACAATCCATTCAGTCCACGATTTAAAATCAATAGCAACACACTTATATACTGCAGTAGCAATTCCAGCTGAAATCAACACATTAGCAACTGTCCAGCCCAACCTTAGCAGCACACTAATAAATGGTCTTGGCAGAAGATGCTTTGAAATATAATAAGAATACTGCATTGAACGGAATAAATTCGCTGCAAGCGTTCCTATTACAACACCAACTATGCCAAACTTGAATGTAAGAGCAACGGAAAGTACAATATTAATACCTGCTTCCATATATGCTCCTCGTTTTGTTTCGCGATAATGCCCTGCCGCCTGGACAAGAGTAAGATATGGCTGTCTAAAGCAAAATATTGCCTGGGCTGCAACTACAAGGACTGCATAGACTGGAATATAATAGTTTATGTCGTTAACTCCTTTTGTATATAGAGCAACAAACGGAAGGATGAGTACTAAAGTTGATGAAAACAAGACTGAAATAAACACGGAAATAAAGTATTCGAAGCGGCTCAGCCCTTTATACAAATTTTCAGTCTCTTTTCTCACCCACATGTTCCCGAAGTATGCTTCGAGTCCATTTGTAAATACAGTCATGATCTTTTTTAAGCCATTCATGACCATCTGATATACAGAGTAAACTGAAACAACCATCGGATTTGTCAAAAGTGTCAGAACAATAACATCGGTATCGTTGTGTATTATGTTTGCAATGGAGGAAGCCATCACGTCACGCCGCTTGTCTAATGCAGTAGTATCAGGTTCAACGGTTTCGTCTAATTTGTAATGATGCTTCACATAAAAGTGAAGAAAAATGGGGCATGCCATAAATACAACGGCACTTGCCAATTTCATCACTTGAATCGAAGCGCCATGTAAGATTAAAAAAACTGCAATTAAGACATTCAGTATGGTAGCTGCTGTCTTAACCCAAACATACACATAGGTGCGTTGATCTGAATCCAACAGTGTTGAATTCGTTATTCCAAAGAAATATTCCGCAAAGGTCACCATTCCGATGATGACAACTAAAGAAGCTATCTCAGTCCATGAATACTTGCTGTGACTAACCAACGGGATTATAAACATTAGTACGAGAATATAAGCACACAATACAAATGCAATTCTTCGCATAAACTGTTGTGTTGCTTTCATTATCCCGCTGGTTTTGTGCTTATCTCCTGTTCCAAGCGATTTATATAGTTCTACACGAGTAGCGCCTGCTACACCCATCCTCAGAATTGATATGAACTGCAAGAACTGTGTAATTGAGGATATGATTCCGTTATATTCTGACCCATAAAACTTAAGAACATATCTCGGTAGAATAAGGCCACATATAAATACTGTTGCTTGATATACCCCTTCTGAAACAATATTGTAATATACCTTTTTGGTTCTCGATGCCACGAATGCTGATCCTTTCTTTTCAGTCGATCCTGAAAAACCAACTTTAAGCGAAAATTCCTTTGCAAACATCAAAGAGAATGGTAATATAATCAGTAAAAAGAACTCTTATCCCCCATCCCCAAAAATCATATCCCCGCACTTGCCAATATTGTATGAACAGGCCAGCAGGTCCCAGGATCAGGCTAAGCGACGTTAGAGCTCTTATTAATAGAGGAAGTTTTCTATAGCTGCTGAGTAGGGGAATTATCATCATCCCTATCACGATATAAAATGCAGCAGCAAATCGCCAATAATTAGGAACTGCAAAAACATTACTTGCTAATGTCATCATGGCGATCATTCCGGCAAATGCATAGAACCTCAAATCATCCTTAAATAATGATTTATTATAACGAATTCCGTAATAGATTAAGATCAAAGCCAGAACAACTCCGAACATCATCAGCATTCGATTTATAATAAATGTATGTGATGTCGTAGCTTTAATTGCGTAAGCTGAGGTGGTATTGGTTAAGTACCGATACAATTTCCTTATTATTGTTTGAATCGAATTTCCTAAGTTGCCACCCACTGAAAAGATATAGCTATAATCGTATAAAAGATATATAAGAGATGAGAATACCAACGGTATGATTAGAACAATCTCAAATACTTTCTTTGAAAAACGGCTGAGTATTCTGAAAACTATCAGGATAAAGCAGGAAAGATGCATTAAACTTCCAGCCACATACAGCAGCCAGACCCATAACGGCCTTTTGTCTTTTACTATATCGAAATACGCAGCCAGAATAATTAAGGATAATCCAAATACATTTCGCACATTATTAATAATCGAGACATATGGAAGCATCATGAACTGAAACAGCAGTATAACCCCTATATATTTTCTCGATCCATATCTGTCAGCCACATCACAGGTTATATAGCTTGAAACACCATATACCACAGCGGTAGTAATGGCTGGAACTAAATGAATTGCATGAAGATGTCCGCACAACCAAAACAACAAATCTCTTGCATACAAAATATCATTATTATATGAAAAAGCTTCTGTGAGTGCCATCTTTCCATATAACTCTATCTCTGGAAGATACCGGACGAGATCGACATTCGAGCCCTGTGAAGGTATATAACAATAAGCGCCCACAAATACTGTATATATATATAATGGCAAAAACATTCTCCATTTTGAAGGATTTTTCCATAATCCTATAATGGAAATAAGGAGTGCCAACGGCGTAAGTATGCAAAATGCTAATCCTGGTAATAACACTACAGTCCCTCATTCTTTTGATTAATGCTATAACGCACAATCTTTATGTATCTTCTTTAAAATGATTTAATCTCAAATACTGGTGATTTTAAGTCTATTACGATCACTTCTAATTTCATCAATTCTAATCTCTGATCTATTACTATGAATTCTCTTATTTCTGACTCTAGAATCATTTGGTTGCGACACTTGATCCTTTACCAATTTACAAGTAACGAAAAACCTACCATTGCAGTTCACATTAAACAACTTTTCATTATCTCTGGCATTCCATATAAGCTTTATAGAATTCCATACTATTGATAGATTCCAAGCCTTTATGTCGGAAGAACTCTAAAACCTTTTCTTTTTTCAACACCGGTCCACAAATAATCTGCTCATAATCTACAGAAGGAAGTGAATTGATTTCACAAATCTTCATTCCGTTTTCGGTTATAATGATGTCAATGCCAAGGTAGTCCAAAGATGAAATATGCTGACAAAGGACATCAATCTTTGACCTTACATATTCCCAATTCGGCAAAACAAACCCTTTCCAGACTACTTTAGTGTCCGGATGACAGTTCATAAGCCAATTGCCATCTTTCGTGAATTTCCGGTATTGAATGGCATTGTCATAAAGCGCGCCAGATTCAAAATCAAATCCAACGCCAATTCCCCCAGAGGACAGGTTACTTGCACCTTCTCCGACATCAGTACCAAAACGCGCATAGGATACGGCGCATGACCACGTTGCCGAAGCATACTTATCTTCTGTTGAGTCTTTACACATAATCACCCTTAAAGTACACTCACTACCTGGCCAAACTCTTGCCAAGTCATGATGCTGATGAGCGTATTCTGTAATGATGTAATTCCGCATTTTATCGCGGATTTCTTCAAAGCGGGCCATATCGATTTTTTTATTGTTCTCATAGATGACATTGTCCCGCAATTCTAGTTTGATAAAGCCAAGACCGCCAGAAGTACCGCTGTTTGGTTTCATCGCAAGGATTCTCTTCTTCTTCAGTAGATTCCAAAGAAAATCTTGATTTCTCGGAATATCCAAAGGGCAGTTCATTAAATACGTCCATCGTCCACCGCAGAGGTCATTTTCTACGTAGACATAGTAGTCTGGCATTAGTTCATGGCAACTCTTATTATCCAGAACATATTTCAGCGTGAGCTTATCCAGCCATTTCAGGAAATGGTTGTTTAAGGGATGCATCATTGAATAATGATAATCCGGCAAATAATCTTTGTAATTATCCTCCGTAAGACCCAAAAGTTCAATACGACCGGGGTAGAATCCCCTTTCCAACGCCCATTGTTTATCAGTTTCAGATACAGTAAAGTTTTCTTCGTCTTCCTTAAGTCTTTTTACAAACGAAATCGCCCACTTTTGATCCATCCCAAGTTCTCGCATTTTTTCGAGAAGCAGAGTATAATCCGTCATAATGTCCTCCCATTTATCTAACGGCAGCAATTCAAATAGTCATTTATTTCTCAAAGCCGGATTTTTTGGGAAACGCCTCTTCAAAACAAACCAAGATTTTCTTCTTCACGCCTTCAAAGTCCGGGCCTGAATATTCATCATTGATGCATACCATCTTGTGCTTTCTAAGTCGGATGGCTTCATACATCCTTTCATTCTTACTTTCATCGTTGTTAATGGAATAATACTGACCAGCTTTGGGAGACCGAGGATAAAACTCTCCCTCTGCGATCTGCCAGAAGGACATCATTCTGCTGCTGACGTCCGAACTGTCACGGAACTTATGGGTACATGCACGATCAAGTAGGAACTCTTCCTTCTCCCATGCTTCTTCAAACGTTTTCTTTTTATACGAATAAGGAAGATGAAGATTTTTGAAGCCTGTAAAGTCTCCCCACGGCAGGAGAAGTAATGTCCTTCCCATGGCACTTCCGTAGCATGGAGCAAACCATTTTGAAAGGTTTTTCTTAATGGTTGCTTTCTTATTGAAGTTCCGATTTATCGGAACGAGATTCATAATATTGGATGTGTTGTAGTTTTCTGGCTTTAGAAAATTACCGTTCTCATCAACGCCTCTAACATAGGACGCCTGGAGTATTGCCGTATCGCAAGGTAGTCCTTTTTTGAAAAAGTCTTCTATAGTAACCGGCTGAAAAAGGAACATATCATCATTAAAATATACAAAGTTCTCTGAAAGTCCCGGAATTCTATGAAGATTTAATTCAATCGGCCTACATGAAAAAGTTGGCAGGTACTTTTCAGGGATGTAATCCTTATGGTTCACTATATTCAGTTTGGGATGATCTGTGTTTAACCATGATGGCAGGTGCCCGCAGGTTACAAAATGAATCTTATTGACCCACGGCGCACACAATTCAATTCCGCGAAACCAGTATTGTAAAAACTCCCAGTCTCGATATCTCTTTGCACGCTTGTCTCCTGTTGTCTGCCCGGAATATTTAGCCTTTTCCTTTTGCCACTCCGGATCATTTCCATCAACCCAGGTAATGATAAAATCTATATTCATCCGTGCCTCCAACTTCATTTCTCGAAACCAGACGGCTCTGAAAGAATATCTCTCAAAGCTGCATTGATCTCGTCCCTTGCTTCCTCAAATGTATAGTCACCAGCCATGTCGTTAATGCACACGGTTTTCCCTTTGTGTTCTCTTATATAAGAGCATAGCGCACCATTATTGCGCTTTGCTTCAAAATAACGGCCAAAGCTAATTCTTCTTGGCTCAAAATTACCGCTGCATAGATTCCAATAGCGCATAAGCCAATGGGATACATCATTCGTTCCTCTAAAGCGATTCTTACAGGATGTATCCAGGGCCACACTCTCTTTTTCCCAGATTTCACGAAATGTGCTTTTCAGATGAGACTGGGCAATATGCGGATTTCTAAAGCCCGTAAAATAGCTGAACGGAGAGAAGTACAGGGTAATAAGATTTTGCATCCCGTATTTTGAATTATAGATTTTCCCTCTGATTCTCTTATGCACTTCTCTTTTCTTAAAATGATCATTAATTATGTCTGTAATAACAACCTTCGTGTGTGTAATACCAGCTCTGCCTACAGGTGCGATCAGGTTCTCCACAAACGAATCACATGGCAGTCCGTTATGAAAGAAGTCCTCCGGTTTTACAGAATCTATAAGGAAGAAATCATCATTAAATAGTACAAAGGTTTCTGACAGTTCATCTAAGCGAAATAGATTTGTTTCTATCGTATCAGAGTTAAATGTAGGGAGGTACTGTTCAGGAATATAATCAGTGTGTTTGACGATTTTAAGTTTCGGGTGTTCTGTATTCAGCCATTTGGGTAAGTGTCCCCATGTGATAAAATAAATGTTGTTTACCCATGGAGCATACTTCTCCACGCCACGAAACCAGAAGTGAAGATTATCCCAATCCCGGAAGCGGTTATCACTGGTGCTAAAATCAACTCTTTTCGGGCTATATTGTTTTTTTTGCTCCAGCCATGCAGGGTCATTTCCATCAACCCAAAGCAGCACAAAATCAATTTTATCCATGGACTACGTTCCTTCCCGACTTTATCCAACTTACTCTTTATTCGCAAAAACTCTCGCCGGATTGCCAAATACTCTTGTATTCTCCGGTACTTCCCTTATCACAACGCTCCCGATACCGACATACGCCCAGGCACCGATTTCCATGCCAACTGCAATACAAGCATGATCACCAATAAAGCAGCCTTCGTGCAGTTTCGTTCCTCCAGTGATACCGCAACTGGAGCTGACGGTCACATAGTCCTCGAGCTCCGCATCGTGCCCAAGGATAGTGGATTGCAGCGTTACGAAATCTCCAATCTTGCAGCCAGTAGCAATCTTCGCATTTGGGTATGCTACCAGCCCTACACCCAACTCATATTCAGAATAAACATGTACGCTGGGATGGATGATAGAAGCAAACTGTGCTCCTTTTTCAATCATTGCTGGGCCAATAAGTTTCTTCACAGCCGGGCTTGCGATACCCATCGCGTATTTCACGTTCTCTCTTGGCTCATGATCCTTAATTGTCCCGATAATCTGATACTTGCAGGGAAAACCATCCAACGCATTCGGATTGTCATCCAGGAACCCGAGGATGTTCCATGTGGGCTCAACCTTGTTGATATCTTCAATCCAGTTGGCAACTTCCCGACCGCAGCCAGCAGCGCCAATGATAATAATGTCTGTCATCTATCTCACCCCGCGTACTTCGCATCCATGTCTTTATATCTGATCTTCCCACTGTCGTTGCGGAGAATTTCGTTCACTACAAACACCTTGAATAGTGACTTAAATAGATTTGTCTTTGCGGCTATGAACTCCAGCACTTCTGCTTTCTTGCTCTCATCTGTGATGTACACATTCATCCTCTGGTCTGTTCCAGAACAAGCGCACTCGATGCCAAACTCCTGCTGGATCAGCCGTTCACTCTGGTCGAGGCTCACACGGTAACTGAGAAGCTTTAGGAAGCGGGATAAGCGGCCTGTCACGAAATAGCAACCATCTTCATCTCTTCTCGCCAGATCGCCGGTATGGTATTCTCCATTGAACTCGTCATCTTTCATTAGATCGTCCTTGCAGACGGCATAACCCATCGTGACGTTAGGACCCTTATAGCACATCTCACCTTCCGCCACAGGATCTGTCAACTCATTACCATTCTCATCGATCAGGAATAACTCTCCCTCCGGGATTGCCCGCCCGATACTGCCAGTCTTTGTAAGTGCAAGTTCTGCCGGGAGGCAGGCCATGCGAGCTGAGGTCTCGGTAGTACCGAAGGAAGCAATAAACCGCTTTCCTGTCCGCTGAGCATACTCAGCCATCTGGATAAATCTTGCGTCAGTCAGTTTCCCGCCGCCCTCAGAGAAGGTTGTGAGATACGGAAGATCCATCCGCTCAAAATGTAAACGGAAGAAAAGATCATAGCTAAACGGCACACCAGTGAAATTAGTTGCCTTCTGCGTCTTGATGTAATCCCAAAACTCACCGCTCATGATGTTGTATGTAGTGAGCAGAACTGTCGCGCCAACATAGAGGTGCGTATTGATAACGTTCAGCCCCATTGTGTACTGCATGCCAAGATCACAGAGAGGACGTTCCTTATCACTCCAGCCAAAGGCTATTGCCACATTCTTTGCATTCGCTTCCAAATTGCCCTTCTTGTAGCGGACAAGTTTCGGACTTCCGGTAGAACCGGATGTGGTCATAAGGAACTGGAGCTTGTCATGTACAGGATATATTTCATTTCCGGTTTTTAAGAGCGTGTAGCCGTATGTGTTATAAACCGCCTCATACCCATAGCTTTCCGCTTCTTCCTCCGGAACCCAAAGATAAGCAGGTGTATAGGTTGCGATAAGCGTTTTCAAAAGGTCTTTATCGATCTTATCACTCAGATTCAAAGGAACAGCTTCGCGTTCAATAAACCCAAGGTATCCGATCATTGAACCTACAGTATTTTTGCAAAGAATAAAGATAACAGAACGGGGGGCAACTTCTTTCCCAACTTCTACCATCTTCTCCGCAAGTTCACCATAGGTAATGTTATTTCCCTCGTTATCCACGAGAGCCACAGATATTTTCTCTTGCTGATCGATACTTAAAAACATCGTTTCCCTGCTCCTTCTCAGCTTCTCACGTCATCGTCTCCGCACATATGTTATGTGCATGTGTTAGAGCCGGATAGCATTGATTACATTATTGTGCAACCATCAACCGGGATGACCTGTCCAGATATGTAACCAGCATAGTCTGACGCAAGCAACAAGCATGCTCCTGCAATATCAGTCGGCTGTGCGATTCTTCCCATACAGATGTTATTAATTCTGCCTTGAAGTTTCTCCAAATCAGCCTGCTCCATCATCTCTGTTTGAGTCAGACCGGGAGCAATGGAGTTGACCCGAATACCCTTCGGACCTAACTCCTTAGCAGCTGATTTCGTTAGTGCGATCACCGCGCCTTTCGTAGCAGAGTACACAAGCTGCCCGGTATTACCTCTCAATCCAACCATTGAACTGATGTTAATGATACTGCCGCCATTTTCATTGCGGCTCATAATCCGGCTTACTGTCTGGAGCATTTCGATGGTGCCATAGACATTTACATTGAACATCTTCTCCATGTTGTCGCGGGAAATCATGCCGATCAGCTCGTTAAATTCTACTCCAGCATTGTTCACAAGCACGTCGATGTGCCCAAATTGCCTCTTGATCGCCATTACATTCTGGCGGACAGCAGTGGAATCAGTGATGTCAAAGTAATAGGGGTGGAGACGATCTCGGTGTTCACTATTTGCGATCCATTCATCTGCAGATCCCGGCCTCGTTCCGTTGACAATCACATCAGCACCTTCAGCGGCATACAGTTTCGCTATCGCCTTGCCGATGCCTCTCGCAGAGCCCGTAACAATACAGATCTTATCTTTCAGCAATTCTCCCATTCGATCTCCACTCTTTCATCTGGAATACTTCACCGTGTCCAGGAAATACAACAGTTTCATCGGGAATCCTTATTATAATCGGTAGTGTAATGCTATTGAATGCAGCTTCGTCTCCACCATCAAACTTCAGAAAGGTCTCTTCCTGAAGGATTGAATCTCCAGAGAAGATTCCTACGTCATCTATGTGAATTAACATGCTTCCCGGACTATGACCGGGAGTGTGACGGAATGTGATCTCATGTCCATTCCACATAAGCTTCAGCTTATCCTTAAAAACTATCTCCGCAGGTGCGCACGAATATGTTCTGTTCCGTGCTTCCGCGTTCTGATAGCTCTCGCCAAAACGCATGGTAGCGTATATGTGATACTGTTTTGCCTTGTTTCGTTTCGGATCACCTATCGCCTCATTGCAGTATTCTTGTGCGACAACCTGAACATTCGGAAAAGCACTTCTAATCGCATTCAAGCCCCATAAGTGATCACAATGCTCGTGCGTGAGGACAAGGTAATCGGGAGAAAGATTTCTTTTCTTCAGTTCCTTGGCAACATCCTTAGAACAGGCATCTATTAATATGGCGTGCCCATCTTCTTCTATGACGTAGGTATTAGCTCTTTCAACACCATATGACAGTTGAAGAATTGTTGGTCTCTTGCCTATGATAGAAATTCCATTCAGCTTTGGCATTAAAACTCAACCCCATAACGGGCGAGAGTTTTCATGCCGTTCACATATCCACCGAAATGTAGAATATCGTCTGTCTCAAACATGATATCAAAGGCATCCTCCAACTCACTAATGAGTGTGAGGTGCGTCAGAGAATCCCATTTCTCTACATCTTTAAAATTAAAGGTGTCGTTCAAATCCTTTGCATCCACGTTAAAAATATTCACAAAGATATTCTGATACTTTTCTTTATTGCTCATATCATTCTCCCTCTTCAAATTTCTTCCAAACCGCATTGACTGTCTCATCAGACAGTCCGCCTTTATTTCGGCTAATTCTGATCTTTGACGCATTTCTTCTCTTCTCGATCAGATCATCCAGCGAGCATATATACTTCGCTGGTACCCCCCCCCATATACGCCATTTCCTGGTATGGATTTATTTACCAGGCTTCCGGCGGCAATCACGGTATTTGAGCCAATCATCACATTGGGGAGTATCGTGGAATTGGAGCCGATAAAAACATTATTCTTGATATCGATGCACCCGAGGTTCTCTTGAAACCCGCCGCCTTCTACAGAATTGTTCAGCATCCGGTGAATCACATCATGGGGTATGAGTAGAACATCTGAAGCGATCCAGACATTATCTCCAATTGATATGAGCTTAGGGTAGAGCGGGATCTTACGAAACATAACCATGCACTTATCACCCATATGATAAAAAATGTTATGCTTCTTGATATACCTTGCTCTACCCTGCGCAGAGAATGTCAGATACATTCCTATAGTGTGGCGAACTCTATACCAATTCACATTTATCCTCCATATCAATGGCTACTGCTTTCTGTTGTAACTTCAGTCCCCATAAATTCTTCCATCGTAGCATACGTACCCGATGTGATTCCTTCATGTTTTAGCACTGTCTTTATTGTTGCAAATATTATTTTCCAATCACCAATAAAAGTGATATGATCTACGTATTTTACATCCCAGTCAAATTTATCTTCCCAACTGATTGAGTTTCTGCCATGAACCTGGGCTAATCCAGTAAAACCAGGGCGCACTTCATGGCGGCGAGCTTGATGTGCGTTATATCGCGGAAGATAGTGAGCGAGGAGAGGTCTTGGTCCTACAACAGCCATATCTCCCTTCAACATATTGAAAAGCTCTGGAAGTTCGTCAAGCGATGTTGATCTCAATTTTTGACCGAACGGTGTGAGCCTGATATAATCAGGTAACAGTTTCCCTGTTTCATCGGTTTGACTTGTCATGGTTCTAAACTTATAAAGTTTAAACAGTTTCCCATCTTTGCCCGGTCGATCCTGTGTGAATAGAACTGGTGATCCTAATTTGATTCTCACAAGGATTGCTGTTGCCAACATCACAGGTGAAAGAACTATCGTTGCCAACAACGCACACAGGAAATCCTGTGGCCGTTTTATAAACTTTTCATATGGACCGTATGGTTTATGTTTCATACGTGTCGTTCCTCCAAACCCTTCATAACGAAATCATCTATAGTTTCAAGTGAACCAATCTATCCAGGTGATACAAATTCAGCCGATACTGATATGACTACCTCATTCATATGCGGCAGATGTCGATATACAGTGCTCATGCATGCCCAGCAGATACCAATTTGACCGCCTCATTCACATCCAGCCAATGTTCCCGTTTTTACAAAAAACACCTGTGAATAATCTCAATAATCCTGTCCTGCTGCTCAGGCGTCATCTTGTTATCGCTGGGAAGGCACAACCCTCTACGGAAAATATCGGCTCCTACGTCGATTCCAGAACCCTTTATATACGCATTTGTACGGCCTCTGCCGTTGCCTTCGACTGTCACGAACGGGTTCGTCCTATATATCGGCTGCATATGCATGGGCTTCCAGATCGGACGACCTTCCGCGTTAATTGAAGAAATTGCATCAAGTATTTCCTGCGGACTGCTTTTCCCGATCTCACTTTTGTAAAGGTAATCATGCTCTCCTCTGACCATCGGAGCCATTGCCTCTTCATCAATGAGCATGCAGGAGAGCCAGAAATTCGGTCTGCTCTTTTCACGGTCCCAGGGATTCATCCTGACCGGAAGATCTTTGAGTCCCTCTTCATAGCGCTCATATATTGCGCGTTTCTGTGCTATATGCTCCTCCAGATACGGAAGCTGCCCGCGGACGATCCCGGCAATAATGTTGCTCATCCGATAATTATAGCCAACCTCCTCATGCTGATACCACGGAGCGTTCTCGCGGCTCTGGGTAGACCACTTGCGGACTTTATTGGCATCCTCAAGGCTATCGGTCAGGAACATTCCGCCTGCACTGCCCGTTATAATTTTATTTCCATTAAAGGAAATGCAGTTATAATCTCCAAGCGCACCGGTCTCGACCCACCTGCCATTCAGCTTATACTCGGCACCTAGGCTTTCCGCCGCATCCTCTACAATCAAAGCACCGTGCTTCTCGGCAATCGCTTTAATCTCCTCCATCTTACCGGGCGTGCCATACAAATGCGCAACGATGATAAGCTTTACATCCGGGTACATCTCGAAAGCCTTTTCCAGAGCTTCCGGACTCATATTCCAGGTGTCATATTCGGTATCAATGAACACAGCTTCACCGTTTTCATAGGCTACCGAATTGATACTTGCATCAAATGTACAGTCGGAGCAGAAGACCCTATGCCCCTGTAAAGTACCTTCATTTGGCTTTGCCTGGCCGTAGAGTTTCTCTCCAGCCAATTTTGTAGCGAGGTGAAGAGACGCTGTACCCGCAGACAATGCAACTGCATACCCGCAGCCGATATAGTCAGCGATCTGTTTTTCTATCTCATTTATATTTGCACCTACTGTAGATACCCAATTCTTCTTGATTGCGTCGTCTACCCAATACTGTTCTTCTCCGTGCATGGTCGGGGAAGCAAGCCATACTTTTGACTCAAAAGGCTCAATTCCGGCGAATCTTGAATCTTTCAGGATATTGTGTGCTGTCATAGAATCCTTACCTCACTTTATCTGTACGCCATAAATCTCTCATTTACAGCAGTTGACAACACGGCATTTACTATATTATGCCGGATGATAGGTACTTACCATTTCTTCAACATACTTTCTGATATCAGAACGGTTGGAGTATGCATACTGCATCAGATTCTCTAATTGTACCATAAAAGCGTCTTCATCAAAAGGAATCGGGCAGCCAATGTGTATCATATCATTATCCGTCTTCTTAAGCCCCTCCTCCGACATCAGTTTCTCCTCATACAGTTTCTCACCGGGCCTGAGTCCGGTATACTCAATCTTTATATCAACATCCGGTTTGTAGCCGGACAGCCTGATCATATTCCTTGCCAGGTCAACAATCTTTACCGGGCTGCCCATATCGAGGACAAAAATCTCTCCGCCATGCGCATACGTTCCGGCCAGCATGACAAGGCTTACCGCCTCCGGGATCGTCATGAAATAGCGAATGATGTCCGGGTGAGTGACCGTCACAGGTCCTCCGTTCTCAATCTGTCTCTTGAAAATCGGGATGACAGAACCGTTGCTCCCCAGGACATTTCCGAATCGCACCGCGACAAACTCCGTCCGAATATTCTGATAGACGGCGCCGGTCCCATCCTTATCCGCATTTTCTGTCCCCTCGTGGGTAAAAAGCTGCGGTATTTCACTGGCCCGGCCTTCCTTGATTTTTCGATCAAAGCTCTGGATGATCATCTCACAGAGACGCTTGGAGGCCCCCATGATGTTCGTCGGATTTACAGCCTTATCCGTGCTGATCAATACAAAACGTTCGCAGCCATGTACCATAGCCGCATAGGCTGTTTTGTACGTTCCGATTGCATTGTTCTTGATTGCCTCACACGGGCTGTCCTCCATAAGGGGAACATGCTTGTGTGCTGCTGCGTGATATACGATCTGCGGCCGATACTCTTCAAATACATCATAGATCTTTCTGCTGTCGCGTACCGAGCCGATCAGTGTCACTAAATCAAGATTCGGATATTTCTTTCTTAATTCAAGCTGTATGTCATACGCGTTGTTTTCGTAAATATCAAATATGATCAGTCTTCTCGGGCTATGCCCTGCTATCTGCCTGCATAACTCGGATCCGATAGAACCACCGCCGCCTGTAACAAGAACCGTCTTGCCATTGATGTATTCGAACACCTCCTGAAGATCCGCACGGATCGGCTCCCGGCCCAGCAGATCTTCCACAGAAACATCCTTCATCTTGCTGACTGCAATTTCACCGACCAGGAACTGATACATTCCCGGAAGCTGCTTCAGCTCACAGTCCGTCTGACTGCAGATATTGAGGATATCACGCTTCTGCGCCGCAGTTGCCGACGGGATGGCAAGATAGATCTTATCTACCTTATACTTTTCAACGCAGCTTAATATTTCGTCTCTTCCGCCGACGACCGGAACGCCCTCCATTGTTCGATGCCACTTATTCGGGTTATCATCGATAATGCATACGACCCGGTCCTGCACCTCTTTTGCTTTCATTATATCGCGCAGGATCATCTGTCCGGAGGAACCGGCACCGATCAGCATAACATTTTTTTCCGGCACACCGGGCGAACTGCGATGCTGTGAGCTGACCAGCCGCAGATAGAACCGGTAAGAGAACCTGATGGCCATGACAGCCATGAACTGGATCCCAGCCCCTATAATATAGTAAGACAGCGGCATGCGTTTGTACAAAACCGTAATAAATATAGTGTGGAAAAACATCGTCGCGATAGACGCTTTGACAATTTTTATCAGCTCTTCAAATCCCGCGAACCGCCAAATGCTCCGATATAATCCGATCAGATAAAATGTCACAAGCACAAAGACCGAATAAATCGGAATGAACTGCCGCCATGCCAAAAGGTACTCTTTTTTAATGGCAGAATATTTACAGTCAAATCGGATCCAAAGCGCAAGAAAATAGGACAGGTTGACCACTACAAAATCATACGCCATCAGCAGAAGTGCAATAATCTGCCAGTGCTCAAGTCTCCCTGCGCCCCTGCCACGCCTCTTGTTTCGGGTGGATTTTTCGCCGCCACTCAGTTCTGTGTCTCCGGCATTCTGAAAGTCCCTCTCATCTTTCGCACTGTTCGACATCTCTACCTCACAAATCACCAAAAATCATTTCATCTTCCTTCAGGCAGTTTTTCCCGTCTCAAAAGCAAGTCTATTCTGCAACTGTTTCCTTTGCGAAAAATCCAGGCACTTAACATCTCTTTCAGAGGAAATGTCCGCCTTGTACTCTGCTGTATATATTAATGTAGATAAAGGATTCAGGGGCATCACCCCTCAACGGGTGTCTCATTTCCGGCTGTCCACCAACACCGGTCAACATAATAACACTCCGGCTGTCTCCATACAACATAATCCTGATAAAGTTCACGAACCCTCATAATGTCACGTATCTCTGAAATCTGAGGACATATTCTGTAGGTCCATATTCGTCATGACAAACTTAACCGCATTATTTCGTATTATATTTCATTATTACTCTTCATACAACAGGATTTTTTCCCTTACCGGAAGCCATGTCCCGATTTCAGCGGAACGTTCGTAATTATGTCCGGTATTCTATGTTGCCGTTTCCCTATAAAATATCCGGATGCAAGATACAGGAAAAGGACTAAGAATTATGGTCTTTTAACTAATATTATTTATGATACAGCACTTATTAGCCTGGCATCTCCTGACGAAATGAGACAACCGGCTTTGCTGTCAAATCGGCACGGAATACCCTGATGCAAGGACCTGCCGAAAATAAAAATTTAACGAATCTCTCCAAATGTAAAAAACTGCCGCACTTACTCTCATAGTGCGGCAGCCCTTATACTGCGTTAAAAGAATTTGAACCTTTCTCCGCCATTAACGAATGGCATTTTCTTTTCCGCTTATGATCCGGTAATACACACCGGACGTTATGCGATACACGATCCAGTAAAACGCCGCGAACACGGCAAAGCTGATCAGCGTGGTTCGAATGAACAGGCCGATGTCCGTAAGGCCGAACAGCAGGAGCATCTTGCGGATCATAGGAAAGGCGAAGGCAAGATGCATACCGGCGAAAGCCAGCGGCAGCATGAACACCAGGAGCACCGCCGCGAAAAACCACATGAGTGCGTCCAACGGGTTCCTGATGCTCAGCGCCATCCAGTAAGCCACACCCAGAATGACGACTCCAAGAATCGCCAGAAGCCAGTTGCTTCGGGGCGGCTTCTCACCGGCATTCTCCGCCTTCAGAAGGTTCACCGCACTGCTGCGCCGCGTGCGGATGACAGCAGCCAGAGCATTTATCACGAAAACCGGCACATAGCATACCACTGTTCGGAAAACGGCCTTAAAGTCCAGCTGGATGCCGTAATCGATCTCTCTGTTCATCAGACGTCAATATCATTGAATAGCCTGCAATGGAAAGACAGCGTGCCCTCTCAGCTGCATGCTCTTCCTCCTTTCGGTCAGGGACAGATCACAGGAAAGCAGCCATATATAAAGGCAGTGTAATTATCCTGTTGCCGCTGGCCCCTATATTACCGTCAATAAATTTATATCCGTACTCAATATCCGTTTTTTTCTCCATGATTGAGATCAAAGATGTGGCGCGAGCATTTCCGCTCTTCACTTCGACCGGAACCACAGATCCGTTTTTTTGTATCAGCATATCAATCTCTTTTTTAGAAGACTCATTCTTATAAAAATACAGTGAATACCCTCGTTTATAAAAGGCGTCCGCGACTGCGCATTAATATATACCGCCCCTGGTATTCCCTGACAAAGTATTCTCTACAATATGTTGTTTAATTGAAAAATCTTTCATGGAAATCAGCAGTGATAAGTCTGTAGTATACGTTTTCCCCGTCTGTCTTGCTCCCTGTACCACTAAGCACTTTTTATCTTTCGAGTCCTTCCACTTTTTTATCAAAGCAGTGGCTTTCCTTTTAAAACAAAAGCACCTCCTCAAACATAATATACAGCGCAAAATATCCTCTTATCAACATTTTGGAAGATCAAAACGTATGCTTTATCAACATTTTGGTTAATTATTCCATATGAACCCAATCTTGAAGGAACAAAAGAAAAGGCGGATGTGATCCGGGCTTCCCTCCCCCTGCATAGCAGGCACACGAGTGAGAGCTGATTTTTTTCGACGCAAAAAAAGACCTGTATCTTACGATCCAGGCCTTGAGCTGGGCTACAAGGATTCGAACCTTGAAATGACGGAGTCAGAGTCCGTTGCCTTACCATTTGGCGATAGCCCATTATTTGCAGCGAATTAGATTTTATCCCAATCCGCTGCAAAATGCAAGAACAATTTTTTTTATTTACTGAAAAGCAATGTACTGACAGAATGATCTGTCTGAACGATATGGCTTATTTGCTGATCTGCTCCATGGCCATCTCCTCCAGAAGATCGCTCTTGATCTTGAAGAGCTTGTCGGACAGGTCGACATACATCTCGTGCGGGTTGACCAGACGTCTGGTCTCCTCCCACATGGTCTCCTGCTCCTTTCTGCATCTCTCACGGATCTCCATCGTCGTGGCCGTTTCCTCATAGACGCAGACGCCTCTCTCAAAGACCGGGACCATGATCTCGCGCAGCGTAAATGTCCCTGCGCGGAGCTTTGTCTTCTTCCATGTCTCGATGGGGTCGAAGATTATGAGATCCTTATCTTCAGAGAAGGTCTCCTCCACGAGGCAGATCAGATCCGCACGGATCTTTCCGGATTCCTTGTCATAGATGCGGACGATCTTCTTATTGCCCGGGTTCGTGACTTTCTCGGAATTCTCGGAGACCTTGATCTTGGGCACGAACTCCTCATCCTCACTGTTCTTGATCGCGGCCAGCTTATAGACACCGCCGAATGCAGGATTATCCTTGGATGTGATCAGATTTGTGCCTACGCCCCAGGAATTGATCTTTGCGCCCTGTTCTTTCAGCGCTGTGATCAGATACTCATCGAGGTCGGAAGAAGCAGAGATGATCGCATCCGGGAAGCCCGCCGCACTGAGCATCTCATATGCTTTCTTGGAGAGGTATGCAAGGTCGCCGGAGTCGATGCGGATACCGTACTTTGTGAGCTTGATACCGGCTTCGCGCATCTCGGTGAAGACCCGGATCGCATTCGGAACACCGGACTCGAGGACATCGTAGGTGTCGACGAGGAGCGTGCAGGCATTCGGATAGATCTTCGCGTAGGCCTTGAATGCTTCGTACTCGCTCGGGAAGCTCATGATCCAGCTGTGCGCATGTGTTCCGAGGACCGGAACGTCGAACATCTGGCCCGTCAGGACATTGGATGTGCCCGCACATCCCGCAATGACAGCGGCTCGCGCGCCGTAGATTCCGGCATCCGGACCCTGCGCGCGGCGAAGACCGAATTCCATGACTGCATCCCCCTTCGCGGCGTAGCAGACCCGGGCTGCCTTGGTGGCGATCAGCGACTGATGATTCAGAATATTGAGGACAGCTGTCTCGACGAGCTGGGCCTGCATGATCGGCGCGATGACTTTGAGCATCGGCTCGCGCGGGAAAATGACCGTGCCCTCCGGGATTCCCCAGATATCGCCGGTAAAATGAAATCCCGCAAGATAATCCAGGAAATCATCCTCAAAAATGTTGAGGCTCTTCAGATACTGGATATCCTCGTAGGAAAAATGCAGATTCTTGATATACTCTATGACCTGGCTCAGGCCGCAGCAGATCGCGTAGCCTCCATCACAGGGATTCTTGCGGTAGAATGCGTCGAAGACGACGATCTGATCCGTCGGATTTTTGAAATATCCCTGCATCATTGTCAATTCATAGAGATCTGTAAGCAGTGTAAGATTTGTTGCTCTCATCGGATTTGTCCTTTCCATTCAGCCAGCACATTGGCATCAATCAGGTGTCTTTACACTATTGTATATACCCTGCCAAATAAATCAACTGTTCTTTTTATTTCACACGCGACCATCCTGCGAACTGCAGCAGGTGAGCTCATTCAGGAACGCTTTTTTTTACGACCCGCCGCGTTTCCGGGCGCGTCTTGCGAGGGTCTCCCCGACTGTCTTCGGCGGACCGTCTTTACGGGCCTGCCGCCGTTTCGGAGTCTCCGTGGAAGCTTCTTTTTCTTTTCCGGAACGGGCTTTTTTCACGGAGCCGGCCGCTTTTGAGGCGGATGATCCGACTTCAGGGGATTCTTTTTCCGCTGCCGGCTTCCGGGTCCTTCTCCGTCTGGCCGCGGGCTTTTCAGGAGGCTCTTCCCCGGTATCTGCGACGGTCTCCGTCTCAGCAGGATCGGCAGGTGATGTTTCTTCGGCTGTACCGGGAACATCGGCCGTTTCTGCCGCCTCTGTATCCGGAGCTGCGGCTGTTTCTGCTGCTTCTGTATCTGGAACAGCGGCCGTTTCTGCCGCCTCTGTATCCGGGGCTTTTTCAGTCTCTGCTGCGTCCGGATCCGGTGCAGCGGCTGCTTCTTCGACCTCTGTATCCGGAGCTGCGGCCGTTTCTGCTGCTGTATCCGAAGCTGCAGCCATTTCTTCAACATCCGAAGTGTCAGCCGTAACTGCTTCCGCATCAGGGGCTTTGCCTGTATCCTCTGCATTCACAGGATCCTCTGCGTCTCGGACCTCCGGCTCACTCAGGAGCTCCTTGAAATCCTTCTCCGTGCTGTCCTCTTCCGGGATCTCTTCCACAGCATTGCGAGCCTCCTCCTTCTTTTTGCTTCTCTGAAGGATAGCTTTCCGATCGAACTTACCCGAAAGAAGCGCCTCCCTGTAGGCTGAGAACCCTTCCTCCGCTGCCACCGGCGGAAAATGCGGATCCATCTCCTCCATCACCTTCAGAATCACTTCCGATACGAGATAATTCGCATACCATTTCCGGTCAGCCGGTATTACGTACCACGGACTGTGCTCCGTCGCAGTTGCCTTGATGATTTTCTCGATCGTCTTCTGGTACTCGAACCACTTCATTCTATCGTCAAGCACTTCAGGCCCCAGACTCCAGTTCTGCTCAGGATCACCGAACCGCTTGAGCAGGCGTTTTTTCTGCTTTTTAAGCGACAGGTTCAGATATATTTTCACAACGCGGTAGCTGCTCCCGTAGAGGTACTCCTCAAAATCCCGGGCATATTTAAAATGCCTTTCATATGTGATCTGCTTATCGATCCGGGGCGCAACGCGAATCGGCACTGCTTCTCCCTTTACCGCATACCATAGCATGTCTTCATAATAGGTGCCGCTCAGGATCGCAATCTCGCCTCTCTCAGGTACATTCATGTGCACCCTCCGGAGCATATCATGTTTTATGTCCTTTTTTTCGGGACGAATGTACCTTTGGACACTGATGCCCTGGGGATCAAGGGCACCGACCAGCTTCCGTATGATACGATCCTTTCCGGAGGCCTCCATTCCGACGATAATGACGATCAGGCCTTCCCGCTGATCCGCGTAAAGGCGCTTCTGGAGATTCCGGATCTTAATGCGGTTCTTCTGCTCTTTTTTATAAATTGCCTCCCGGTCAGCGTTATCCTTCTTCCCGTTGGTGGAGAAGTCCGCAAGCTTCCGCCCGGCCGTCTCGTCCCAGATATAGCGATCCGTCAAATTCATAAAAACCTCCCTGTACAAATCCATCCGCCGCGGGCTATACTTTACTTTGTTTCACAGCAGATCCTTCTCATCGAAGATCATGACCCTGTCCACCTTGAGCGCCGGCTGCGCGCGGTAAGCGTAGGCCGCCGATTCAAAGAGGCAGTACAGCTTTCCGTCATAGACGTAGATCTGTTCCATTTTCTGCGGAAAACTATACTTCTTCAGCATGGCACTCTCCTTAAAATCCGAGAGTTCTTCCCAGACTGCATACATCTGGAGATCCGAGTCAAAAATCCCCCAGGATTTTGAGAAGAGCATATTTTTCTCTGTCGCCATCACAGACTGGATCCTGTGGGATGTCTCCGCAAGGACATCCGCGCTCACTGCCTCATAGAGCCTGTCCCCCGACAGCTTCACCGTGGAATTCAGGCGGCCGGCCGTATCCATCGCAAAACGCTGGAGCGTGGCATTACCGTTTTCCTGAAACAGTCCGATGAGGAGCGCATTCGGCGCATAACTCATGTAGGAATTCCGCTCGATCGACTCAAGGAGATAATCCTGGGACTTTCTGATCGGTCTTTCTGTCTCATCGAAATCGTACGCCTCGATCGTCTCCATATCATAGGCGACCGCTCTGGCCTTCCCCTTGCCTCCGCCGGAGACCCACAGGTTGTTATTTACCGGATCATAAGCCAGCCCTCCGACATGGGAGGTGTCAGGCAGGACGATTTCCTTCAGAAAGCTTCCGGTATGGCGGCTCAGCATCAGGATCACGGAATTATGCTGTTTCGTGTGACAGTACGCGCTGATGAAAATATAGTCCTCCGTGACTGCCATCCCCTGCGGCGTCATGCTGGTGCAGGTCGTTATGCCGTGGAATCCATGCAGTGTGGTCCTCGTCGCGTTAAGTCCCGGAATGACGACCGTTCCCTTCAGCTTTTTCGCAAGCTCCGGAAAATCACTCCGAAGTGCCAGAGCAAAGGCTTTCTCGGAGCCGTAGCATACGGGATTTGTATTGGTCTCAACGTACTTCGCCTCAGGCTCCTTGTCTCCCCGGGCGATCATGGCGTAATAGAGGTAAGCGCCGATTCCCCCGCCGGCGACCAGGAGGACCGCCAGCGTCACGAGAGCCCATCTTTTCAGACTTCGCCGTTCTTCCGTCTTCTCCTTTGATGTATTCACTTTCCCTTTGTGTGTTTTAAAAATTCTGAACATATTATTATTTTATGCCACTTGACAGGCATTCGCAAGAAGGAAGGTCATTACATGGATGAACTGCATAAGACACTCTGGACGTATTACGGCTACAGCTCTTTCCGGCCCGGTCAGGAACGTCTGATCCGTGCGCTCCTTGAAGGAAATGACGTACTCGGCGTCATGCCGACCGGCGCGGGCAAATCCCTCTGCTACCAGATCCCGGCCCTGCTCCTCCCGGGTCTCACGATCGTCGTCTCTCCCCTGATCTCCCTGATGGAAGACCAGGTCGGCACTCTCAGAAAACGGGGAATTCCCGCTGCTTTCCTGCATGCCGCCATGCGCTCATCCGAACGCCGTGCGCTCTGTCAGAAAATCCTTGATGGGCAGCGAACCGGCAGTCCGAGCACCGTGCGCCTCCTCTATGTCTCTCCCGAGAGGCTTATGGCGCGCGAGTTCCTTTCATTTTCGGAAAATGCAGACATCTCGCTCCTCGCAGTCGACGAAGCCCACTGTATCTCGAACTGGGGCCGGGATTTTCGCCCCGCCTATCGAAAGATCGGGGATTTCGCAGACCGCATGAAACATCGTCCGCCGATCGGTGCATTCACGGCTTCCGCGACACCGGCCGTGCGGGAGGAGATCATTTCGTATCTGCACCTCAAAGATCCCGCATCGCTCACGACAGGATTCGACAGGCCGAATCTGTATTTCGAAGTCAGGCACGCAGAAGACAAATGGACAGAGCTCCTCCGCGTTCTGGACGAGCACAGGACCGGGACCGGCATCATCTACTGTCTCACAAGGAAGACCACGGAAGCACTCGCCAAAAAGCTCAATAAGAACGGGATCCCGGCAGCCTTCTACCATGGGGGGCTTACGTCCTGCGAACGGGAAAAAAGTCAGGAAGACTGGATCCGGGGCCGTGTCCGCCTGATCGTCGCGACCTGCGCGTTCGGCATGGGGATCGACAAGCCGGATGTGCGTTTCGTCATTCACTATAATTTGCCCGGGAGCATGGAGAATTATTATCAGGAGGCCGGCAGAGCGAGCCGGGACGGAAGACCGGGGGAATGTATCCTGCTCTATAATATTCGAGACGTGACCATCAACAGATTTTTTATTCGAAGGGCGGGAAGCGGAAACAAAGGGGAATCCCTTCAGGAGATGCTGCGGCAGGATCTTCTGGTCATGCAGGACTATGTGAGCTGTCACACCTGCCTGCGAGCCTTCATGCTTCGCTATTTCGGGGAGGAGACAGAACCTTTCTGCGGAAAGTGCTCCGTCTGCCTGAGCGATACGGGTCCTCTCCCACGGGGAAGTACGCTCATCCCCGGCGTGGAATCTCCCGAACTCTACCGGGAGCTCAGAGCTCTCCGACTGGATCTCGCGAACAGGCAGGGAAAGCTTCCCTTTGAGATTTTCTCTGACAGAACGCTGCACGATCTGGCGGCTGTACGCCCCGAAAATCTGAAGGATATGTTGCTCATAGAGGGTGCCGGCATTTTAAATGTCCTGAAATTCGGTCCTGTTTTTCTGAAAGAGATCCGTTATTGGAACCATACTCATTAACAAAAACCTCCCGCATCCTGACTTCTGAGCCTCCCGGAACAGCTATTCAGGGAATTGTTTCGAAATTCACAGAAATTTGTGGATTTTTCACAGAATCTGTATTCACATTTCCCCTGTTTATGGTAAAATGAAATCACAAAAAAGGGCGTTTTCCCCGGAAATCTTTCAGAACTGAAAGCCGCCAAAACGCTCTGATCTGTGCGTTTGCGGACAATGTTCATCACATGCTCCTTGTGATAACCGAAAGGGGGGTAATTATTATGAAGGTAAAAAAGAAATTTCTCATCACTGTGGGACGCGAGTACGGAAGCGGCGGCAAGGTCATTGCCGAGCAGATCGGGAAGGATCTCGACATCAAAGTCTATGACAAGAATCTGATCGAGATGATCGCCAAAAAGCATGATCTGGATAAGGATACCCTGGTCAATGACGACGAGCGTCTCTCGAACCCGTTCTTTGAGCCCTACATCAATTACGGCATTGACACCGCCTCCCGCAGCTCCCGCCTGTTCGCTCTGCAGTCGCAGATCATCCGCGAGGAGGCCAACGAGGGTCCGGCTATCTTCCTCGGCCGCTGCGCAGATGATATTCTCTGGGAGTATCCGGATGTCATCCGCATCTTCATCTACGCGCCGAAAGCGGACAGAGTCGAGCGGATCATGAACGTCGAGGGAATCAGCGAATCTCTGGCGGCGGAGAAGATCATCCGCAGGATGGATAAGCAGAGAAAGGCTTACTATCAGTTCTACACGGACAAGAAGTGGGGCACCCCGGAAGGCATGGATTTCATGATCAACAGTTCTGCGCTCGGCATCGACGGGACAGTGAAGTTGATCGAGGAGATCCTGAAAATGAAAGGCTATATCGAAGATTAATATCCTCTCATCCCTGATAAAAAGCAGGCAATTGCGAAAGTCTGTGCTTCATGGGAATTGTATGAGCATTCAAATAATTCCATTTCGCACAGAGTTTCGCAGGAGCCTGTTGATAAAAACAGAACCGCTGCACAGGGCGTACGGTGTAATAAGACCGACGAGACCTGTGCAGCGGTTCTGTTTTTCGGCGGATCGCAGCCGCGCAAAAAGGAAGGTGCTTCGCACGTAAGCGCGGCGCAGCAAGAACGCTGAGGCGTTCTTGAATTTTTATCACTCTTCTTCAAGACACATCCGATAGACGTCTCTTTTGGAAATCCCGCGCTCCTTCGCCACGGCTTTCATGGCGTCCTTTCTGGACATTCCCTGTGCTTCGAACCGGGCAACATGCTCGGGGACCGGAAGATTTTCGTAGAGTTCCTCCTTCTCCCCCCGGATCTCCTCATCGGATTTTCCCTCGATCACAAGAACATATTCGCCGCGCGGCGGTTCTGTCTGCGCCCGGGCGATCGCCTGATCGATGGTCGTCCGATCGACCGTCTCATACTTTTTCGTGAGTTCCCGGCAGAGCGTGATGCCTCTGCCTCCGCCAAGCTCTTCCCGAAGCGTCTCCAGTGTCCGGACGAGCCTGTGCGGAGCCTCGTAGAGGATCATGGTGCGGCGTTCGGTCTTCATTTCCGCGAGGACTTCCTTCCGCTCCTTTTTATCCCCGGGGAGAAATCCCTCAAATGCAAACCGCCGCGTGTCCTGTCCGGAGAGCGTGAGGGCGGTTATGCAGGCATTCGCGCCCGGCAGAGATGTGACCTCGATCCCGTTCTCCATGCAGAGCCTGACCAGGATCTCGCCCGGATCCGAGATTGCGGGCGTACCGGCGTCCGTGATGAGCGCGATGTTCTCTCCGGCAATCAACCGGCCGATCAGCTCCTGCCCTTTTTCTTTCTCATTGAATTTATGATAGCTCGTGAGCTTTGTCGTGATCTCATAGCGGGACAGAAGATGCCCGGATGTGCGGGTATCCTCCGCTGCGATGAGATCGACCTCCCTGAGGGTCCGGAGGACTCTGAGCGTGATATCCTCAAGATTCCCGATCGGGGTCGCGCACAAATATAAAGTTCCGCTCATGGATCAAACCTTTCTCATTTTTTAAGGTCATCAGATACGCCGAATCATTCCTGCAGGAGATTTCTGCGTAAGGATCCTGCCAAAGGATCCTGTCAAAGGAATCCTTCTCGGTCCTTCAGATCTTCCCGTAGATCTGCAGGACCTCGCGGGTATATTCTCCGCTCTTCTCATACACAATGAGCGGCGGGTCAACATTGAGCTGCGGACCTCCGCCCCTGACAGCTTCCAAAAGAACGAGGTTCGGTGCCTTGTCAGCGAACGGATACACCATCCGCATGCGTTTCGGCTCCAGACCATACGTGCGCATGCAGGCAAATATCTCTGCAAGCCGCGAGGGTCTGTGGATCATGGCAAGACGGCCTTTCATTTTGAGTAGCTTCGACGCTTCCTCCACCACGTCGGAAAGCGTGCAGAGAACTTCATGCCGGGCGATCGTCTTCCGGTCGTCCTCCCCGCGAAGCCCTCCGCCTCCCGGCGTGTAGGGCGGGTTGCAGGTCACAAGTGAAAAAGAAGCTGCGCCGAACAGATTCGCAGCTTCCTTCACATCTCCTGTTATGATCCCGATCTCGTCGGAAAGGCCGTTCAGACGGACGGATTCCCGCGCGAGCGATGCCGCGCCCTCCTGGATCTCCAGTCCTCTGAACGAGACCCTTTTCGCCTCGTCTCTCGCCGTTCCGTGCATGATGAGCGGTATGACACCGTTCCCGGTACAAAGGTCCATCACACAGTCACCGTCCTTCATCACCGGATAGTGTGCGAGCAGGACTGCGTCGATCCCGAAACAAAAAGCCTCTGAGTCCTGCCAGATCCGATATCCGTTCTCAAGATCATCTAATCTTTTCATACGGATTCTCCGGAATTTCCGCCGGCCCCTTCAGAGCCCGGTTTTCTCCTTCCGTGGCTTCTTCTGCGCCGTTTTCTGGATTTAGAGGAGGCTTCCTGCCCTTCTCCTTCTTTTCGCTCCGTCATTTCTCCGCTCCCGGTCTGGTCTGCCCCGGCTTTCTCCTCGTCCGGTCCGGACTTTTCGTTCCGGGATGCTTTTTCCGTTCTGTCACCGCGGTTCGAACGTTCAGATCTGTCGGGTCTGCCGTTCTTTCCGGCTTTTTCGCCCCGGTCGGACTTTCCGTTTTTGTTCTCCCAATCCGCGTCCGCTGTCTGGTGCTCTTCACTCTGCTCTGCCTCGTTCCCGGACATCGTCGCCTTCTTCACGCGCATTTTCCGGTTCCGCGAACGGTCTTTGCCGTTCTTCTCAGACGCAGAAAATTCCTCTTCCCCGCGCTTTGCGCTGAAGTCTTCCTCTGCGGTCTCCTTCTCATCCGTCTCAAATTCGCGCGTTTCCTCGAAAGACTTCGCGCCGTGGTCCTTCCCGCGGGCCGGTTTTTCATTTTTCGTGGCAGCTCCCTGCTGGTTCTTCGGGCGCTTTGAATGAGGGATAAATGTGATCTCCGATACGTGGTAATCCACGAGCTCCCTCTCGTCGTTGTCCATATCGACGACGCATTTTACCCGCTGCCGCAGAATGTCGACGCTCTGCACCTCGCCGTGACGGCCGTCCGGGGCGGTCATCTGATCGCCTCTTGCCGGAAGACCTTTGTTGAGGTATGCGTAAGTGTCCGCTTCATTTTTCAGACAGCACATGAGACGTCCGCAGCAGCCCGATATTTTGGTCGGGTTCAGGGACAGGTTCTGTTCCTTGGCCATCTTGATGGAGACCGGCGCGAACTCGCTCAGGTATGTATGGCAGCAGAGCGGCCGACCGCAGATCCCGATCCCTCCGAGGATCTTCGTCTCGTCACGGACACCGATCTGACGCAGCTCGATCCGCGTGCGGAATATGCCCGCCAGATCCTTTACCAGGTCGCGAAAGTCGATGCGGCCGTCCGCTGTAAAGTAGAAAAGGACCTTGCTGTTGTCAAATGTATATTCCGCCTGGATCAGCTTCATCTCCAGACCGCGTTCCAGGATCTTCTGTCTGCAGATCTTAAACGCTTCTTTTTCTTTGATGCGGTTCTCAGTCTCCCGTTCAACATCCTGCGCATCTGCGATGCGAAGGACCTCCCGGAGAGGCTGCGGGACCTTGTCATCCGCCAGCATCATCGGGGCCAGAACGACGGTTCCGAACTCGATCCCCCGCACGGTCTCGACGATGACGTGATCGTTATAGTGAATGTCCAGATCTTTCGGGTCAAAATAGTAGACCTTGCTGGCATTTCTGAATTTTACTCCGATTATTTCCTGCATTCTTTCCTCTTAAATCTATTGAATCTCTGACGCAGAATTCTCATGATCCCGATCATGAGATGAATGTGCAAAGTGAAACTTTTCTTTTGTATGGAATACAGACCCAGGTCAGTAATTACAGCCTGTATTATGAGAGGTGCTCGGCGATCGTCATAAAGAGAAGCTCCATTGTGAGATCGAAATTGACGTTTGCGCGAAGCCTCGTCCTGGCTCTCTCGACCGCCTTCAGAATTTTGTCAAGTCCCTCATAGGAACTCTCCGCGGACTCCCTGCGGATCTCGACGAGTTCCCGCCGAAAGACCATGCTGTCCGCATCCTGTGTCGCCTTGTAGAGAAGAACATCCCTGAACCAGAGCTCGATCATATCGAGGTAACTGTAGATATCCTTTTTGTTCTCGGACATTTCCTTTACGATCTCGCCGATCTCATAGGTCTTCATTTCCCGAAGCTGCTTCATGAGCGCCACGACCCGGGCCGATATTTCCCGAAGAGCGGAGCCGGACGCCGCGTCCCTGGCCCTTCCGATATTGCCCTGGGCAAAAGCTCTGACGATCTCAGCTTCGTAATCAGGAAGCTGCATATCCGTCTGCAGATACTGAAGGACCTCTTCATCGCTCACAGCCCTGAGATTCAGGCGGACACAGCGGGACCGGATCGTCTCAAGGAGCGCATCAGGGTTCGATGAGAGCAGCATGATGACCGCGTAGACAGGCGGCTCCTCGATCGTCTTTAAGAGGGCGTTCTGGGCCTGCGGGTTCATTTTTTCCGCCTCGTCGATGATATAGATCTTGTATTCGCTCTCATAGGGACGGATCCCGACGGTCGAGACGACCTGGCTTCGTATCTCGTCGACCGTGATCACATCCGGTTTTTCATGATGAACATAGATGATGTCCGGATGGTTCATATTCACGGCTTTCCTGCAGGACTCACAGGCAAAGCATGGATTTTCGGAACTCTTCCTGCATTCGAGGAGCGTCGCAAAGAGCGATGAGATCAGCTTCTTCCCGGAGCCGGGCTCCCCCGAAAAGAGGTACGCATGCGAGACTCTTCCGTAGACAGAAGCATTTTTTATATGTTGAATTACATCTTTATGGCCGACTACAGCCGCAAATCCTCTTTCATCCATGCGATCCCTCCTTTCTTATACAGTACAGGATCCGCTTCGCGAACCCTTTTTATCGAAAGCTGCTTTCGCATCTTCCGATAAAATAAATTTACAAATTTCAGCTATGCAGTCTGACAGTTCCCCGTTGTTGTCAAAGCGCCTGTCGATTCCGGCTTCGAGGATCTTCTCCTCCGAGAAATCCTCACTGTCCGTCAGAAAACGGCGGCACATCTCTTTATACTTCGGGACATCCTGCTTTTTCTCTCGTTTCATCGCCCGCAGAAGGAGGTTCTCATCGCTCACCTCGATGTAAAGAGGCACAACGCGGTCCGTCCCGTAATAATCGCGAAGCTTCACAAAGGATTCCAGTGTCCCGATCGCAATATAACTGCCTTTTTGAAGGTCAATATCTTCGTCCACCGTCGCATAGGTCCAGGGTCCGTAGACTGTATCGTACGTGCGCTCCTCGATGACGCGTCCTTCCCTGCGCAGCTCGAGAAGACGGCTCTCCTCCACAAAGTGGTAGGTCTCACCGTCGATCTCCCCCGCGCGCATGGGCCGGGTCGTGTACAGTATGAGCTCCGAGAGGTTCAGCACCGCGTCGCCTTTGAGGGCAGCGAAAATATGATCCTTTCCGGAGGCGGACTTTCCGATGATGTAAAAGATTTTCATGCAGATATTGCTTCCTTTTATCCCATAATTAATTTATTGTACCTTTTCTGAAAATGAAATTCAAGTCTTATGAGCGAACCGTCAGATTCTCGGAGATTGAATCTCCGAGAATCCTTGCTTAAATTTCTTGAACCGATCAGATCGCAGCCGGGCAAAGAGGACAGTGCTTCGCACGTAAGCGCGGCGCGTCAGGAACGCCGAGGAGTTCCTGACAGCCTCTTCCGTCAAACCTGCAGAACGTATGTCTGCTTTACGGTATCGGGCTCTTTTTACTTTGTTACGGAATCCAGCTTCCGGATCTCCTGCAAAACGAATGTCTGCTTTACAGAATCGTGCTGATCCTGCAGCAGCTCAGATGACCCGTCACTTGCGTTTGCCGGCGGCAGCGGGGCTGCACTTCTGAAGAAAAACATTCGCAGTCCGACCGAGAAATCGAAAATGCTGCACTTTTTGTGACCAAAAGTATGCGAAGAGCGACTTGCGGGAACAAAAAGTGCAGATGCATTTTTCGATTTCGCAGGGCAGGACAAGAGTTTTTCGAAGAAGATGCTGCCCTGCGCCGCCCCCTCATATGTGCCCGGGTCATCTGAATTGCTGCCCCAGACCCCCTTCAGACCCCCTTCAGCCCCCTTCAGATCCCCTTCATCGTCAGAGAGATCCTCTTTCTGCCCTCGTCCACAGAAAGGACCTTCACCGTCACCACATCCCCGACACTCACCGCCTCGAGCGGATGCTTTATGTACCGGTCTGACATCTGGGAAATATGGACCAGCCCGTCCTGATGCACGCCGATATCCACGAACGCCCCGAAATCAATGACATTGCGGACGGTCCCCTTAAGGACCATGCCCGGCTTGAGATCCTTTATTTCCAGAATATCGCTGCGAAGGACCGGCGCGTCGAGCTGCTCTCTGGGATCACGGCCCGGCTTCTCAAGCTCCTCAATGATATCGTGCAGGGTATACTCGCCGATCCCGAGATCCCGGGCAAGCTCCTTCTCATTGACGGAGGAGAGCTTCTTCCGAATCTCCCCGGTCCTGCCGTTCCTAATATCCTCTTCGCCAAAGCCGACCGTCGCAAGTAGCTTCTTCGCAGCCGCATAGCTCTCCGGATGGACGCCCGTCATATCGAGCGCGTCCGCCCCGCCGCGGATCCGCAGAAAGCCCGCACTCTGCTCAAAGGCCTTGGGACCGAGCTTCGGGACTTTCAGGAGCATGCGGCGGTTCCTGAACGGGCCATTGACTTCGCGGTATGCAACAATGTTCTTCGCAATCGTTTTATTGATGCCGGAAATGTAAGACAGGAGCGCGCCCGAAGCCGTATTCACATCGACGCCCACCCGGTTCACGCAGTCCTCAACGACACCGCCGAGGGCTTCGGACAGTCTTGTCTGATTCATATCGTGCTGGTACTGGCCCACGCCGATCGATTTCGGATCGATCTTGACGAGCTCCGCCAGCGGATCCTGCAGACGGCGGGCGATGGATGCCGCGCTTCTTACGCCGACGTCAAACTCGGGGAATTCCTCCGTTGCGAGCGCGCTCGCCGAGTAGACGGAAGCGCCGGCCTCATTGACGATGACATATCTGAGCTCTCTGCCTTCCTCCGCCATCTCGCGGATGAAGTCCACAATTACAGCCTCGGACTCTCTGGAGGCCGTGCCGTTCCCGACCGATATGACGTCCACATTCCAGCGCCTGACCAGTTCCTTAAGTTCCTCCTTCGCCCCCGCAATATCTTTTTGGGGCCCGTCCGTCGGGTAAATGACCGTCGCATCCAGCACTTTTCCGGTCGGATCGCAGACAGCCAGCTTGCAGCCCGTCCTGAAGGCCGGATCCCATCCGAGGACCGTCATGCCGGCGATCGGCGGCTGCATGAGGAGCTGGGTCAGATTCTTCCCGAAGACCGCGATGGCATCCTCCTGGGCTTTGCCGGTCAGTTCATTTCTCAGATCATTCTCGATCGACGGAGCGATGAGACGCTTATATGCGTCGCGCGCAGCCTCCTCAATATACTTTCCTGTGGAAAGACGCTTTGCCGTGCCGAGCTTGAGCTTCAGATAGGTCTCGATCTCCTCGACCGGGGCTGAAATCTTCACACCGATGATCTTTTCCTTCTCCGCGCGGTTGATCGCGAGCACGCGGTGGCCGGGGATCGTGCGAAGCGCTTCGCTGTAGTGGTAATAATTCTCGTAGACCGACTCCGCTTTCTCGTCCTTCGCCTCGCATACCAGGAGGCCGTCCGCGTAGGTCTTCCTTCGAATGAAAGACCGGTACTGCGCGTTATCGGAAATCTCCTCCGCGAGAATATCCTCCGCGAGATGCAGCGCATCTTTCGCGGTTTCGATTCCCTTCTCCGGATCGATATATTTCGAAGCCTCCGCTTCCGGATCACAGTTCGTAAAGGTATCGAGCAGGAATTTCGCGAGCGGCTCAAGCCCTTTCTCGCGGGCGATCATGCCCCTCGTTCTCTTCTTCTGCTTATAAGGCCTGTAGAGGTCCTCGAGCGCCACCAGCGTTTCCGCCGCGTCGATCTGCCGCCTCAGTTTCTCCGTCAGCTTTCCCTGCTCCTCGATGGCGGAGAGAATGGCTTCCCGTCTCGCATCCAGATTCCGGAGATAGGTCAGGCGCTCTTCAAGACGCCTGAGGATCTCGTCGTTCAGTGCGCCGTGCTTTTCCTTCCGGTAACGGGCAATGAAGGGAATCGTGTTCCCCTCGTCCAAAAGGCTGATGACAGCCTCCACCTGGTCTTCTCTGATGTCCAGTTCCTGTGCAATAACTGCTGTAATATTCATAAAACCCTCCATGCAGCAGGCTGTGCGGCAGCTTCAATTTTCTTCCAGGATCCCTTTGAGCTCCTCACCCAGATTCGTCCCGATCTTCTGTATCTTTCCGTTCTCCCCGGCGACGTACGTGGTCTTCATTTCCCTCTCCGCCTCCTTCACTTCCTCAAGGAAGTTCTGGGCGGACAGCCTGAGCGCGCCCGCGCCGTAAATGATGACCTGCTCGACCGCATCCGACGTCGCGACCGTGACGCGGTACTGGCGGCTCAGCTCATGGGCCGCCCGCTCAATATACAGATCGGCGGTCTCAGCCTCCCTCGTAAAGATGACGTCAATATTGTGGTGACGGTAGACCCACTCCTGCCCTCCGGCGACCTTGTAGGCGTCGAACACGCAGATGACGTTACGCTTCACATAGCCCGCATAGTTCGACAGGATCTCGAGAAGACGGTCCCGCGCGGCCTTCATGTCCCCGGAAGCCAGCTTCCGAAGCTCCTCCCAGGCGAAAATTATATTATATCCGTCCACGAGAAGATATTCCTTATCCGGCTGCTTTTTCTGCTTTCTGTATTTCGGTGCAGGTTCTGCGGTGACCTTTTTCGGCGACGCCTGCGCCATCAGGCTCCGGTCTTTGATCGGTCCGTATGTGCGCTCGAAGATGGCCATGAGCTCCCCTTCGGCAGCAAAACGATCCGCCTCCCGCTCCTTAAAGCTCCGCTCGTCCGGGCCTGTCTTTTTTGCGGCAGCGCGTCTTCCCTCCGCGCCCCGGTAACCGGCTTCCATCATATCGTCATCCGGGGTCCCCGGTCTGTCATCTGATTCCTCTTTCTCAAAAAATGAACTCCCGGCGCCCGCTCTCGACACCTGATTTTTCCCGCCGGCCGGGCCGGTAAATGCAGCCCCTTCGCGCCATCCGGTGTCGACATGCATATACTCGCGGACTTCGTACCAGGGGACGATGACGCCCGCTCCGTGCGAACAGAAGACAGAGGAGGCAGGATTTCTCTTGTCACTGTCCGGATCATAGCCGATCTCTTCGATCACCGCGTCCGGATCCTTACACGGACGGTATCCCCCCATCTCCGTCAGGAGGTGTCCCTGGCCTTTCGTGTAGGCGGAGAGCGTCTCCGCGTAGTCTCCGAATACGCTGACCGGCGCCTCGCCTGTCAGGATCGCGTTGTCACCGGAAAAATCAGGCTGTGAGAAGGAGGCTCCCATTTGCTGCAGGTCCGCGAGCGCCCGTCCGAGCGCCGTGCCCGGCAATTCCATTCGGAAGCTGTAAAATGGCTCGAGAAGAATATTTTCCGCCATCATGAGACCCTGCCGGACAGCCCGGTAGGTCGCCTGACGGAAGTCGCCTCCCTCTGTATGCTTTTCGTGAGCGCGTCCGCCGATCAGCGTGATCTTCATGTCCGTGATCTCGGATCCGGTGAGAACACCTCTGTGCTTTCTTTCCCGCAGATGCGTGAGGACCAGCCGCTGCCAGTTCTTCGCCAGCGTGTCCACCGTGCACATGCTCTCAAAGACAAGCCCGCTGCCCGGTTCACCCGGTTCGAGCAGAAGATGGACCTCCGCGTAGTGGCGGAGCGGCTCAAAGTGCCCGACGCCCTCCACCGGCCTCCTGATCGTCTCCTTGTAGATGATGGAAGGTCTCCCGTAATTGATCTCCAGACCGAACCGCTGCATGGCAAGGTTCTTCAGGATCTCTCTCTGGATCTCTCCCATGAGGCTGACCGTGATTTCCTTCTTCCGCTCGTTGTAGCGGACGGACAGCATGGGTTCCTCCTCCTCAAGGATGCAGAGATCCCGGTAGGCCCGATAGGGATCTGTCCCCTGCGGAAGCAGGATCTGCCAGGTGAGGATCGGAACGACGAGACCTGCATTATCTGTCTGCGCAGCACCGAGGCCCTGCCCTGCATACGTGTCCGTCAGGCCGCAGACCGCGACGACGCTTCCCGCTTCCGCCTCCGGGAGTGCAGTGAATTTTTCTCCCGAGTACAGGCGTATCTGTGTAATTTTTTCATTTTTCTCGTTCGAATCCGTCTCCTCCGGGCTTTCATCGCTCCCGGAAATGAAATTCTCTCCGCGCCCCGAGTACGACAGTACGTCGCGGACTTTGAGACTGCCGCCTGTGATCTTCATCCATGTAAGGCGCTCCCGCCCGTCGCGTGTGATCTTGAAGACGCGGGCTGAAAACTCGTCGGAAAAATGAGCCGGGGCCGCGCATGCGTCAAGGCAGGCAAGCAGCCGGTCGACACCGTTCATGCGGAGCGCGGAGCCTGTGAGAACAGGGAAAAGCTTCCTCTCCGCGATCAGCTTTCTGATATCGCCCCAGGTGATTTCCCGGCCGTCCATGTAGGCGTCGAGGAGCTCCTCGTCGCAGAGCGCGATGGATTCCGCGGTGTCCGCGTCGATCGCGGGACCGTCCTCACTGCCTCCTGCCGCGGAGCTTTTTGCGTCGAACGCACTCCCGCCCTTCTCTGAAAATTCACCGGCACTGCTGTCCGGGTACGGGATCCTGTCAAAATCAACTGCGTTTCCGCCGAGCTTTTCCTGGATCTCCGCAAAGACTTCCGCTCTGCGGCTCTCTCCCTCCCCGATCGCCTCCATCTGGTCCATCTTATTGACAAAAATGACCGTCGGGACGCCGTAGTGTTCAAGAAGGCTCCACAGCATGCGGACCTGGGCGTTTACGCCGTCCGCCGCGCTGATCACAAGGACAGCCAGGTCCAGGACCTGCAGTGTCCGTTCCATCTCCGGTGAAAAATCAGCGTGTCCCGGGGTGTCGAGCAGCGTATACATGCGCTCGGTGCCGTCGGCAAGCGTCCGCTCGAACTGCGCCTGCTTGCTGAAGATCGTGATGCCGCGGGCGCGCTCCATCTCGTCCGTGTCCAGGAAGGCATCACGGTTGTCGACGCGGCCCATTTTCCGGATGCTTCCGCCGAGATAGAGAAGGCCTTCCGATAGTGTTGTCTTTCCGGCATCCACGTGCGCGCAGATCCCTATAATTAAATGATTCATATAAAATTTCCTTACTGACAGCTTCCCACATGCATGAACGCAGCAGCGACCGGGGTTCAGGACTCCGGATGTGGGAGGTTCCTATTACTGAATTCAAGAACGCCTCGGCGGACTTCCCCGCCTTGCATTATAATAATTCCTGGTGTCGTTCCTTGCAACCGATTATATCAGTGAGGCAATTCCCATGAAGCACAGACTGTCGCAATTGCATGAGTTTATTCAATAAGACGTTTGCGGAACTCCCGGCGAAATGGAATACTATGCATATTCAAACGGACAAAAACAGGGCTGTCACAGTTCACTGCAACAGCCCCGTCAAGGCAATACACCGACATCTTCTCAGTCTGCCGTACCGTCCAGTTTAAACACGGCAATACTGTAACCGGGCATCGTAAGCACACCCTGCTCATACGTGATGTTCTCCTCACCGGTATTCAGCACCGCGGCCGGCGTAACACCGGCGCCGTCCGCGCCATTCACCGGAACGATTCCCGTCAGATCCTTCACCGCTGTCTCCGCGCGCAGATTCATCACGATCAGCAGATCGTCATACACCCCGCCGCCGGCTGTTCCGTTCTCCGGGCTTTTCCTCAGGAAAGCAGCCACGCTGTCATCACTGACGGAATCCACTCCCTCGGTCACGCCTCTGGCGATTGCCGGGAATGCATTTCTCACGCGAATGACCTCCCTGAACCACGTCAGAAGCGACAGATCATCCTGCCTCTGCTCTGCTGCGGACGGGAACTTCATCGGCATTTCATCCATGTCCGGCGGGCCCGCACACATGTCCGGATCATCCGGATCATCGCTCCAGTACATCGGAGCGCGCTTGTTCTCATCTTTACCGGCCCCTTTCATACCGATCTCCTCACCGTAATAGACAAATGAGTTGCCGGTCATGAACAGGCTCATCGCATAGGCCATCTTCGTGACGGGGCCGTCATCGGCTCCATAATAGCCTGCGCTCCTGCCCATATCATGATTCGTATAGAACGGTGCGTCCACATAGGCCGGGTTCTTTCCGGCGTATGCCTCCTCGGCCAGCAGCATTCCTTTCACGTAATCCGAAGCCTTATAAGTGCCGTTTATGATGTTTGCAATGAACCCGTCATTTCCGCTGAACGGAAAGTCGAACAGTGAATCGATCCCACTCCCGTAGAGCTCGGCAATCGTATTCCGATCCGTCCACGCTTCTCCGACAAAATAGCAGTCGGCACTGATTTCCCTGCCTGCCTCCGTGAGGAACCGCAGGAACTCTATGTTGGCCTCCGTATTTCCCTCAAAATAATGCGTCACTGCATCCAGCCGGAACCCGGCAGCGCCTTTCCCCAGCCAGAAAGCCAGAATATTCCGGATTTCCCCTCTCACAGCCTCGCTCGAAAGGTTGAGGTCCGGCATTTCAGACCAGAATCTTGCCTCGTAGTACCATTCGGTGCCCTCAAGAGGCGCATAGCCGTCGGCAGGCTGTCTGGAAAAATTATAGTAGTTAAAATACGGACACGCAGACGGATCCGGCTCCGCCCCGGAGGGCAGTTTGCGCAGATAATCCGACGCGGCCAAAAACCATGCATTTTCATCCGAAGTATGATTGAGCACGAGATCCATATACACGCGGATCCCCCGCTCACTGCACGCTTTCAGCAAGGCTTCACAGTCCTCCATTGTTCCGAACGCCGGATCGATCGCGTAATAGTCATCCACATCATACTTGTGATAGGTCGACGACGGATGCACGGGCGTCAGCCAGATCGCGTCAAAACCCAGATCTTCTATATAATCCAATTTGGACCGGATGCCGTTCAGGTCTCCGATCCCGTCCCCGTTCGAGTCGCAGAACGAATACACAAAGATCTCATAGGTCGTACGATAGTTGTCATCTGTCTGCGTCCGCACAAGGTCTTTGTTATAGTCCAGCATCTGGACATGAGAAGCAGCGGGCTTACTGCCGCCCGCTGCATTACTCCCGTCAGAAGAGACAGCCGGTCTGTCCTCGCCCGTTGCCTGCTCTTTCTTCTGACTTTGGCTGCATCCTGTGATACACAGCATCGCGCACAGGATCATGCATATGATTTTCTGTATTCTTCTCATCCCGATATCTCTCCGATATGCGCAGAATAAGGTACTGCTCTTACGCTTATCCCTTGACCGCTCCCGACATGCCCTCGACATAGAACCTCTGCAGATAGAGGAACAGTATGGCGATCGGCACGGAAATCAGCACCGCGCCTGCGGCGAAGCAGGTGTACCACTGATAGATGTATTCCTTCTGCAGCATGTTCCACAGACCGATGGCGACCGTGAACTGGTCGGAATTCGCCCTGCACAGAACCTTTGCAAAGATGAAATCTACCCAGGGCGCAATGAACGAGGTCATGATGGTGTAGATGATGATCGGTTTGGACAGCGGCATTGTGATCTTGGTAAAGATCTGCCACCGTGTAGCCCCGTCGATGACTGCCGCCTCGTCGATGGCTTTGGGGATCGTGTCGAAAAAGCCCTTCGATATCTGGAATCCCAGACCGGTACACGCGCTGTAGACGATGATCAGTCCGAACCGGATGGAGGCTCCCTCCGTAAGGCCCATCGCCTTTAAAATGAAATACTGCGCGATCATTGTCATGAAGCCCGGGAACAGTCCCAGGATCATCGCCATATTCATGTACGGCTTACGCATTTTGAACCGCATTCGGCTGAGGGAATATGACACGGACAGCACAAAGGATGTGCTGATACAGCAGCTGCAGATTGCAATGATCAGTGTATTTTTGAACATTCTCGGGAAGTTCAGAACATTCTTGTCCGTCAGGAGCTTCACGTAATTTTGGATAGTGTAGCTTTTCGGCAGGAACGTGTTGGTGTATGCACCCGGCTCTGCCCGGAAACTGGTAAGGACGATCCACACAATGGGCATGACCCAGATCAGTGCCAGCACAGCCAGTAAAACATGTACGAGAAAGTTTATGATCCTCTTTCTGGGACTCCGACTGTTTTCCTGATGTTTCTTTTCCATTACATGAACGCCTCCTCGTTTTTATAGGAACTGGAATTCCTGTATGTAGTCAGTGTGATGACAGTCAGTATGACGAAGGTCATAATACCGATCACAGCGCCGAGGTTATAATACTGCTGATCAATCGTCAACTTGTAGAGCCAGGTCACGAGCAGGTCGGTCTGACCTGCGGTATCGCCGACATACGTAGGACCACCGCCCGACAGAAGATAGATGACATTGAAGTTATTGATATTGCCTACGAAGCTGGCAATCAGATACGGCATCGTAACAAAAAGCATGTAAGGAAGCGTTATCTTGAAGAATATTGTCGCCGGACCTGCGCCGTCCATTTTGGCGGCTTCATAAAGGTCTTCGGGGATATTCTGCAGAATACCGGTCACCTGCAGTATCGTATACGGAATACCGACCCACAGGTTGATCACGATGATCGTGACCCTGGCAAGCATGGCATTGGTCCAGAACGGAATCGATTCTTTTATGAGCCCCAGATTCTTGAGGAGTACATTAACGGCACCCGACGGCTGCAGCATGATGTTCATGATCATCAGCGAAACGAACTGGGGAACAGCGATGGAGAGCACAAAACAGAATCTCCAGAACGATTTCCATTTCGTTTCCTTCCTGTTGATGATCATGGCCAGAATCATACCGAGAATATAATTCAGGAATGTCGCAAAAACCGCCCATATGATCGTCCAGGCGAGTACGTGCCAGAACTGGCGGCCGATATTGCCGTTCATATTGAGCACTCTCTGGAACTGATGCAGGCCGTCCCAGTCGAACAGGACCAGATGCTCATCTTCCTTGGAATACGTCGTGAACGCCATCGTGATCATGTAGACCAGCGGTACGATATTGAAAATTAAAATACCGATGCAGGGAAGTGCCATCAGCGTAATATGAAGGTTGCCGTCGAACAGGTTCTTCACATCCTTGCCAAGGCTCGGTACCGTCTCTCCTTTTTCGATCATCTTCTGGAGCTTGTAGGAATGCTGAAGCTGCAGGATCCAGAGGGCAATGAACCCTGCAATCACAAAACATGTGACCACACCGGCGAGAAGGATCTGCTGCGAATTGTCGCCGGTCGAATACTCATAGATCTGCTTGGCTTCGTTCCAGACCTTGCCCTGCGCTTCCGTACCAAGGCTCAACATCATGCTCAGATTATGAAAGCCTGTTGTGACCATAAACCCCAGGAATGCGATTTCCATGAGTAAGACGACAGCGCCTTTTATGATCTGCCGATGTCCTGCAATTCCCACTCCCATAAGAACAGCAGAAAGTTTTGTAAAAAGATCACCCTTTAGCAATGCATTTTTTACGGTAATGCGATCTTCGTTCATGAAAGATTACCTCCCGACAGAGTAAATAACAGGCGGCCGGTTGCTGCCGGCCGCAAAGATGCGCAGGGATTCGGTCTGGAAGACGTCAGCTGACGCTGACCCGAACCCCGCGCAAAGTCCGGCGCGGTTCATTCCGTTCGTCAGCACGGTCCGCGTTCCCCGATTGATCTGATTCAAATGACAGAGCTGTCTTACTGTACTGCAGAGGTATTCATCGATGTGTTCATCGATTCTGTCTTATCTGCGGCATTGTCATGTGTCACAGTGCCGGACACGAGCTCTTTGCCCATGGATTCCGCAGGTGTCCAGTAATTGCCCATGTTCGCCTGAAGCGGCTGTACGATAGAAGCAACAGACATCGTATCCATCTGTGCCTGGGCAAGAGGATCATCGACTTTGACATTGTTGTCGGTAGGAATGATATTGCGAAGCTCATAGTGAGCCTTCTGTGCATCGGCGCCGCCAAGATATGCTGCCAGAGCAACGGCCACTTCGGGATGCTCTTTGTAAAGTGCGGTTGCAGGATTCACGCCGACCGCCTTGGAACCTGCAAAAGCCTTCATCTGCTTCAGCTCCCCATTGATCGTGATAGACGGTGCCGGTGCAATACCGAGATTCTCACCGTATGCGTCAACAGCCTTCTGATAATCCCATGTGCCGGAGAAGAATGCCTTGGCATCAGCGTTTGTTCCTACATCGCCGTTCGAGAAGTTCGGATTTGCGACCAGATCTACCAGATAATTGGTCACTGCCACTGCCTTGTCTCCGCTGAAGTCAAAGCCTGCATCGGCGTCACTGCCATCCGCTCCGAACAGTGTGCATCCGTTTGCCACATAGAAAGCGGCGATATACCAGGAGTTGTCCAGCGGGAAAGCTACCTTGCCCTTTTGGAGCATGGCATCCAGAGACTTAATATCCTCATCCGAGAAGACGGACTTATCATAATACATGAACCATGTATTGCCGGTAAACGGGAATCCGTAAACAGAACCGTTATAGGTCACGGTATTCACTGTGGTCTCGGAACTGTTGGCTTTCATGTTCTCGACACTGGTGCCGCCGAGCTCGGCGAGACCGCCGGTCTTGAGCAGATCCGGAATCTGGTCATTTGCAAACAGATATACATCTGCACCGACGCTGGGGTCCGTTCCGATATTCGTCTTCGCGTCGCCTTCCGAGCAAACGCCATACTTGAAAGTAATGGTCCATTCAGGATGTGCTTTTGCAAATGCCTCGCACTGCGTCTGGAGCCACTTTCCGTTGTCATCGGACTGGTCTTCCTGCGGTCCCCAAACCGTGACGGTGGCACTGATCGCTTCCTTGCTCCCCGAGCCGCCGGATTCACCGCCTCCCGTGCTGCCTCCGCTCGAGCCGCCTGAGCTGCCCCCGCATCCTGCGAGCATGCATATGCACAGTACCAACGCCATCATTGTTGCTGCAAGCTTTTTCATGTTGTTTCCTCCCTTAAAAAATAATTTTTTTATATACTGATCCAACAGAAACTTTGGATCTGCTACACTTTATTCTCAGTGCGGGAAAACCCGCTTCTGCAAGCGACAGGTAAAACAAATATCCTGCTCATTTCAGCGGCGGGTCTCAATCCCTCTCGTCAGGATTTCCGGTTCACCGCCACACTCTCTCCTTCTATGTACTCATACGGTACCAGTTCGTGAACGGCTTCACCTCCGTAGCTGAGCCTCATCAGAAGATCATCAACACTCTTTTTTGCCAGCCCCGCCGTATCCTGCCGGATCGTGGAGAGCCTTGGAATGGAATAGTTTGCATATGTGAGACCGTCGAAACCGATCACCGAGACGTCTTCGGGAACACGCAGGCCGATATCCTTCAGGGCTCTGATCGTACCAAATGCGATCGAATCACTGAGAGCAAAGACCGCCGTCAGGTCCGGCGATCGGCGGAACAATATCTCCAGCGCTTTGTAGCCGCTCTCCGCCGAATACGAACAGGGCTCATAATCCCTGTCAAAATCAAATAGAATACCGTTTTCACGAAGTGCTTCAACAGCTCCCAGGATCTTCCCGTTCTTATATTCTCTTCCCGGACCCTCGGGATACCCCCCGAGAATGCCGATCCTTGTGTGGCCCTCAGACAGCAGTCGATCGACGACATATTTTCCGGCATCAAAATAGTCTGTTGTAAAACTTGACAGATTATCAAAGCCAAAATCCCGGGCATCGTTCGTCACAAGTACACACGGCAGATGAATCTGTGAAAAATCATGGCGAGATGCATCGATATACCCTCCCAGGAATATAATACCTTTCGGCTTCAGATACGTTATGATCCGGGCAGCCGTCTCCACCTCATTGTCTGTTTCACCGATGAACTGGACACTGATATTCTCATCGTACTCTCTCATCTTGATCTGGATTTCTTCCAGTATAGACTCGAAAAATACGTTTTTACTGCCGCGTACGATGATGGATACTTCCGAGGAAACACTCTGCTTCAGTTTTCTGGCAATGGAATTCGGCTGATAGCCTCGCTCGCGTATGATCTTGCTGATCTTTTCTCTTGCTTCTTCACTGACATCCGCCCGGTTGTTGATTACTCTCGATACCGTACCGATACTGTAGCCGGATATCCGCGCAATGTCTTTGATTGTCGTCATGCTTTCACCTTATCGGTATTGCCCGCATACCTTTCCCAGCCTTCCATAAACGTTACCGTAAACGTTTCCAAAGACAATTATAGCATCCCTTGAATAGTCTTTGTCAATAATTTTTCCAATAATTTTTCATCATTATATGTAAAAAAGATGATACTGCTGCATATATCAGACTCTATTGAATCTCCGACGCAGAATTCTCGTAATTTCAATCATATGATTCATGACCGCACGGAAAGTGAACGTGCCCCGAAAGATCGGAAATCACGGCTGCCGCTGCTTTACCGGTCTCCGCAAAGGCCGGCGCAGCGGTCTGAATCTGCCCGGATTTGACGTTTTTACTTGCTTTACAAAAAAAATGCTTTATACTGATACTGTCATACGGAAACAGCTTGACTTCCCGTGCAGGTGCTGCGGGGAGTTTTGGTTTTTTATTTTCAACAGGCAGAAGCGAAACTGTGCGCCTGCTTTTTCAAACAGGCATTTGCGAAAGTCTGTGCTTCACGGAAATTGTATGAACATTCAAACGGCTTCCGCGCCAAGAACTTCTAACATTCACTCAAGATATGGAAAAGCATTCGCAAAAACCGTAAACTCGCTTCGCTCAGACAGTACGGTTTTTGCTCATTCCATATCTTTCGTTCATGAAGAAGTTCTAAGGCTTGTGCAGATTGTTTGAATTGTTCAAACAATTTCATTTCGCACAGAGTTTCGCAAGAGCCTGACTTTATTTTAAGACAGAAAGGAATCACGATGAAAGAATACACTCCGGTAAAAGAGGGCAAGGTCCGCGAGATCTACGATCTTGGAAATGAACTCGTCATGGTCGCCACAGACCGCATCTCCGCCTTCGACGTCATCCTGAAGAACAAAATCACGAAGAAAGGGACTGTCCTCACTCAGATGTCAAAATTCTGGTTCGATTACACAAAGGACATCCTTCCGAACCACATGATCAGCGTCGATCCGGAGGATATGCCGGAGTTCTTCCGCGGAGAAGATTACTGCGGGAACAGCATGCTCGTAAAAAAACTCACCATGCTTCCGATCGAATGCATCGTGCGCGGCTACATCACGGGCAGCGGCTGGGCAAGCTATAAAAAGAACGGCACCGTCTGCGGAATCAAGCTGCCGGAAGGCCTTTCAGAGTGCGACAAACTGCCGGAGCCGATCTACACGCCGAGCACAAAGGCTGAAATCGGCGACCACGATGAAAATATCAGCTTTGAGCAGAGCATCGACGTTCTGGAAAAGCAGTTCCCCGGACACGGCGTCGAATACGCCGAGAAGCTCCGCGACTGCACGATCGCGCTCTACAAGAAGTGTGCGGATTACGCGCTCTCCCGCGGGATCATCATCGCGGATACAAAGTTCGAGTTCGGTCTGGACGAAGACGGAAATGTCATCCTCGGCGACGAAATGCTCACCCCGGACTCCAGCCGCTTCTGGCCGCTTCTTGGATATGAGCCGGGCCATGGCCAGCCGTCCTTCGACAAGCAGTTCGTCCGTGACTGGCTGAAGGCAAATCCGGACAGCGATTATGACCTTCCGCAGGATGTCATTGACAGGACGATCGAAAAGTATAAGGAAGCGTATCATCTGCTGACGGGAGAAGAGCTGTAAAACAGTTCTCCCTGCGATCCGGGAAAATCTTTCCTTCAGGATATTGACGGGGCGATGAAGGCATTTCTCCATGCAATCCGGAAAATGCCGGCGATGGCAGAGAGCCGAAAAAAAAGCGATGGGACTCATATCGGATCCCATCGCTCTTTTTCTTTTACTATGCATTTAAGTTTTTGCAACCGGAAAATGCTCTGCCGGAACAAATGGTACGCATGTTTAAGCACGCGAACACTTTCGGGAACTCAATTTTCCGATCGGACGCAGGAAATTCTTCCGTTATCCACTCCCATCACGGAATATCCCCTGTCTGTCCACATTCCTATGTCCCTGATCACCTCTTTTGTGATCATCTCCCCCGGTACGATGAGCGGCGCGTCCGGCGGATAGAGGATCACGAAATCCCCGGAGATCCGATTCTCTGCCTCCCGGAGAGGAAGCATCTCACACGGAGCATCGACGGCTTCACAGATCCTTAATATCGGAGCCGGCATCCCATGTATTCCCGTTTCCACGGCAGGATCATGGTCTGCTGCCGGTCCGGATTTCTCAAAAATCCCGATTTCCGAAGAGGCTGCTGCTTTCAGACCCGTCCAATGTTCCTCACGGTCAAGCTCCCGCAGCGCCGCAGCAAGCCTCTCAAATCCTTCCTCCGTGTCCGCCGGCGACGTCATCGCGAGCACGTAACCCGGCGCACGCATCTCCATCTGCAGATGATAGCGCTCCCGCAGCACGTCATAAAGGGCATTTCCATCGGCGGTCAGGATCACGAGCTTACCGGGATCCATCTCTGTCCCCGCAGGGAAGGGCGGAAGCTCGTCATCGCTTCGAAGGATCGAATCTTCCCCGCCTGCCAGTGCAAAGTTCTTAAGTCCGGAAAGTTCTCTTCGGATTTTCCGAAGCCGGTCTGCGTAGTCCGAAAAAGCCTCCGCCCCCTGCTCATACAGAAAATGAAGAGCCCCCGTGATCGACGCGAGCAGCACGTAGGACGGACTCGATGTCTCATAGATATCCATGAAAAAATGGAGCCTTTTCGAGGACACCCTCCCGGTCACATTGTGGATCAGGGCTGTCTGCGTCATCGCAGGCAGCGTCTTATGCGTGCTCATGACAACAAGATCCGCGCCGAGCCGGACCGCCGATTCCGGAAAATAAGGATGAATGCCGAGATGCGCTCCGTGCGCCCCGTCCACGATCAGGCACGCACCCCTCCTGTGGGCAAAACGGGCCCAGGCCGCGATATCACGGATACATCCTTCGTACCCGGGACTCATGATAATGACCGCATCGATCTTCTCCTCCGCACCCTCCCCGTCTCCGGGTTCTTCCTCCGGCGGAGCGCAGACTCCCTCCCCGATATACGATACATGAAGCTTACGAAGGTAAGCCGCATGATAGACGGACATATGGCTCGTCCGCTCGATCAGGATCCTTCCGCCCTCCGGTACCGCTGCCGACACTGCTGCCAGCATCCCGCAGGTCGACCCGTTCACAGAAAAAATCGTCTCCCGGGCACCGTAAAAGGCAGCTGCGCTCTTCATTTCCTCCGAAAGGATCTCCTGCGCGTCGTGCAGATTGTCAAATCCGTCGATCTCCGTGATATCGATTGCCCCGGCCTCCGCCGGCCATCCCGGCGTGAGGCGGCGCTTATGACCGGGCATATGAAAGGCGTACGCATCGGATTCCGCGTACGCCTTTAATAAATTCTCAAGTCTTCTCTTCATATAAAAAATCCCTGTCTGTACAGCACAGTATCCTGAACGAAGTTTTCCTTCGGATCACGTCGCCCCTGTGCACTGCTGTGATCAGAGAGCTCTCTTTCGCAGCGGGAAGCATCTCTCCCGAAGGATTTGCGCCCGGTTCACTCTATATCCCGGTATTCGATTGCACGGTCGATTGCGCGGTTCAGCTTCCGGAAATCGCGGAGCGCCTGAATCCCGATGCCGCCGATCTTCCGAACATTCACGGTACTCTTTCCTCCCTGCCTCGGCCGGAACGTGACCGGGATCGAGAGGATTCTTGCCCCGACTTTTCCGAAAATCGCCATGACCGCGATATTTGTCAGATTGAAATCCGGAGGAACAAGGCCGATCCACTTCCGAAGCGTTTCCGCCTTCATGAGCCTGTACGGAACATTTACATCCCGCAGATCGAGCCCAAAAGTAAGCTTCACCGTCCCGCGGAGGACCGTGGTAATGACCTTTCTTGAAAAGCCGTCCTGCCGTCCGCGCCGCCAGCCCGCGATCAGATCGTACTCATTCCGCCTCTCCCAGAAGGGTTCGAACTCCTCCGGCAGCGTCTGCCCGTCCGAGTCCGTCTGGAAAATGAAATCCGCCCCCTCGTGAAGCGCATATTTATAACCGTAGAGGACCGTCGCGCCGTGTCCCTTATTTTCCTTTGTGAGCGGCACGAGAAGCGGCCTCGTCTTCGCAGCTTCCTGCATGATTTCAAGCGTGCGGTCCCTGCTCCCGTCATCTATGATCACGAGCCTCGACTGCCCTCCGCCATTATGCTTTTCAATGATCGGGTACCAGCTCTCAATGACATCCCCGATGTTGGCCTCCTCGTTGTAGGCCGGTATGACAATATATAAAATATCCATTCTTCTCCTGTCTGTCAGGCCCTGGACCGGAAGCATGCTTCCGACACGGCCTGTGACTTCCTTTCGCACGATTTCAGCATCAAATGCTGCTCTTCGGAAGAATCTTGCTCCACACTGAACCTGGAATATATATGATAGCACATCTTTGCAGAGAGGAAAACAATCATTTAAGGGGAATAAAAAGCAGGAGGAGAGGTTTCTGGCCTCTCTTCCTGCTCTATATACTGTCATTACTTTTCACATGACTTTTCCCGACCGGTTTCCATCCGGCTCAGGTCAGCCATCGATCCCGCTTCCGGTCTCAGAATCAGGATCTCCCGTTCCTTCTCCTGCGCATCAGGACGACCCCGATGGTCGCAGCCGCTGCCGTAAGCAGTACAGCCCAGACGACGGCATTTGTATTATCGCCCGTCTTCGGCGATTTTTTCGCGGTCGTCTTCGCGGATGTGCCGGAACTCTTCGTGCTGCCGGCTTTCTGTGTGCTGCTCTTTTGTGTGTCGGTCTTTGGAGTATCCTTCTTTTCAGTACCCTTCTTATCCGTCTGATCGTCTGCCGGAGCCGTCTCTTTTTCCGTCACAGTAAAGCGCACGGTGACATCATCGGCATCATCGAACATTGCCGTAAGCGAATGCTCTCCCTTGGACAATGTCTCCAGATACGCCGGCTTCAGGTTGACAACAACGCTCCCGGACTCTGCGGTATAGTCGGCTGTGTCAGCTGCTTTCCCATCTACCAGAATGCCCGTGAAGTGGGAGAAGGCCGTCTCGTCATTTACATTGCGCTTGAACACGAACCGGAGAGACTCTGTGCTGCCTTTTTCCCGGGAGCTTCCATCTCCCTCAGTATTGCGGTACTCTACAGAAAGATGCGGGATAGCCCTCGTCTCTTTCTCCGGGCAGCGTGTACAGGTCCTGGTCTCCTCTCCGTCTTCCGTCTCGGTCGGCTCTTTGGTAATTTCCCATGCGCCCCAGTCGTGGCCGAGCGCCGGATCAGTTACCTCCGTGCGGGAAATTTCCGCACCGCATCCTGTGCAGTAGATGACTTCGTCATGGCTGCCTGCTTCGGTGCATGTAGCCCCGATCTCGTTCTCTTTGACCGCATCGCCCGGAATGTGCTCGACTGCCACCCTGACAAGAACGCCAATACCCGCAAAGTGCGGACCTGCGCTTACGAGCTCGCCTCCGCTCACGGTGATCTGCGCGTCGTCAGCAAAATAGTAATGGAAATCTGCGGCCAGCTGGATCGCGGCCAGATATTGGATACCGCCTTTGAGCGCACCTTCATACGGTACAAGCGGATCGGCGTCCTCGCACCATACCGGAGTACCATCAAGGGTGCACTCGCCTGTCAGGACGGAAACCGCCGGGGCATCGGTACTGCCGCAGACAGGAGTGGCGACAGAAATCGAAGCAGCACCGAGTTCCTTGAACATTACAACATAAATGTCTGTGCTGTTCTCAATAACGTAATCGTAGCCGATGCAGTCATCGTAGAAATCATTCTCATCAGAAAAGCTGTCGAACGGATGAAGCGAGCGATAACCGAAGTCCGCGTAGCCATCCTTACTGAAAATGTCATCATAGGGCTGTCCGGCAGCCGTCAAAGCATCGTCGAGCCGGGTGCCCGGCTTGGTCTCAATCGAAATCGGCTGCATGAGGTCCACACCGTCTGCAGATGACCAGTGCAGGGTAATCGTCGCTGTGCTCGGATCCACACTCGTATACTCTGCCACGAGCGTCACATCATACTGCCAGCTATGAAGGTACCCGCCGTCAATGATCATCAACGTGTAGACGTCTCCCGCACTGTCCTGACCATCAGTGAAGTATGTATAAGTCCGATCATCCTTGAAATCCTTGATTGCAGGGTCTGAGACCGTTTCGCTGACCGTCTTCACGGCACTCTCTCCGGCGTACTCCCCGGCTTTCTTTGCCGCAGCTTCCTTTGCCTCCGTGATCATGGCATTGACGGTCACGTTGGATGGCTCTGTGAAGGCGGAAGCGGTGACTTCGTCAAATACGACCTCCGTGCGCTCCTCTCCCGTACGGGTATCCCTGAGAATGAGATGACCGACTACATCCGTAACACTTCGGTCGACAGAATTATCGAGCCTCTGGATCTCCCGATAATGCCACACCGCCTTGACCACGGTGTCTTTCGTTACCGTGAACGACTCACCCAAGCTCAGGTACTTGCCGTCCACAGCCCACTTATAGAAGACCCGATCCGGGTTACTGTGACTGAAAGTGCATTCCGGAGGTGTGAAACTCTCTCCATCGTCCACAGTATACGGCTTCATTTCTCCGTAGCCTGTACCGGGATCGAAGGAAACTGTGTGGGTCACGGCCTGATTCTTCTCGAACACGGCGCACACGTAACGCAGCGGTTCTGAATCGCCTGCCACGACAGTCTGTCCGGGCTTGTAGGTAAAGCTGTCCGCAGTCGAAATCGGACTGCCTTCCCATGCCAGAGTTTCACCCGGCCCCCATTCAATATTCACATGATACCAGCCTACAAAATGAAAACCCTCGTCTGCCTGCTGGTATACCGTACACTCGTCACCCTTGTAGAACGGAAGGATCTCGCCGGCGACAAAATTCGTGCCGTCCTTCGCTGTAATATCGGGATATATATCGTAGCTCGGCTCATATTTGACCGCTACCTTGCCTCCCTGCGCGGAGCTGTCCGGACCGATGACCTCTGTGTTGCCGACCCACATCTGCACCTGATCACCCTGCGGTGATTCATCCACATCGAACACGGCGCAGATATAGGGCCTTGTCAGGCTGATGGGCGCATCGAACTCATAGACGCTGTCTGTCGTGAGCGGCTCGCCCGTATAGGGCTTTCCCTCCGCCCGATCAGGATCTCCCTGGTACCATCCGAGGAATTTGTAGCCGTCAGCGGGATATGCCTCCAGATAAACGTCGCTGCCGTCCTCCACGAAGTTATTGGAGGAAGACGTTCTTGAAGGAGATCCTTCCATACCGGCATAATCCACCCAGTAGCTGCCGCCTTTGTTCGAGGTACCCTCAGCGTCGGAGATGAGCACTCCGAAGAAGGATGTCTGGGCAGCCACCCTGACAGCAATGATGATCTCCGCATAGGAGTGTGCACCGCCGTCAACGTCCGTCCAGTTCATGATCCAGGAGCTCTTCAGTTCGCCGCCCTCTGCTTCGAATGAGGTCCCGTCGCTTCCCTGCCGGAAGAAATACCCCTCCTCAGAGGAAGCGGATGCCTTGATGTAGTATGTCTCGCCTGCAGCGAAGGTCACGGTGGATCCAAGTTCGTTACCTTCCTCGTCGCACCAGTTCGCCGTTGTGATGTGATAGCCGCTGTCAAGCGCAAAGACGCGCGGGGCCGATTCTGTGGTATCACCTGCATGGGGAACGACGACTCCGACAACTACGGAGTCGACCGGCGTAAGGTCTGACACCGACTTGGGAGCTCCCACCAGCCCGGCATCTGCTCCTGCCGACGTTTTCGGCATCGGGGTCTTTTCCGTCCCGGATTCGGAGACAGGATTTTTTCCGCTTTCCCCGTCAGGAGTAACCACCTTTTCCTCCGGCGCTTTCGCACCGGCTTCTTCGACGTTCCCGGAAGGCTCGTGCGCCTCATTCGACTCTGTTGTTCCGGATTCCCCGTCTGTCTGCGCCGCGACTTCTGCAGCGGCCGTCCCGGCTTCCGCATACTGCTCCTCATGTTCGGACGGGATTTCAGCTTCCTCTGCTGCCTGAGCAGCTTCCACCGTCTCCACCACGGGTACAGCTTCTCCTGCCGCAGTAACGTCTTCTGACGCAGCGACAGTCTGCGGGATCTGACACAGGATCATGCCCAGAGCCACAAGCACAGCACATATCTTTCGTTTCATTTTGACACCTGCCCTTCAAAAATAGTGTATAGCTGTATGAGTATACTCATACAGCTATACACTATCTTCCCGACCGGCCGGGTCTCAAGTAAGTTTCCGGCCAGTCGGGGCATTTTTCAGGGTAAGGTTTAGGTAAGGTAGGGGTAAACTGCCGGTTTACCGCCTGTTTTGGCCCGCCATTTCCTGTTTCAGGTGTCCTGCTCGGCAGTAAAAGCGGAAAGAAGCCCCAGCCGGTTGCGGCAGCTGGTCTTCTGGAGAAGATTGTGAATATGGTATTTCACAGTGCCCTCGGAGATCGATAATTCTTCCGCGATCTCCTTATTGGTCTTTTCTTCCAAAAGGAATCGAAGCACTTCCCGCTCTCTGGCAGAAAGATCATGCCGCGCTGAAAAGCGATTGAAGATCTCCTGTTCGCTTCTTGGCGGTTTTACCTCCGGCTGGTATATATACAGATAAACACGGAAGAATAGAAGGACCGCCGCCATGTACAGTATCGCAGTAAGACCGACAAAGATCACAAAATGTCCGGACATCGCAAGGCACAGCGCCTCTCCTGCCGCGTCGCCGATCCGTCCGATGAGCAGTCCGAAGCCGCAGAGCGGAATCAGCCCTTTCCCCCGGGCAATGTCGGAAAAGAGTATTATCCGGTAGATCGTATAGAAACCGAAGGTAAAATAGCTGAGCACCCAGAAGATCATCATGGAGACCGGCTCCCCTCTGATTGCCATCATGAGGAACGGGATCACCAGCACGGCCACCGCGCAGATGGCACCGTACCGCCTGTTCCTGTCATTCACAAATCCGGCGATCAGAAGCCCCGCCGCATAGAAGAGGCGGGAAAATTCCACGCTGATTCCTTTTTCCACATCTTCGGACGGAAAGCCGAAGCCGCAGCTGTTCACGATGCTGAACACCAGGACGAGCGCACCTGCCAGGAGCAGGAACTTCCGGAATTCCGTTTCCTTTGAGATTTGTATTCCCTCTGAAAACCCCTTTTCCGTCACTTCCTCTGTTTCTGCATCCGACTGCCCCTGCCCTATCCGGAGAAGGAAAAAGGCAATAGCCGTCAGGGCGAGACAGATGATCAGGATCCATACGGAATGGTACAATGCTCCTCCGAAGAGGGCGGAGAGAGCCCACGAGACAACGATCGAAGCACTGTATCCGGCTCCCAGCGTCATGGCGGAACAGGCTGCGCTTACATCAGTCGTAAGACGGTACAGGTAATACCCCGCGATCCAGCCGCAGAAAAGGTTCATTACGGAGCCAAAGGCCGCTGCCTGTATAAAGGTACCTGCAAGAACAGCAGGAACAAGACAGAGCATATGAAGGATCAGCGCCGCATATACAGATACCCTCGCCAGATCCTCACGCCGCCGGATCAACAGGGAAAACAGCCCGATACCGGCAGCCTGAAAGAGATACCCTATGATCAGTGTAACGACTTCGGAGATCGGGGCTTTCACCAACCCCATAATATGATATGTCCATGCAAGATACGCCGTCGAAGTCAGCAGGAAGCAGATACCGATGACACCTGCGCCGGGCAGATGTATTTTTTGTTCCATTGCTTTCATAAAAAATCTCCACAGGCAATTGCGAAAGTCTGTGCTTCATGGAAATTGTATGAACATTCAAACGGCTTCCGCGCCAATGAATGTTCACACAATTCCATTTCGCACAGAGTTTCGCAAGAGCCTGAAACTCTCCATCCAGTAAGGAGTTCCGATTTGCGCATTCATCACAGACTTATATCACAAAGATACTGTGTCAGAGATCAGACCTTAAAGCGGTATCCCACTCCCCAGATCGTCTCGATATACTGCGGTTTTGACGTATCGAACTCTATCTTTTCACGTATTTTCTTGATGTGTACCGTGACCGTCGCGATATCTCCAATCGACTCCATATTCCAGATCTGACGGAAAAGCTCATCCTTGGAATAGACGTGATTCGGATTCTCCGCGAGGAACGTCAGGAGATCGAATTCCTTGGTCGTGAACTGCGTTTCCTCGCCGTTGACCCAGACACGCCTTGCCGTCTTGTCAATTTTCAGACCGCGGATCTTGACGACGTCGTTCTTGTGCAGATTCGTCCCGATCAGCCTGTCGTATCTGGACAGATGCGCCTTCACACGCGCGACCAGCTCGCTCGGAGAAAACGGCTTCGTGATGTAATCGTCTGCACCAAGCCCGAGCCCGCGGATCTTATCAATATCGTCCTTCTTTGCGCTGACCATGAGGATCGGTGTGTCCCTGGCCTCGCGGATCTCACGGCAGATCTCGAAACCGTCCATCCCGGGCAGCATCAGATCCAGTATGTAGAGGTCATAGTCCTTGGTGAGCGCCTGTGTAAGACCCTTGCTCCCGTCTGTCTCTATATCGACCTCAAAGCCCGAGAGCTCCAGATAGTCCTTCTCCAGGCTCGCGATGGACTCTTCGTCTTCTATAATTAAAATTCTGCTCATTTGCTGCCCTCCTGATACTTTCTAAGAGAAAAATACATTGTCGTGCCCTCTCCCTCACGGCTCTCCGCCCAGACACGGCCGCCATGGTCTTCCATGATCTTCTTGACGATGGAAAGTCCGATTCCGGAACCGCCCGTCCCTGAATTTCTGGAAGAGTCCGCCCTGTAGAAACGGTCAAATATATTTCCGATATCCTTTGCTGAGATTCCCTTTCCGTTGTCGCGGATCGATGTCTCGATCTCATCCCCGGCATCGCGGACCTTCATGTGGATCGTCTTTATGTCTTTATCCATATATTTCACGGAATTCCCGATAATATTGTTCAGGACCCGGCGGATCTGCTCAACGTCTGCGATCACGAGGACATCGGAAGCCACGTCATTTTCATACGAGAACGCTACGTTCTTCGCGGCAAGTTCGACCAGAAGATCCTCCGACGCATCACCGAAAAATTCCCGCACATTGACTTTGCTGAACGTATAAGGGATCCGGTTCGTGTTGATTTTGGAGTAGAAGGTCAGCTCATTGATCAGCCCGTCCATCTCGATGGATTTATTATAAATCGTCCGGATGTACCGGTCCATCTTCTCGGGCGTGTCCGCGACTCCGTCCATGATTCCCTCGACGTAACCCTTGACTGCCGTGATCGGCGTTTTCAGGTCATGGGAAATGTTCGAAATCAGCTCCCTGTTCTGCCGGTCGACCTCAAGCTTCTCCTCGTTGGCCTGCAGCAGCTGCTTGCGCATGTCCTCAAAGTCCTCGCAGAGCTCCCGCACTTCCTTCGCGCCCTCCGCCTTCAGCTCGAACTCAAGGTTACCGTCCCGGATGTTGCGCGTCGCGTCCTTCAGATGATAAATCGGTCCGCTGATCCCGTTGTAGAGCCAGAGGCTCAGAACGATCGCGGTGATCGAGAGCACGATCAGCATGCTGACGATCGTATCTAAGATCAGACCCTTTATCTGCGGGCTCAGGTCCGTGATGTCGATCCCGTATTCCGCCTTCAGACGCCTGCCCTGGAAGAGCAGAACGCCCGCTCCGATGATCAGCAGGAGCACGATCGGAACAAGTACGATGATGAAAAATGAAAGAAATATCCTGTTTTTCAGCTTCATAATACCTCCCGCAAAAATGTGTGTGCGCCTGTTGTATCGGCCTTTGGCCGCTTCCCGAACCCTGTAACAGAACTGCGGCTTGCTCCGCAGGCCTTTTATCGGAAGATGCTTCGCAACTTCCGATAATATATATTATAGGAACTGCTGGCGCGGTTCCTATAATCGAACTACGGCTTGCTCCGCAAGCCTTTTATCGGAAGATGCTGCGCAACTTCCGATAATATATATTATAGGAACTGCTGCGCGGTTCCTATAATCGAACTACGGCTTGCTCCGCAAGCCTTTTATCGGAAGATGCTGCGCAACTTCCGATAATATATATTATAATTATACCGGCCTGCAAAGCAAGCCGGTACAAATATAAAAACTTACATATCTAAATTATAGAATACAGCTGCTGATATTGCCCCGTGCAGCTCCCCGTATATCATGATCTTCGATCACGGGCGAATTGCCCGAGGCACTCTGTGCGTCTCCTGTCTCACTGCTCTGCGTTCCGACGGAGTCTCAGCCCAGATACGCCCTCAGCGTCTCCGCCTTATCCGTCTTCTCCCACGGAAGGTCGACGTCCGTTCTGCCGAAATGTCCGTATGCAGCCGTCTGTCTGTAGATCGGACGGCGAAGATCCAGCATCTTAATGATTCCCGCCGGACGAAGATCGAAATTCTCCCGGATGATCTCGGAAATCTTCGCGTTGGAAAGTTTTCCTGTTCCTCTCGTATCGACCGTGATCGACATCGGCTGTGCCACGCCGATCGCGTAGGAGAGTTCGATCTGCACTTCATCCGCAAGACCGGCCGCAACGATATTCTTCGCGATGTAGCGGGCTGCGTACGCTGCCGAGCGGTCTACCTTGGTCGGATCCTTTCCGGAGAATGCTCCGCCGCCGTGGCTTGCATATCCGCCGTATGTATCTACGATGATCTTACGGCCGGTAAGACCTGAATCTCCCTGCGGTCCGCCGATGACAAAACGGCCTGTCGGATTGATATAAATCTTCGTATTCCCGTCGATCATGCCTTCCGGAACGACCGCATCGATGACGTACTTTCTGACGTCCGCATGGATCTGCTCCTGCGTGACGTCCGGCTCATGCTGCGTGGAGACAACGATCGCTTCCAGTCTCGCCGGCTTCCCGTCCTCGTCGTACTCTACGGAGACCTGTGTCTTTCCGTCCGGACGAAGATATTTGAGCGTTCCGTCCTTGCGGACCTTTGTCAGCTGAAGGGCAAGCTTCTGTGCGAGGGAGATCGGATACGGCATAAGTTCCGGAGTCTGATTCGATGCGTAGCCGAACATCATTCCCTGGTCACCGGCGCCGATGGCTTCGATCTGCTCTTCGGTCATTTCATTTTCCTTCGCCTCATAGGCCTTGTCTACGCCCATCGCGATATCCGCAGACTGCTTGTCCATCGCAACGACGACCGCACAGGTGTCCGCGTCAAATCCCATTTTGGCGTCTGTGTAGCCGATTTCACGGATCGCATCCCGGGCGATCTTCTGGAAATCGATATTCGCTTTTGATGTGATCTCCCCCATGATGAGGACAAGACCGGTCGTCGCAGCCGTCTCGCAGGCCACGCGGCTCATCGGATCCTGCGCGAGGCAGGCATCGAGGACGGAATCGGAAATCGCGTCGCATACTTTATCCGGATGCCCCTCTGTCACTGATTCTGATGTAAAATACCTTCTTTCTGCCATATGTTTTCCTTTCAGCCGCGAATGCGGCAGTGCTGCTTACCTGCTTTTAATTCTGCTGAAAAATAAAGAACGGGTCCGCAGGAACGGACCCGTAGTTGTCACACATTCCCTTATTGTTCGATTGCTCGCTCGAGGATGGCACCTTCCTTCATGAGGAGGTTGTCACGGCTTCGCAGATCCTCTGTATCTCCACCGTTCTTAATAAAGGTAAGCAAATATTGATTCAGTTGTTGCCCTATACACTACCATCAGCCGGATGATTATGCAAGCAGCTTTTTTATTTTTTATCTCAGTATGGGAAAACCCCGATTCTGCAAGCGGCGGGTAAAACAATATCCTGCTCGTCTCAACAGCAGATTTCAATCCCCACTGCGCTAAACGTCGCCGGCGGCAGCAGAGCATCCGTCTTCAGCTGCCGCACCTTTTGAGAATTTCGCACATCTCATCCACCGTGAACACATAATCCGTGTTGCAGAAGGCGCAGTTGAGCTTCTCCTCTTTCCCGTCCGCTATGATTGCAGCCAGCTCCTTCCGCCCGAGCGCGATCAAGGCTTTCGTGACCCGCTCCCTGCTGCAGTTGCATTCGAACTTTGCGGGAATCGTATCCAGAAAATGAAGATCCATATCGCCCAGTATCTTCTGAAGGATCGTTTCCGGTGTCTCACCGTTCCTCAGAAGATCCGTGACCGACGGCATCCCCGTGACCTTCTTCTCAAGCGCAGCGATCACGTCGTCAGGGCAGTCCGGCATGAGCTGGATGATATATCCTCCGCTCTCCCGGACCGTATTGTCCTTATTCATGAGGACGCCGAGCGCAACGACAGACGGGACCTGTTCGCTGAGCGCATAATAATACGCGATATCCTGTGCGATCTCTCCCGTCTGAATATCGACCTGTCCGGAATACGGCTCCTTCAGGCCAAGATCCTTCAGAATAAGAAGATATCCCTTCCCGACAGCGCCTCCTACATCAAAATGTCCGAATTCATTCGGCGGCAGCACCACCGAGGGATTCGCCACATATCCCTTGACGGTTCCATTCGGCCCGGCTGTCACCGTGATGCCTCCGATCGGTCCGTCTCCCTTGAACTGGATAGTGAGGAGATCCTTCTCCCCCTTCAGCATAACGCCCATCATGAGCCCCGCTGCCATCGTGCGCCCGAGCGCAGCAGAACAGACCGGACTCAGCCCGTGAATTTTCCTCGCGTGTTCCGTCACACCCCTTGTTGTACATGCAAATGCCCGGACGAACTGGTTCGCCGCAGTTGCCCTTACTATATAATCCATAAAAATCCTCCACGCAGCAGGCCGCTGCACTGTATACTCTATGACGCAGAATTCCGGTGATTCAGGTGGTAAAATGACTGCTCCGTCCCTCAAAGCCCCGTCCCGTCAAACTCCGGGATAAAGCTTTCCTTCGCCGTCTCTCCCTCCTGCACGAACGCGTTCGTGATCCCGATCTGCAGCGCAAAGTCGACGACCTTATCGTACTCTCTCCGCGTGATCCGGCGTCCGAGCTCAGGATATCTCTCCCCGATGCCGGGCATCGGCGTGTACTGATTCATGATGCTGATATAGATATCATCCCCGTAGGTCTCGTGCAGATAACGCAGGATCTGCTTCGAGTCCTTCGTATGTCCGGGGAGGATCATATGCCGGACCACGGTCCCCTTCCGCAGCATTCCGCGGGCGTCGAATTCACATTTTCCGGAAATGGATACCATCTCCCGGATCGCCTTCGAAGCTACGTCAAAGTAATCCGGCGCGAAGGAATACTTCGCGGAGAGCGCCGTGTCATAATACTTGAGATCCGGCAGAAAAATGTCCACGGTCCCCATGAGCATCCGCACCGTCTCCGGCCGCTCGTAGGAAGCCGTATTGTAGACGATCGGAATTTCGAGCCCCATACGCCTTGCATTTTCCACAGCGGAAATGATCTGCGGCACATAGTGCGTCGGCGTCACCAGATTGATATTATTCGCCTTCTGCTCCTGCAGCTCAAGAAAAATCTGTGCTAGACGGGGAAGGCTGATTTCCTTCCCTGTTTTTCCGAGCGCGATCGACCGGTTCTGGCAGAACACGCAGCCCAGCGGACAGCCCGAAAAAAAGACGGCGCCGGACCCTTCTCTTCCTGAAATGCACGGTTCTTCCCACATATGAAGAGCAGACCGCGCAGCGAAGACTTTATCCGTCCCGCCGCACCGGCCTGCCTCTCCATGTATACGGTCGGCTCCGCACGATCGCGCGCAGAGCCGGCAATTTTCCAAAATATTTATTACACTTTCCATCAACCGATTCTCAGTTTGAATTTTTCGATTTCCTTCTCCGATGAGACCATCTCGATCTCAGCGCCGAGAGAGCGGAGCTTTCCGTCAAAATCTTCATATCCGCGAAGGATATAGCCGATATCGTCGACGACAGAGATCCCCTCCGCCTGCAGTGCAGCGATCACGAGCGCTGCGCCGGCACGGAGATCCGGGGAAGATATTCTGGCACCCGTAAAGCCCGGCACACCGTCTATGATCGCGGTATTGCCCTCGACCTTGACATTCGCGCCCATACGGGTCAGCTCATCCACATATTTGAACCGGTTCTCAAAAATGCTCTCCGTGACGATGGACGTACCGCGGGAAAGCGCAAGAACGACCGCGATCTGCGGCTGCATATCCGTCGGATAGCCCGGATACGGCTGTGTCTTAATGTGCGTGCGGATAAGTCTCTTGGCCGCAACAACGCGGATCGAGTCATCGAACTCCTCCACCTCGCAGCCGATCTCAAGAAGCTTTGCGGAGACAGCCTCCATATGCTTGGGGATGACATTCTTTACAACGATATCTCCCTTTGTGGCCGCTGCCGCCATCATGAATGTTCCCGCCTCGATCATATCCGGAACGATAGCGTATGTACATCCGTGGAATCTGGGAACGCCGACGATACGGATCACGTCCGTACCTGCGCCCTTGATATTGGCGCCCATACTGTTCAGGAAATTGGCCACATCGACTACGTGCGGCTCCTTGGCTGCATTTTCAATCGTTGTACGGCCTACCGCACGGGACGCGGCCATCATGATATTGATGGTAGCGCCGACAGATACGACATCCATGAAAATGTGTGCACCTGTCATATGATGGCAGCTGGCCAGAATCGTCCCGTTCTTAATATCGACCTTTGCGCCGATCGCGCGGAAACCCTTCAAATGCTGGTCGATCGGTCTGCTTCCGATATTACATCCGCCGGGAAGCGGAACTTCCGCCTTGTTATACTTGCCCAGAAGCGCGCCGAGAAGATAATAGGACGCGCGGATCTTTCTTATATATTCATACTCGACCGAACAGTCGCGTATGGTCGAACCGTTTATTTTTACCGTATGCCTGTCTATGCGCTCAACGTGCGCGCCGATCCCGGAAATAGACTCCAGGAGAACATTGACATCATTGACATCCGGAAGATTTTCAAGTGTTACGGTTTCATCGGTCATGATCGCGGCGGAGATGATCGGGAGCGCTGCATTCTTGGCCCCTGCGATCTCAACTTCTCCCACCAGTGGATTTCCGCCCTTAATCACATATTGTTCCATATTAAACCTGCCTCTTCTTACGTGAATAATCCCGTATCCGGGACTCACTGCCGTAATCTTAGCGTAAATTTAACACTTTGTAAATGTTTCTTAAACGATTCGGCAATAGTCCATCATTTCGGGCTTTTGTTTATCAGTAAATTAAATAATTTCTTCAAGGACTTTCTGTAAAGTTTCCTCGAGAGACAGATTCTGTTCCGCAATTGTGACATCTGCGTACTTTTCATAGAGTCTGCACCGAGCATCATACATGTCCAGGAGCGTCTGCCCTTCAAGGAGAACAACGCCTCTCCTGCGATATTCATTCGCAAGGCGCCGCTCCATCTCCTCAAAGGGAATGCTCAGATAAATGATCTTACCGTTCTCCCGGTAATTATTCATCGCCGCTTCCCCCATGACCATCGACCCTCCGGTCGCGATCACGGTGCGGTCAACATGTATGCCGCTGCCAATGTCGTCTTCGATCCTCAGAAAACCATCTGTACCTTTTTCTTCAATGATTTCCCGGAGAAGCTTACTTTCCTTATTCTGGATCACCAGATCGGTGTCCAAAAAAGAAAATCCGAGATACTTGGCCAACAGCACGCCCAGCGTGCTCTTACCAGATCCCGGCATTCCAATCAGAACGTAATTCATACCCGGTCCCCCTTAATTTTTCGCGCAGCAAGTACAGTGCGGGTATGCACATGCCCCTGCTCCTTATATTCCCCATGAAGAATGATCTAAAGCGTCCCTTTTCGCCTTCCGACATATGGCCCGGAACCTTACCGATCTGCTGCGCAGTCTCCCTTCCCTTCTTAAGATCCTGTGCTTTTTTTGCCTCTGCGGGTTTCTCCCCTCCCGCTCCGGCCTTTTCCGGCAGACCCGGATTCCGTACCCTTCAAGCCGGTACGACCACTTCTTCTAATAGTATTGTCTCCGTTTAAGGATGACTTGTCAACAACTCTTTTACGCTCTTTGCCATGAAATCCAGTCTTATTTTCAGAGTCCTTAGTACAATTTCCTGTTTTGCCGGAAACTTCTTTTTTATTCCCTTTTTTATCCGAATCTTCTCTTTTGTTTTTCTTTTTTCGCACGCTGTACCCGAAGGTCCCGAACGCTTTTCCGATCCCTCTGTATTCGCCGTGACAGTATACGATCGGCTTCACATCCGAAAAATGAAAAGCCCCCTTCGCATCCACATACGACGCGTCCACATGGACGCCAACGACCTCGCCGATGAACAGCGTGTGCGATCCCAGCGCAAGCTTCTCCTTCACCCTGCACTCGATCGATACCGGCGATTCGCCGATCATCGGGCAGTCAATATGTGCTGCGGGGACCGGTGTCAGATGCGCGGTCTCGAATTTGTTCTCATTTTTCCCGCTTTTCACGCCGCAGTAATCCACCGCGTGCGTCATCTCCTCCGTCGTCACATTTACGACGAACACGTCTGTCTCCGAGATGAACGCATAAGTCTGCCTGGAGGGTCTCAGGGAAATGCCGATCATCGGCGGATTCGTGCAGACCGTCCCTGCCCAGGCCACGGTACAGACATCGATCCTTCCGTCCCCGCTCCTTGAGCTCACAAGGACTGCGGGAAGCGGGTAGAGCATATTTCCCGGTTTCCATTCGACTTTATTCTTCATGATTCCTCAAAATCCCATCCCTTAAGAGACTGTGCGCAGAGTCGGAGTTTTCGTGCGGTATCCTCTTTTCGGAATACAAAGCACATTCGCCTGAAAGAGGCCGGTCCTCTTATGGATTCCGGCCTCCCTTGTGTCATTCGCATTTCGCTGTCGCTACATGCTCATGTCGCGCTGTCGCGCTATGTGCGTGTTTGCATTACTGCGCTCGTGCGTGCAAGCCCGCACCGCGCAGTATGCAGCATCCACGCACCGCTCGTAGGAACGCGTCAGTTTTGCAGCGCATTCATAAATGCCGGGATCAGCTGTTTCTTTCTTGAGACGACCTTCGGCAGATATGCGATGTCATTCTCATCGATTTCCGTCTTGTAGCTGTCCTGCAGAAGCGCCGGGGCATCCTTGCCGTAGCACAGAAGCCTCGTATCTTCCTCGATGATGTTCGTCAGCATAAAGAACACCATGCTCATGCCGCTCTTCATCGACTCGACCGCAAGCTGCGGGCGGAGCTTATCCGCGATTTCCATGAGTTCATCCGAATCCATGGAGCTGATCTGGCCGACACCGAATACCGTATCACCGAAAATGAACTTCTTGAAATCCTGATGCAGGATCTCATCCGGCGTCTTATTTCCAAGTGCGGATCCCGCACGGAACATCTGCTTCGCATAATCTCCGGGGTTCACGCCGGCGATCTTTGCAAGCGCGAGGCCGGCGACCTGGTCGCGCGGTGTGCAGGTCGGTGAACGGAACAGCAGTGTATCGGAAATAATCGCTGACATCATAAGTCCCGCAATTTCTTTCGGAATCTCTATATCGTTCTCACGGAACATGGAGTAAAGGATCGTACAGGTACAGCCGACCGGCTCACCGCGGAAATAAATCGGATTGATCGTCTCGACCGTACCGACTCTGTGGTGATCGACGATCTCAAGGATCTCCGCCTGATCCAGATTGTCCACCGCCTGGGAAACTTCCGTGTGGTCGACCAGGATGACATGTTTCTTCTTAGCGTTCAGAAGATTCTGGGAGCCGATCATACCGACATACTCGTCCTTATGGTTCAGGACCGGATAGGAGCGATGACGAAGCTTACCCATCGTCTCACGGATATCATCAATGAAATCATCCAGGTGGAAGGAGATCAGTCCGTCCTTCTTCATGAGGAACTTGGCAGGAATCGCCTGATTGATCAGACGGGCAACTGTATATGTATCGAACTTCGTGCAGATGACAACACAGTTCTTATGCTCTGCAGACATGCGGACGATATCAGAGACCTTTCCGCTCAGGCAGCACACGATTGCGCTGGCACCCATCTCGATCGCTGTAAGCTGGGTATCCATGCGGTCGCCGAGGATGACCAGATCCTTTGGCTGCATATACCTGGAGAAGCTCTCCGGTGTGGCAGCTCCGACGATGACGCGGCCTTCCGTGAAAAGATCCTCCTCGTTTCCTACCACGACATGTCCGTTGATCGTCTCCGCAATATCATAATATTTCGTTTTTGCCTCGGACATGATTGTTTTGGTATACGAATCCATATAGTAATTCGTGATATCGGAAACTGTGATCATGCCTTCCAGCTGATTCATGCTGTCCATGATCGGAAGCGCCGAGATGCCGCTCTCCTTCATGTACTCCCAGGCTATACGAATCGTGACATCATCCGGAGCACCCTCGGTCTCATCGATGTTCATATCCTTGACCTGTGTTCCAACGTTCGGCATATACAGAGGAGAATCTATGCCAAAATATTTCAGAACGAACTCTGTCTCCTCATTGATCTGGCCTGCGCGTCTCGGCAGATAACGATCGGTCTTCTCGATCTGATTCTTCAGGTACGCCAGTGAAATGGCTGAGCAAATTGAGTCTGTATCCGGGTTTTTGTGTCCAACTACAAATACAAAATCTTCGTTACCCATAATCCCTCCTGTTTTTTCCGGGCATGGCCCGCTCGTGTTCTATATCCTAAAGGAACTCTCTCCCATTAGTTACCTGTCTCAAATTCCTGCGATCAGCTGCTTTTTTCCGGGTCTCTTCATTTTTTTAATAAAAAATTCCCGGGACATCGCCTCCTCCTTCGTCTCATATGTTTCCATATAAACGAAATGCACCGGCCGTCTGCTTTTTGTGTATTTAGCGCCTCTTCCCTCATTGTGCGCCTGCAGCCTGAGGACCGGATGATTCGTCCACCCGGTATAATAGCTCCCGTCCCGGCACTCCACAATGTAGACGCAGTTGGCCTCCTCCGGAATCTCTCGGAGCGATTCTCCTCTGTAGACTCCGACGGGACAGAATGCTTTCCCGTCCTCCTCCGAATTCTTCTCCATTTCTCCGCTGCTCTCTGATTCTCCAAAAAACGTTCAGAGAATCATCTCCATCTCCTTCTTCAGCATCACAAGCCCCTGCTTTTCATAAAAAGCCATTGCCGACGGATTGCATGCCCATACATTGAGCGTCAGATTGTAACAGCCGATCTCACGCGCATACCTTACGATAAAATCATAGAGTATTTTCCCTGTGCCCATACGGCGGATCTTCTCATCCACACACAGATCGTCGATATAGAGCGTCTTCATCGGCACCCTGTTCGAAGTCTCCTGCACATCCGTTATGATACAGAAACCGTATCCGCAGACAAAATCCTCCTCGTTCACGGCCACGAAGACCGGCCTCGTGTCGTCCTCCAGAAGGATCCTCAGCTGTCCGTCGGTGTACTTGACGCCTCCGGACTTGAAAATATCCGGGCGCCCGTCGGCGTGGACCTGATTGACCTGCACGAGAAGTGCCTGAATTCTCGGAATATCTTTCTCAATTGCCCGTCTCACATGCAATGTCATAGAACCTCCCGGCGCAGAAATCTTTAATAATTCTGCACAAAACTTAACCTATATTATAAATCAAATACGTCTTTATTACTATATCGGATTCCGGCGGCTCCTCATTTTTTTCATTCCCTGCTCATGAAAATGAATGAATGACTCCGTCTGTTAGGTATTTTATTTAAAAAGGTCAAGTGTAATGTCTCTGTAAAATTTACCAAAAATTACAACAGAAATTTGACAAATCAATCAATAAGTCTTATAATCCACACCGTCAGAAAAAAAGACGGCATCGGGCTGTATTAAAAAGTCGGTTCACCACTGCAAAAAGCGTAAAAGTCCGACAAGAAAAGCCCGTATCAACGAAACAGATACCTTTCATTTTTGAGGAGGATAATTATTATGGCAACCAGAAAAACAACTGCAACAAAGAAGACATCTGCTGCAAAGACGACCGCTAAGGCCGCTGAGAAGGCTGTTGCTGAGAAGGCTGTTGCTGAGAAGGCTGCAGAAGTAAAGGAAGCAGTCGCAGAGACAGTCGCTGAAGTAAAGACAGCTGCTGCAAAGAAGACAACTGAGGCGAAAGAGGCTGTTAAGAAGACTGCAGAGAAAGTTACGAAAAAGGCTGCTGACGTTACGATCACTGTCGAGTTCGCAGGCAGACAGGCTGTCATTACGGACATCGCAGCAAAGGCTGAGGCTGCTTACAAGGCAATGAATGCAGATGCTGAGATCAAGACTCTCGACATCTATGTCAAGCCGGAAGAGAACGCTGCTTACTATGTCGTAAACGGCGAAGGCTCTGCAGATTTCCGCATCGAGCTTTAATCTCTTACGCAGTCCTGACGCAGAATTCTCGTGGTTTCAACCGTGAGATGCATGCGCAGAGCGAAACTGAATATCTGCTATTTTCGGGCAGAAGATGCCCACCATGTCCAAGCGTAAATATTGCCGCAGAAAGGGTAAGTTCTCTTTCTGCGGTTTTTTTATCCCTTTCATTTTTTCCTTTCATTTTTAATATTCCTTAGGCGCTTGCGAAACTCTGTGCGAAATGGAATTGTTTGAACAATTCAAACAATCTGCACAAGCCTTAGAACTTCTTCATGAACGAAAGATGTGGAATGAGCAAAGTTCATACAATTTCCATGAAGCATAGACTTTCGCAATTGCCTATTAATATTCCTTTTCTTTTACGCCGGACCGCAGCCGCGTAAAGAGGAAACTGCTTCACACCCTGCGCAGTGCGGCAGGAACGCAGAGACGTACTTGATGGTATGAAGGGACTTCCCTTATGTTATAATGAATCTGATCGGATGCTTAAAAGGCTCCCGATAAAAAACAGAACTTCCATTTTCGCAGCTTGCAAGAATGATAGAAGTTCCTGGCACGGCAAGAACGCCGAGGCGTTCCTGATATGTTCATACAATTCCCAGGAAGCACAGACTGTCGCAATTCCCTGATAAAAAGATAACAATCAAAGGAGTAACAGAATGATCTACTATGTAAACTCCTCCGCCGGTACGCCCGGCGACGGCACGAAAGAAAATCCGTTTTCCACCATCCAGAAGGCAGCTGACCTGGCGCAGCCGGGCGATGAGGTCATCGTCCTGCCGGGCATTTACCGTGAAGACGTAGACCCAAAACACGCCGGACGTCCGGATGCCCGCATCACCTATCGTTCACTGAAGCCTCTCTCCGCCGTGATTACAGGCGCAGAACCGCTCGGGAACTGGACGCCGGAAGGAAACGGCGTCTGGACCTCGCGCGTCCCCAACACGCTTTTCGGAGAATTCAACCCATATACAGCCCTGGTAAGCGGCGACTGGTTCAACGGAACCCTGACTCAGCACCTTGGCGATATCTTTTTAAATGATAAATCCATGTACGAAGTGCAGGATCCTGAACAGGTCCGTCATCCTGAAATCTCTCTGGCCTCCTGGGATCCGGATTTCTCTGTCTATACCTGGACCTGCCGGCAGGATGCGCAGACGGACGAGACCGTATTCCTTGCCAATTTCCACGAGAAGGACCCGAATCTTGAGAACGTTGAGATTACTCTGCGGCGACACTGTTTTTATCCGCAGAAGGAACAGGTCGGCTATATCACATTTTCCGGATTCACGGTCTGCAAGGCCTGCCCGCAGTGGGCGCCTCCCACCGCTTATCAGGAGGGAATGATCGGTCCGCACTGGTCGAAAGGCTGGATCATCGAGGACTGTGAGATTTTCGAGGCAAAGTGCTCAGGCATTTCTCTCGGAAAATATCTTCAGCCGGAAAATGACAACAAATGGCTCAAATGGAAATACAAAGACGGGACCCAGACAGAGCGCGACTGCATCATGCAGGCGGTAAATGAGGGCTGGAGCAAAGAGACCGTCGGCTCGCATATCGTTCGAAGATGCAACATTCACGACTGCGGCCAGACAGGGATCGTCGGACATCTTGGCGGCGTTTTCTCCCTGATTGAAGACAACCACATTCATCACATCAACAATAAGCAGAACCTGGCCGGGGCGGAGATCGGCGGCATTAAAATGCACGCTGCGATCGACTGTATATTCCGCAGAAATCATATTCATCACTGTACCAGAGGAATCTGGCTGGACTGGCAGGCACAGGGCACACGGGTCACGCAGAATTTTATGCACCACAATACCCTGCCGAATCTGAAGGATACTGTCCAATATACGAAGGAAAGCAAAAAGTCATTGTTCAGCGGGCTGGGTGAAGATCTCTTTGTCGAAGTGTCGCACGGACCGACCCTGATCGACAACAATATCCTGCTCTCGACGCGCTCCATCAAATTTGCCTCCCAGGGCGGTGCCATCGTGCACAATCTCATCGGCGGCAGTATTGTCAGTGTAGGGATCGGGACGGACAACGGCGTACCGGATCTTCCCACTCCGCGCTACACACCCTACCACGTGCCGCACGGGACCGCGGTCGCCGGCTTCATGACTTTTCTCCACGGAGATGTACGCTTTTACAACAATGCCTTTGTCGGGCAGCATGTTCATCCGCTCCTCAAGGAGGAGGAAGCCTCTCACGCCGGTGTAAAAAATATGTGGGATGACAGATGCGCGACGGTCGGAACACATGTATATAACGGATTTGAGACTTTTGAAGAGTGGAACAGATCTTTTGAAGGTTACTGCGGACATGGCTCTCCTACCACGGACCGCTACTATAAGCATCTGCCTGTGTGGATGCACGGCAATGCATACTTTAACGGGGCGCTGGTCTGGGAAAAGGAAAATGACGCATATGTGGACAGCAGCCACAAAATAACCCTTGCTGTCACGGAAAAAGAAGCCGGAAGCAATGTCTGGGAGTTCACCACAAATCTCCGGGAATATCTTCCTGTCGTCTCAGAGGAACCGGTCTCCACGGAGACGCTCGGTATGGCTTTTGAGCCGGAGCAGCTCTTTGAGGCTCCTGACGGCTCAGCAATCGTATTTGACGTCTCCTACGACGGAGAGAGACGGAAAGGATCTGTAAAAGCAGGTCCGTTCGTATAAAGAAAGTACCGTAACAGAACATATAAAGACCAGGTCTGCCTGAATTAACGAGAGAAAACAAAACAGATGTACAAACAGACACGGGCATCCGGTATTGAGCCGGATGCCCGTGTTTTTCATTTTCCTATGCTGTCATACGGTCTCAGACCTGTATTGCATTTTTTTCATCAGTACGGGAAGTACCCGTTCGCATGATATGTCGCGCCGTTATCGGTGTATCCGTAGTTGTTCGTATAGGCCGGATCCGTCGGGTCCACCACATCCCACGCCATCGGCTGCGGAATGACATTGAACGGTCTCGCCAGATACTGTCCGACATAGCAGGTCGTATTGCTGTCACAGAATGTATACAGCCAGTAAGCATAGCGTACGCACACACGCACACAGCCGTGAGACTGTCTCGTTCCGAGAAGGTTGTAGGTATTCGGATCCAGGTTGGCGTTATTCGGTGCCGGGCATGCGACAGAGTGGAAATACTCGCCGTTGTTCGTCCATGTCATGTAAGAATCATTTCCTGCCGGATATGTGTAAGCCAGAAGCTCTGTAGCATACTGACCGTAGGACGGTCCCATGAGGTCCTTCCACCTGTACTTATTCCTCGTCAGTCTCTCGCCGTAATCCGTCACGTAGCTTCCGCCGACGCCCGGTGAGCACAGGAAGGAGAATACCGGAAGGTTCCATCCGCTCGTTCCCGGATATCTCGTGTAAACAGTCACGATACAGGGCGCTGCATTATCGACGACCAGCCTGTAGGTCGTATTCGGGCAGGTTTGACCTCCCCTCGATGTTGCTCCGAAAAGGCTGATCAGATACGGTCTCGAGTCTGTCTTCTCCTGTCCGTCTCTTCCCTTATAGTAGTAATAATAAGAGCCGTACTTCTTCCAGCCGGTATATGCGTATCCGTTGCTGTCCACATAATACTTGCCGTCCTCGATGAACGTATTCCTCAGAAGATTTCCTGCGCTGTCATAATATCTGTAGCCGCCGGATTCCTTATGCCATCCCTTTCTGAGGATCGGTGTGTCGAAATACCACTTCTGTCTGTTATTTCCGGATTTTTCCGCCTGAACGATCTGAGCGCCGTTGCTCGTGCTCTTCGCGGTCAGATACAGCCAGCTGTTGATATTTCTGATATAGAAGCTGCCGTCTCCGTCTCCCGTTGACTCGATCGTGTACTGCTGCGCGGAAGACGCATTCCATGTATAAGACCACGCTTTGGTATTGGCGTCCTTCGATCCGTTGTAGATATCGATGACATTTCCGGAAGCCATGTTCACGATCCGATAATACTGTCCGTACTTCTCGATCGTAAATACCTGTGATGTATTCTGCCGCTCGTCATACAGCTGGATCGTTGCACCCGCATTGCTGGCTCCGTCCTTGACTTCGATCATCTTGGACGTATCTGCCTTGGAGCGGATAATGACCTTCGTATTGACCGGGAGTGCATCATCCATCGTCGCTTCCGTGAACATCCACTTCTGTGCGTTCGTCCCGTTCTGGTCATATACCCAGATGTTCGTCCCGTTAGCTGTAGATCCGTTGCAGAGGTCAAGCGCGAGATCCGCGTTGGCACTCATGACCGCGTATCCTTTGTCCGTCGGCAGGATTCTCCACATCTGCGCGACTGTATTATTCGGGGTATAGGCCCAGACATTCGTTCCGGACGCGGTATTTCCGCCATAGACGTCAAGAGACAGGCCGGAAGTCGCGCTCTTAATGAAGTACAGACTTCCGTAACCGACCGGCTCGACGCTGAAGAACTCAGATCGTGCGTTGTTCTCATCCGAATAGTACACATTCGCCCCGGAAACTCGTCCATCTACCGCGATGACTCTCTTCTGAGCCGCAACGTTGCGGATCTTATAGGTGCCCGCTGCAAGCGCGTTTCCGTTCGGATCTGCTGCAGGGACAAGCTTCCATCTCTGTGCCTTCTCGCCGGATGAGAGAACAAGATTCACGTTGGATCCGTTCGACGTCCCCGCTGCATTCAAAACGTAGTTCTGGTCATTGGAAGAACTGATCGTCACATAATCCTTGTTCTTTTTAGAGACACGGATGTACCACTGCTGTGCGGAATCACCCTTATATTCCGCCTGCTTGACATTTGCGTATCCTTTGCCGTCCTCACCCCATCCTGCTGTCAGAGCTTTTCCTCCTGAACAAAATGAAGTGATCTTGTACTTTCCGTCTCCCGTCGGCTCCACATAGAATGTCTCACCTTCATGGTAGAAAGTACTGTTCAGCTCAATATTGGCATTATCCTTCACGGATGCCTTGCTGACGTTGAGATTTTTGGACGTTGCGCTCTCCGGCACGATCGTATAATAACCGGCTGCGACATTCTTATCTTCACCGTTCACATCCATCCCCGCGACATCGCCGGCTTCCTTCAGCACCCATTTCTGAGCGTTCGTTCCATTCTGCGTATACAGCCAGATATTCGTCCCGTTATCCGTCCAGCCCATGTAAAGGTCAAAGGCCAGATTGCTCTTTGCGCCGAGAATCGTGTAAGATCCGTCGGAATTCTTTACAAGACGCCACATCTGAGCGCTCGTATTGTTCTGCGTATACTGCCAGATATTCGTTCCGCTCGTCGTCTGATTATTATAGGCGTCGAGCGACTTATTGGAGTATACGTTTACGATCGAGTACAGATTTCCGAAACCGAGTGAGCGCAGATAGAACTGCTGAGCACGCGTCCCGTTGTAGTCGTAAAGCCAGACATTTGCGCAGTTCTCCGCAGATCCCATATAGACATCCACGACTCTCTCACTGTTCCTTACATTATGAATAAAGTAAATACCGTTCGCCGGAGCGTCCGCTGTGGGATCTGACTCGGTCACGAACTTCCAGGTCTGTGCCTTGGACTTATTACTGTTGTATGCCCAGACATTCTGTCCTTCACTTGACACACCGCCGCTGACATCAAGCACAAATTTCGGATCCACTGCGGATGAGATCGTGACTGTTCCGGCTGTCGCGGCTTTCTGAATATACCATTTCTGAGACAGGTCACCCGTGTAGTCCTTCTGCAGGACATTCACGGTGTTGCTGACGGTCGTACCGTTCAGGGACACTGCTTTATTGGAGCAGAACGCTGTGATCGTATAGAGACCGTCGCCCAGAGGCGTGATCTTGAAGAGATCTGCCGTATCCGCTGTCTCAGCGCCGATCTGGACATTCCCGCCTGCATCGACCGTGGCATTGTTGATCTTCAGGAATCTGTTTTCAGCAAGGAGCGTATTGATCTTATAGTAGCCTTCCGCAATCTGTGCGTCCTGGCCGACACCGACAACTTCTTCCTCTTCCTCTTCGTCCTCCACACCGTTCGCTTTATTGATGAGCTTTTTGATTTCCTTCGGAATTCCCTCACCGGAATATGCGATCACATCGGCATAATCAGAAAGAAGCACGCCTTCCGCATCATAAATGAGCGGGCTGTCTGCAAAAAGCAGCTCAAGAGCCTTGAATGCATCAAGGACTTCCTGACTCTTAAAGTATATTTTGTTCCCGTTTACTTTATCGAGATAAAATACCTGCTTTGCAAGTTTTGCAGGAACCTTCTCCAGATCAAATGCGATCTCAAGCGCGTTGGCCGGAGATACGACCGCCTTCTCCTGAAGTTCCTCGATTCCCTCCTGAAGAGCGATTGTTTTCAGGTTCGCCGCTTCAAAAAATGCTCCCGTATAAATGACCGCCGTCTGCTTCGGAACGACATATTCTTTCTCTTCGGAAGCAGACGGATAGAGGACGAGATCATACTTCAGATCTTCCTCCGCAGTTCCTTCGGGCATCTCCTCCCTTGCGAAAAGGACTCCGTCTTTTGTAAAGAACTTCTCATTCTCAGAAGCCACCGTGATCGTCCTGAGCTTCTTCAGTTCCTGGCTTTCAAAGGTCTTTACCGTCGAAGGAATCTGAATCGACTCAATTGCGGAATTGCTCAGAGCATCCTTTTTTACAGAGACGACACTGTATTTATTCTCGCCGTCTGTAACTTCGTTCGGAATGACAACATCCGTCTCTTCCGGCTTCTCCATCGCGATGACTTCCACTTCAGAAGGTGATATCTTCTGATATTCAAAGACACCGTCTTTCACCTTGTCGGACAGCTCAGCCTCTTTTGAGGATGTATCTGACGAAGTATCCGAAGAAGTATCAGGAGCTTTCGACTCAGAACGATCCGCTGAAGATTCAGTGGATGCCGGAGCAGATTCCTGAGGTTTACTGTCTGAAGTGCCGTCAGTATCCTTTTCTGAGCTTTTCTCCGAATCTGTCCCGGATGCCGTGCTGCCGGCCTCCGCTTTGGATTCTGAAGAGGCGTCAGCAGAACCCGCATCAGTATTATCTGCAGAAGCCGATCCAACGGCTTCCTCTGCTGAAGATTCCTGGACTGCTGCGGCCATGACAGTAGCTTCCGGCAGAGCTGTTGTCGCCATCAGGACGGACAACATAACTGCTAGCAGTTTCTTTTTCATAGCTTATCTCCTCGTATGAACAATAGTTTACCAGGTAAAAAATGTTTCATGAAGTTCGCAGACCTCATGAAACTATCACGGCCGATCATTCGGCCTTCTATCGGAAGTTCCGTAAGGAACTTTCGATAGTGATTGAATGAGCCAAAGAGCATTGAATATTCCTCTCTTCTAATATGAAGATCCTGAATATGACGCTCAATACAGCAATCCATGTACATTTGCTGTCTGCCTCTGAACATGGATAGTAATAGAGTACCTTATTTCTTCCTATATTTCAAGGAAAGTAATTATGAATAAAAATATTATACACAGAAATGGTAAAAAAAAATCGGAAACCCCGAAGAGTTTCCGATCGTGCCCAGTTCCGGAATCGAACCAGAGACACGTGGATTTTCAGTCCACTGCTCTACCAACTGAGCTAACTGGGCGTACAAAGCATCTGCTTTGAGTAGCGGGGATAGGATTTGAACCTATGACCTTCGGGTTATGAGCCCGACGAGCTTCCAGACTGCTCCACCCCGCGATATTAAAATAAAAAAGTGGATGGGGAAGGATTCGAACCTTCGAAGGCATCGCCAACAGATTTACAGTCTGCCCCCTTTGGCCACTCGGGAACCCATCCATATTTGTTATAAAAGCCGATGAACGGACTCGAACCGTTAACCTGCTGATTACAAATCAGCTGCTCTGCCAATTGAGCCACATCGGCATATAGTGGGGCGTACAGGGCTCGAACCTGTGACCCCCTGCTTGTAAGGCAGATGCTCTCCCAGCTGAGCTAACACCCCAAGTTAAACGACTCTGAAGGGACTCGAACCCTCGACCTCCGCCGTGACAGGGCGGCGTACTAACCAACTGTACCACAGAGCCTTGGCATTGTGTGCCTTAACGCACCTTCAAAACCGCATATACCTCTCTTACAGTTCCAAAGAATTCCCGGCTCCGCCGGTCTTTTTCTTTGGTCAAGCCCTCGTCCGATTAGTAGCAGTCAGCTGCATACATTACTGCACTTCCACCTCTGCCCTATCTACCTCGTCGTCTCCAAGGGGACTTACTTCTTTGAAAGAATGGGAGATCTCATCTTGGAGGGGGCT
>OMVU01000016.1 GCA_900314565.1 uncultured Eubacteriales bacterium
AATAATCAGTAGGGATGGAATAGCCCAAACTTATACGCCTGTGGACATTGTGTAAGACATTGTGTAGCGTATATCGCTACCGGTGCAACGGTGAATGAAGCAGGAAGCTCCGACTTCTATAAGTCGGAGTAGTTCACTTGGAAATGAACTGATCCTCGTCATCCACTGTTACATGTGAGGAAAATAAATCATCGTCACTGTCTTTGTCCGAGGTCTTACTTTCTGAAGAGGAGAAAATGTCTGACGAGTAGTCATCCCTGTCCTTTGAGAAAGAATCGCCGAAATCCGCATCCTTTTTGGACGAGTCGGTCTCCTTCCTGAAAGGATTTTTGGAATCCTTCGGCTTCTTGTCTTCTGCCGGCGCTCCTGCCTTCGGCCGTCTGAACATGTTGACCGCCATGAGGATAGTCGTGATCGGATTGAACATGAAGATCGCCGAGAAAAGCATCTGATAACCGAATTTCATGTCGTCCGCCAGGAAGACCATATACATACCTAAGATGCAGGCTGCGAAACTGACGACAAGACCCGCAAGGGTGATGAAAATTTTCTGGATCGTATTCTTCATACCGGTTCTCCTTTGATGAGTTTTGGACGCGGACGCTTATGTGCCGTACAGCAAAGACAGGGGGATTCTCTTCAAAATGAAAATCAGAACCAGGCCTTTCGTCCGTTACATCTATGATAGCACAAACAAAATGAACCTTAAACAGAAGAATTTTCTTAAAAGAAATGCAAAAAAATAGAGGATAAACAGTGTATTCATTTTAAAGACTATGTTATAATTGACGAAGGAAAAGGGAAAAGCAGGCTGCTGATTTAGTACTATTTTCGGCATTGCTTTACCAGATGGATATTATTTTAAAGAAGGAGAGTTGTTATGCAGAAATTCAGTTATGTACTTACAGACGCAGAAGGAATCCATGCTCGTCCGGCAGGAGAGCTTGTAAAGCAGGCAAAGGGCTACAAGAGCAAAGTTATGATCTCCAAGGACGGAAAGTCTGTAAACGCAGCAAAGATTCTCGCTGTCATGAGCCTTGGCGCTAAGCAGGGACAGACTGTTGAGTTCACGATCGAAGGCGAAGACGAAGTTCAGGCTGCAGCTGAGCTCGAAGCTTTCATGAAAGCGAACCTGTAAAAACTGACGATCCGGCAGGAGTGTTTTTCGTAAAAGAGTGATGCGGGATTCGGATATCCTGATGTCTCCGAAAGCTTTTGCAGAAAGATCTCTTTGCTCATTCTTTAGGATAACGCAGTAAAAAAGAAAGCCACCGGCGACGGCCGGGAGGCTTTCTTTTTTTACTTGCTATGAAAAGGACGTAAAGGACAGTAGCCCGATCAGTCCTTTGAAGCCGTATTGGCCTTTGCCTCAAGAAGCTTCATGGCACGGACCTTCAGCGGAAGACCGAAGAGCGTGATAAAGCCGGAAGCATCGTGGTGGTCATACATATCTCCTGTAGTGAAGGAGGCGAGGGATTCATTGTAGAGGCTGTACGGTGATGTTGTGCCTGCCTTGATGATATTCCCCTTATAAAGCCGCATGCGGACTTCGCCTGTCATATATTCCTGCGTGGACTTCGTGAAGGCGATGAGGGCTTCGCAAAGCGGAGTGAACCACTTGCCTTCGTAGACGACCTGGGCAAGCTTGTCGCCGACGGTCTTCTTGAATTCCATCGTCGCACGGTCTAAAACAAGCTCCTCGAGCTGCTTATGTGCCTCAAAGAGGATCGTTCCGCCGGGTGTCTCATAGACTCCGCGGGACTTCATGCCGACGACGCGGTTCTCGACGATATCGACGATGCCGATTCCGTTCGCGCCGCCGAGTTTGTTGAGCGCGCGGATGATATCGGCGACTTTCATTTTCTCGCCGTTGATGGAGGTCGGCATACCCTTTTCGAATGTGAGCGTGAGGTCGGTCGGTTCATCCGGCGCTGCCTCAGGGGTCACGCTGAGCACCAGCATATGCTCATAGTTCGGTGCCAGAGACGGATCCTCAAGCTCGAGACCTTCGTGGGAGATGTGCCACAGATTGCGGTCACGGCTGTAGCTGTGCGAATGATCGAAAGGAAGATCGATTCCTCTGGACTTGCAGTAGGCGAGCTCGTCCTCACGGGATTTGAGGGTCCAGAGATCCGTCATTCTCCAGGGAGCGATGACCTTGATATCCGGGGCGAGGGCCTTGATGCCGAGCTCAAAGCGGATCTGGTCGTTGCCCTTTCCGGTGGCGCCGTGGCAGATCGCGACAGCGTTTTCCTTGCGGGCGATCTCCACGAGTTTTTTGACGATCGCCGGACGGGCCATGGACGTGCCGAGCAGGTACTTGTGCTCGTAGACGGCTCCTGCCTGCACACAGGGCATGATGAAATTCTCGGCGAAATCGTCGTTGATGTCTTCTATATACAATTTGGATGCGCCGGAAAGACGGGCTCTCTCGTCCAGACCTTCAAGCTCCTTCTCCTGTCCGCAGTCCACGCAGCAGCAGATGACTTCATAATCAAAAGTTTCCTTCAGCCACGGGATGACCGCTGTTGTATCAAGACCGCCTGAATATGCGAGAACGACTTTCTCTTTGCTCATGAATGGATCCTCCTCATTACAAACGGCCGCAGTGCAGCCGTATTTTTACCTGTGAATACGAATATACAACGTATGCAAAAATTATGCAACCCTAAATTTGAGTTTCATAGACTTTGATGTGAATAATATTCATGAATAATGTATAATTATGCAAATTTAAGAGGTTTACATTTGCAGGATATTGAGATATCATATCTTATCGGAAGCTGCGTGAGCAGCTCCCGATAAAAGGCCGATTTATCGGCCGCATTATGATTACAGGGTTCGCGAAGCGGTTCCTGTAATATATCTTATCGGAAGCTGCGTGAGCAGTTCCCGATAAAAGGCCGATTTATCGGCCGCATTATGATTACAGGGTTCGCGAAGCGGTTCCTGTAATATATCTTATCGGAAGCAGTCACGCTGCTTATAATAAACAGGATTATTCCTTTAGGAACGGAGTATGAATATGAAGATGATCGACGGCGGCGTCACAGCCGCGAAGGGATTTCTGGCAGCCGGCGGTGCAGCAGGCATTAAAAAGAACGGAAGCGATGATATGGCGATTATTTACGCGGAGGTACCGTGTGTATCTGCGGGCACATTTACGACGAACCGCGTAAAGGCTGCTCCGGTCATATGGGACCGGGAACTTGTGAAGGGCGGATCTCCGATCCAGGCAGTCATCGTGAATTCCGGCGTGGCCAATGCCTGCACGGGTGAAGAAGGCCTTCGTTACTGCCGCGAGACTGCTGCCGCAGCCTCCAAAGAGCTCAATATTCCGGAAACCGCTGTCTGCGTGGCGTCGACAGGCGTTATCGGAGTACAGATCCCGATCGATAAGATCCGCACCGGGATCGGGAAGATCGCACCGTCTCTCGGAAAGGGACGGGAGGATGCTCTGAAGGCCGCAAGGGCGATCATGACGACGGATACGGTCCCCAAGGAAGCCTGCGTCGAGCTGACATTCTCGGACGGGAGCCGTGCCGTGATCGGCGGATGCTGTAAGGGATCGGGGATGATCCATCCCAATATGTGCACAATGCTCTGCTTCCTCACAACGGATGCAAAGATCTCGAAGGAGATGCTTCAGAAAGCCCTCTCGAGTGTCATCCCGGATACCTTTAATATGGTATCCGTCGACGGAGATACGTCGACGAATGACACCTGCCTGCTCCTTGCAAGCGGTCTTTCGGAAAATACCCCGATCGAGACGGAAGGGGAGGACTATGAAGTTTTCCGGTCCGGCCTGCTTCTTGTCTGCACGAGCCTTGCAAAGCAGATGGCCAAGGACGGGGAAGGCGCGACCTGCCTCTTCGAGGTGAAGATCGTGGGCGCTGACACGAAGGAAAATGCAAAGATCCTTGCGAGATCAGTCGTCTCCAGCACACTCACGAAGGCAGCCATCGCAGGGCATGATGCAAACTGGGGAAGAATTCTCTGCGCAATGGGGTATTCCGGCGTTGATTTTGATCCCGATAAGGTCGACCTCTTCTTTGAGAGCGCAGCCGGAAAGATCCAGATCATGAAGGACGGCGTCGGAACGGATTTCAGCGAGGAGACCGCGACAAAGATCCTTTCTGAAGATGCGATCCTTGCGACGGCAGATTTAAAGAGCGGAGATGCGGAAGCCTGCGCATGGGGCTGCGACCTGACACATGAGTATGTGAATATCAATGCGGATTACAGGTCCTGAAAGAGATCGTCAAATGATATGTGATCTCTGAGCACTTAAAAAGAAGGACAGCAGTCCGGCAAAAGCGTAAAACTTTACCGCATGGCGGGGAGGTAGATAAAAATGGCTGAAAATATGGATCTCTGGATAGAAAAGGCGAACGTACTCGTGGAGGCGCTCCCCTATATCAGAGAGTTCAACGGCAAAAAAATAGTAGTAAAGTACGGCGGCTCCGCGATGACGGATTCTCATCTGAAAAAGAGCGTCATCACAGACGTTGCGCTGCTCAAGCTGATCGGAATGAAGCCGATCATCGTGCACGGCGGAGGGAAGGAAATCAGCAAGTGGGTACGCCTCTCCGGACAGACGCCGCAGTTCGTGAACGGACTTCGCGTCACGGACAAGAGCACCATGGAAATCGCCGAGATGGTCCTCGGAAAGGTCAACAAGGGCCTTGTTCAGTATATGGAGGAGAACGGCGTCAAGGCATGCGGTATTTCCGGCAAGGACGGAGGGACCATGCGTGTCGTGAAGAAGCAGCTTGCGAGCGGTCAGGATATCGGCTTCGTCGGCGAGGTGACGAAGGTGGATACGTCCCTCATCGATACGCTTCTTGATCAGGATTTCATCCCCGTCATCTGCCCGATCGGTCTCGGCGAGGAGGATTTCAAATCCTACAATGTCAACGCGGACGACGCGGCCTGCGCGATCGCCGTGGCAGAGAAGGCCAATAAGCTTGCCTTTCTTTCGGATATCGAGGGAGTCTACGAGGATCCGCACGATCCGGCAACGCTCATTTCCGAGCTGACGATCGCGGATGCACAGAAATTCATAGAATCCGGCAACGCCGGAGGAGGAATGCTGCCGAAGCTCCAGAACTGCATTTCCGCGATACAGAAAGGCGTCTCCAGAGTGCATATTCTGGACGGGAGAGTCGAGCACTCGCTTCTTCTGGAGTTCTTTACGGACAGAGGTGTCGGCACGGCGATCATAGATGAGGAAGGGAGCAGGTATTATCATGGACCAAAGTAAAATTATGGAAATGACGGAGCAGTACGTCCAGCACACATATAATCGTTTTCCGATTTCCATCGACAGGGGAGACGGCGTCCGGGTGTGGGACAGCGAAGGGAAGGAATACCTCGATTTCATGGCAGGGATCGCGGTCTACGCGCTCGGATATCATTTTCCGGGATATGACGAGGCTCTGAAAGCACAGATCGACAAAGTCCTGCACACATCGAACCTCTACTATCATGAGCCGCTCGCTCTTGCAGCCCGGGATGTCGTCACATCGACAGGGCTTTCGAAAGTGTTCTTTACGAACAGCGGGGCGGAGGCTATTGAGGGGGCGATCAAGTCCGCGAGAAAGTACGCGTGGCTCAAGGACGGGAAGAATGATCATGAGATCATCGCGATGCAGGGATCTTTCCACGGGCGCTCTGTAGGCGCGCTGTCCGTTACGGGAAATGCACACTACCAGGACCCCTTTAAACCGCTCATGGGCGGCGTGGTGTTTGCCGAGTATAATGACCTTGAGAGCGTCATGGCACTTGTCAATGACAGGACCTGCGCGATCATCATGGAGACGATCCAGGGCGAGGGTGGAATCTATCCTGCAGATCCGGAATTTATCCGGGGGATCCGGAAGATCTGCGACGAAAAGGATATTCTCCTGATCCTTGATGAGATCCAGTGTGGAATGGGACGGTCCGGCCGCATGTGGGCTTATGAGGAGTACGGGATCGAGCCGGATATCGTGACCTGCGCGAAAGCGCTTGGCTGCGGAGTCCCGGTCGGGGCGTTCGTTCTCAATGAAAAGACTGCGAAGAATTCAATGGTGCCGGGAGACCACGGGACGACATACGGCGGAAATCCGTTCGTCTGTGCGGCAGTCCATGAAGTCTTTGAACTCTTTAAAAAGCATGAGATCGTAAAGCATGTTGAAAGAGTCGCTCCGTATCTTACCGAAAAGCTTGATGCGCTCAAGGCCTCCCATCCGGATAAGATCAGGGAGCGCCGTGGCAGAGGTCTGATCCAGGGTCTGGAGCTCGCTCCGGAGGTGCCGGTCGGAGATGTCACGAAGAAAGCGCTCGCGAAGGGGCTTCTCATTATCTCCGCGAGCGGCAATGTGCTGCGGTTCGTTCCGCCGCTCATCGTGACGGAGGAGGATATTGACTGCGCCTGCGCGATCCTTGAGGACTGCTTCTCGTGAAGTCAGAATGCACGCGCTGAGTCCGGGTGCATTCAGAAGCCATTTCTGCCCCATATGCCTGTTTGCTCTCTTACGGCGTACGGGATCCTTTATGAGGGCGGGCGGCATGATAGGAAGATCAGTTATGAGGCTGTCATACGAAGTCTTTCGTGTGGCAGCTTTTTCCATGCGGCAGGAATGCGGAAAGAGCATTTGTGACGATAGAAAAAGTCGCCGTGCTTTTTACTTGAATATCGTTTTTGAATTCGTTACAATAATAACTGAGCACGACCGAAGACCGCTTTGTTCTTTGGAGGTGCTTGAGATGAAAGGCTATTTTATTAAATCCATGACGGTCTTTGTCATGGTTTTTGTTCTGTTAAGCGGGTGCGGGACACGGACGGCGGAAGTCACGAAGATCCCGTACGGCGTTTCCGATTCTTCCGCTGCGCATGGCGAGGATTTTTATTTTCCGAAAGAGAGTGTCGATCCGGAGAGTGAAGAGCCGGATCTGATCAAGGTCTTTGTGTGCGGGGCGGTTCTGCACGCCGGCGTGTACAGCGTCCCGGCCGGTTCACGGCTCGGCGAGGCGATCGAGCTCGCCGGAGGGATGAGCGCTGACGCGGATCCTGATTATCTCAACCAGGCCCGGGTACTTACGGATGGGGAACAGATCCGGGTACCGACGAAGGCTGAGACGGAGGGGATGCAGGCTCCGGCCATGCAGACATCTGCCGACGGGGGAGGAAGTTCCGGCGGAAAAGTCAATATCAATACAGCGGATATTGAGGAGCTGCAGACGCTTTCCGGAATCGGAGAAACAAGAGCTCTCGCCATCATCTCTTACAGGGAGACGAACGGAGCGTTCGAGCGGATCGAAGATATCATGAATGTATCGGGTATCAAGACGGCGCTCTTCAATACTATAAAAGACGATATTACAGTAGGATAGGAGCCTGGTGCCGGCCCGTGAACGCAGGGCGTGTGCGGATGACAGCACAGGCATCCGACAGACGTTTATAGAGGAGAACGAGATGGCAAGAAAAATACTTGTCGTAGACGACGAGAAGCTGATCGTAAAGGGAATTCGTTTTTCTTTGGAGCAGGAGGGCTTTGAGGTCACCTGCGCATATGACGGCGAAGAAGCGCTTGAATACGCGAAGCAGACAGAATATGATATGATCCTTCTGGATCTCATGCTGCCGAAGCTTTCAGGTCTTGAGGTGTGCCAGCAGATCAGGGAATTTTCATCGGTCCCGATCATCATGCTGACTGCCAAGGGGGAGGATATGGATAAGATCCTCGGTCTTGAGTACGGAGCGGATGACTATATTACGAAGCCATTCAATATTCTTGAAGTCAAGGCGCGCATCAAGGCAATCCTGCGCCGCGCGAAGAGGCCGGCGGAGGAGACGCCGCAGTCGAAGAATATTGAGGTCGGAGGGCTTCGGATGGACTGTGAGAGCAGGCGCGTCTACGTGAATGGCAAGGAAGTCTATCTCACTGCCAAGGAGTTCGACGTGCTTGAGCTTCTCGTCTTTAATCCGAATAAGGTATACAGCCGTGAGAACCTTCTCAATATTGTGTGGGGATACGAGTATCCGGGCGATGTGCGCACAGTCGATGTCCATATCCGTCGTCTGCGCGAGAAAATCGAGGAGAACCCGAGTGATCCGAAGTATGTTCATACAAAATGGGGTGTAGGCTATTATTTCCAGAGCTGAAAAAAAGGCACGTTTTACGTTCATAAAGAGCCTTCGTTTCCGGATAATGGTGATCCTGATCCTGATCGGTATTGTGCCGTGCATCATCACGACCAGTGTTGTCGTTCGAAGCTATCGTTCCCGCGCTGTTTCTTTACGCGAATCCAGTGTAAAGAATCAGTGCGAGATTTTATGCGATTTTTTAGAGTCGGAGAACTATCTGAGCAATCCGGATTCCGCTGTGGTCAACAGCGAACTCTCTCTTTTATCCAATGTTTATAACGGAAGGATCCTGATCGTGGACTCGGATTACCGCGTCGTCAAGGATACCTACGATATCGATACGGGCAAGACGTCTGTATCGAAGGAGGTCGTGAGTACATTTGTGTCCGGCAAAGGAACTTCCCAGTACGATGCGCAGAATGCGTATATCCTCATGACGTTCCCGATCTGCCGTCCTGACGACAGTGTCGAGGGCGTTCTTCTCGTCTCTGTTTCCACCAATGAGATCGTACAGAATTCCCGTATTCTGGAGAATCAGGGTCTGCTTACTACAGTCATTGCCAGTCTGGTCGTCCTGATCCTCGGTTATTTCCTCGCGGGAATGCTCGTAAAGCCGTTCCTTCGGGTGACTCATGCGATCGAGGATGTCACGGACGGATTCGAGGACGAGGCGATCTCCGTTCCGGACTATACCGAGACGGTCCTCATCACGAACGCGTTCAATCAGATGCTTTCGCGCGTCCGGGCGATGGACAACTCAAGACAGGAATTTGTGTCCAATGTCTCACATGAGCTGAAGACTCCGCTCACCTCCATGAAGGTCCTCGCGGATTCGCTCAACGGGCAGGATAATGTTCCCAATGAGCTGTACAAGGAATTTATGCAGGATATCACACAGGAGATCGACCGGGAAAATAAGATCATCACAGACCTCCTGTCCATGGTCCGTCTCGACAAAAAAGCGGCAAATCTCAATATTGAGACGGTCGACATTACCTGGATGCTGGAGGGGATCCTGAAGAGGCTCAAGCCAATCGCCCAGGCGAGAGGGATCGAGCTGATCCTGGAAGTCACACAGGGGGTGCAGGCAGAAGTGGACGAGGGAAAGCTCGGCCTGGCATTTTCCAACCTGATCGAGAACGGGATCAAGTACAATGTCGACGGCGGGTGGGTCCGTGTCACATTGAATGCGGACAAGAAATACTTTTATGTCACGGTCGCTGACTGCGGAATGGGAATCCCGGAGGATCAGCAGGAACATATTTTTGAACGCTTTTACCGCGGGGACAAATCACACTCGACGACGATCGAGGGGACGGGGCTTGGCCTTGCGATCACGAAGAGCGCGATCCTTCTTCACCACGGTGTGATCCGGCTGAACAGTAAAGTGGGAGAAGGGACGACATTCAATGTGCGGATTCCGATCACGCGCCAGTGAACTTTTCTATTCTTCATCACGCAATACTCGCGACTTCAGTCGTGAGATACGCGCGCAAAGTGATACTTGCCTTCATCGCGCAAAGAGGAAGGTGCTTCGCAGTTATCTGAAGTGATTTTTGGAAGAAGGGGGTGAAGCCTCAATGAAAAAATATACAGATTGTTTTCTTGCGGCGGTACTTGCTCTTCTTCTTGCCGCATGCGGGTCATCGAAGTCCGGGGCTCCGCAGGATGGAACCGTCGTCTACTGCCTGGAAGCGGATGAGGAAGCGCTTGCGACAGAGAACTACGCGATCGATCTGACGGAGAGCGAGACCGCGATCCAGCAGATCCTCGATACGATCGCCAACGGACCCGGAGATTCGGACCATCAGAGTCTCCTTCCCAAGGATGTGACCATGCAGAGCTATTCCTACTCCAATGGGGCGATCGTAGTGAATTTCAGCCCGGAGTACGGAGCGATGACGAAGGATCGGGAAGTCCTTGCGAGGGCCGGGATCGTGCGGTCCCTGATGCAGATCGAGGGCGTTCGGAATGTCTCGTTCACGATCGAGGGCGCGCCGATCATGAACTCCAAGGGGGAGGAGATCGGCACGATGACGTCAGATACATTTATCGAGAACAGCGGACGCCAGATCAACAGTTATTCTCATGCGTCGATCAATCTGTATTATGCATCGGATGACGGAAAGCACCTGAAGAGGGAATCCAGATCGATTTATTACAGCAGCAGTAAGTCCATAGAATGGGCGATCGTCGAGAGACTGATTTCCGGTCCGAAGGTGAAAGGAAATTATGCGGTCATTCCGCCGAATACGCACATCATTTCGATCACGACTTCAGAGGGGACCTGTTATGTAAATCTGGACGAGTCCTTTGTCAGCAAGACGCTTAATGTCTCGGACCGTCTGATCATCTATTCCATCGTCAATTCACTGGTGGAGAACTGCGGCGTCACATCGGTACAGTTTTCCGTAGCCGGAGAGACGGATGTGAAGTTCGGGTCGGATATCAGTCTGGCCAAGCCTTTCACGGAGGATATGTCGCTGATCGAGCAGTAAGAGCGAAAGAGATCAGCGGGGAAAGTTCCTGAGCGGGAAATGCCTCGCATCCACAGGCGGGGCTGTAAATCGGAGGAGCATTACTTGACGCGCAGACCCTTAATGACGTTATGTATCCTGATCGCTGCCCTGCTCGCCCTGATCCGGGCAGCAGGAGGGGCGCTCGTGCCGCTGCCGCCTGATGTGGTGTCGGCCGGAAAATGGACGAACACTTCTGATCCTGTCCGTGTCACCGGATTTGTTGCCGAATCGGAGGTGCGGGAGGATTCTTCCTATCTCATTCTGAAGCGGGCAGTCCTGTCCGCGGATGCACACATGTATGAACTGAATAAGGTCCGCGTAACGTTAAAAAATCCACAGCATTTTGCTGTGGGTTCTTTTTTGTGTGCAGAAGGGATCCTGCGCGAGCCGGAGCCGGCGTCGAACGAGGGACAGTTCGACAGGAAGACGTATTATCGGATGCTTGGGATCTATTATACGATGGGAAATGCGGATATAGAGATCCTCGACAGCCGGGCGGATCCACTGAGAGAAGCACTGTGGCAGATCCGTTTTCTGCTGAGGGGAAGAATTGAGGAGGTCTTTCCGTCCCGGACAGCGGGCGTCATGAGCGCGATGCTCGTCGGGGACAGGAGCCTTATGGAGGCGGAGGATTCGGACCGGTTCCGGATGGCCGGGGTGTCGCACGTTCTTGTGATTTCGGGACTTCATATAACGATGATGGCGGAGGCTTTTTACCGGATTCTTTGTCATATGGCGGTCGCTGTCCCCATAAGAAAGGACAGGAAAGACGGGAGACAGGAGAATGTGAGGCCGAAAAGGAAGAGGACACAGAGAGAAGACGCCTGTGAAGAGCACGTGGCGGAACAGTACCTGAGTCCGGGCCGGAAAAGAAGCCCGGATCGGGAAGAACATAACAGGAGGGACCGGCTTTCTTCCAACGTTCGGATCCTGCACATGAACAAAAAGGCTGCCGCCGTCATGACGATGTTCCTGCTGGTCTGCTGTGCGGTCATGACCGGGCTTTCGGTCTCGACTGTGCGGGCCGTCTTCATGTACTGCCTGGCTGTGGGAGCCCGGCTCACCGGCAGGACGTACGATCCGCTCACAGGGGTGAGCCTTGCGGCGGCTGTCATCCTGACCGTGAATCCGGAATACCTCACGTACGGCGGATTTCAGCTGTCTTTTCTTGCGGTCATCATTCTGGGACTGTGTTCGGACAGGGGTCCTCTCATGCGGGGAGTGATCCTCTATCTCGGAACGGTTCCGTTCATCCTCTGCAGCTGGTACGAGATTCCGCTTTATGGTGTATTTCTGAATCTGCTGATCGTACCCCTGATCCCGTTCGTGCTGGGGGCGGGGATCCTGGGGATCGTCTGCGGCAGTGCCTTCGGCGGTATTTTTACCATGCCTGCGGTGGGGCTTTCTGAATTTCTTTACTGTATTCTGAAGCTTGCAGGGAGACTGCCCTGTGCCACGCTTATCTGCGGACGTCCGGAGCCGGTCAGGATCCTGATCTACGGGGCGCTGTTCGCAGTGTTCCTTTTCCTTTCCGTCAGATGGAGGACGGACAGAAAAAGATTCCTTCTGCCCGGGATGCTCCCGATCCTTCTTATGGTGTTCCTCGTGCGGGGAAGGGACGATCTCGAGATCCACATGCTGGATATCGGGCAGGGGGATTCGATCGTTGTGGAAATGCCCGGCGGACAGAACATTCTCGTGGACGGGGGATCGACGACAGTGACGGACGTCGGCAGGTACCGGATCCTGCCCTTCCTCAAATATGAGGGGATCCGGAAACTCGATTACATCTTTGTGACGCATACGGATCTTGATCATATCAGCGGAATCATCGAGCTTCTGGATATGATGATCGACGGGACGGCATCTCTTCGCGCGGAAACGCTGGTCATGCCGTATCTGCGGGAGAAGGGAGAGGCGTATGAGGAGCTTTGTGAAAGGGCGGAGAAGGCGGGCGTGAGGGTTATATGGGTGGAGGCGGGGGATGCTTTTCATTTTTATGACAGTCCCGAGCTCCTGAAGCAGGGGGTATCCTCAAAAGGTTCAGGATCTTCGGATTCTCTTTCTGAAGTGACACTTACGGTCCTGGGACCGGATCCGGGCAGGGAGACGTCGCCTGTAAATGTGAACGCCCAGTGCATTGTTGCAGCGCTCAGCTTTGGAAAGTTCGACTGCCTGCTCACCGGGGACGTTGTCGAGGAGGGGGAAGAGAACCTGCTTGGGATCCTCAGGAGGACGGGAAAGGAGTTCGAGGTGCTGAAGGTCGCCCACCATGGCTCGAAGTATTCGACGCCGGAAGAGCTTCTGGACATTGTCAAACCGGATCTGTGCCTGATTTCTGCCGGGAAATATAACCGGTACGGACATCCGCATGCGGAGCTTCTTTCCAGACTGTATGCTGCGGGGACGGATGTGCGGATCACGCGGTACGGGGGAGAGCTTTCGGTCACAACGGACGGGGAGACATATCATTTTCGTGCGTACGATGAGGAAGAATATGGGGAGGAGACGTATGTGTGCAGGTGAGGCGGGCCTGTAAACGATGCGGTGATGCGTTACTCTTAATATACTACAGGACTGTGAGGACAGTTGAGATTACAAATTCGGCCGGATATGCTACAATAAACGGGTGGATCGATTCTCACGATCTGCCAGAAAGAACAGGCAGTCGTTCGGATGACACATGATTCCGGGATGCGATCCTGTAAGTGCCGTGACAGCAGGGAGAGAATGCAAAATGAAAAAATCAAGCAGCCGTACAATATATAAAAGAGTGGTGATTATCTTATTTATACTTCTTGTAATTTGCGCTGCTGCAGCGATCATTCTCATCAGAACGCCCGGCGCGAGATACCGGCATAATGTAAATCTGGGCCGCAGATATATGCATGGCCGGCAGTATGATGAAGCAGTCCGTGTATTTACAAAGGCAATCGAAGTTGATCCTGACCGCAGCGAGGCTTACCGGGGCCGCGGAGATGCCTATGTGAAAATGGACGAAATGGAACAGGCATACGATGACTATAAGCGGGTCGAGGAGCTGACGGGGGAGAGCGGTCTGGCCGAAAGGAAGACCGGGCTTTCAGATCCGTCTGAGACGGGATCTTCCGGGACGGAGACGCCGCAGACAGTGACGCCCGGGCCGGACGCTCCGGCCAGTTCCGGGCCTCAGGGAGATAACGCCGGAAACGGACCATCTGCGGAACCGACACAGGCACCTTCTCCGGAGGTGCAGCCGACACCGGAAGAGAAGGGACCGACGCCGTCGGATTATGACGCTTTTCTTGAGGCTGTGCGCAGTGACCCTTATGGTCATTATTTTCAGGATGAGTACGGTACCGATCTCTCAGAATATAATAAGCCTGCAATAATGTACGCGATGGGGGATCTGGATCGTGACGAGGTAAATGAGGTCTTTCTCTCCTATACGAACTCCGGCTCACCGTATAATGTGATTAATACGGAGGTGTGGAAATGGAACGGATCTTCATTTGAAGTATATTCTGTTGACGGGGGATCTTACGCGACGAAAGACTTTTATTCGCTGGGGTATATACGGACATATCCGAAGAATCCGAAAACATTGATCGATCCGTTTACGGTCATGGGATATAATCCGGCAACGAAGTCTTACGACATTGAGATATTTAGCGTCAAGGGTGTCGGCCCGGACACGATGCCTTCGTATGGCGAGTACTCTCCCGAACTGGATGCTGACGGGGACGGTATTATCTATTATGAGAATAACGAAATACCGCTTACGAGAGAGGAGTATGAGGCTCTTTTAGAACCTTATGTTCCGGACTGGGCGCATGTGGATCTTTCATGGCAGCTGCTGATCAGCTTTTGACCGGCGGCCGATGGGAGCTTTTGTCTGAATCTGTAAAGATCGGGAGAGGGAAACTATATGGAATCTGCACCGGCAGGGAAAATCGGACCGCTCGAAAAATTTTTCAGGACACCTTTCGGAGGGATCCTGTACGTTTTATGGGTCACATTTGTCACTGTTTTTGGTTTTATACTCATTGGGCAGGGTCTGATCGGAGGCTTCTTTGATTACGGATTCCTGATACTTGGGGAAAGGGCGGAAGCGGCAGGGAATGCTCTCTGGGCGTCTATATTCAAGTCCGGGTCTGTTTATGCCACCTTTCTGGGAATCTGGATCATATCGATCCTGTTTTTCGCGGTTTTTCCCTGGAACCGTTTCATTCTGAAGAAGATCGGACCCGGCGGAGGGAACAGTCTCTCTATGCTTCTCAAAGGAGCGGGCTGGGGGATGGGCCTCAATCTGTTCTGCGCGGTGGTGGGGATCCTGCACGGCGATATAGTCCTGTACTTTAACAGGTTCGATCCGCTTCCCGTCCTCCTCCTTTTTCTGCTGGTCGCGATACAGTCGTCGGCTGAGGAGCTGGTCTTTCGGGGATATATGTTTCGTAAAATTGCCATCAGGTATCCGATCCCGCTTTTTGCCGCGATACTGAATGCCCTGCTTTTTCTGACGATCCATTTGGGGAACCCCGGAGTATCCTTTCTGGGCCTGATGAACATTTTTCTGGTAGGTGTCCTGACTTCTCTTGTCGTCGCCTGTGAGGACAGCTTCTTCTGGGTCGCCGCTTTTCATACAACGTGGAATTTTATGCAGGCTTTTATTCTCGGACTCCCGAACAGCGGCCTGGTCGCCTCCTATTCGATCTTTAAGCTGGAAGCAGCTTCTGCCCGCAACAGTTTTGCATATAATACCGGGTTTGGAATAGAGGGGACAGTGACCTCTACGATCGTGATAGCGGCGCTGATCGCTTTTTTGTGCCTGAAGTATCGTAAGGAGGGAAAATTGAAGTTTGGGAAGAGCCGGGGATAGAGGACTCAGCGGATCTTTCGTCCTTCCACATGATTTTCCTGAGAACAGGGCTACCTTCCGCATGATTTTCCTTAAAACATGGCTTGACACACAGGTACCTTTCGCATAAAATAGTCTAGTGTGTTCCGCCCATGCCATAATCCGTGTCTCCAGGCTAAAGGCAGGAGCAGCTTAGATGAATTATGTTCGTACATTTTAGGAGGGTACTGATTTGGCTAACATCAAATCTGCAAAAAAGAGAATTCTGGTCAATGCAAAGAAGGCGGCACGCAATAAGGCAGTTAGATCCGGCGTTAAGACAGCAGTCAAGAAAGTTGACGCAGCTGTGCTTGCAGGCGACAAGGCGCAGGCAATCAAGGCTCTGGACGCTCTGAAGAGCGAGATGGGCCGTGCCACGACCAAGGGCGTTTACAAGAAGAATACGAACGCCAGAAAGATTGCCCGCATGTCCAAGAAGGTGGATGCGCTCGACTGAGTTTCATCCCCGGGAAATTAAAATTTGCAAACAAGTAAGCTGATGCATGTCGAATGCATCAGCTTTTTTGTATCCTTTCATCTGCTGCGGAAGTCCGCTGAACGATCTGAAGTGTCCTGCAGTATGTTCAGCTGTCAAGGAGAAATTCAGAGAGCACGGTGTTGCTCAGATCTGTCCCTCTCGATGTGAGCGCGATTCGCGTCCGGCCGTTCTCTGTTTCAACGGCGAGGAGCCCTTTTTTCGTGAGATCCTTTACTGTTTCCCCGTAGACATCCATGATTTCCAGGCCGAAGCTCTGCCTGAAATCCTGATCGGTCACGCCCTCAGTCATCCGCAGACCCAGGAACATGAACTCTTCCATTGCATCCTTCATTGAGAGCCGGGTGAAATTACGGGTCGTTTTATCAGATAGATTCGCATCTGCGAATGCATCCTCCGCCAATACACATGCTTTTGCGTACACAGGCGTCTGTCTGCCTGCCTCTTTTATGTATACCTGTATGTCATCGGTGCAGTTCCAGCGGAACTCGCCCACGGGTCCGGACAGTATTTCGTGGAATTTGCTTTCTGTCCGAGCCGTCCCTTGCCGGGTGAAGGGATCCTGGTCCCCCGCAGATCTCATTGACGCGGCTCTCATCATCGACGCAGCGCCAAGCCCGAGACCGAGATAATCCTTCCGCTTCCAGTAACGGACATTGTGGCTGCAGGCGAACCCCGGCTTAGCGTAATTTGAGATCTCATAGCGGCTGTAACCGAACCTCGCAAGCGTCTCTCCGACCGAAGCATACATCTCCCGCTCGCAGTCCTCGTCGGGCAGGTCGAGGAGTCCCCGCTCCGCCAGATCGTAAAACGGCGTCCCTTCCTCGATGATCAGGCTGTATGCGCTGATGTGTTCAGGACCCATCCGGGCGACCGTCGAAAGCGTTTCCGTCCAGCCCGCGCCTGTCTGTCCGGGCAGCGCGAACATGAGATCCACGTTGATATTCCGAATGCCGGCATCGCGAAGCTTTTGGTAACACACTTTGAAATCTTCGAAGCTGTGGATGCGGCCGAGCTTTTTCAGCTCGTTACTGTGGACTGACTGGAGTCCGCAGCTCACCCGGTTCACATTCCGGGAAAGGAAAGAAAACAGCCGGTCCTCATACACGCCGGGGTTCATTTCCATAGTGATCTCGGCATCAGGGAGAATCGTAAAACTGTCCCGGACTGCATCCATGACGCGCTGCAGATCCTCCGGATCCATCACGGAGGGGGTCCCTCCCCCCAGGAAGACCGTATCGACCGGGACGGTCGGCACTTTTTTCCATGCCCTGATCTCGCGGACAAGCGCATCTGTGTAAGCACTCTTCATCGCGTCCCCGCCCGGCGCGGAGAGAAAGTCGCAGTAAGAGCATTTGCGGACGCAGAAAGGAAAATGGATATAGAGACCGAGAGCAGTGTACATATTGATCAGATAGAACCTCCGGTGTGTTCATGCAGTAAGAGTTTAAAATAAGGTACTTGCCAAAGAGGGCAGGAGGAATATACTAAGACATTGACAGATGCGGAATTTCGTATCAGGAACGCCTCGGCGTTCCTGCCGCGCCTCACAGGGTGCAAAGTACCTTCCCCTTTGCGCGGCTGCAATCCGCAGTTCATTGCTGTAAGCGTACATGTAAAGACAGGAGAAGATCATGATTGAAAAACACAAGACCGTCTGGGTCGCGGAAAATGCTGTCCTCACAGGCGATATCACAATTGGAGAGGGTTCGAGCGTATGGTACGGCTCCGTACTCCGCGGGGACGAAGCTCCGATTACAATAGGAAAGAATACGAATATTCAGGATGGGGCAATCCTGCACGAAGCTGCCAAGTATCCGCTCGTGATCGGCGACGGCGTCACCGTCGGGCACAGGGCGGTCCTGCACGGATGCGAGATCGGCGATAACGTCGTTGTCGGAATGGGAAGTATCGTGATGAACGGCGCGAAGATCGGAAAAAATTCGATCGTCGGCGCAGGCTCGCTCGTGACACAGAATAAGGAGTTCCCTGAGGGGGTGCTGATCCTGGGATACCCGGCCAGAGTGGTACGAAATTTAAAGCCGGAAGAGATCGCCCACAATGTCTGGAACGCGGAGGAATATGTACGGCTCAATCCGCTTACGTAAAACTGCGGACTTATCCACAGAAAATGTCCGGACGGCAGAAGATAGGAAGAAGCAGAATTTTCAGCTTTTCCGCTGTTCGGAGAACTGCACGAGCAGCAGCTCAACAGACAGCCGGTCTCCGATCCGGCCGGTCTTCACGGATTCCTCCATCTCGATGCACTTCGCCACATTGTCCCTGAGTCTTTGTACGGAGAAGCTCTTCGCCCGGTTCATATTGCGGCGGACGACAAAATCCCGCATACCGGTCCTCTGAACGATGGCTCCCGCAGAATTCCCTTCGTCCATGAGTTCTCGTACAGTGAGCAGCTGGTTATACTGCCGCGCGATGAGGTAGAGGATGCGCATCGGAGGCTCCTTTAAGGAGAGCAGGTCCGCGTACAGGGAGAGCGCTTTCGCCTGGTTCCCGTCAGTGATCGCGTCGATCATCTCGAAGATCCGGTTCTCAAGCTGCGTTCCCGTGATCGCGTCGATATCCTGCCTCGTCACGGCCTTCTGTCCGCTGCAGTAGTTTATCAGTTTGTCGATCTCGAGCATGATGTGACTCATATCCGTGCCGGTCCTCGAGAGGAGATAGTTCATATCGTTCCGCGAGATGGAAAGCCCGCCTTTTTTCAGGAGATTTGCGCCCCACTGGAGAAGCTTATCCTCCTTCTGAGCAGTGAACTCCGAGACATAGCCGGCTGCGCGGACAGCCTTGAAGAGGCGGTTCCTCTTGTCGACTTCTCCCTCTGAGAAGACGATGACTGCGTGCTCAGGGATATTTTTCATATAGTCCGGAAGAAGTTCGCAGCTGCCCTTGAAGAAACCGCTGTCCTTAACGCGGATGAGCCTGTGCTCCGCAAAGAAAGGGATCGTCTCCGCGAAATCAATGATATCCGATTCCTTTGTTTTATCTCCCTCGAAGAGGGCCCGGTTCATTGTGTCAGATTCCGGGAGGACAGCACTGCAGAGCTTGTCTGTGTAAAAAAGGCGGAGATAGCTCTCGGGCCCGTAGAGCAGGTAGACGCGGGCGAATGTATTCTGTTTGATATCATCGTTGATTCGCTTCAAGGAAACCTCCGGAAAGATCACGTACTCGCAGCCTGTGCAGTCACTTTCAGTTTATGATAATACGCATCGCAAATGTTCGCAAGTACGCTTCGGGACAGATTGCATTTGGAGAGGACCTCTGATAAAATGGCTCTTACGAATGATTGAACAGATATAATGTATTATTACAGAGGACAGAGAATGGATCAGAGCAATATCAGGAACTTTTGTATAATAGCTCATATAGACCACGGCAAGTCCACCCTCGCGGACCGCATTATCCAGATGACAGGACTCCTGACCGAGCGTGAGATGCAGGAGCAGGTCCTCGACAACATGGATCTCGAGCGGGAGCGCGGGATCACGATCAAGGCCCAGACGGTCCGGACGATCTACCGGGCGGACGACGGGCAGGAATATGTCTTCAACCTGATCGACACGCCGGGCCATGTCGACTTTAATTATGAAGTGTCGCGCTCGCTCGCAGCCTGCGACGGGGCTGTGCTCGTTGTCGATGCGACCCAGGGTGTTGAGGCGCAGACCCTCGGAAATGTTTATCTCGCCCTTGACCACGATCTCGAGATCCAGACGGTCATCAACAAGATCGATCTGCCGAGCGCCCAGCCGGATGAAGTCGCACAGGAGGTCGAGGATATTATCGGGATCGAGGCGATGGACGCCCCGCGCATCTCTGCGAAGACCGGACTCAATGTACATGAAGTGCTCGAAGCGATCGTTACGAATCTTCCGTCACCGAGCGGGGATCCGGAAAAGCCGCTCAAGGCGCTCATTTTTGACTCCCTCTATGATTCTTACAGGGGAGTCATCGTCTTTTGCCGCGTGATGGACGGCAGGATGAGGAAGGGCACGCGGATCCGCATGATGGCTACGGGGGCTGAATTTGAGGTCGTCGAGGTGGGATATTTCGGACCGGGACGTTTTCTGCCCTGTGAGGAGCTTTCAGCGGGCGAGGTCGGTTATGTGACAGCCAGCATCAAGGAGATCCGCGATTCTCGCGTCGGCGATACGATCACGGAGGCTGCGCGCCCCTGTGAGGAGTCCCTGCCGGGCTATAAGGAACCTCAGCCGATGGTCTACTGCGGCATTTACCCGGCAGATACACCCCGCTATCCGGATCTTCGGGACGCGCTCGAGAAGCTGCAGCTCAATGACGCGGCTCTTCAGTTCGAGCCGGAGACATCCCAGGCGCTGGGCTTCGGTTTCCGCTGCGGATTTCTTGGTCTGCTGCACCTCGATGTCATCACGCAGCGGCTCGAGAGAGAGTATGACCTGGATCTTGTGACGACTGCGCCGTCCGTCATTTACAAGATCCACAAGACAGACGGGACAGTGATCGACCTGACCAACCCGTCCAACCTTCCGGCGCCGTCGGAGATCGATTATATGGAGGAGCCGATGGTCCGCGCGGAGATCATGGTCACGACGGAGTATATCGGTTCGATCATGACGCTCTGCCAGGAGCGCCGAGGCGTCTATGAGGGTACGGACTACGTCGAGACGACACGTGCGATCCTCAAATACAAGCTGCCGCTCAATGAGATCATTTACGATTTCTTTGACGCGCTGAAGAGCCGGTCGAGGGGGTATGCGTCCTTCGACTACGAGCCGATCGGCTACGAGCAGTCGGAGCTTGTCAAGATGGATATCCTGGTGAACCATGAGACGGTCGACGCGCTCTCCTTTATCGTATATGCACCGTCCGCCTATGAGCGAGGCTCGAAGATGTGCGAAAAGCTCAAGAAGGAAATCCCAAGACAGCTCTTTGACATCCCGATCCAGGCCGCGATCGGCTCCAAGATCATCGCGAGGGAGACCGTCCGGCAGATGCGCAAGGATGTCCTTGCCAAGTGTTACGGCGGAGATATTTCACGAAAGAGAAAGCTGCTTGAAAAGCAGAAGGAAGGCAAGAAGAAGATGCGCCAGATCGGCAATGTCGATATTCCGAAGGATGCCTTCCTGAATGTACTCAAGCTGGATGAGGAATAAGCAATCTATGCGGGAAATGAAATTCATCAGCATCCGCGGCGCGAATGTCAACAACCTGAAAGACCTCTCCGTCGAGATCCCGAGAAATGAGCTGGTGGTCTTCACCGGCCTCTCGGGTTCCGGCAAGAGCTCGCTCGCTTTTGACACGATCTACGCTGAGGGACAGCGCAGATATATGGAGTCGCTGTCTTCGTACGCGAGACAGTTCCTGGGACAGATGGAGAAGCCCGACGTCGAGAGCATCGAGGGACTTCCTCCGGCAATTTCGATCGATCAGAAATCGACGAACCGAAATCCCCGATCGACTGTCGGGACTGTGACGGAGATCTATGATTATCTCCGTCTTTTATATGCCAGGATCGGGATCCCGCACTGTCCGAACTGCGGGCGCGTGATCGAAAAGCAGACCGTGGATCAGATGGTCGACCGGATCATGGCGCTTCCGGAAAGGAGCAGGATCCAGCTGCTCGCCCCGGTCGTGAGGGGAAGAAAAGGGCGGCACGAGAAGATCTTCGAGCAGGCCAGAAAGAGCGGATATGTCCGCGTGATGGTCGACGGCAGCATGTACGAGCTGTCGGAGGAGATCAAACTTGACAAGAATATCAAGCACAATATCGAGATCGTCGTGGACCGTCTCGTCGTAAAGCCGGGCATTGAAAAGCGCCTTACGGATTCCATTGAGACCGTCCTGCACCTCTCTGAGGGGCTGGTCATGATCGACACGATGGACGGCAATGTCATGACGCTGAGCTCCAGCTTTGCGTGTCCGGACTGCGGGATCTCCATCGAGGAGATCGAGCCGAGAAGCTTTTCATTTAACAATCCGTTCGGCGCCTGCCCTGTCTGCGCGGGACTCGGCTATAAGATGGAATTCGATCTGAGGAGGATCATTCCGGATGAATCGCTCTCCATCATGCAGAACGCGATCGTCGTGCCCGGATGGCAGAGCGCATCTGATTCCTCCTCATTTACGCACCAGATCCTCAGTGCACTTGCGGAGGAATACGGGTTCGACCTCAATACGCCTTTTAATAAATATCCGCCGAAGATCAGGAAAATACTTGTCGAGGGAACGGACGGGCATGAGGTGAAAGTCCGCTACAGAGGCCAGCGGGGAGAGGGCGTCTACGACGTCGCGTTCGAAGGCCTCATCCGGAATGTCGAGCGGCGCTATCGCGAGACTTTCTCGGAATCTTCCAAGGCGGAGTACGAAAAGTTCATGGAGATCACGCCGTGCAGTGCCTGCGGCGGGCAGAGGCTCCGGAGTTCGGCGCTCGCTGTCACGGTCGGGGATAAAAATATCACTGCGGTCACAGATCTGTCTGTCACAAAGCTCCTGGAATTTTTTGAGACGCTTGAAATTTCCGAAATGCAGCGCATGATCGGCCGGCAGATCCTGAAGGAGATCGTCTCCCGTGTCAAATTTCTGCGGGATGTAGGTCTTGATTATCTGACCCTCTCAAGGGCGACGGGAACGCTGTCCGGCGGAGAGGCGCAGAGGATCCGTCTCGCGACTCAGATCGGGTCGGGACTTGTGGGTGTCGCCTATATTCTCGACGAGCCGTCGATCGGACTGCACCAGCGGGACAACGAGAAGCTGCTGAACACGCTCAGATCCCTTCGGGACCTGGGAAATACGCTGATCGTCGTCGAACATGACGAGGACACCATGCGGGCTGCAGACTGTATCGTGGATATCGGTCCGGGCGCGGGCGAGCACGGCGGGAAGCTGGTCGCGATCGGCTCGGTCGAAGATATCATCAACACGGAGGGGTCGATCACAGGGCAGTACCTGAGCGGAAAAAAGTTCATTCCGGTGCCGAAGGAGAGAAGGGAGCCCTCCGACTGGCTGCAGATACGGGGCGCGGAGCTCCACAACCTGCACGGGGTGGACGTCGATATTCCTCTGGGGGTATTTACCTGCGTCACGGGCGTGTCGGGTTCCGGGAAGAGTTCTCTCATCAACGAGATCCTCTTTAAGCGGCTGTCGCACGATCTGAACCGGTCCCATGAGATCGCAGGTCCCCATAAGGCCATGTACGGGATCGATAAGCTCGACAAGGTCATCAATATCGACCAGTCTCCGATCGGCAGAACGCCGAGGTCAAATCCCGCGACCTATACGGGAGTTTTCGACATGATCCGCGATCTCTTCGCGGGGACGGTCGACGCGAAGATGCGCGGCTACAAAAAGGGCCGTTTCTCCTTCAATGTCAAGGGCGGCCGGTGCGAGGCCTGCCAGGGGGACGGCATTCGAAAGATCGAGATGCATTTCCTGCCGGACGTCTATGTGCCCTGTGAGGTATGCCACGGAAGGCGGTATAACAGGGAGACGCTGGAGGTGCAGTATAAGGGGAAGAGCATCTATGATGTCCTCAATATGACGGTCGAGGAGGCTCTGGAGTTCTTCGAAAATGTACCCCGCATCCGGAACAAGATCCGGACGCTCTACGATGTCGGGCTGTCCTACGTACGGCTCGGCCAGCCGTCTACGGAGCTGTCCGGCGGTGAGGCTCAGCGCATAAAGCTCGCAGCGGAGCTGTCCAAAAGATCGACCGGGAAGACGATCTACATACTGGATGAGCCGACAACGGGACTCCATTTTGAGGATGTGAATAAGCTTGTCGGGATTCTGCACCGCTTCACGGAGGACGGAAATACGGTCGTTGTGATCGAACATAATCTCGATGTGATCAAGACTGCGGATTATATTATTGATCTGGGCCCTGAGGGCGGAGACCGCGGCGGGACCATCGTTGCATGCGGGACACCGGAGAGCGTTGCGGAGAATCCGAACTCGTATACGGGAGTGTTCATTAAAAAGGAACTCATGAAAGCCCGGGCGAGGGAAAATTATTAACTCAAACTTCCCACATCCTTTACTTTAAGGCTCCCGGAATAAATATTTCCACGTCGGGACGCTCCCGCTCGCTCGCACTGGCAGCGGTACTAACAGATTTTTGAAGCTTTCGCTTTAAAAAGGTCGCCACCACGCTGATGCATGTGGGAAGTTTTAGCTATTAACATGTACAGTCAGGAGAAATACTGATCACGGCCTGTTCAAGCCTGCCTGCACCGGCTGTGATCTCTTTTCAGCTGAAGTCGGTGAGTCAGGCTTTAGATGGGAGCACTGAAAGCGCGGGAGGCCTGTGCAGTCAGGCGGTCTCAGGCCTGTCATGTCAGGCTGGTTATCTGAACAGTAACAGAAACGAATGATGACCGAAATTAAGGAAAGGGCATTGAACAAAAAAGTGCCTTCGTGTATGATTAAATACAGCGGGCATACGCTCGCCGTATTTTTCGTGTGTCCGGAAACATAAGAATGCTTTATGGGGAGGGCTTCATGCCTGTTACAGATATAGGAATCGATCTCGGTTCATCGAACGTGGTAGTATATGCAAGAGGAAAGGGAATAGTGATCCGCGAACCTTCGGTCGCTGCCTATGACAAAGATGCGGATAAGATCCTTGCCTTCGGCGAGGAGGCCAGAGGGCTTATAGACCGCACGCAGGGCAATATCGTCGCGGTGCGCCCGCTTCGCGCGGGTGTCATATCGGATTATTCCGTTACAGAGAAGCTCCTGCGCCATTTCATACAGAAGGCGATCGGCCGCAGGGCATTCCGTAAACCTTTCGTCAGCATCTGCGTGCCGAGCGGCGTCACAGAGGTCGAAAAGAGGGCTGTATGGGAGGCGACTTATCAGGCCGGTGCCCGTGAGGTGACGATCGTCGAGGAGACGGTGGCTGCCGCGATCGGAGCAGGGATCGACATTACAAAACCGGTCGGCAACCTCATTGTGGATATCGGAGGGGCGACGACGAAGGCGGCGGTCATCTCTCTCGGAGCCCCGGTCGTTATGGCTTCGAACCGGATCGGCGGCGACGTCATGAGCGAAGCGATCACCCGTTATGTGAGAAGGAACCACAGCCTGTTCATAGGGGAAGGCATCGCTGAGGGAATCAAAATAAAGATCGGTACGGTCTGCCGGAGACCTGATACGGTGTCGATGCAGGTCACCGGACGAAACGTCATCACAGGCCTGCCCCGCACGATTTCCATATCCTCGGATGAGGTCAGGAACGCGTGTGCCGAATCGGCCAGCGAGATCGTGGAGATGGTCCACTCCTTACTTGAGAAGACACCGCCGGAGCTTGCAGCGGATATCGTCGAGAGAGGAATCATCCTCACCGGCGGAGGAGCGAGAATGGACGGCTTTGAGGAAATGATCGAGGAGCGGACCGGGATCAATGCGATGACAGCCGAGAATCCGGAGTGCTGTGTCGCGGAAGGGACCGGACTTTACGTGGAAAAAATCGAGCAGCTGAGCCGCATGGAGAGATGATGCAGGAATCGGTCAGAGGAATTATTGATCATATTATTTTCAGAAATGAAGACAACGGTTATACGGTCCTTGTACTCAGGGATAAAGGAAAAGAGCTGACTTGCGTCGGCTTTTTTCAGTCTGTAAATGAGGGCGAGACCATAGAGGCTTTCGGACATGCGACGTCCCACGCAGCGTACGGTGATCAGTTCAGGGTGGAGCGTTATGAGGTGAGAGAACCGGAGGGCGAGGAAGCTGTCGAGAAATATCTCGGTTCCGGCGCGATCAAGGGGATCGGCAAAGCGCTTGCGGCCAGGATCATCCGAAAATTCGGTGAGAAGACGCTTGAGATCCTTGAGAATGAACCGGAACGTCTCGCGGAGGTCAAAGGGATCAGCGTCGGCAAGGCGCGCGAGATCGCGCGGCAGGTCGATGCCCAGAAGACACAGAGGGCTGCCATGCTCTTTCTTCAGAACTACGGGATCTCACTCGCGCTCGGCGTAAAGATCTACAATGCTTACGGGGAGGAGATGTATGCGATCCTTCGCGAGAATCCATACCGTCTGGCGGAAGATATAAACGGGGTCGGATTCAAGACGGCGGACGCGATCGCCTCCCGGATGGGGATCGCGGAGGATTCAGACTACCGGATCCGCAGCGGGGTCCTCTATGTGCTCGGACTGGCTCTCGGCGAGGGCAGTGTGTATCTGCCCCAGTGGCTGCTGGTCTCACGGACGGCCGATCTGCTCGGCGTCCGGGACGAGGAGGTGGAGCGCCAGCTCGCTGCCCTTGCGATCGAGAGAAAGATCATGATCCGGAACCATTCCGAGGAGGGTGGGGAAGAGTACGCGACGGGAAAGAACCGCATTGTCTACCTGTCGGGTTTTTATTATATGGAGCTTGCCGCAGCGCAGATGCTGACAGATCTCAATGTCTGCGTGCTCTCCGACGAAGAGGCGGATATTGAGCGCCGCATTGAACATGTGCTGGCCTCTCAGACCGGAGAACCGATCGAACTGGCCGAGGAGCAGCGGCGGGCGCTTGTGTGCGCGGCGAAGAACGGGCTTTTCATTTTGACGGGCGGGCCGGGGACCGGCAAGACCACGACCATTAACCAGATGCTCCGCTACTTTGAGTCCGAAAATCTGACGATCCGCCTGGCGGCACCGACGGGACGTGCCGCCAAGCGGATGACAGAGACAACGGGATACGAAGCTTCGACGATCCACAGGCTGCTCGAAGTCAGCTCCTCCTCTGAGGAACTTCGGGAAAATGTCCGCTTTGAGAGGAACGAGGCAAACCCGCTGGAGGCGGACGTCATTATCATCGATGAGATGTCGATGGTGGACATTTCCCTGATGTACGCGCTCCTGTCTGCGATTCCGGTCGGGACGAGACTGATCCTTGTCGGGGATGTGGACCAGCTGCCCTCCGTAGGACCCGGTGCGGTTTTGCGGGATATGCTTGAGACGGATGTCTTCCCGGCAGTCCGTCTCGTGAAGATCTTCCGCCAGGCGGCGGAATCGGACATCATTATGAATGCGCACAGGATCAACCATGGGGAACAGATCGTCCTTACCAATAAGAGCAGGGATTTTCTCTTCCTCCAGAGGACGGATCCGAACCGGATCATCAGCAATATTATTGAACTTGTCAGGGACCGCCTTCCGGGCTATGTGAACGCGGCCCCCTTCGATATTCAGGTCCTTTCGCCGATGAAGAAGGGGCTTCTGGGTGTCGAGCGGATGAACCGGATCCTGCAGGAATATCTGAATCCGCCGGATGAAAAGAAGAAAGAGAAGACGTTCGGAGACGGGTTCTTCCGGGTCGGCGACAAGGTCATGCAGATCAGGAATAATTACCAGATGGAATGGGAAGTGCGCGGAAAATACGGGATCGCGGTGAGCCATGGACAGGGAATCTTCAACGGGGACATGGGAATTATCCGGGAAATAAACGACTTTGCGTCCCTCATGACGATCGAATTCGACGAGGGAAGATTCGTCGAGTATCCCTATGGAAATCTGGAGGAACTCGAGCTTGCCTACGCCGTCACCATCCATAAGTCCCAGGGAAGCGAGTATCCGGCTGTTATTCTTCCGCTCCTCACAGGACCGAAAATGCTCATGAACCGGAATCTTCTCTATACGGCGGTGACCCGCGCACGAAAATGCGTCATGATCCTCGGAAGCGAGGACACGGTCAGGGAAATGATCGGCAATTCCGTCCAGCAGAAGCGGTATTCTTCCCTCGATGAGAGGATCCTCGAAATACACGGGGAGCAGGAGGGATAAATCTTGCGCAGGGAGATCTCTTGTTTTGCTCAGAAGTTTGTTCTGGATCTGTTATACCCCGCCCGATGTCCTGTCTGTGACCGGCCGGCTCCCTTCGGCACGGATATCTGTCCGGAATGTCTCCGCGCGCTGCCCGTGATCGAGACGAGGCGGTGCGCAAAATGCGGAAAGCCGGTGGAGGAATTTGAAAAATACTGTGAGGACTGCTCGAAAAATCCTCATGTGTATACGAGGGGGCTCGGTATCTTCCTTTACGACGAGCAGATGAAGAAGACCATGGCCGCCCTCAAATATAAAGGACGCAGAGAGTACGGGGCCGTTCTGGGCCGGCTTGTCTATGAGCGCGCACGGGGCGAGCTTCTGCGCTGGCGGCCGCAGGCAATAGTTCCGATCCCGATCCATCCGGACAGGAAAAATGAGCGCGGCTACAACCAGGCGGAGGAGATCGCCGGACCGATCGCGGAACTTGCGGGGATCCGGCTCTGCCCGGACCTTCTTGTACGGACGGAGAGGACGGGCCCCATGAAAAAGCTCACGAGGGCGGAACGGTTCGAGAATATGAAAAATGCGATCGCGGTGCGCGGGGGGTGCTTTGTTCCGGACAGGGTCCTGATCGTCGACGATATCTATACGACCGGAGCGACGGTCGACGCGGCAGCGTATGCGCTCCGCAGCGCGGGAGCACGGGAAATATACTTTCTGTCGGTTTGCATTGGAGCCGGTTTTATGATAACATACTGATGACTATGCTTTTTACAGCGATACGGGCTGGAGGTCTGAATGGTTGATGAAAAAAAAGTAAGAACAATGATAGAGCTTGCCCGCTATGAGGAGGGAGAGGGAAAGGAGGATCTTCGGATCCGTCGTTTCTACCGGGGAGATTACCTGACAGTTCAGCTGATCAAGAACTGGTTCCTCACGACGATCAGTTATATTTTGCTCCTTGCCCTTCTGGTGGGCGGAAATCTGGAATTCCTGATGAATAATCTGGATTCGATGGATCTGCCTGTCGTCATATCCCTGATCCTGATCGGATACGTGGCCCTGATCGGCCTGTATCTCGCAATCGCTTACGTTTCGTCGGCAGTCCGCTACGGGCGTGCAAGAAAGCGCCTTCGGGAATATGTTGTGAAGCTGCGGTCGCTGTACCGCATGAAGTGATCAGGGAACATACATTACAATTCATGATGATGCGGCAGACTATGTACTGTGCGCGTCTGTGAGGATATTAAGATATGCGTGGAGCAGTGACTGTTAAAGATATTCTGAAAAAATTTTATTCGGGCTATTCTGTCTATATTGACATTATTGTGAAGGCCTGTACGGCTTTCGCGTGCTTTTACTGGATCGCTTCCATATTTGAGGGGAAAGGGATCCTTGCAAATACGTTCATTTTACTGATCGCAGCTCTTCTGTGCTCAGTTCTTCCCGTCCGCTTTATACCGGTCGTATCGGCGGTCTTTATCGTCGGGCATTCTTTTCCCATGGGGATCGATGTCTTTGCTGTCTGTGCGATCATTATTCTGGCGCTCACTTTCCTGTTCCTTCGGTTCGTACCGGATGACTCCCCTGCGATCATCTTTATGCCGATCGCCATGCACTTCGGGATCCCGGCGCTGGTGCCGATCTGCTACGGGCTCAGGAAGCGTCCGTCCGCGGTCCTTGCGGTCGGGTCCGGATGTATCCTGTACTATCTTCTTTCCGCAGTGACTTCCAATAAGGAAGCCCTGCTTGAATTCGGAAAGACGGAATACGTCGCAAGGCTGACTCTTCTCATGGAGTCGATCAATTCGGGAAATGAAATGGTCGTCAGTATCCTGGCTCTTTCGGGAGTCGTGGTGATCGTCTACGCGTTCCGCAGGCTCGGATTCGCTCATGCATATGAGGTGGCCTGTGTCTCGGGCGGACTGGTATACCTTTTCTTTATCATCCTCGGCAATTCGATCTCTCTGACGCAGTTCGATCTCGCAAGGGAAGGAATCGGTGCAGCCGCAGCGATCATCGTTTCCCTGATTCTTCAGTTCTTCTGGCTTTCCCTCGACTTTAAAAAGGTCGAAGTACTGGAGTTTGAAGATGACAGGTATTATTATCATGTGAAAGCGGTCCCGAAGATCACAGCGGAGGACTTCGCCGAAACAGCTGATGCGGACGGCGAATCCGTGAACTTTGAACAGAAGCTGGAGGATTCCCTCAGGAATCTGTAAAAAAGACGGCCGTCTGACGGGCTCTTTGGAGAGGAAGTGGCAGCTTGCTTACTTTTTTTGAAAAGATCAAAACTTTTCTTTCGGAAATATATATGCCGAGGCTCCAGATCAATGATCTTCTTGAGATTCTGATCATTGCTGTTCTTCTGTACGTGTTCATGGTGTGGATCCAGAGTACACGGGCGTATACGCTGCTGCGCGGGATCCTCGTTGTGGGTATTTTTACCATTTTCGCCTGGGTCTTTCAGCTGACGACGATCCTTTGGATCTCACAGAAGATCGCGTCTGTCGCCCTGATCGCTCTGGTCATCATTTTTCAGCCGGAGCTTCGAAAAGCCCTGGATTCGCTGGGACAGAGAAATTTTATCTTTCATTTTTTTGTTTTTGACAATTCACAGGAGACCGTGCGGTTTTCAGACGCGATCATCAATGAGATCATTCGGGCAGTCAATGAGATGGCAGAGGTCCGTACAGGTGCCCTGATCGTCATTGAACAGAATATTCGGCTGGACGAGTTCATTAATACAGGGATCGAGATGGACTCGCTCATCTCGAGCCAGCTTCTGGTCAATATCTTCGAACACAACACACCGCTGCATGACGGCGCGGTCATTATGCGCGGAGAGCGTCTTGTCGCCGCGACCTGCTATCTTCCCCTGTCGGAAAATGTTTCCATCAGCAAGAAGTACGGCACCAGACACCGCGCAGCCCTCGGAATCAGTGAAATGAGCGATTCTTTCACGATCATTGTTTCCGAGGAGACCGGACGCGTATCGTATGCATATATGGGAGAGCTGACGACCGGCGTTACGCCGAGCGAGCTGAGAGAGCAGCTGCATTACGTACAGCAGAATTCAATGAAAGACCGGAATGAGAATAACAGATTCCGGATCTGGAAAGTGCGGGATAAATGATAAAAAGCAAGATTATCAAGCATCCGGGCCTTGCTGTTATTTCCCTGGTGCTTGCGTTCATTATCTGGTTCATCATCACAAATTACAGGAATCCGGTCATTACGAGAACGATCACGGGAGTTCCCGTCAATGTCATCAACGCGTCCCATGTTGAGAGCATGGGACTTTCCTACAGTCTTGCCGCGGGATACGATACCGTATCCGTAACAGTGAGGGGCAACAGATCCAATGTGGAATCTCTGAGAGCTTCCAATATTACCGTGGATGCGGATCTCACACAGCTGATCAGTCTTGACACAAGTCCGGTCATGGTCCCGCTCAGCGTTACCATTCCCGGAATTCCCCCGGAAAACTGTACCGCAAATCCACGGAACATCGGAATAGAACTGGAGGAGCGTGTAAGCAAGGACTTTGTTATTACCGCATCCAACGGCAATACAAAACCGGCGAACGGGTATGAGATCGGAGTCATGACAGTGGAGCCGGAAAAGCTGACAGTGCGCGGTCCGAATACGCTGATCGATCGAATCGACAGGATCAACGCGATGGTGGATGTGACAAATAAGAGCAGGAGCGGAGTCTATCCGTGTGTCATTAAAGTCATGGACAAGAACGGGGAGGAGCTGGACGATACAAAGATGTCTTCCCTTTCCTTCAGTACAGACGAGTCCGCGATCAGAGTGGACATAGCCTTTTATAAAGTGCAGAGCGGTGTGAAGGTGAAGGTCGAGACGAGCGGAGAGCCTGCTGCCGGTTATCAGATCGGCGAGATCGTGACGACGCCTGCGACAATATCCGTTGTCGGGGATGAAACGGCGCTCAAAGAGCTTTCTGACGCAGGGAACACGATTACGATCACCTCCGGTTCACAGACAGTTGACTGTACGGGTGCGAAAGAAGATTTTGATGTCCGTGTTGATATACGGGATTTCCTTCCCGAAAGTCTCAGACTGGCGGAGGAGGTCACCAATGTCGTCATGGTGAGTGTTCATATTCTCCCGTATAACAGCAAGCTGATCTCTATTGAGTCGCAGTCGATCGCCAAGGAAAATCTGGACAGCACGCTGAACTGTGTGTTCGACGTGAGCAAGGTCGATATCAAGGTACAGGGAACGGATCAGGCACTCTCGTCGCTGACAAAGGATGCTGTTCGGGCGACTGTCGACCTTACAGGTCTTTCAGAAGGCAGCCACGTCGTTCCGGTCAATGTGACACTGCCGGAAGGTCTGGAGCTCGTAGAGAACGTGTCCGTCAGTGTGACTTTGTCAAAGACACGGACATAGACATAAACGAAGGAAGATACAAGAACGCCTCGGCGTTCTTGCCGCGACGTGCGCGGCGCGTAAGCGCCTTCCATTGCGCACGTCTGCGATCCGCCGGAGGCTTTTATTCTTCATCGCGATGGTCAGCAGAAAAGTCAGAGTGATCAATGAAACGGGGCTTCATTTGAAACCGGCCGCTTATTTCTGTAAGGAGGCCCTTCTTTTTAAGAGCCTGGTGACGTTTTCTTTCGGAAACACAACTGCCAATGCAAAGAGCGTTCTCTCGGTCCTCTCCGCCTGCGTGAAGTGCGGAGATGAGATAGAAATTGTCTGCGACGGTCCGGATGAGCGGGAGGCCCTGCGTTCGATGTGCGCGGCTGTCGAGAGCGGCCTGGGAGAGCAGGTCGATTAAAGCCATTGGCGAGGCTGCCGCACAGGGGGGGAAGGCCTTTGCGCGCCAGCGCGGCAGGAACATCAAGGCGTTCCTGCGTAATGGGGAGATACTGATTTTTGGGGGTATGAACAATTGAATGAGTTGAATGAAGAGGATATAGTATCACGGATCATACATGGGATCGCCCGATATTCCGGCAGAATGACGGCAGTCCTTCTCACCGGAGCGGTCCTTTTCTGCTCGGTACCGGAAAGCATCTACGCATCCGCTGCGTCGACGGAGACAGCAGCACCTGCACAGGATTCATCGGCACAGGATGCGGCAGCTGCCGCGCCGGCACCGGAAGCACCTCCGGAGGTCTCCACGAACGCGATTGCCGGATGGCCTCAGGGGGAGAACTGCAGGTCACTGACAGCCTGTCTGATCGACGCGGATACCGGGGCGGTACTCTATGACAAGTCGATCGGGGCAACGATGGCTCCGGCGTCGATCACGAAAGTCATGACGCTCCTTCTTGCCCTTGAACGAGGCAATCTGGAGGACCGGGTCGCGATGACGGAGACCGGCGTGCGCTATGCGGAATCCGGCAGTATGAACCTGTATACGAAAGTCGGGGAGGAGTTCACTGTCGAAGAACTCATTTACGGAACTTTCCTGTACTCTGCGAATGATATGGCGACGCAGCTTGGAGAATATATCGGCGGCGGCTCTATCGACAATTTTGTCCAGATGATGAATGACAGGGCAGCGGAGCTCGGATGTACGGGTACGCATTTTTCGAATGCGTGCGGCATGCCGGATCCTGAACATGTGACGACGGCTCACGATATGGCGCTCATCATGCAGGAAGGGCTCCGTCGGGAAGATTTCAGGATCATCATCAATACGCCGTCCTACACGATCCCGCCAACGAACATGACGGCTGCAGAACGTGAGCTTACGAGCCACAATCCGCTCCTTGTCTCTCCGGCCTATTATTATCCGGGAACGATCGGCGGGAAGACCGGCTATACGGACGGCGCCCGTCATACGCTGATCAATGCCGTGAGCAGGGATGGCATGACACTGATCGTCGTCACGATGCATGCGGAGGATGCGGGATACGCTGCCGAGGATAATATCAGGATACTTGATTATGGGTTCAATAATTTTGCGGTCCAGTCTGTCGGAAATCCCGAACTGACGGCGGGAGGCGGAAAAGTAACGCTTCCGAAGGGTGTAAATATTGACGCGTGTACAATAGAAGAGCAGGATGCAGGCTCATCGGACGCCGGCGAGATGGTCAACTGGGTCTACCGCTTTAACGGTCAGAGAGTGGGAAACCTTCTGATGACGAAGGAAAATGCCGCGAAGTATAAGAAGGAGCTTGAGGGCGCGAAAAAGACCGAGTCGAAGGGAGCGAAAGATACTGCTTCCTCTGCAAAGACCGGGGAGACGGAATCGAAGGCAGCAGGAAGCCCGAAGGAGAGCACCGGACCGGTCGGAGAACTCGACGGAGAGACCTTCCGCTTAGCAATCTATATACTTGGCGGAGTCGTCTGTGCCGGTATTCTGGTCATCATCATCACCCTTGCGGTGAGACGCAGGAAGCTCAAGAAGAAGATCCAGGCAGCAGATGAGGCGTATATCATCGAGCAGAAGGATTCTCCTGCCGGGCTGCCGGTCGACGCGGAAGCGCTTGCCGTTGCGGAGAAGGCAGAAAAGGAAGAAAATCCGGAAAATGCCGCAGCCGGCGATAACCGGGAAGATCTTCTGAAGAACGGCGGAGAGAGCGAAAGTGCTGCTGTTCCCGGTAATGACATGGGGGCGGACGTTTCTTCAGATTCCTCAGAGGAGGATATGTCTTCTTATCTGTTCGATGACAGCATATCTGTTGAGATCGGTGACTTCCTTTCCGAAGGACCGGTGCGGAACGGAGAAGACGCCGCTTCCGGGAATGAGAATGGGAACTGAGCAGACAGCAATAAAACCTTCGAGGTAAACAGAGTAAGGAATGACCGGATGTTATTCCTTACTTTTCGCGTTACTCTGTAAAACGGAATGAGGATGCGGCGGAAGTGAAATGTGAACGGCACCAGTTACTCTGTAAACCGGAATTGGAGAAAAGGACAGGAATCTGACATATGAAAGTCGTTATACTTGCCGGAGGATTCGGCACAAGATTCAGTGAAGAGAGCCATCTTAAACCAAAGCCGATGATCGAGATCGGAGAAAAACCGATCCTTTGGCATATTATGAAGATGTACTCATATTACGGGTACAATGAGTTCGTCATCTGCTGCGGATATAAGCAGCATGTCATCAAGGAGTGGTTCGCAGATTATTATCTGCATAACAGTGACATTACCTTTGACTTCAGGAACGGCGAAAATCAGATGATCGTCCACAACAATTATCTGGAGCCGTGGAAAGTCACACTGGTGGATACGGGTCTCCACACGATGACGGGAGGAAGAGTGCGCCGGGTGCGGGAACATCTGGGAAATGAGACATTCCTTCTCACCTACGGAGACGGTGTTGCGGATATAAATATTCCGGAACTGGTTGATTTTCACAGAAAAAACGGTAAGATGGTCACAATCACTACCGTCATGCCGGGAGGCCGCTTCGGAATCCTCGATATGCAGGAGGACGGGAGCATTAAAAGCTTCAAGGAGAAGAAGAAGGAAGACGGAGGCTGGATCAACGCCGGCTTCATGGTCCTGGAACCGGAGCTTCTGGACCTCATCGAGGGGGACGACACGGTCCTTGAGCGCTATCCCCTCGCAGAAGCCGCAAGGCGGGGACAGATGGACGGTTATAAGCATAAAGGTTTCTGGCAGTGCATGGATACACTGCGGGAGAAGCAGATCCTGGAGAAAATGTGGGAGAGCGGGAACGCGCCCTGGAAGATCTGGGACTGATCTTTTGCGTAAGAATTTCGGTGATCCGGACAGCGGGAGGAAGGCGCTAAGCAAACCTTATTAAGACGTATTTTCGGAGGAAAAGCAGTTTGATTTCTATACTCGATGCATACAAAGGGAAAAAAGTCTTTCTGACAGGTCATACCGGTTTTAAGGGCAGCTGGCTCACGGAGATCCTGCTCCTTGCCGGAGCGACTGTAACGGGATATTCGACAGCGCCTCCCACGGATCCGAGTCTTTTTGATATTCTGGAGCTCTCCGGACGGATGCACTCGATCGAGGGAGATGTCCGGGACCTTCGGCACCTGGAGGAGGCCGTACTCAGTGCGGAACCGGAGATCGTGATCCATCTGGCGGCGCAGCCTCTTGTGCGGGAGTCCTATAAAGATCCTGTTTATACTTACGAGACGAACGTCCTGGGGACTGTCAATATTCTTGAAGCAGTGAGGCAGTGCGAATCGGTCCGTTCATTTTTAAATGTTACGACAGATAAAGTCTATGAGAACAGGGAATGGCCGTGGGGGTATCGGGAAGATGATCCTCTGGACGGCTATGACCCGTATTCAAACAGTAAATCCTGCTCTGAACTCGTGACGCACAGTTACAGGAAGTCCTTTTTTGCGGGACGGAGACCGGCTGTCTCGACAGCCCGCGCAGGCAATGTGATCGGGGGCGGCGACTTTGCGGCGGACCGCATTATCCCGGACTGCATCCGTGCGGCTTCATCCGGGGAAAAGATCATTGTCAGGAATCCTTTCTCGACAAGGCCGTACCAGCACGTGCTGGAGCCGCTGTCCGCGTATCTTCTGATCGCGGTCCAGCAGGATCTGGATCCTGAACTTGCGGGATCCTATAATGTCGGTCCCGGAGACGAGGACTGCGTGACGACCGGTGAACTTGCGGACCTCTTCTGCAGTGCCTGGGGAGACGGGTGCTCCTGGGAGAACCGTTATGATGGCGGGCCCCACGAAGCCAACTTCCTGAAGCTCGACTGCTCGCTCATTCGGATGAAGCTCGGATGGCGTCCGGCCATGCATGTCGGGGAAGCCGTAAATCGGACTGTCGAGTGGACGAAATCCCGGGAGGCGGGTGAAGACATGATCGCAGTTACAGACAGGCAGATCAGAGAGTATTTTGGGGTGAATAAATGATTCTGGATGAGAGAGCCAGGTGGTTCGGCTTTTTTCTGCTGGACCGTCTTCGCGGCGGAAAAGTAAGACAGTATTACGACGATATCCGAAGAAGCTACCGGGAGGGTACGTCTCTTCAGGAGACGGATGAAAAAATCAGGCGTCTCATCGCGCACGCGAGAGCGACAACGGAGTTCTATAAGGATATCCCGGAAAATGCTTCGCTTTCGGACATGCCGATCGTCAACAAGGATACGTTTCGAAATCATTATGATGCATTCATAAGCTCGGAGTTCGCGGATCGGAAGGGATGCCGGGAGATGTCGACGAGCGGATCCACGGGGACTCCGCTTACCGTCATTCAAAACAGTGATAAAATTGCCCACGACACGGCGGAGGGAATTTTCTTCGGGGCCATGGCCGGCTATTATATCGGCATGAAAATGGGCTTCCTCCGAGTGTGGGTCAATAACGTGAAAAAAGGGAAGCTGCGTCTTCTTGCCGAGAATATGATCATGGTGGATACCTCGGATCTAAGTGACGAGGGATGCAGAAAGATGCTCGACATGTTCAGGAAAAAACGCGTGAAGGCCCTGGTCGGCTACGCGTCCTCGCTCGGAGAGCTCTCCCGCTATATTGACAGGAATCATGTGGATACGAGCGGCTTTGCGGTCCGGTCGATCATTCCGATTTCGGAGAGCATGCCGACCGTCACAAGAAAGCGGCTTTCCGAACAGTTCTCCTGCCCGGTCCAGGCCTGGTACTCCAATGAGGAGAACGGGATCATGGGCGTTCAGCCGCCGGACGGGGATTCCTATTACATCGACACGGAGAACTATTATTACGAGATCCTGAAGATGGACTCCGACGAGCCCGCAGCCCCGGGAGAACCCGGCAGGATCGTGATCACGGACCTCAACAATTACGCGTTCCCGATCATTCGCTATGACAACGGGGATATTGCAGTCGCGGAGCGAAAGCAGAACGGAGACCGCTACCGGCTCATCCTGAAGGAGCTTTACGGCAGGCGGAGCGATACGATCTATGATACCGAAGGCAACGCCCTGACGCCCTATGTCATCACCAATAATCTCTGGGACGTGGAGGGGGTAAGACAGTACCAGTTCATTCAGAACACGGAGACGGTCTACACGCTTCGGCTGAACGGAGACAGGGAGAAGATGGATATGGAGGATATCCTGGGCAGGATCCGTCCGTATTTCGGAGAAAATGCAGACATACGCATCGAGTTCGTTGATGAGATCCCCGTTCTGAATTCCGGAAAGCGGAAGTATATTCAGAATCTTTGCGAAAAGTATGCGAAGCAGTAAGCAGATCAAAGCCTCCGGCTGACTGCAGACGTGCGCATTGGAAGGCGCCTGCGCGCCGCGCACGTCGCAGCAGGAACGCTGAGGCATTCTTGAATCAGAGGTCTATCATTGGCAGATATTAAGCAGCAGAAAAGAATAGCGGGAAGCACCGCCTACACGATCGGGGCCGGTCTTCTCATGAACGGCGTGCTCCAGATCTTCATTTACCCGTATCTGAACAGACATATGGGGAGTGAGATGTTGGGCAGCCTTCTCTTTATCATGGGCATCGCGGCGATCGTCTGCCCTTCGATCGGACAGGCTCTGAACACGAGCCGTCTTGTCGTGCGGCGGACCGCCGGCGTAGTGAACGGTGATTATGACCGGATGCTTCTTCTCTTCGGCAGTATCGGAGGAGTGATCTCGCTTGTCATCGGGAGGAGCTCCATCGGGAGCCCTGTGGAGGCAGTCATTATCTTCGTGCTGATCCTGCTCATGGTGTTCCGCTTTTACGGGGACGTCGAATATCGTCTGAACCTGAATTACCGGAAGTATTTTACATATTATGCGGTCCTGACGGGCGGATATCTCGCGGGCTTCGGCCTCTTTTTCCTGACAGGCATGTGGCATCTGATCTTCCTTACGGGGGAAGTGCTTGCCCTCCTTTACCTTGCGGTCACGGGAACGGTCTTTTCAGATTTCCTTACACCCAGCAGGTGGTTTTCCACAGCGCTCCGGCGGGGAATCTTCCTCATGTTCTCCTACGTCATCACCAACGTGACGCTGAACATTGACCGCCTTGTGCTGAAGTTCCTGATCTCCGACCTTGCAGTCACCCAGTACTATGCGGTCTCGCTTCTGGGAAAGACCCTGGTCCTTCTCGTCGCCCCGATCAATACGATCATCATTTCCTTCCTCACGAAGCGAAAGGAAAATCTGACGAGGGTCCAGTATCTGAAATTTGTCGGGGCAGGCTACGGAGTGAGCCTCGTGTTCTTTATCGGCGCGCAGATTTTCACGCCGATCTTTCTCAGGCTTTTTTACGGGAATCTGTATGCGTCTGTCCGGCCGGTCATCGGGATCGTCAATGCGAGTCAGGTCCTTGGCGTCCTGTCCGCATACCTCTTTATCGTGGTCCTGACCTTTACGGAGGAGAAATGGCAGATGATCCTGCAGATCCTCCACCTTGCGATGATCACGGCCCTGGTCCTTTCCGTGACCGGGAAGTACGGACTGGCCGGCTTCTCAACGGCAGTCCTCATCGCGAACGCTGCCCGCGCGGCCATTGTCACGCTGTTCGGCCTTTATATGGTCGGCAGAAAGAAAAATGAAGTTTGAACGGAGGCTATTATGAGTATCGGAGAAGTCTCAAGGAGAGCGGCATTTCTTGCGCTCGATAAGGCGAAGGGCGGGAAAATGAACAGCCTGATCCGCCGCAACATGGAAGAAATCATAGACGGCGTGACGCCGGAGTATATGGAGAGACGTCTTCATATGATCCTCGACTATGCCGCGGAGCACACGGAGTTCTACGGAAAGATCGATCCTTCACAGGGACTTTCCGCATTTCCCGTCATGAAGAAGATGGACTATAACGAAAACCGGGATGCGATCCTTTCGGATGAATATGCTGCGGACCGGGACAGCCTGGCCCAGCTGAATACGAGCGGATCCACCGGCGTTCCCTTCACGGTCTACGCGGATCCGTTCAAGATGGATCACATTTTCTCCAATATGCTGGCTGTTTATGAGCTGAACGGCTTCAGGATGGGAATGAAGCGCGGGGAATTCCGCGTCTGGATTCCGGGACGGAACGCGATCACGAAGTGGAAGAGCTTCCGGAACAACCTCTATATGTATGATATCTCCAATATGGGAGATGCGTATCTTGAGACGGTGTGCGAGCGTCTGCGGAAGGAACGGATCCAGGTCATCGTGGCGTATTCCGGGGCGCTGACCGCACTGGTCCAGTATATCGAGAGAAAAAATATCGACGTGAAGACGTGGTCAGTGGAAATGATCTTCTCCATGGGTGAGGCTATGCCGGACCAGACATACGAGGCGATCGAGAGGGTCTTTCATTTTCCGCCGGTACGCTCCTACGGCAACAATGAGAACGGATTTATCGCCGTCTGCGTGAACGGGGACAGGCGCTATACGATCGACCTTTATAATTATTACGTGGAGATTCTTAAGATCGACAGCGACATGCCCGCAGAGGAAGGCGAACTCGGCAGGATCGTGGTCACGGATTATTATAACCGCGCTTTCCCGATGATCCGCTACGACACGGGAGATACCGGGATCATGGTGCGTGAGACCGGTGCGGACGGAAGAGAGCACGCTTACTTTACGGAGATTTACGGGAGACGGGGATCTCTCCTCTACAACACAAAGGGGGAACCGCTCTCGATCCATGTGTTCATGAACCTGCTGCTCAAGCAGGAGGGGATCGTCCATCAGGCCAGGTGCATCCAGTGGGAGAAGAACAGGTATGAGCTGCTCGTCAACGCGGACAGAGAGAAGCTTGATGAGGAAGCGCTGCTGGCCTCCTACAGGCACTATCTCGGCGAGGATGCGGTCATCGATGTGACCTATGTGGATGAGATCCCGGTGCAGGCATCCGGAAAGACCATGGTGTGCGAGAATAAGTGCCCGGACTATATCTGAGCGGCAAAAGCAGTTTCTTAACAGGCAGTCAGGCAATTGCGAAAGTCTATGCTTCATGGAAATTGTATGAACATTCAAACGGCTTCCGCGCCAGGAACTTCTAACTTCAAACAATTCCATTTCGCACAGAGTTTCGCAGGTGCCCTCGGTTTCTAAAGGAGAAGGGATGAGACAGAAAGTATCCGACTATATAGCCGATTTTCTTGTAAAAAATGAAATTCGTGAAGTCTTCACCGTGCCGGGAGGCCTTGCGATGCATATGAACGATTCGTTCGGGCACCACGAAAAACTTCGCTGCACCTACCATCACCACGAGCAGGCCTGCGCGATGGCGGCAGAGGCCTATGCGCGCGTGGCGGGCAGACCGGCGGCCGTCTGCGTCACGGCCGGACCGGGCGCGACCAATGCCGTCACCGGTGTTCTTGGAGGATGGATGGGATCTGTTCCCATGCTGATCTTATCCGGCCAGACCCGTTACGCGACGGGTGTCGAGGCCACCGGTCTTAAGCTGCGGAGCAGGGGGATCCAGGAGTGCGACATCACATCCATCGTTCGCCCGATCACAAAGTACGCGCAGCTTGTCCGGAAACCGGAGGAGATCCGCTATCATCTCGAGCGTGCCCTCTTTGCCGCCCGCGCGGGAAGGCCCGGGCCGGCATGGCTCGACATCCCGCTGGATGTCCAGGGTGCTTCCGTGGAGACGGAGACCCTTCCTGCCTTCGATCCGGAGGAAGATGCTGATCTGCTGCCGCCTGAGATTCCGGATACGGTGATCACGCAGATCGCGAACAGACTTGAGGTGGCGGAGCGGCCGGTCTTCTTCCCGGGGAACGGCGTCCGGCTCGCCGGTGTGCATAAAGAGTTTCTCGAACTTGTCGATCTTCTGGGCGTTCCGGTCGTCACCGGCGTGAGCTCGGTAGATGCCATTCCCGGCGCGCATCCGCTCTTTACCGGACGCTGCGGCGGAACGGGGGACCGCGCGGGTAATTTTGCCGTGCAGAACAGCGATCTTTTTCTGTCGGTAGGCTGCCGTCAGAGCTTTTCCCAGACCGGCTTCAAGACGGAGAGCTGGGCGAGGGAGGCTTTCACAATCATGGTGGATGCGGACCCGGAGGAAATCAGGAAGCCGAATCTTCACGTGAGCCTTCCGGTCGTCGGAGACGCAGGCGCTTTTATCCGGGCGCTTCTTGCGGAGGTGAAACGGCGGGGCGCTTCGAAGGAGAAGCCTCTCTCATCTGCGTCAGACTGGAGAGAGCGCTGTACGGTCTGGAAAGAGCGCTATCCGGTCGTTACAGAGGAACACTATAAGATCCTTGAACCGGGCCGGACCAATATCTATGCATTTTACAGGGAACTCACGAAGGCATTTCCGGAAAATGCGGTGCTCATCGCAAGCTGCGGAACATCACGGGTCGTCGGCAGTCAGGTCTGGCAGCCGAAGGCGGGACAGCGGTTCATCACGAACTCCAATATGGCCTCTATGGGGTTCGATCTTCCGGTGATCATCGGCGCAAGCCGGGCGATCGGGGGAGAGCAGGTCGTCTGTGTGACAGGCGAGGGCAGTCTCATGATGAATCTGCAGGAGCTGCAGACGCTCAGACAGAACCGGATCCGCTTTAAACTTTTTGTCGTCAATAACGAGGGATATCACTCCGTGCGCATGACACAGAGCGGCTTTTTCAAGACATCGCTCGTCGGTGTCGGCGAGGAGAGCGGGGATCTGAGCTTCCCGGACCTTAAATGTCTTGTGCCGGCCTTCGGTTTCCGCTATACTTCCTGTGGAGATCCCGACAGACTTGCGGAGACGATCCGCGAGGTCCTCGATGCGGAGGAACCGACAGTGTGCCAGATCTTTGTCACAAAGCTGCAGAAGACACTTCCGAAGACCTCTTCGAGAAAACTGGAGGACGGCAGTATGGTGTCCGCTCCGCTCGAGGATATGTTCCCGTTCCTCCCCAGGGAGGAGCTCCGGGAGAACATGATCATTCCGCTCGATGAAGGGTCTCTTGGATGAGGACTATCTGACAGGAACGCGAAGCTTTCAGTTCCGCCTTCATGAGAAAGGCCTCCGAAAGCCGGAAATGTCTGTCAGGAACGTACGGAGTTCCTGCCGGACGTATCTTCGATGAGGTAAAACATGGAAAGAATATTTGTGACCGGCGCGACCAGCATGATCGGGTCAGCGCTCGTTTCGGAAAGCCTGGCGAACGGGGTCGAAGTATACGCCATGGTGCGGAAGAATACCCCGAAGCTCGGACGGCTGCCGGCAAGCTCCCGTCTTCATCTGGTCGAGGGAGATCTTGATACACTCGGGGAACTGCCTGCAAAGGTTCCCGTCCGGATCGATACTTTTTATCACATTGCATGGGGGCATACCGGGGCGAAGAGAAATGAGAGCACGGAGCTTCAGGCCGACAATATCCGGACGACTCTGAAAGCGATCCGGGTCGCCGCAGAGATGGGAGCGGAGAAGTTCATCGGAGCGGGGTCCCAGGCGGAATACGGCCCGAAAAATCTGGACGTGATCGGACCGGATACAGAGACGAATCCGGTCACGCCATACGGCGCGGCAAAGCTTGCTGCCGGTCTTCTCGGCAGGATGCTCGCACGTGAGCTCGGTATCGCGTTCATCTGGCCCCGGATCTTCAGCACTTACGGGATCTACGACAAACCGACCTCGATGATCTCGATGAGCATCCGGAAAATGCTTGATGGCGAAAGAACTTCATTTTCTCCTGCAGAGCACAGGTGGGATTATCTCTTCAGCGAGGACGCGGGAAGAGCGTTCTATCTCATGGGTGAGAAGGGAAAAGACGGGGCGGTCTACTGTATCGGGAGCGGGGAGAGCCGCAAACTGCGTTCGTTCATCGAGGAGATGGCGGAAGCCTGCGGTGTTCCCGTCACCGGGATCGGAGATATCCCATACCCGAAGGACGGTAAGGTGAGGAACCTGTGCGCGGATATCACGAACCTCACGGCGGATACGGGCTTTGTGCCCCGGGTCTCGTTCGAGGAGGGGATCAGAAGGACCGTTGCGTGGATGCGTGAAAGTCAGCTCTAAGGAGGAGCTTTATGGAAAAGAAACTGATATCGGTCGTCATTCCGACCTACAACGAGGAGGAGAATGTCGGCCCGATGACGGATACGCTCGTCAGACTGTTTGACGAGCAGCTTCCGCAGTATGATTATGAGATCATTTATATCGACAACCACTCAAATGACCGCACAAAAATCCTTTTGAGGCAGATCTGCGAACAGAATCCGAAGGTCAAGGCGATCTTTAACGCAAGGAATTTCGGGCAGATGAGGTCCCCTGTCCATGGATTCAAGCAGGCTTCCGGGGATTGCGTCGTTCGTCTGAATGCAGATTTTCAGGATCCGCCGGCACTCATTCCGGAGCTTGTCCGGGAGTGGGAGAATGGATATAAGCTCGTGCTTGCCATTAAGGAGAAGACGGAGGAGAATTTTTTCATGGCTTTCGTCCGCCGTTCCTACTATAAGTTCCTGAGAAAGATCACGGATATCGGGCACATTGAGAATTTCACGGGCTTCGGACTTTTTGATAAAGCGTTCGTCGAGGTCGTCCGCCAGATCCACGACCCGGTCCCTTATTTCAGAGGGATGGTCGCGGAGTTCGGCTTTGAGTACAAGACGGTGTTATATGAGCGGCCGAACCGCAGGGCCGGGAAGAGCAAGAACCATTTCTACAGCCTGTACGATGTCGCAATGCTGGGTATCACATCCTACTCCAAGGTGGTGCTGCGACTGGCGACTTTCCTCGGCTTTATCGTGGGAGGTCTGAGCTTCCTGGTCGCGATCGTTTATTTTATCCTGAAGCTGATTCACTGGGACTGGTTCCGTGCCGGAATTGCCCCGCTCGTGATCGGCGTCTTTTTCCTCGGAGGACTGAACCTCTTCTTTACCGGAATGCTCGGCGAGTATATTCTGTCGATCAATTCGAGAGTGCTTGACCGGCCGCTGGTCGTGGAGGAGGAACGCCTGAATTTTGAAAGAAATCCGGAACCGAAAGCGGGTGCAAATCTGTATGAGGAGAAGTCCCTTGCGGCCGGTGAGGGAGAGCCATTGATCTCTGACGCAGAAATATCATGATTTTAATCCTTACATGGGTTACAAGGTAAGCGGCAGAGAATGAAACCTCCGGCAGATCACGGTCGCGCAATCAGGAAGGAGTTCTGTATCCCGCGCGGTACGCAAGAACGCCGAGGCGTTCTTGACAGACCGGCAGTTTGCATGAAAGAAAATACCCGGAAACGGACAAAAAGACAGCCCCGCTGCAATTGATGACGCAGCGGGGCTGGCTTTTTGTTATTCTTTATCGCGCTATACTCGTGACTTGAGTCGTGAGATACGCGCGCAGAGAAGGCGCTTCGCACCCTGCACGGCGCGGCAAGAACGTTGAGGCATTCTTGAACTCGGTGTGGGCTCTCCGCTACAAGCGGTGGCTAAAACAATATCATGACATAATAACGATTATAGAAGAGGGGTTTCTGCTGAGATAACTCAAACTTCCCGCATACAATCGTCTGATGGCGACCAGGAATAAATGATTTCCAAAGTCGGGCGTCCGAGCACGGCCGGTACTTCTTTCTTTTATAGCCGAAGGCTGCAAAAGAAAGTTAGTACCGCTGCCAGTGCGAGCGAGCGGGAGCGTCCCGACGTGGAAATATTTATTCCGGGAGCTTACAGGATCCGGATGCGGGAAGTTTTAGTTAGACCGGCTGTTATTCGTCCTCCTCCTTCTTCCTCCGGAACGGCGGAATGATCCCGATCAGCAGGCAGACGCCCGCACTGATCGCAGACACCTTCACCGCGATCCCGAAGTTCGGAATCTCATAGGTCATTTTGACCTCACAGGTCCCCTTCGGAAGAGTGATCCCGCACATGCCTCCGTTGATGCTGAAGACCTGGACCTTTGACCCGTTGACGGTCGCATTCCAGTTCGAGGTGTACAGGAGCGGAATGCAGAGCATGGCGTCCGTCTTCGGATTCTTCACAGTCGCGCTGTAGGTATCATTTTCAAAGGAGATATCCGTGATCTCCGTACTCTGAAGCTCCTTGAAATCTTCTGAAGCGCCCTTTGAGGTGATGAATTCCATGGCACTGAACACCAATTCACCGTCATCGGGAAGATCTATACGGAGAAGCGTCGTGTGGTCCGGAAGCAGGATCACGGAATCGTTGAAGATGAAGTTGAGCGGCATCGTCGTGGAAATGCAGTCCCCGAGATCAGGATGCTCGCTCGTCAGAATGAAGACTTCGAGATCGGTATCCTGCCTGAGCGATTCTCTTTCCGCTGCAAGATGCAGGAACTGCGTTTCCGCGGAATCTTCTGAATAATAATCGGAGATGTCGAGGAAGAAATAGGCATCCGGGCCGACAGACCTCACCCTGATCCTGTCTGTTCCGACCGGAGCCAGATCGCAGTTGTTGACTGTGTGGATCTTCGGAATAAGGTCGAGGACAGTATCCCCTTCCGCCGGCTTCGTATGGTCGTCGGCATCCTTCTTTTTCGTCTCGTCGATCTCTTCCGTCAGTACATAGGACTTTGCCAGGGCGCGCATTTTTTCGTAGGAGTTCATCGTGACGAAATCTGCCCCGTCCATTTCCTCGTGGTAGAGGTAGCCGAAGGGAAGCGCGTTGACATTTTCAAAAGTCACGTTCGTCTCCGTCCTGTCCGTCTCCTTAAAACAGGGCGGCTCAATGGAGTCGGACGCATTGTCCGGAAGATCGCAGACGAGATACTTTCCTGCGAGCAGGGTGTACAGATAATACTGTTCATAGCCTGCGATAAAGAAGTTGCTTGAGAGCTGATAGTTTCCGAATGCTCTCGAGAGTGAGACGATGCTTGCCGGATTGGTGTTGGAATAGGTTGTCGTTGCGTTGAAGCCGTCAACAAGCCCTTCATTTGCGAAATCATACTCCGTGCTGGTGTTTATGCGGTAGAGTCCGCTGTCGCTCGTCTTGATCTTTGCGACTGCGTCCTGTGTTCCGTCATTGAAATAATCTGCCTTGTAATCGGTCTTCGTGAGGTAAGCCCGGTCATAGACCGCCGCCTGGTTGGTGATGAGCAGCTCTGCGGCAAGGAGCAGGAGACCGACAGCTGTGGCGGGCCGTTTATTTTTCATGAGTCCTGCGAGGATCAGCCAGAAGGTCCAGACTGCGATGGAGGCGACAGCGGCAAGGAATGCGAATTTGTTGAGCGTATATCCGAGCGCCGTTCTCCGCATATAGAGAAGATAGAGCACACCGGCTGTGATGAGCGGCGCGCCCAGCGCCGAGATGTAGAAGGCCGGAACGGTCTTCATGTCAAGGCTTAAGATATCTTTGAGAAGAAATCCGATCGCGATGACCTCGACAAAACAGATCATGAAAGAGTACCGCTGGGAAAAAATATTGAAGGTGAGAAGTTTTCCTGCGGCAGGGCAGAACAGCATCCCGGCGACGAGCACGGTGACGAGGATGGTCTGGATCACGCTCTTCTTTCTGAACAGGACGTACAGCCCTGCGAAGAAGAAAAGCGAACTGGTAAAGAGAAGGGCCGTCTCGTAGAAGTTGAGATACCCTGTGAAATCTGAGCCGGATCCCATGATGGAAGCGGAGAAGAAGCGGCCGAGGAAGGTGAAATAAGCCTTCATGCCGTAAGGAGTCAGGAGAGCTCTCAGATCAAAGCTCGCCGTGTCGCCGGTCCGCGCGCTTCCGAGAAAATTCATGACGATCGGCAGAATGGCGGCGCATGAAACGGCCATTGCCATCAGGGCCGAGAGCGCCAGCGTAAGGAGCCGTTTTATCATGCGAACGAAACGGTTGTCCTTTCCCCTGACGGAGAGCGTGAAGAAGATCACGTAGAAGATCGTGAACACGCCTGTCATGTAGAAGAAATAGTAATTGGAAGCGATAAAAAGCGCGAAAGTAAAGGTGAGCAGCATGAAATACAGCCTGGACGGCCGATTCAGAAGGAGCTGCAGAAAGAACATGGAAGCGGTAAAAAGCAGTATGCAGATACCGAAGCTGTAGTTCTGTCCCCAGACAACGATATAGCTCGTATAACCCCAGATGAGCGCGGCGAAAACTGCCGGACGCTTTGCCCTGAGCAGGGATTTGAAGAAGCCGTAGGCAAAAACTGCCGTAAATACATGCTGCAGGAAAACAAAGAGCAGCACAGCAAACGGGAAGGATTCCTTCCCGAAATTCAACAGCAGGAATTTCAGCGGATTCAGGTACTGGAGGAACGTCGCGGACGTATCACTGCCGAGACCGCTGGAGAGTGTATAGAAGGAGAACTGCTTCTCCCGGTAGAGCCGGGCAAGCATGGTGATGATCGGATAGCTCGAGGACAGGGAGTCCGAGCCGACATCACTGTACATGTAGACCGCATTCCCGAAAATGAAGAACCCGTACAGTCCCATGTAAATGAGGGCAGACAGGAGGAGGACGGTCGGGAGACCGGCCTCACGCTGTTTCTTCCGGGAATCGTCTGTGAAATCGTTCATGACGGAATCGTTAAAGGATGCTCTGGCTGCTTCCATAGGTTAATCTCCCCTCGGGAATCATTTTCCGAAAAAACTGAAGACGGATGAGATAACTGTCTCACGGTCTTTCTCGGTAAGTCCGTAGTAAAGAGGAAGACGGAGCAGGCGCTCGCTCTCCTTCGTCGTGTAGACGTCCTCCCCGTCGAAACGCCCGAACTTCAGTCCGGCAGGCGCGGAGTGGAGCGGGATGTAGTGGAAGACCGCGAGGACTCCGCACTCCCTGAGATGCCTGATCATTGCGCTTCTCTCATTCAGATCCTTCAGCTTTATGTAATACATGTGGGCGTTGTGAACACAGTCGTCCGGGATCGTCGGCTGCTCGAGCAGACCTTCGTCCGCAAGCGGCCGCAGCGCTTCGTCGTAGCGGTTCCAGGTGTTCATCCTGTCATTGTAGATCGTCTCATAGCACTCGAGCTGGGCCCAGAGGTAGGCTGCGTTGAGATCGCTCGGCAGGTAGGAGGAGCCGTAGTCCACCCAGGTATACTTGTCCACCTGGCCGCGGAAGAATTTACTTCTGTCCGTGCCCTTTTCGCGGTAGATCTCCGCGCGGTCTCTGTGCTCAAGAGTCGGCAGAACGATCGCCCCGCCCTCGCCCATGGAGAGATTCTTGGTCTCGTGGAAGGAGTAGCAGCCGAAATCACAGAGCGTGCCGAGCGGGCGTCCCTTGTAGAAAGAGCCGAAGCCCTGTGCCGCGTCCTCAACGACGCTGAGACCGTGCTTTTTCGCGACAGCCATGATCGTATCGATCTCGCAGGCGACACCGGCATAGTCTACGACTGCGATCGCGCGCGTCTTCTCCGTGATGGCCTGCTCAATTTTTTTCTCGTCGATATTCATGGTGTCCGGTCGGATGTCGACGAAGACCAGCTTTGCGCCCCTCTGCACGAAGGCATCTGCCGTGGAGCAGAATGTGTAGGAGGGGAGGATGACCTCGTCGCCCGGCTCAATATTGCTGAGAAGAGCGGCCATCTCGAGCGCCGTGGTGCCGGACGTCGTGAGGAAAGTGGCCGGTACGCCGAAGCGCTCGTTCATCCACGCCTGGCACTTCTTCGTGAACTGGCCGTCCCCGCAGATCTTTTTGTCAGCGACTGCTATTTTCATATATTCAAGTTCTTTGCCTGTGAAAGGCGGGATATTAAAATCGATCATAGTGTCCTTCCTTTATGGTCTTCTGTTTATTCTTCATCGCGGAATACTCGCGGCAGGAACGCCGGGCGTTCCTGATTCCGTCTGACCCCATATGTCATTCCATTGTACAACTTATGCCTTCGGTACGCAAGTTGGCAGTGCCAATTGGTGAATCTTTACGAATTAGTCATTTGCTTTTGATTTCCTGCAGGCGCGTGGTATAATGCAATTGTTGTCTTTTTTCAAGGAAAGGAAAGAATTTATGCCGAAAAAAATCATGATGCTGGGCGGAAATTATTTTCAGATGACAGCTGTGCTTGCCGCAAAAAGGCTGGGCTATCATGTCATCGATGTGGATTATCTGCCGGGCAATCCGGCGCACCGGTACGCCGATGAATATTATAATATCAGCACGATCGATAAGGAGAAGGTCCTTCAGAAGGCAAGGGAGCTTCAGATCGACGGAATCGTCTCCTATGCATCTGACGTCTCCGCTCCGACAGCGGCCTACGTCGCCGAGGCCATGGGGCTGCCCACCAATCCGTACGAGTCGGTCATGATCATGACGCACAAGGATCTTTTCAGGGCATTTCTCAGGGAGAACGGATTCCCGATGCCGCAGGGCGGAGGCTTCACGGACTATGAGGAGGCACTCTCCTTTTTCCGGAAAATAAAAAAGCCTGCCATGGTCAAGCCGATCGACGCCTCCGGCAGCAAAGGCGTAAATAAAGTCTTTACCGAGGAGGAGTTTGCTGCGGCGTATACCGAGGCCATGTCCTACTCCATTTCAAAGCATATCATTATCGAAGAGTTCATTCAGAGGGTCGGCTATCAGATCGACGGGGATGCCTTCATGGCGAACGGAAAAATCGTCTTCTGGGGGATCTGCGACCAGCATCACGATATAGAATGCTCGCTCTACGCGCCGATCGGGCACAGCTATCCTCCCACGCAGGATCCGGCCATCTCCGAGAAGGCAAGAGCGCTTGTCGAGCGTCTGCTCAATCTTCTTCATATGCACATGGGGGCTTACAATGTCGAGTATATCGTCGGCGAGGACGGCGAGATCTACATTATGGAGGTCGGCCCCAGGAACGGCGGCAATCTGATCACGGATGCGATTGCCGCAGCTACGGAGATCGACCTCGCCGAGTACACCTGCATGCAGGCGGTCGGGGACGATGTAAGCTCGCTGTATCAGAAGGAACCGGTCCGCTGCGCGTCTTCCTATATCCTGCACTCGACGAAGGACGGGATTTTCAGGGAAGTGAGGATCGATCCCGAGATAGAGAAAAATGTCGTAAAGTGCGGCATTCTGGTAAATCCCGGAGAGGAAGTCAGAAAGTTCAGGAACGGCAGCTTCGGGCTGGGCGCGATGGTCATCACATTCGACGACCCGGAGGAAATGTGCGTAAAGATCGACAACATGAATGAGTACATCCATGTGATCACGGAGTAAAGAGGAAGATATGAAAAAGTTGATGATTCTCGGCGCTGCCTATACGCAGACTCCGCTCTATCAGGCCGCGAAAAGGCTGGGCTATGCGACGGTCGCCGCCAGCATTCCGGGCGACTGGCCGGGTTTTGAACTGGCGGATGAGTGCGCGTATGTCAATATCGCGGATCCGGAGGCGGTCGCGGAAGCGGCCGGGGCATTTCATGCGGACGGGATCGCGACCTGCGGGCTCGATCTGGGAATGCGCGCGATCGGGGAGACCGTAAGCCGCCACGGATTGGTCGGTCCGTCCAGGGAGGCTGCGCGGATCGTCTCGGACAAGTCTCTTATGAAGGAAGCTTTTGTCCGCGGCGGTGTATCTACGGCCCGTTTTTATAAGATATCCACGGAGGAGGAGCTCGAGGCTGCCATGCAGCGTCTGCCGTTCCCCGTTATTCTGAAGGCGGTCGACCTCATGGGAAGCCGCGGGATTTACCGCAGCAATACGCCGGAGGAAGCCCGGATAAACTTCAGGAAGAGCATGAGCGAGACCGGAAAGGACTACTGCCTGATCGAGGAATTTATCGAGGGAGAGCTGTTCGGAGTCGAGGCGATGATCTCCGGCGGCGAGTTTCTTTTCATTTTGCCGAATAATACGGAGGCCTTTATCGGAGCGGTCCCGACGCCGGTCGGGCATTCGGTCCCGCTCAATGACATTGACAGTATGCGGGACCTGATCGAAAAGGAAGTCCGGGCTGCTGTCCGGGCCACCGGGCTCGATAACTGCCCGGTGAACTGCGACTGTCTGAAGAAAGACGGAAAGGTATACGTCGTCGAGATCACGGGGCGGTCCGGCGCGACAGGTCTTTCAGAGATGACGGGAGAGCGGTTCGGGGTCAATTATTACGAGGAGATCGTACGCCTTGCCATGGGGGAGGATCTCACGAAAGATTTTCGGAATGAGCGGGAGAGGGCGGTCCTTGCCCGCACGCTCATGGCGAAAAGAAGCGGGATTGTTCGAAAAATCGTTGACACGAACGAAAAAAATGATACTCTTTTAGAGCTGTCGTTCAATATCGGACCCGGAGATGCTGTCCGTCCTTACACGAACGGGCGTGACCGGATCGGACAGGTCATCCTGTCCGGGAGTACGCTCGCTGAATGTGAGAAGACGCTTCACCGCGTCGAGTCGAATATAGACATCATCCTCACCCGTGACCTTCCTGTTCCGGAGACACCGATCCACTTTGCGGTGAAAGCAGAAGGCGGACAGAATATTTACGTGAAGCGGGAGGATATGATCCCGTTTTCCTTCGGCGGAAATAAAGTGCGCTTTTCAGCCGGATATCTCGCGGATATGGAGGAGCGCGGCTGCGACGCGATGATCATATACGGCGGGTATAACTCGAATCTCTGCAGGATCCTCTCGGATGCATGCAGGATGAGAGGGCTCCCCTGCAGCATGATCCACAATATCGACGACGCGGAAGAAGACGAGAATACACCGAATGCGCGGATGATCCGGGCTGCTGGAGTCCGGGAGTATCCCTGTCACAAGGGTCCCGCGATCGCAGATGCCGTCGAACAGGCAATGGCGGATTTCGTGCAGGAGGGCAGAAAGCCCTACTATATTAACGGGGACAGGACCGGACACGGGAATGTCCATGTGCCGATGCGTGCCTATGACGCGGCGTACGATGAGATCGTCCGATCTGAGGAGGCGTCCGGGGTTCATTTTTCGAAAATATATCTCGCGGCGAGTACCTGCACGACGCAGTCAGGCCTGATCGCCGGGAGCATCCGGCACGGGGATGACCGTGAGATCATCGGTATATCCGTGACGAGAAATAAACAGCGGGCTTCGGAAGTGATTCTCGAAAATCTTCTGGAATACTTTGAAAAGACGGGGGCTTCCGCTCCTTCGAAGGACGAACTCGCGACGAGGATCCGGGTTCGGGATCAGTATCTTGCGGGCGGATATGCCCTGTATGATGAGGAGATCGAGCGGGTGATCCGTGAGACCTATCTGGGTGCGGGGATTCCTCTCGATCCGGTCTATACCGGGAAGGCTTTCCGCGGCATGCTGGCGGATCTTGACAGTGCTTCCCGTGAGGATGAGAACATTCTCTTCCTTCACACCGGCGGGGCGCCGCTGTTCTTCGAATATCTGGAAAAACAAGGATTTGAGGAGTGAGCGGCACGGCTCGTTTTACGGAGGTTTACACGGAGGTTTATCTAATCAGGACCGGCCCTCGCAAGAGGGGCCCGAGCGCCGCTGCGGGGCGAAAGGGTATAAGATGAAAGGGAGTCAGCTGAGAGCCTTCCAGACCGCAGCGTGTGCATCCCCCGGAGGGAAAACATAATAAACCTCCGGATCAGAGTTAGATGAGGCTTGACCCCTTTTACGGAGGTTTATTATGTTGGTGTCTATTGTTATTCCGTGCTATAATTCCGAGCACACCATTGAGCGGGTCGCTGACGCATGCGCCGAGACCTTTGCAAAGTTAGACGGCTACGACTACGAGATGGTCCTGGTCAATGACTATTCAAAGGACGATACGTTCGGCGCCATCACCCGCGTGTGTCAGAAATACAGCAATGTAAAAGGAGTGAATCTGGCCAGAAATTTCGGGCAGCACGCCGCGATCATGGCCGGTCTTCACTATGTGAACGGAGATTTTGTCGTCGGCATGGATGACGACCTGCAGAATCATCCGGACCAGATCGTGCAGTTCCTTGAGAAGGCGGAGCAGGGCTACGACGTCGTCTTCGGTGTTTTCAAGGAGAGAAAGTTTAACGCCTTCAAGAATCTGACAGGGGCGGTCAGCAGATTCCTTCTCTGGCATCTTCTCGAACGGCCGAAGGACATCCAGATGTCCAGCTTCTGGCTCGCAAGGCGCTATGTGATCGATAAGGTGAAGGAGTACGAGGGGGACAGCCCCTTTATCCAGCTCCTTTTCTTCAGGACGACCTATAATATGGCGAACATCGAGATCGAGCACTTTGAGCGTGAGGTCGGACAGTCGAACTACACGTTCCGCAAAGGGCTCCGGCTGTTCCTGTCCATGATCAGCTATACGGTCGCACCGCTTCAGTGGGCTTATTTCTTCGGTGTGGTATTTTCCATGGTCGGATTCTTAGGCGGCATTATCGTCTTCGTGCATAAGCTGCTGAATCCGAACACTGCCGTCGGATGGTCCTCGATCATGTGCGTGCTCTTCATTTTCTTCGGGATCGTCTTCCTGATGCTCGGCGTCATCGGCGATTATCTGGGGAAAATGGTGCTGAACCTCAGCAGGAAACCGCAGTATGTCGTCCGGGATGAGGTCAACGTCAATGCAGAGCTCCCGACGGGCGTGGTGGATACCGCATCCGGGCGGACGGATCCTGTCGCTGACACAGAATCCTCGTGATGTGTGCTCAGTGTTCCGGTTTCGGGCCGGAAAAAGCGTAAGAGTGCTGTTCTGCCGGGACAGTGTGAGTGTGATTTCTTGCATGTCCCGGTATTCAATGCTATAATCGCAGTAACTACGTCATGAGATACCCGCAGTCCTTCCCCGTAAAGGAGAGGGACAGGAACGATGTGAATGTATTGACGTAAACAGCGATTGCTTTGAAGAATAATTAATAATTCACAGTTTTTTAAGGAGAAGTTTTTATGAGAACGTATGTCGTAACTGGCGGTGCCGGATTTATCGGGTCGAATTATATTCATTATATGTTCAAAAAGTACGGCGATGAGATCCGGATCATCAATGTCGATAAGCTTACATACGCAGGCAATCTTGAGAACCTGAAGGATGTGGAGGACCGCGATAACTATACATTTGTACGTGCGGATATCTGTGACGCGGAGGCGATCAATAAGATCTTTTCCGAAAATGATGTGGACCGCGTCGTTCATTTTGCAGCGGAGAGCCATGTCGACCGCTCCATCAAGGATCCGGGCGTTTTCGTAAAGACCAATGTGCTGGGAACTCTTACGATGCTCAATGCGGCGAAGTTCGCATGGGAGAATCCGGACGGAACCTTTAAGGAAGGAAAGAAGTTCCTCCACGTTTCCACAGATGAAGTCTACGGCTCCCTGTCCAATCCGGAAGATTATTTCTATGAGACGACACCGTATGATCCGCACAGTCCGTATTCAGCCAGCAAGGCTTCGTCTGATTTTATGGTCAAGGCTTTCATGGACACCTATAAGTTCCCGGCCAATATCACGAACTGCAGCAATAACTACGGCCCGTATCAGTTCCCGGAGAAGCTCATCCCGCTGATGATCAACAATGCACTGCATGGCAAGGATCTTCCGATCTACGGCGACGGCAAGAACATCCGTGACTGGCTTTATGTCGAGGATCACTGCAAGGGCATCGACATGGTCCAGGAGAAGGGAAAGCTCTTTGAGACCTATAATATCGGAGGACACAACGAGCGCGAGAATATCCAGATCGTAAAGACGATCATCTCGACCCTTCGTGAAGAACTCGCTGACGATGATCCGAGAAAGCAGCATGTGACCGAGGATCTTATCAAGTATGTCGCAGACCGCAAAGGCCATGACCGCCGCTATGCAATCGCTCCGGACAAGATCCGCGCGGAAGTCGGCTGGTATCCGGAGACGACGTTCGAGGTCGGCATCAAGAAGACGATCCGCTGGTATTTCGATCATCAGGAGTGGATGGAGCATGTGACCAGCGGCAATTATCAGAAGTATTATGAGGAAATGTACGCGGACAGGTGATCTGCCGCGCATGTGAGGGAAAGAGGCTGCTCGAAGGAGAACGGCCTCTTTGCTGTGATTTGGGATGATTCATCCGTCTGCTGCTGTTGATTTTAAACTGTATTATTTCAGGAGAATTAAGACTATGAAGGGAATTATTCTTGCCGGAGGTTCCGGGACCAGACTGTATCCGCTGACCAAAGCCGTGAGCAAGCAGCTCATGCCGGTCTATGACAAGCCGATGATCTATTATCCGCTCTCGACGCTCATGCTGGCGGGGATCCGCGAGATCCTTATTATTTCCACTCCGCGGGATCTGCCGCACTTTGAGGAGCTTTTCGGGGACGGCAGCCAGCTCGGCATGCGCTTCGCCTACAAGGTCCAGGAGTATCCCCGCGGACTTGCGGACGCGTTCATTCTCGGGGAAGAATTTATCGGGGACGACAGCGTTGCCCTGGTCCTCGGCGACAACATTTTCTACGGGCAGAAATTCTCGCCCGTTCTGCGCGCGGCAGCGTCCAGAGAGAAGGGCGCGACGATCTTCGGCTATTACGTAAAGGATCCGAGAGAGTACGGCGTTGTTGAGTTCGATGAGAACGGCAAGGCGATCTCGATCGAGGAGAAGCCGGAGCATCCGAAGTCAAAGTACGCAGTGCCGGGCCTTTATTTCTACGACAATGATGTCGTGGAGATCGCAAAAAATGTAAAGCCCTCTGCACGCGGAGAGATCGAGATCACCTCGGTCAACAATGAGTATCTGCGGAGAGGAGATCTCTACGTCGAGACACTCGGCAGAGGATTCGCCTGGCTCGATACCGGAAACCACGACATGCTGCTCGACGCGGCAGATTTTGTTGCAGCGTTCCAGAAGCGGCAGGGACTCTATATTTCCTGCATCGAGGAGATCGCCTACAAGAGAGGCTTTATCGATGCCGATCAGCTTAGAGCGCTTGCGGAGCCGCTCCTGAAGACTGCTTACGGACAGTATCTTGTTGAGATCGCCGAAGGGCTCTGATCAGATGCGGGCCGGGGATTTTTGGGGATATTCCCGGAACACGATAAAAAAGGAGTTGCATAGTTAAATGAAAGTACTTGTAACAGGAGCGAATGGCTATATCGGAAGACATGTCACGAAGAAGCTCCTTGACTGTGGCTGCCAGGTCGTGGCTTCCGATATTCGTTTTGATGCTAAGGACACGGAGGCTCTTTACAGAGAAATCGATCTCTTTTCCGCAGAAGGGGATCTCTTTACTGAGCTGGGCTGCCCGGATGTCTGCATCCATCTTGCATGGAGGAATGGCTTCGACCACTATAATTTCACCCATGTGGGCGATCTTCCGGGCCATTACGCTTTTCTGACGGGACTGATCGACGCGGGACTTTCCCAGCTGGTCGTCATGGGAACCATGCATGAAGTCGGCTACTTCGAGGGAGCTATTACCGAGGATGCGCCGACGCATCCGGTCACGCCCTATGGGATCGCCAAGAACGCACTGCGGGAGCTTATGGAGATCTACTGTGCGAAAAAGAACACGGTGCTCCAGTGGACGCGGGGATATTACATCCTCGGCGACGATGCGAGAAACAACAGCATCTTCTCGAAAATGAAGGAGGCTGAAGCCCGGGGCCAGGAGCTCTTCCCGTTCACGACCGGAAAAAATAAATTCGATTTTATTACTGTCGATGAGCTGGCCGCTCAGATCGCGGCGGTCGCGATGCAGACGGAAGTAAAGGGGATCATCAACTGCTGTTCGGGCAGGCCGGTCGCACTCGCGGAGCAGGCGGAAAAATTTATCCGCGACAATAATATGAAGATCAGACTTGACTACGGAAAGTTCCCGGACAGGGCGGATGCTTCGCCTGAAGTCTGGGGGGATCCGGAAAAAATAAACAGGATCATGGCGGCAGCTGCCGGTAAAAAATGACAGAAGAAAACGGACGATTCAGGTACAGCCGTTTATGAAAGAGGAAAAAATCATGGGAAAAATTACAGTAGAAACATGTGACATCGAAGGTCTCAAGGTCATCACACCGGCCGTTTACGGCGATAACCGCGGCTATTTTATGGAGACATACAATTATAACGATTTTAAGGCGGCCGGGATCGATCAGGTCTTCGTACAGGACAATCAGTCCAGCTCGACGAAAGGGGTCCTGAGAGGTCTTCATTTTCAGATCAATTTCCCGCAGGACAAGCTTGTCCGCGTCGTGAAGGGAGAGGTGTTCGATGTCGCTGTCGATCTGAGGCCGGGTTCCTCGACCTACGGAAAGTGGTACGGCGTACTGCTCTCCGCAGAAAACAAAAAACAGTTCTTTATTCCGAAGAATTTTGCCCACGGCTTCTATGTCCTCTCGGATGAGGCGGAATTCTGCTATAAGTGCACGGATTTCTATCATCCGAACGACGAGGGCGGACTTCTCTGGAGCGATCCGGAGATCGGTGTGGAATGGCCGATCCCTGAAGGCGAGATCCCGAATCTTTCCGAAAAGGATAAGAAGTGGGGCGGCATCAGGGAGTTCACGGAAAATCGCAGATAAGGAGCCGGATACCGCCCATACATCTGAAGCATGTGTGGCAGCGGAATCGGCATCCGAACGGAGTTGATCAGAATAACTCACGTTATTAGAGGAGATCATATGTCTTTTAAGAAAAAAATCGTGCTGGCGCTGCTCTTCCTTTTTGCGGTGCTTTTGAACGTTTTTATTCTGACACACAGGAGCGGCCTGTCGGATACCGTGGAAGTACGGATGACGCTGTCCGGCGACGCGGCAGACGCAGTGCAGCTCTATTACGGAAATTCACCGCAGTTCCAGCCTTCGAATCAGGTGACGGTCGATTACGCCGGAGGAAATAAAGAACAGGAGATGGTCTTTACGATCCCGTCTGACGCGACCTATCTGAGGATCGATCTCGGTTCCCAGAAGGCGTCTTTCAGGATCAGCGGTGCGCACTATGTGTATAAGCAGAGCACGGAGCCGTTATCCCTGCCCGCATTTGCGGGAGGGACGGCGGAAGAGATGAACAATATCGTCTCTTCCGAACTTTCCGGGGACACGCTCCTTGTCGAGACAGAAGCCGGGGATCCGTACATTACGGCCGGGACCGGACCGTACGCTTTGGCGGAGCAGATTGCAGCCGCAAAGAGCAGGAACAACCTGATCAAGAATATTTTCTATGCGGCGGTCGCTGATCTGGCTTTTCTTGTGCTCTTCATTTTCCGGAAGAGATTTTCGACGCTTCCGGCAGAGCTCATCCAGAACAGGAAACTTATCCTGCAGCTTGCGAAAAACGACTTCAAGACGAAGTACGCGGGGTCTGTATTCGGAATTATCTGGGCGTTCATACAGCCGACGGTCACGGTCGTGGTCTACTGGTTCGTCTTCCAGGTCGGGCTGGGGGCAGGGGATGTCACGTCGAAGACGGGCCTCACATACCCGTTCGTCCTGTGGCTCATCTCAGGTCTCGTTCCCTGGTTCTTTTTCCAGGATGTCCTGATTGGCGGGACCAACGCACTCATGGAGTACACCTATCTGGTCAAGAAGGTCGTCTTTAAAATCTCGATCCTTCCGATCGTCAAGGAGATCTCGGCGCTCTTTGTGCATCTTTTCTTCATTGCGCTCATGCTGGTACTCTATGCGTTCGGCGGGTTCCTCCCGGATCTCAAGGTGGTGCAGGTCCTCTATTATTCCTTCTGCCTTTTTATGTACGGCCTGGGCGTCTGCTATGCGACCTGCTCGATCGTCGTCTTTTTCAGGGATCTGACGCAGATCATATCGATCATTATTCAGATCCAGGTCTGGATGACACCGATCATGTGGAATATTGATACGCTGGGCGCCAGGATGCCGTCCTGGCTCATTACGATATTCAAGCTCAACCCGATGTTCTATATTGTCAACGGCTACCGCGATGCCATGATCAACAAGGTCTGGTTCTGGGAGCGCTTTGACCTTACGTTCTATTTCTGGGTCGTCACCGGGGCCTTCTTTGTACTTGGAGCATACGTATTCAAGCGGCTGAAAGTCCATTTCGCGGATACACTGTAAATTTTTCAGGAACGCCTCGGCGTTCTTGCCGCGACGTGCGCGGCGCGTCAGCGCCTTCTACTGCGCACGTCTGCGAACCGTCGGAGGTTTTTATAGAGGAGACTCTATGCAGGATATTGCAATCGAAGTATCACATGTAACAAAACAATATAAGCTCTACGACAAGCCGATGGACCGCCTGAAGGAATCTCTCGGACTCAGCAGAAAGAAGCGCTATAAGGAAATCTATGCGCTGAAGGACGTCAGCTTCAATGTGAGACGAGGGGAGTGCGTGGGCATCATCGGGACCAACGGTTCCGGAAAGTCCACGATCCTTAAGATCATAACCGGCGTTCTGAACCCGACCGAGGGCAGTGTAGCTGTCCGCGGCCGAATATCGGCCCTGCTCGAACTGGGTGCCGGTTTCAATCAGGAATATACTGGGCTTGAGAACATTTATGTGAACGGGACGGTCATGGGATTCTCCCGCGAGGAGGTGGATGCCCGGCTCAACGACATCATCTCATTCGCGGACATCGGTGATTTCATCAATCAGCCCGTGAAGACCTATTCCTCCGGTATGTTCGTCCGCCTCGCCTTTGCCGTCGCGATCAATATCGACCCGGAGATCCTCATCGTCGATGAAGCTCTCTCCGTCGGTGACGTCTTCTTCCAGGCCAAGTGCTACCACAAGTTCGAGGAGTTCAAGAAGGCCGGGAAGACGATCCTCTTCGTCAGCCATGACCTCGGCTCTGTAGCCAAGTACTGTGACCGTGTCGTTCTTCTCAACAAGGGACATAAGGAGACAGAAGGCGATTCCAAGCGGGTGATCGATATCTACAAGCAGATCCTTGTTAACAACCCGCACGCCGACGACCGTTCCGCGATCAAGGAGGACATCTCCCGCTACCTCAACGAGGAGAATGCGAAGGGAAAGTGGTACGGGAAGCTGGAAATGAATCCCCAGCTCCTCGACTACGGTGAGAAACAGGCGGAGATCATTGATTTCGCCGTTGTCGATGACAAGGGGGAAATTAATTCCGGCATCGTCAAGGGAAGCGAATTCACGATCAAAATGAAGGTCAAATTCAACCGGGAGCTGGTCGACCCGCTTTTCTGCTTCACTATCAAGGATCCGCAGGGGACGGAGGTCACCGGGACCAATACGATGCTTGAGCGCATCGATACGGGGACCTTTAAGCCGGGAGACGTGACTGTGGTGGAATTCAGACAGAAGATGAATCTGCAGGGACGGAGCTATCTGCTCTCCCTGGGCTGCGTCGGCTTCGCGGACAACCGGTTCGCGGTCTACCACAGACTGTATGACATCTGTGATATCAATGTCATCTCGGATAAGAACACGGTCGGCTTCTACGATATGGATTCCACGACCGTGATCGATGGAAAAGTCAGGCACGCATAAAGTATAGGAGCAAATGATTTGATTCTGGAAGGAAAACATGCAAAGCGCTGCGGCGTGTATGCGTTTTATGATAAAGACGGGCATGCGGACGGATATGTCGTTGAATTTCTGAAGGGGCTCCGTGAGGTCACGGATCACCTTCTTGTCGTCGTGAACGGGGAGATCGACGAGGAGAGCAGGGCCAGGCTTCGTGCGAACTCGGATGACGTCATGATCCGGCCGAACGAGGGCTATGATATTACCGCCTATAAGAAAGGGCTCTTTCGTTACGGCTATGAAAAGCTTCTCGAATATGACGAGGCTTTTATCTGCAATGATACGCTCTTCGGCCCGATCCATCCGTTCTCCGAAATGTTCGATGCGATGGCCGGACGGGACCTTGATTTCTGGGGCATCACGGCTTTCCACGAAGTCCCCTTCGACCCGTTCGGGACCGTGAAGTACGGATACCTTCCGCAGCACATCCAGTCCTTTTTCCAGGTCTTCAGAAAGGATTTCATGAAGACTGCGGACTTTAGGGAATGGTGGGAGAAAATGCCTGCGATCGACGGCTATCTGCAGGCGATCGGAACGCATGAAGCGGTCTTCACAAAGGAGATGCAGGACCGGGGGTACAAGTGGGACGTCTACTGTGATCCCGCCCCGCTGGAGGGCTTTACGTGGGATCCGCTCAGGGATTTTCCGCGTTATCTTCTTGAGACACAGAGGTGCCCGGTCATCAAGCGCAGGAACTTCTTCCAGGATTATGGAGAAGCCATCGGGAGAAGCGGCGGCGAGGCGACGCTCGAAGCGTTCGAGTACATCCGGGATGAGACGGAGTATGATACGGACCTCATCTGGGAGAACCTGCTCCGCACGGTCAATATGGCAGACCTTAAGAAGCGCCTGCACTTAAATTATACGGTATCCGAAAAGATTCCGCGAAAAACTGAGGACAGTGCAGTTCCCGCCAAAGACGGACACTTACGCACAGCACTTGTCTGTCACGTGTATTATGAAGATCTTGCACGAGGCTGTGCTGCTTACGCCGCAAATATGCCGGCCGGGACGGATTTTTATGTGACGGTCCCGGATGAGAGGAGACTTGCGAGCGTCAGGGAAGCATTCGGCCCGCTCGAGGCGGATCACCGGATCGAATACCGGATCACCGGCAACCGCGGTAGGGATGTCGCACCTTTCCTTGTCGGTGTGAAGGATATCCTTTCGAAGTATGACCTGATCCTGAAGATCCATGATAAGAAGGTGAAGCAGGCTGTTCCGCTCTCCATCGGACGTTCCTGGGAGTATGAGTGTTTTCAGTGCCTCCTGCCGACCCGCACTTTCGTGGAAAATGTCATCGACCTCTTCGAGAAGAATCCGCGGCTCGGCCTTCTGACCCCGCCCATTCCGATTCATGGCCCTTATTTTCCGACGACCGGAAGAGGCGAGTGGGGCGTAAATTATGATGTGACGAACGAACTTGCCGCAAAGCTCGGGATCAGGGCTCCGATGGATCCTCTTAAAGAGCCTGTCGCACCGCTCGGTTCTGAGTTCTGGGTGCGGACCGATGCCATGAAGACGCTTTTTGCACATGACTGGGAGTATGACGAGTTCCCGGAAGAGCCGGTCGCGATCGACGCGACGGTGCTTCATGCGATCGAACGGCTCTACCCCTTCGCGGCACAGGCGGACGGATTTTACACAGGCTGGCTCGTATCAGATTCGTTCGGTAAGATCGAGATGGATAATCTGACTTATATGAACGCAGGTCTCGCAAAGGCGGAGTCGGAGCGGATCGGGCGGTATGCCCCGTTCCATGAGCTCGTCGATGCTGTCAAAAAGTCCTGAGGGAGTATCTTATGATATTGGATGTGAAATCAAAAAACCGATGCGTGGTCTTTCTCTTCTACGACAAAGACGGGATCGTGGATCAGTATGTCCTTGATATGCTGGATGATCTGCGGGAGAACGCAGCCTTCGTATATGTCGCAGTCAACGGCGTCATCACCCCGGAAGGCAGGGCAAGGCTTGCCCGGCACTCGGATGAAGTCTTCTGCAGGGTCAATGCCGGATTTGACGTAGGCGGCTACCGCGACGCGATATTTAACCTGGGCTTCAGGGAACTTGCGAAGTATGATGAGCTTGTCCTAATGAACTATACGTTCTTTGCGCCGCTCTATCCCTTCCGCGAGATGTTTGAGACAATGAATCCGAAAGATCTCGATTTCTGGGGGATTACGAAGCATCATACGGTGCCCGGGGATCCTTACGACGGAAAGATCGTTTACGGATATCTTCCTGAGCATCTCAATTCGCACTTTTTCGCGCTCCGAAGAGATTTCTTCCTGAGCTGGAGCTACCGGGATTTCATTTGCAATATGAAGAATCCGGGCTCCTATCTGGAGTCGATCACGCAGTATGAGGTGATCTTTACAAAGCATTTTGCCGATCTGAATTATAAGTGGGCGGCCTATGCGGATTCTGACCGCTTCGAGGGCACATACTATGCTCCCTTCATGTTCGCAGCGTCCGAACTCATAGAGGAGGACCGGTGCCCGATCGTCAAGCGCCGGACGTTTTTCTCCGACTACCAGTTCTTTCTGCTGAATACGGCCGGTGAGTGCTCATACCGTGCCTATGAGGCCATCAAAAAGCTTCCCGGTGTGCGGACCCGTCCCATTTGGGAAAACATTCTGCGTCTGCAGAATCTGCCCGATATACGCCAGGTCGTTCATCTTACGTACCTCGTGGATTCGGAGTTCACCCGGCATACATTTTCTCCGGATGATGAGGCGGCGGTCTTTGTTTTCTGCGAGCCGGGCGTTGACCGGGAGCTTGTGGCAGGACGCTATCTGAGGAAAATCCCGGATACGGTCCGCGTCATCTATATGGACGGACCCGAGACATACGCGGAAAAGCTGATCGCGGCCTCCATGCAGGCGGAGGATTACTTCTTCGTCGGCGTCCTGAATCTCTTTGACGTGCGGAAGGCTCCCGAGCCGAAATCGGAAGCGGCCTCTCTCCTCTATCGGGAGGAGGAGAGCGTGATCGGGTCGGCAGCGCAGATCGGAAATATTCTCGATGAAATGAAAGAAGAGCGGGCTCTCGGACTTCTGGTCCCGCCGGTCCCATCCTTCGGAAGGTATTTCGCGGAGATCGGAGACGGCTGGACAGGCCTTTACGACGAGCTCCTTGAGACACTGAAGCTTCTTAAGATGACCTTCCCGGTCACAAAGACGGATGCCCACCCGGCTTTCCCGTACGGAGGAAGCTTCTGGGCGAGGGGCAAGGCCCTCATGCGGGCAGGTCTGTATCTGCGGGACGGGCGCCTGGCAGAGCTCGTGCGCGATCCGGATAAGCAGCTTCTCATCCGTCTGCTCCTACCTTTCCTGATGCAGGAGGAGCGCTATCTGACGGGAATCGTGACCGGCACGAAGTACGCCGCGATCGAATTCACGAATCAGGATTACATGCTTCGCGTTAACAACCGCATGGTATTTGAAAAGTTCGGACCTGACTATTATGAGCAGGAGCTGAAAAAGATCAGAGGAAAAGCATGAAAGAAGAAATCATCGGTAAGGTCAAGCTGAATTACAGCTGGTACAGCGGGGAAGATCTTTACAGTGACGGGGACGCGGTCGAGAACCGGATCCTCGATATCGTACGGAATGAGGAGGGCTATGAGTTTGCCCTCGACGAGTATACCAGCTGGCCGATCCTCTACCATCTGACAAGACAGAGGGAAAATATCGTCCTTCCCATGGAGATCGGGAAGACGGATGAAGTCCTTGAGGTCGGCGCGGGAATGGGCGCTGTCACAGGAGCGCTGGCGCGGAAGGCGAAGAAGGTCGACTGCATAGAGCTCTCAAGAAGGCGGTCTCTTGTCAATGCCGAGAGGCATAAAGACCTCGACAATATAGAGATTTTTGTCGGCAATTTCCGCGATATCCGGATCGAAAAGAAGTATGACGCAGTGGTCCTCATCGGTGTTCTCGAGTACGCGGTCTACTACGTCGGCGGGGAGAACCCCTATGAGACTTTTCTTAAAAAGATTGCTGAGTGCCTGAAGCCGGGCGGAAAACTGTATGTCGCGATCGAGAATAAACTCGGGATGAAGTATTTCGCGGGCTTTCATGAGGATCACCTTGGGAAGCCGTTCGTCGGCATCGAGGGATATAAAAAGGGAGACCACGTAAGGACCTTTACAAGATCCGAACTGTCTGAGCTTGCTTCCCGGTGCGGATTTGAGGATCTCTATTATTTCTATCCGTTCCCGGACTATAAGCTTCCGACAGTCATCCTGAGCGATGACAATATCCGGGATGCGGAGATCGATTTCGATGAGGATTCGAATTATGACCTCGATATCCTGAAGCTTTTCTCTCAGAGAAAGGCTTTTGCAGGCCTGAAGGGGACGGACGAGAGAGCGATTTTTGCCAATTCGTTCCTCCTGAAAGCAGTCAGGAAGGGCTGAAGAACGAATCTTCCCTTTGGAATCCGGTCCGTGCCGCACGGCACGGCAGGAACGCCGAGGCGTTCCTGAATGATGAACTGTTGATCATTAAAATAAGAGGTGAGCTGGCCCGGGAAGCCCGGGAGAAGGGAATGCCCGACTGCTTATTTACGACGGCCGGGTGTGCGTGAGTATATGAAGAAGATACTTGTGAAGTGCTCTGATGAGAGAAGCCGCAGATATTCTGTCATAACGACCATTATTGAGGAGGGCGATGAAAAACACGTTCTCAAGGAGCCTGTCTACCCTGAGGGGGAGAAGCATATCAGAGAACTGGTTTCTTTCCGGGATGTACTGTCGGCCGCTTACCCGCAGATCATCCCGTGTCCTGTGAGGATCGAGGATGGGAAAGCGGTATTTGATTTTATCAGGGGAGAGTCCCTTGAAAAGAGATATAACGAGGCAGTGGAATCCGGAGATCCGAAGGCCTTTGAGAAGATCCTTGACTGTCACAGGGATCTGCTGTGTGCTAATCCGGAAAATGAAGAGATCTTTTCTCCTTCAGACGAATTCAGGGCATGGTTCGGAAGCGCTGCGGCTTATGAGGGCAAGCCGGGCTTTCGCGCCGCGAACTTCGACGCGATCCCGGGCAATATCATTTTCTCGGAGAACGGACCCTGCTTTATCGACTATGAGTGGACGATGAATTTCTCCATGCCCAAAGATCTGGTCATTTACCACTGTGTGAGAGATTTTTATTATCACAATGACCGTGTCGAGGAGTTTTATCCTCTGGAGAAGGCGATGCGTTATCTCGGGATCGGGACAGATCCTGACCTTCTGCAGAAGAGCTACGAGCACTTTTTCGGGCAGGTCATAAAGGATCCGGACGGAAGGAGCTTTGGCCTTATCAAGTCAGCGTCGAAAAGATCCCGGATCGGAATCGGGGAGCTCAGAGAGGAAAAGGCCAGGGCGGACGAGTCCGCTGAATTCGCCAATGATATGTGGAAGCAGTGCGCTGCCGCTGTTTTTGATCTGCAGGGCCGGCTCGCCCGGATCGATGAGGAGTGGGAGAAAAAGTATGCTCTGCAGGACGCTACCTGGACAGGAAAATACAATGCGGAAAAGATCCGGGCAGATCAGGCCTATGCGGATCTCATGAAAGAATATCAGGTCCTGAACAGGGACAGAGATATATGGAAATCCCGCTACGAGGCAGTGACAGAGACCAAAGCCTATAAGGCGACGGAAAAAGTCAGGAAGGTACTTAGAAAAGGATGAATCTCGAAAAAAATTATCAGGAAGAATACGAACAGCTGAAAAAGGATTTCGATGCTCTCCATAAGCGGTATGTGGATGCCAGAAAGGCCGCGATCGAACGGTCTGAGATGGCTGCCCGGCTGGCTTCGAATAAGACGATGCTTGTCTACCGAAAGGCGCAGGTGAAGACCGGGAAGGGTGATCCCTTCGCGCAGCTCCGCCCCCTCCTTACACAGGCGGAGGCGAAGATGGTCTGCAACATCGACCATCTCGCTTACCGGAGAGGTGACGTCGTCATCCGCGGATGGGCGTTCGATATGCAGGGCGTCGTGCCGCCGCTCATGGTACGTGACAGGAGCCGTATTCTTCCGATCCAGGAGAACTGGTATCCCCGCACGGACGTCAATGACCAGCTGAGCCTGCCGGAAGAAATGTGCACGGGCTTTTCTGTCCGCATTCATCTGAAGGATATCCGCCATGAGACGATCCTTTTTGAATTCGAGAATGAGTTCGGATATGTCGCAAAGGAAGTGAAGGTCCTTCTCAAAGAGAAGGAGCGCAAGGCATACCTTGAGAAGAACGCGCATCCGGTCTACGCGATGGACAGCGCCGGCTACGACGACTGGTTCCATGACCACATGGTCAGTGAGGAAGAGCTCCAGCGTCAGAGCAGAAGAAAACTTCCCTATATGCCGCTCATCAGTATCGTGATCCCGCTCTTCAATACGCCGGAGCGTTTTCTTGATGAGCTTATGGAAAGCCTGCTCGGCCAGTCCTACCGGAATATTGAGATCTGTCTGGCGGACGGCAGTACTTCTCCGGAGCCCGGGAGGATCATAGCGGAGAAGTATCAGAGCGATCCGAGGGTCCGGTATCAGAAGCTTGCGGTCAATGCCGGAATCTCCGGCAATACCAATGAGGCGATCAGGATGGCGAAGGGAGAGTTCATTCTCCTCTCGGACCATGACGATACGCTCGAGAAGAATGCCGTATATGAGATCGTCTATGCCATGAACCGCGATCATACGATCGACGTCGTCTACACGGATGAGGATAAGCTCATGTACTCCGCCGGAGTCTACTACAGTCCGAATTTCAAGCCGGACTATAATCCGGACCTCCTGCGATCCAATAACTATATCACGCATATTTTCTGCGTGAGAAAATCTCTGGCGGATGAGATCGCCGGCCCGGACGGGGAGTATGAGCGGAGTGAATTTGACGGCGCGCAGGATTATGATTTCATACTGCGCTGCTGCGAGAAAGCCCGCAGAATTTATCATGTCCCGAAGTTCCTGTACCACTGGAGAGCGCATGCTTCGTCGACGGCCGGAAATCCGGAGAGCAAAATGTATGCGTATGAGAACGGCAGACGTGCGATCGAAGCCCACTATAAGAGAGTCGGAATCCCGGCCAGAGTCGAGCTTGCCGAGGATATCGGAAGCTACCGCACGGTCTACGAGATCCAGGGCGAACCGCTCGTTTCGATCATTATTCCGAACAAGGATCTTTCGGATGTCCTGAAGAGAGCGGTCGATTCGATCTTCGAAAAGTCGACCTACAGGAATTTCGAGATCGTCATCTGTGAGAATAACAGTACGGAGCCGGAGACGTTCGCGTACTACGAGGAACTTCAGAAAGCTCACGACAATGTCCATGTGGTCACCTGGGAGAAGGAGTTCAATTTTTCCGCGATCAATAACTATGCAGTAAAGCACTCGAAGGGGGAATACCTGATCTTCCTCAACAATGACGTGGAGGTCATCACGGACCGCTGGATCGAGGAGATGCTGGGCTACTGCCAGAGAAGCGACGTCGGTGCGTGCGGAGCGAGACTGTATTATCCGAACGACAGACTGCAGCACTGCGGCATCGTGGTCGGGATCGGCGGGATCGCCGGTCATATCTGCCATCTTGAAAAGCGCAGTCACGGAGGATATTTCGGCCGTATTTTCAAGACACAGGATGTCAGCGCTGTCACAGCGGCCTGCATGATGATGCCGAGGCGGGTGTTCGAGGAGGTCGGCGGCTACGACGAGGAGCTGGCCGTCGCTTACAACGACGTGGATCTGTGCCTCAAAGTGCGCGAGAAGGGGCTGCTCGTCGTATACAATGCGTGGGCGCAGCTCTACCACCATGAATCGCTCTCGAGAGGTTCGGACGATGTGAAGGTGGATAAGAAAAAGCATGACCGCCAGATGAATGAGGCGAGGATCTTAAAGAGCCACTGGCCGGAAATCTTCGAGAAGGGCGATCCTTACTTCAATCCGAACCTTGATTACAGTGCTGCCGAGTATGTTCTGGCAGGGACGATCCCTCCGAACTACTCCGCGCTTTCGAAAAGGGAAGTGTAATCTTATGAGAAATGACGGATTTTTAATAAAAAACGACAGGTTCTCCCTCGCGGAGCCGGACCTTTTCATGCTGCGCGGCCATCTGGCTCCGCGGACAGAGGTCACGGCGAAGCTGGGCGGAAAACCGTTTCCGCCGGAGGTGAGGAAGCTCACGGAAAATGTCGATGAGCGCTACGGCGGCAGTGAGACGATCGTGACCTTCCGCATTCCGGAGGATGTGAAAGACCGGGATACTCTGAAGGTCTACACGACCGGGGAGAAAGGGAGACGCCTTGCCTTTGAGATCAGGGGAAGGGATCTCCGGGAGAAACGCAAAGGCATCAAGCTTTTCGTCGACGATTTCACTGTCAGTGAAAAGGACGGGTTCGTTCGGATCCAGGGCTGGGCTGTTTCAACTGTGCCGGTCGAGATGGCCGTTCTTGATTCGGAAAAACAGAAAATGCCGGTGAAGGTGGAGCGCTATCAGAGGATCGACGTCGTAGACCTTTTTGATGAAGTGAAGGTCGATGAGATGAGCGGTTTTCATATCGAACTTCGCCCGATTCCGAAAAAGAGCGTATATCTCGCCTTTCGGGCGGGAGAGCATCGGATGCTTCGGGAATTTCGGACAGATCCGGTGAGCTTCCGGGCGGAGCGTGCCGGACATCTTGCGAAAAAGGGTACGGAATATCTGAAGTATCACGGTGTGAAGGCGCTTGTGGAGAAGACCTATAACAAGCTTTTCAACCCGGCCATGAAACCGGTCATTTACGCAGACTGGATCAAAAAGCATCTTCCGAGCGAGAGAATTCTTGCTAAGCAGCGGAAGGATGTCTTTGACCCGGCACCACTTTTTTCAATCGTCGTTCCGCTGTATAAGACACCGGAGAAATATCTGACAGAGCTCGTGGAATCCGTCAGGGCACAGAGCTATGAGAACTGGGAGCTCATATTATCAGACGGCAGCGGAGAGAATTCCCCGCTCACGGACATCCTTGGCCGTCTGGCGCTCACGGATGCGCGTATTAAGGTCACGGGCGGCGGAAAGCGGCTCAATATCTCCGAGAACACGAACACGGCGATCGCTGCCTCCACAGGAGATTATATCGTTTTCTGTGACCACGACGACCTGCTCGCTCCGAATGCGCTCTACGAGAATGCCTGCGCGGTCAGGAAGGATCCGGAGGTTGAATTCTTATACAGCGATGAGGACAAGATCGGCATCGGCGACAAGTACATGCAGCCGAACCTGAAGCCGGATTATGATCCGGATTTCCTGACGTCCGTCAACTATATCTGCCACCTGCTGGTCGTAAAGAGAACTCTGATCGACCGGGTCGGTCTTCTGAATCCGGAGTTCGACGGAGCACAGGATTATGATTTTATCCTTCGATGCACGGAAGAGACGCAGAAGATCGTCCATATCCCGAAGATCCTATATCACTGGAGATTCTTCGAGGGCAGCACTGCCGCAAATCCGGAGTCGAAGACCTACGCGTTCGACGCGGGGTGCAGAGCGATCCAGGCGCACTATGACCGTCTCGGCTGGCCGGCAAAATCTGTGCCCGGCGAGTACCCGGGCATTTACCGGACAGAGTGGAACTGGGGAACAACACCGCGTGTTACCATCCTGATCCCTAACAAGGATCATGTGGATGACCTGAAGAAGTGCCTGGCGAGTATCGACCGGGGAGTTCGGTATCCGGATCTCGAGATCCTGATCGTTGAGAATAACAGCACCGAACAGGAGACGTTCGATTATTACAGGACACTGAAGGAGCAGGATGAGAGGGTGAAGGTCGTCTACTACGAAGGCGGCTTCAACTTCTCCGCGATCAACAATTTCGGCGCGCGCTATGCGACCGGTGAGTATCTTTTCCTGCTCAATAACGACACGGAATTTATCAGCGACGACGTCATCGGCGAGATGCTCGGATTTGCCCAGAGACCGGATGTCGGGATCGTCGGCGCGAGACTGTACTATGAGGACAACACGATCCAGCATGCCGGCGTGATCGTCGGCTGGGGCGGCATCGCGGGACATGCGTTCGTCAATCAGTCGCGGGGCGAGACCGGCTATCAGCACAGGATCATTTGCCAGCAGGATCTCTCCGCGGTGACCGCAGCCTGCATGATGGTCAGAAAGAGCGTCTTTGACGAAGTCGGAGGGCTCACGGAAGAGCTGGCTGTCGCATTCAACGACATTGATTTCTGCATGAAGGTGCGGGAAGCCGGATACCTGATCGTGTACGATCCCTATGCGGAGCTGTATCACTATGAATCCAAGTCGAGAGGGCTCGATCAGGGAAATCCCGAGAAGGTAAAACGGTTCCAGCGGGAGATGGATATTTTCCAGAAGCGCTGGCCTGAGATCCTGAGGGACGGGGATCCTTATTATAACCCGAACCTCTCCATGGTCACGCAGGACTTTTCATTGAAGAGAAACTGAAGAAGGAGCCGGGTCCCGCCCGCGACTGCGCTGCATGAGCGGCTGCGGGACAGGCATCCGAATGGATTTGGCTGGATGAAACTTCCAGTATCAGAGGAGTAGAAAAATGAAAGCATTAGTCACAGGTGTAGCCGGACAGCTCGGTCATGACGTGATGAATGAACTCGCAAAGAGAAATATCGCCGGGGTAGGAACTGACCTGAAAGAAGTATACAGCGGTGTCATGGATGGCACGCCGGTCACGACGATGCCCTATATTCCGATGGATATTACGGACCCGGAGAGCGTCAGGAAAGGGATCATCGATACGGGAGTGGATTTTGTGATCCACTGCGCGGCCTGGACTGCGGTCGATAAGGCCGAGGAAATGCCGGAAGCATGCCGGAAGGTCAATGCTTACGGGACCCTGAATATTGCGAAGGTCTGCGAGGAGCTGGACATTCCGATGATGTATTTCTCGACGGACTATGTATTCAACGGCAACGGGACAAGGCCCTGGGAGCCGGAAGATGCGTACGAACCGCTCGACGTCTACGGACAGACGAAGGCGGAAGGGGAAGTCGCAGTGCGCGAACATGTAAAGAAGTTCTTCATTCTGAGGATTGCCTGGGTCTTCGGTGTGAACGGAAAGAACTTTATTAAGACCATGCTGAATCTCGCAAAGAATCACACGACTCTTCGGGTCGTGAATGACCAGATCGGAACGCCGACCTATACGTACGATCTTGCAAGGCTGGTCGTTGACATGGCGCTCACCGATAAGTACGGAATCTATCATGTCACGAATGAGGGAGATTATATTTCCTGGTATGATTTTGCGTGCGCGATCTTCAAAGAGGCAGGCATTTCGACTGTGGAAGTGATCCCGGTGACATCGGAGGAGTACGGCGCGGCGGCGAAGAGGCCCTACAACAGCAGGATGGACCGTTCGAAGATCGTCAAAGCGGGGTTTGAACCGCTTCCCGACTGGAGAGACGCTCTTCGAAGATATGTGGCGATCCTGAAAGAGATGTAAGCGGCGGACTGCTGACAGTCTTAACGACGCAGCCTGTGCGTCCCCCGGAGGGTCATAAAACCTCCGTAATAAAATCACAAGCAGTGCCAGGTACTGCATAGAGGTTTTTATGGAAAAAACGTTTCGTCCGAAATTTCGCTTTAAGACTGCACTCGTACTTTCGGCAGCTATCCTCATTACGTGCCTGATCGTCTTCAACGAGTATATATTCGGGGACAGGATCCTTGCCTTTTATGACATAGGATCGGACACTTCGCAGCAGTACCTGCCGCAGATCCTGACTGTCGTCAGAAAGCTTCACGAAGGAGATATTACACTCTGGGACGCTACCAACGGCTTCGGTGTCAACATGAATATGCTGACGATCACGAACCCGTTTTTTGCAGTCATCTATCTCGTGGGCGCGCTGCTCGGAGAAAAGGCAGTCTTCGGGGCGATGATCTGGCTGTATGTCGCGGAGATCGTCGCTGCGGGTCTGGCAGCGTATCTTTTTATGTCTGCGTTCAGACTCAGCGAGCGTGCAAAGTGCATTGCCTCCTACATGTACGCGTTCAACGGGTTCATGCTCGTATGGGGACAGCACTATCAGTTCGCGGCTGTGCCGGTCCTTCTCATGCTCGAGCTTTTCTTTGCTGAGCGCTGTATCCGCGCTCCCCGGAAATGGAAGGCGCTGACGCTCATGACGACCCTCGTCGTCATAAACAGCATGTATACCGCATACATGATCCTGCTCTTTAGCGGTGTCTATGTAGTGGTGCGGGTCTTCCTCGGAAGGCTCCGGGGGTTCTTCGGGTATGTCCGGGACGTCTTTCACCTTGCATGGGTCATGGGACTCGGCGTCGGGATCGGCTTTATCACGCTCCTGCCGAATATCTCGGCGATCCTGAGCGTCTCCTCGCGTCTTGCCTCTGAAGCCACGCTTATGGAGCGCCTTTTCGGATACCGTTATCCGATCGATTATTATCAGGCCCTGGTCGGGCGTATGTTCATGACGACTGCGAAGGGGATCTCAAGCTACAGAGGATACCTCAATTACTACGAGGATCCCAATCTGTTCCTGTCCACACTTTCTGTGATCCTGCTCGCTCAGTATGTTTTTCTCATACCCCGCATCAGCATGGGCCTTCAGAGAGGAGAAAGGGCACCTCTTAAGAGGACCGTGGCGAAGCGGATCATAGCGCAGTATCTGCTGCTTTTCCTCTGTGCCTTTGCGGCAGGGTTCCCGACGGTCGGAACCGTCCTGAACGGCTTTACGGCGCCGTTCTCAAGATTTTTCTTTCTCTTTATGCCGTACCTGTCCCTCATTTCCGCGTCCGTGCTTTCGGAAATTTTCAGACAGAAGAGGATCAGCATCCCGGGCCTGCTTTTTGCCGCAGCGGGGATCTTATTCGTCTATATCCGCTATATCTTCATGCCGGATGCACAGAATCCCTGGTATGTTCCGGTCTTTCATCTTGCAGGCGGGCTTTGTATGTGCGTGCTCGTCCTTTTCCTCGGTCTGAAAAAGGAGATCCTTCCGAAGAAATATCTGGCGGTCATCCTTGGGATGGTCCTGATGATGAATGTGGGCATCGATGCGGTCTCAAACTTCCGGAATCGGGAGACCGTCATGAAGGACGGGGAATATTTTGAAAGACTGTACGACGGGGACACCCTTGAGGCGTTGGCTTACCTGAAGGAGACAGATGATGAATACTACCGGGTCGAGAAGACCTATGGAGCGACCCTCTGCATGGATTCTCTCGCACAGGGCTACCATTCGGTAAGTACCTATAACTCGACGCAGAACGCGAATATACAGAATTTTATCCGGGAAGACTGGCCGGGGATTCTCTATGCAGATATAAATCACTACATGTATATCCTCGGATGTACGAACCGGAATGAAGCCGAGCTCGTCGGGATCAAATATGTTCTCTCTGAATCCGACGATGCGGGTATTCCCGGCATGGAGAAAATGAAGACCTTCGGAAGGATCACCGTCTATACGGATCCTTCCGTCAGGAATATAGCATCCTTCTATCCGAGATCCGTGGTCGAGCCGACTTACGGGATCGACGCGAACGGCTTTACGGGAACGGCATTCGTCAGGTATACGGACAGGAATCCCTCAGCGGAGATCACACTGAAAGATCAGGTCAGGGATGACAGGATCGACGGGACCGCAGAGGTTCCTGAGGACGGACTGCTCCTCATCGCGATTCCCTTTGAACACGGATGGGATGTTTACGTGGACGGCGTGGAGGTGGAGCAGCGCAAGGTCGAGCACGGATTTATCGGCGTGGAGCTTGCGGCCGGCAGGCACGAGATCTCCGTTCGGTATCTCTGTCCGGGTCTTGTAAAGGGCACGGCGATCAGTGTATTTTCCCTGCTGCTCTTTGGTCTTTTCATTATTCTGGAGCATATTTATGTGAAGAGAAAGCGCAGCATGAATCCGTAAGAAAGATAAGACCTTAAGACGGACAGAGAAAAAATACAGCAGGCTCTTGCGAAACTCTGTGCGAAATGGAATTGTGTGAACAATTCAAACAATCTGCACAAGCCTTAGAACTTCTTCATGAACGAAAGATGTGGAATGCGATTTTTGCGAATGATTTTCCACATCTCGAGTGAATGTTAGAAGTTCTTGGCGCGGAAGCCGTTTGAATGTTCATACAATATCCATGAAGCACAGAATATCGCAATTGCCTGGAAAATTACAGCCGTAAAAGGAGCAGACATGCCAAAAATCACACCCTATAAAATCAAAAAGGCTTTTTTATACCTGAAGCATTTCGGGCCCCGTGAATTCATGAATCATCTCTTTGAGCGGCTGGAGCCGGAGGATGTCCCCTATGACGGATGGTTCCGTTCCCACACGCCCTCTAAGGAGGAGCTCGAGAAACAGAGGAAGGCGAAGATCAAGGAGGGACCGCTTTTTTCACTGGTCGTTCCCGCCTACTGCACAAAGGAGCGCTTCTTCAGGGAGATGATCGATTCCGTGATCGGCCAGACCTATGAGAACTGGGAACTCTGTATCGCGGATGCGAGCGACCGGGAACCGGTTTCGGGAGAGCGGTCAGTCGGTGAGATCGTCAGGGACTATGACGACGATCGGATCCGCTATAAAAAGCTTGAAAAAAATGAAGGAATCGCCCAAAATTCGAACGCTGCGATGGCGATGGCGCACGGAGACTACATAGCGCTCATTGACCATGATGATCTCATAGCCCCGCACGCTCTTTACCGTTTGGCTGAGTGCATCGCAAAGACCGGTGCGGATGTCCTGTACACAGATGAGGACAAGATCACGGAAGATAATTCGAAGCACTTTCAGCCGCATTTCAAGCCGGATTTCAATCCGGACCTGCTGCGCTCGAACAATTACATCACACATCTCCTGGTGGTGCGGCGAAGTCTGGCGGAGAAGGTCGGCGGATTCAGGCCGGAGTTTGACGGTGCCCAGGACTATGATTTCATTTTCCGGCTCACGGAAAAGGCAGAAAGAATAGGACACGTTCCGGAGGTCCTCTATCACTGGCGCACATCGGAGAGCTCCACAGCGGACAACCCGATGAGCAAGACCTACGCTTATGAAGCGGGAAAACGGGCGATCGAGGAGCACCTCGTACGGTCGAACATTGCCGGGACCGTCGAGATCCTTCCGGATTTCGGCTTCTACAGGGTCCGTTATCCCGTGCAGGGAGACCCGCTCGTCTCGATCATTATTCCGAATAAGGACTCGGCGTCCATGCTTCGGAGCTGTATCGAATCGGTCTGTGAATCCTCCTACACCAATTTCGAGATCGTTGTGATCGAGAACGGAAGCGCAGAGCGCGAGACGTTCGAATACTATAAGGAGCTCTCGGAGGATCCGAGGATCCGTCTCGTGCGCTGGAAAAAGCCCTTTAATTACTCGGCGATCAACAACTACGGTGTCCGGTTCGCGAAGGGCGAGTATCTGCTGTTCCTGAACAATGATGTACGGGCGGAGATCACGCCGGACTGGCTCTCCGAAATGCTCGGCGTCTGCCAGAGAGAGGACGTCGGGATCGTCGGAGCCCGGCTTTATTATCCGAACAACAAGACCCAGCACGCGGGAATCGTGATCGGGATCGGAGGGATCGCGGGCGCGATGTTCGTGGATCTGCCGAAGGGGAGAGGCGGGTATCTCCACAAGGCGGCGATCCTGCAGGACCTCTCCGCAGTTACGGCGGCCTGCATGCTGGTCGACAGAAAGGCCTACGATGCGGCCGGCGGCTTTACCGAGGAACTCGCAGTCGCTTTCAATGACGTCGATTTCTGTCTGAAGGCGGGAAAGGCGGGATACAGAGTCGTATATGACCCGTATGCGGAACTCTATCATGACGAATCGAGAACGCGCGGTCCGGAGGACACTCCGGAGAAGGTAAAACGGTTCCAGGGAGAGATCGAATACATGCGGAAGCACTGGATCGATATCATAAAGAACGGGGATCCGAATTATAATAAGAACCTTTCCCTGAAGAAATGGAATTATTCACTGCGCGTCTGAGAAGGGGCAGTTTATGGAGAAAAAGGTATCAGTTGTCATACCGAATTACAACGGACTTGCATTTTACAGAGATTGTCTGCTTGCACTGAGGGAACAGACCAGGATGCCGGACCGGATCGTAGTGATCGACAACGGCTCGACAGATCAGAGCGCAGAGGCCATCGAGAGGGAGTTTCCCGAGGTCGAGCTCCTGCGCCTTGGCACGAATACAGGCTTCTGCGGTGCCGTCAACGCAGGGATCATCGCCTCCTATGATATGGATTACGTGATCCTGCTGAACAACGACACGAAGGCCGATCCCTGCTTCGTGGAAGAGCTTCTCGCGGCGATCATAAAAAATGACAGGATTTTTTCCTGTCAGGCAAAAATGCTCAGTATGGCGGATCCGTCCGTCATGGATGACGCGGGCGATTATTACTGTGCCCTCGGATGGGCTTTCGCGAGGGGAAAGGGAAAACCGGCGGACCGTTATGAGAGACCCGTCTCCCTGTTCTTCTCCTGTGCCGGAGCCGCGATCTACAGTGTAAAGATCCTTCGGGAAATCGGAAAATTTGATGAAAATCATTTCTGTTATCTCGAGGATACGGATGTGGGATGGAAGGCAAGGATCAACGGATACAGGAATGTTTTCGTGCCCACGGCAAAAGTCCTGCACATCGGAAGCGCGACGACCGGCTCGCTCTACAATGATTTCAAGGTCAGGAACAGCTCCCGGAACAGTATCTATCTGATCTATAAAAATATGCCTTCGTTCCAGATCCTTCTCAATCTGCCCCTTCTTGTCTTCGGATTTTCCGTGAAGGCAGCCTTCTTCTTCAGAAGGGGATTCGGCGGTGTCTACATGAAGGGCATTGTGAACGGATTCCGGCTCTGTCGGAAAGGTGCGGAAGAAGGAAAGAAAGTGGTATTCAAATCTGAGAATCTGCCGCATTATTTCCGAATACAGCTGGAATTGTGGGTCAATTGCGTGCGCAGATTGATCGGATAGCAGCAAACAGTTTTTTTATTTTTAAGATTTGGCTTGTACTTTCTGCCTTGCATTTGCAGAAACGTTATAGTATAGTTTATTGGAAATGCGTGGAGGGGCTTTTTGTCTTAAGAATGCTGTGTGCAGCAGGAACGTAAAAGCCCGGTCCTTCATTAAAAGCGGCATTTTATGCCGCGCAAAGATGGCAGGAAGGTATTATTGAAGTGATAGAAGAGAATCAGAAGTATTACAGCCGGTTCCTGGCTGTGGTCGATGCCTTGATTCTGATCGGGTCCTTCATGCTGTCCTGGTATATCCGATATCGAAGCGGGCTGTTCGAATCATCCGTCGAAGCGGTTCCGCTCAGAATATATCAGCGGACACTTGTGATGATCGTCCCGGCGATGATCGTCATCTATTCCGCGTGTAATCTATACAGCAGCAACCACCGCTTCAAAGGAAGACGCCTCGAGATCGCGTCTGTCCTGGAGGCGAATCTGATCGGCGGCCTTCTCCTCCTGTCCTCCCTGCAGATCCTTTCGCAGATGTACTGGTCGAGATGGCATATCTTTATGTTCTTCGCATTCAATACGGTGTTTGATATCACGGCCAGATTTATGATCTGGGGATTTATCAAGCGAATGAGAAAGCGGGGGAAGAATCAGAGACATGTGCTGCTTGTGGGATACAGCCGGGCGGCAGAAGAATACATTGACCGTGTTGTACAGAACCCTCAGTGGGGATTCAATATCCGGGGCATTCTCGATGACCGCATTGAAGCCGGAACGATGTACAAGGGGATCAAAGTCCTTGGCAAGATCGATAACCTTATGATCATCCTGCCTGAGAACCGGCTCGATGAGATCGCGATCACGCTGAGCCTCGGGGAATATTACCGGCTCGAAGAGATCGTTGCGCTCTGCGAGAAATCAGGTGTTCATACTAAATTTATACCGGATTATAACAAAATTATCCCCACGAAGCCCTATACGGAGGATATCCTGGGGATGCCGGTCATAAATATCCGATATGTTCCGCTCATGAATACATTTCCGGCTGCGATCAAGCGGCTGTCGGATCTTTTCGGAAGTATTGCGGCGATCATTCTGGCTTCTCCGATCATGCTGGTCTTTGCGATCATCATCAAGGTGACTTCACCGGGACCGCTGATCTTTAAACAGGAGAGGGTCGGCCTGCACAATAAACCGTTCATGATGTACAAATTCAGATCCATGATCCAGCAGGATGAGAAATCTGAAAAGAAAGCCTGGACGGTCAGGGATGACCCGAGGGTCACGAAAGTCGGAAGGATCATGAGGAAGACGAGCATCGACGAGCTTCCTCAGCTTTTCAACGTTCTGAAGGGCGAGATGTCGCTGGTCGGTCCGCGTCCTGAGAGACCGTTCTTTGTGGAGAAGTTCCAGGAGGAGATTCCCCGCTACATGGTCAAGCATCAGGTGAGGCCCGGTATGACAGGGTGGGCTCAGATCCACGGCTACAGGGGTGATACTTCGATCAAAAAAAGGATCGAGTATGATTTATATTACATTGAGAACTGGACACTGGGGCTTGACATTAAAATCCTTTTCCTGACCATTTTTAAAGGATTTGTCAGCAAGAATGCTTATTGATTTGTAAGAAAGGATATGGTAATCATGGCATCAGGCAGAAACACAAGAAACAACAGGAGGCGCCGCAAAAAGAAGAAAGGCGGAAATATCGCGCTTTTTGTTGTTGAGATCGTAATTCTGGTCGCACTGGCCATCGGCGTATTTGCTTATTCCAGGATTAACAAGGGACTGAAGAACCTTGGAACAGAGATGGGTGATCAGCAGCAGACCGGCGCAGAACAGACCGGAGACGTTCAGCAGGCAGCACAGCCGGAAGATATGGCGGATGTCGTCATAAACGAGGGCGTTGCGACCAATGAAGTTCTTACAGGTTATACAAATATCGCACTTGTCGGAATCGATACACGTGATGGCGATATCGATTACGCGAACTCAGACACGATGCTCATCGCGAGCGTGAACAATGACACATGGGGAGTCCGTATGGTATCCCTCTACAGAGATACTTACCTCAACATGGATCCCGAGAACGGCGGGTGGAACTTCAATAAGTGCAACTCGGCTTATGCGCACGGCAGCGTGCATCAGTTCCTCTCCATGCTGAACGCCAACCTCGACCTCAATATTACGGAGTATGTCATCGTTGATATGAAGGCGCTGGCGACGCTTGTGGATGACCTCGGCGGAATCTCCGTTATTCTGACGGAGGAGGAAGTCGGCCACCTCAATAACTACTGTGTTGAGACTTCCGAGATCACGGGTATGGATTACACTCCGCTCGAGTATTATGAGGGCCAGGAGGCAACAGAATACAATCTTACAGGGATTCAGGCGGTCGCCTATGCGAGAATCCGTTATACATCTGGTAACGACCCCAAGCGTACACAGAGACAGAGACTTGTCATCGAGAAGATCGTCGACAAGGCAAAGAGCTCCGGTATCGCTTCTGTCAGTGCGATCATCGAGCATGTCTTCCCGCTTGTAAAGACATCCTTCTCAAGTGCGCAGCTGGTCAAGATGGCAAGTCAGATGTTCAACTATAATATCGAGAAGACGAGCGGATTCCCGTTCGAGCATCTTGAGCCCGATTCGATTATTGCGACCAACGGCGACAGCATTGACGCGCTGATCCCGGTCACCCTTGCACAGAATGTCAGCGAACTGCATGAGTTCCTGTTCGACGATTATGAATATCAGGTCTCCCCGACTGTTCAGTCCTACAGCGATCAGATCGTAGCAGACAGCGGTATGGGTGATGATTATCGCGAGATGGCGATCCAGAACAGTATTGTGCCGGATATCGGCAGTGAGGCTGACCTTGCAAGATAATTCGGAGGATCCATGATCATATAGCGGGTCTGTGAAGCAGGTAATACTGCTTTCCGATTACAGTAAGAAATGAAAGAAAAGTACCGTCCGGACTGCTCTTCGCAGTTTACGGTACTTTTTCTTTTCATCAAATTTGATCTCAGTGTGAGGTGAACAGATATGGGACATTCTCTGGTCGATGTGATCATTCCGACTTACAGGCCCGGCCCGGAGGTAAGAGAGCTTCTTCGGAGGCTCCTGCTTCAGACGTGTCCTGTCGGTCATATCCTGATCGTCAATACGGATGAAACAAAGTGGGATCCGACCGTCACGGAAGGAATACCCAATGCACAGGTCTTTCATATTGCGAAGAGTGCGTTCGATCATGGCTCGGCAAGGAACCTGGGGGCAGCACATTCGGAGGCGGATTACATTGTATTCATGACACAGGACGCGATTCCCTGTGACCGGTATGTGATCGAGAGGCTGGTCGATTCCCTGAAAAGCAGCCCGGACATAAAGGCTGCCTATGCGAGGCAGCTTCCGAAGAAAGGATGCAGGATCATCGAGCGTTATCAGAGGAGCTTTAATTATCCCCCCGAAAGCCGCATCAAGCGGATCGAAGATCTTGATGAACTCGGGATCAAGACATTCTTCTGCTCGAATGTATGCGCCTGCTATGACAGAAAATATCATTTGGAGTCAGGCGGTTTTGCGGTCCCGAGCATTTTCAATGAGGATATGATCTTTGCCGGAAATGCAGTCAAAGCAGGATACGCGGTGGCGTATGCTGCGGAGGCCCGTGTCCTTCATTCTCATAATTATACGGTCATGGAGCAGTTCCACCGGAATTTTGACAATGGCGTCTCCCAGGCTATGCATCCTGAGATTTTCGAGGGGATACGATCCGAGGGGGAAGGGGTAAAGATGGTGAAGAAGACTGTCCTGTACCTGCTGAAAAAAGGAAAAGGATATCTCATCCCTTATCTTGTCATTCAAAGTGCCTGTAAGCTTCTCGGATTCTCGCTCGGTAAGAAGGTGAACAAGCTTCCTGAACGGCTCATTATGTACTGTACCATGAGTCCGGACTTCTGGCGGAATCACAGGGAGTTGCTGAAATGATCCGATTTTGACGCAAAATTACCGATTATACAGAACTGTCGAAGCTTAAGGAAAAGTATCACACAATATTCACATTTCGGCTCTATGATTTATCTTATATAATATGGTTGACAGTCATGGGTGTGCAGGCGCGGCGGCAATCCTGACCTTTGCGGGTCCGGGCCGACCGTCAAAGAGGCCTGTGCTGTCACGGAGGTTTTTTTATGGGTGAGCGAGAACAGAATTTGAACAGAGAAGAAAAGACTGACGGGATGCCGGATGTAATGATGGAGATTCCGGCAGATGAATTTTCTGCAGATGAATTTTCAACTGATGAGGCTCCGGCAGATGAGACTCCGGCTGACGGGGTTTCTGCAGATGAAATTCCGGCAGAAGATATTTCGGCTGATGAGATTCCGGTCGACGTGTTTCCGGATGAACAGAAAGAGGAGCCTTTGACCGTCTCTTCCGAGAGTGTGACGGAGATTCTCATGCCGGAGAATAAGGAACTGTCTTCCGAACGGCAGACAGAACCGTTCGGCTCGGACGAACCGCATATGTACGGTGGGGATCAAAACTGGTCGGAGGATGCTGTCCGGACCGCTTCCCCGGATCTTTCCGGGGCACAGGAAAATGATGGCGCCGCTGACCTCGTCGGGACTTCTCCTTCTGATTCGTTTGAACAGAATACGACGTATGTGAGAACAGAAGAACCTTCGGAGGAGTCTCAGACCATGGAGCAGTCTTCTCAGTCTGAAGAAGAACCGTTTCGTCAGGCGGACAGGTCTGAAGAACAGTTAAACCGTCAGGCAGGCAAGCCTGAAGGAGAACAGTACCGTCAGGCAGGAAGGCCTGAAGGAGAACAGTACCGTCAGACAGGCGGATCCGGAGAAGAACAGTACCGTCAGACAGGCAGGAACGAACAGGAACCTTACCGGCAGGATGGCGGAAGGAACGCGGACTGGCGCAGCCGGGCCAGCCGGACGAACGATACGAACGGAAGCTTTGATTCGGCAGAAGGACGGAATGGCGGTCGATATTCAAGCAGCTATGACCGCTACCGCTTTGAGAATCCTTCGAACCGCGGACCTGTCAATACACCGGATTCCCGTTTTCCGGAAGAATCAAAGAAGCCGTCTTCCGGAAAAGAGCATAAAAACGGAAAACGCGGATGGATCGCGGCGGGAATCGCGGCGGGCGTGCTCGCAGCTGCGTTCCTCCTGTTCTTTGGCATCCGTGCAGCGCTCATGAGTGCAGTCAACACTGCCCGGAGTACTCCTCCCGCTGAAGCGCAGGCAGGAGCACAGGCGGGAGCAGAGGCGGAAGCGCCGGCCAAAGAGCCTGAGATCACGATCGGCAATCCGGATCAGAAGCCGGAAAATCCGCAGGCAGCCGGAAGGGCTGATACTGAGACAACGGAGCAGAGAGAAGAAATGACGGTCCCCGAGGTCGTTCAGATGTGTCTTCCTTCCATGGTCGCGATCACGAACACTACGGTGGAAGAATACAGGGATTATTTCGGCGGCACCCGGACATATGAAAATGTCAGCGCGGGATCCGGTATCATTATCGGGGGAACAGAGACGGAGCTTCTCATCGCGACCAACAATCATGTCATCGCGAATTCTTCGGATATCACGGTCACTTTTATCGATGATTCGGTCTGTTCAGGAACGGTCAAGGGACAGGCCAGCGATGAGGATCTGGCAATTATCAGTGTGAATCTTTCTGATATTCCTGCCGAGACAAAAGAGCATATCGCAATCGTTGCGATCGGAAATTCAGATGAACTACAGGTCGGGGAGACCGTCGTTGCAATCGGAAATGCGCTCGGATACGGACAGTCCGTATCGAGAGGCGTCGTGAGCGCTCTGAACCGGGATGTCACCGTGGACGGCGTTACCCATACACTCATTCAGACAGATGCCTCCATTAACCCGGGCAATTCCGGCGGCGCACTGCTGAACCTTCGCGGTGAGCTCATTGGAATCAATGAGGTCAAGTATGTCAATACGGAAGTCGAGGGAATCGGTTACGCGATCCCGATCAATGTGGCAGAGCCGATCCTTACAAATCTCGGCAGCCGTGTCCAGAGAGAAAAGGTCGGTGATGAGGACCGCGCATATATCGGCATCAAGTGTGTCGGCGTGAACAGCGAGTATGTTCAGTACGGATATCCGGCAGGGGTCTATGTGAGCGAAGTGACACCGGGCGGGCCTGCAGATCAGGCAGGACTTCGCACGGGCGATATCATTACGGCAATCGACGGAGTTCCGGTATCCACAACGGACCAGCTGCTGGACAATCTCGAATACTATGCAGCCGGAGAGACGGTCGACTTCTCTGTCAGCCGTGAGGGCGCACAGATCGGAACGTTCGAGACGACCAAGATCCCGATCACCCTTGGCAGGAGAAGTGAGTCCGGCCTGGATGATCCCTTGGAGGGGAACGGGACGGCAGCTCCGGAAGAAGGTTCCGGAAATGAAGAGCGTGACGCCCGGGGCTTCCCAACGATGCCGGAATGAAAGACGGGCGTTCCTGAATAAAGAGATACGGAAAGGCTGCCGCGGGAACGGCAGCCTGTTTTTTTGTCGGTCCTCCTGCGTTCATTGCCATCGCGCAAATATCACTTGTTGGATGGATTTGTTCGCTGTACAATTATCTGAGGGTCGAACGGTATTTGTCACAGACTCAAGCCGGAGATCAAAGCTCGTAATCCGGGGCTTTGTCCGGTGGACCGAACTCCCTCACGGCAAGAACGCCGAGGCGTTCCCGAATACAATGAAAGAGAGAAACATATGTCAGATATAATAGACGATACAAAAAAAGAAATCGAGGAGTCTGTAAAGGAATCCGAGAAGAAAAAGCAGGAACGGTACTGCTCCGTGTGCCACAGACCGGAATCCGTCACGGGGCCGCTTGTGACGCTGGGGGATATGTCTGTCTGCAGTGACTGTATGCAGAAGAGCATGGATTATATGAAAAATTCCAATTTCGATCTGAGCTCTCTCTTTAAAGGTCTTTCGAATTTCCCGAATATTTCCTTTCTGAACTTCGGAGGGGAAGAAGCTCCGCGGAAAGCACCGAAAGCGAAGAAGGAAGAGGAAATTCATTTTGAAATGAATGACATCCTTCCTCCGCATAAGATCAAGAAGCAGCTGGATGAGTACGTCATCGGACAGGAACGGGCGAAGAAGATCATTTCAGTCGGCGTCTACAATCATTATAAAAGAGTCATCGGCGAACAGCGCCTTCAGGAGGCAGCGAAAAAAGACAGGGAGGCGGATCCGAATGCCGCGATGCCGGTCGAGATCCAGAAATCCAATATGCTCATGATCGGTCCCACCGGGAGCGGAAAGACGTATCTGGTCCAGACACTGGCAAGGCTGCTGGATGTTCCGCTTGCGATCACGGACGCGACGTCGCTGACGGAAGCCGGATATATCGGCGATGACATCGAGAGCGTCGTCTCAAAGCTCCTCGCGGCTGCGGACAACGATGTCGAGAGGGCTGAGCACGGCATCATATTTGTCGATGAGATCGACAAGATCGCAAAGAAAAAGAATACGAATCAGAGAGATGTCAGCGGGGAGGCGGTCCAGCAGGGAATGCTGAAGCTCCTGGAGGGGGCTGAGATCGAAGTGCCTGTCGGCGCGACAAGCAAAAATGCGATGGTACCGCTCAAGACGATCAACACGAAGAACATCCTGTTCATCTGCGGCGGGGCTTTTCCGGACCTTGAGACGATCGTGAAAGAGCGTCTCACGAAGAGGAGCTCGATCGGATTCCATGCCGACCTTAAGGATAAATATGATGACGATCCCGATATTCTCACGAAGGTGACCGTGGAAGATCTCCGAAAGTTCGGAATGATCCCCGAGTTCCTTGGCCGTCTTCCGATCATCTTCTCCCTGGAGAGCCTGACGGAGGATATGCTTGTCCGTATTCTGCACGAGCCGAAGAATGCAATACTGTCTCAGTATGAGGCTCTTCTCGCGATGGATGAGGTCAAACTCACTTTCGAGGATGACGCGCTGCACGCGATCGCGGAGAAAGCGGCAAAGCAGGATACAGGCGCGAGAGCGCTCCGTTCGATCATAGAGGAGTTCATGCTGGACATCATGTACGAGATCCCGAAGGATGACAATATCGGAGAAGTCATTATCACCGGCGACTATATTCGCGGGACGGGCGGACCCCGCATCCTTATGCGGACCTGAATGGAGTTCAAACGACGCCGCCCGGCAAAATGAAAGTTGTACAGATGTTCGACAAAGCAGTCAAAATCGTGTATCATTATTTTAATGGTTATCGAACGGTGCCATTCGCATTGCGCTTGCGCTCCATGCAGATGGCGGTCCCGGAGCTGAGTGAGAACATAATCAATACACATTCATATATATTTTAGGAGGAACATACCATGTCAGATGATTTCTTTGGCGATCTGGGAAAATCCATTTCACGTGTCACACAGAAAGCGGTGGGCCGCACCGGCGAGCTCTTTGAGACAACGAAGATCAATGCACAGATCTCCGGTGAGCAGCGTGAGATCGAAAAGCTGTATGCGAAGATCGGAGCAGTTGTTTATCGGAAAATCGCGAACGGCACGATGGAAGCAGATGAAGATATCGCGCCGATCGTCGATGATATCCGCGCGCATGCAGGCCAGCTGGCTTCCCGCAGAAGGGCTCTGGCCGGCGTTAAGAGGATGAGAGTCTGCCCGGCCTGCGGTGAGCTGATTGCGACGGATGTTGCCTTCTGCCCGAAATGCGGAACGCCGGTCGTTGTGGATAATACTCCCGCAGCACTGACAGATGCAGACGAAGAAGATGACGACGAGTACATCGAAACGGAGGAGTAAATGAACTGGCTGTTCTTTTCGACGATATTGTATAAAATCGATGATATCCTGAAGAGAAAGGCGGAGACAAAGCTTACGCCGGGCAGCGAACCGATTGAATGTCTCGACGGAAAGGTTCGCCTTGAAAGGGTTCGGAACAAGGGACTTGCCGGCGGAAAGTTCAGTGACAGGGAGGAGGACGTCCGCAATCTGACGACACTTGCCTTTTTCGGAGTCCTTATGCGGTTCCTTGCAGAGCTGCCGAAGAAAGGGCATTCCGCTAAAAAGCTCGCTCTGGCCATGGCGGCCGGAGGAGCAGCCGGCAATGTGGCGGACAGGTGGAAGCGCGGGAGCGTTACGGATTTTATCAGTGTGCGCGTCGGAAAGCTTAAAAAGATTGTTTTCAATCCTGCGGATATTTTTATAGGGATCGGCGGTCTTGTAGCGGTCTTTGACGCATTCTTCAACAAAGAGTAAAGTTCCATGAGGATTACAGAAAACAGACTATATCTATATGCGACGGCATTTTTCTCCGGAATGTCCGTCATGGCCGTAGAGATGGGGGCGAGCAGACTGCTCACCCCATACTTTTCATCCTCCCAGGTGATCTGGACGGTGATCATCGGCATCATCATGATCGCGATGGCGATCGGCAATGTCTGGGGAGGCAGGGCAGCGGATAAAAATCCGGATCCCGGGAATCTCTACCGGCGAATCCTGCTCGCGGCGGTCTGGATCGCGGTCATTCCGCTGGTCGGACGTTACGTGATCCTCGGTGTAACGTACGTTGTTGTCCGATTTATATCGGGAAATTATCTTGTGTGGGCGTCCTTCGGAGCCTGCCTTGTCCTGTTCGTATTTCCTCTTATGCTGCTCGGAACGGTCACCCCTTCCCTCATCAAATACGCGACGGGAAATCTGACCGACAACGGAAAGACGGTGGGGACGATCGAGGCGTGCGGGACGGTCGGGAGCATTCTCGGCACCTTTCTCCCGACGTTCATCACGATCCCGAATTTCGGTACGGCGGTGACGTTCTACATTTTCGCGGCAATTCTGGCGCTGCTGGCTTTCCTTTATTTCCTGAGTGCAGGGAAGGGTGCGGTAAAAGGAGGAATCGCGGCGGGAGCCATCATCGCGCTTCTCTTTGTCCCTTTTGACTACAGCTTCGCCTTCTGGGAGAAAGATCTCGTCTATGAAGACGAATCGATTTATAATTATCTGCGGGTGAGGGAAGATTCGGAGAGCGTGATCCTCTCGACGAACGTCCTTGAGGGCGTTCAGTCGATTTACAGGAAGAGCGGCGGACTGACCGGAATGTACTATGATTACGCGCTGGCTGCCCCGCTCATGGCTGATACGGGAAATGAAGAGCCGCATCTCCTCATTCTCGGAATGGGGACCGGTACGTACGCGAAACAGTGCAGGAGTTATTTCCCGGAAATCGTTTCAGAGGGCGTGGAGATCGATCAGAAAATAGTAGATCTCTCGCGGAAGTATTTTGATCTTCCGGAGGATATTTCGGTTGAAGTCGGGGATGGAAGGGCGTATCTGAGAACTGCGGGGACCTATGATGTGATCATGGTCGACGCATATCAGGACATCACGATCCCTTTCCATATGTCCACCACGGAGTTCTTTGAAATGGTGAATGAGCACCTGTGTCCGGGCGGCGTCATGGTAGTGAACATGAATATGATGACGGACCAGGAAGGCGGGATCAATGATTATCTGATCGATACGATCTGCAGCGTCTTTCCGGATGTCGCCACTGTCACGGTGGGGAACAACACGAACCAGGAGCTTTTTGCTTCGGCGGAGCCCGGGCTTGCGGAAAGGCTTGCCGGGAAAATTTCGCAGATGGATGAAGACGATCCTCTGAAATACCAGATGGAGACAGTGCAGAAAAAGCTTGTTCAGGAAAAAGGCGGAAATTATATTCTGACGGATGATAAAGCGCCGGTCGAGATTCTCGGAATGCAGGCGCTCGACAGTCTGATTTCCAACACGCTCGAAGCCTACGGAGGAATCGAAAACCTTCTGTAAGAGACCTTCTTCGCAGCGCAGAGAAACAACAGAAATTTGCGCGTATCTACGAGCGGTGCCGGATGGAGCAAATGGGCGGCTGGGAGCTTGCTCACAAAGCCGCACATCTTGCGAACAGACGATAGCGCGACAGCGCGGCAGTGAGCATGAAGCGCAAGCGGAATGCGAACAGCACCGCTCAGATAAATAGAAATTTAACACAGGACACGGATCATTTGAGCGAGAGAAAGAAGCGGGATGGCAGATACTATGGATGACAGAACGATATACAGACGGTCCGGAAAACAGGCGGAGCATGAGGGTGCCCGCATTCTGATCGCTGAGGACAGTCCGCTCCATCGGGCTTTGATCACGATCCAGCTCACAATGGCGGGATATGTGGTCGAAGAGGTGTATAACGGGATCGAGGCGGTCAGCCGTATCGAGAAATCCGCGCCCGGGTACTATGACGCGGTCATCATGGATGTCTATATGCCTGTGATCGACGGGATCGAGGCAACAAAAAGGATCCGTGCCCTCCCGGATCCGGTCAGAGCGTCTGTGCCGATCACCGCACTCTCATCCGATTCCACGGAGGCAGAGAAAGAGCTTGCCCTCTTTTCGGGGATGGACGAGTATCTTGTGAAGCCGCCGGATCAGGATGTACTGGTCGATGCGATCGAACTGATCATAAGCAGACATGAAGCCGGAAAAGGAAAGATATGAGGCGGCATTCAACTGAACAAAATAATTCACGTACCGTGCGTATGCGGGCCCCGGCATCTGCCGGGGCCCGCATACGCAGTTTGACAGCAGTTTGCCATACTGATATAATTGAAAGGCATATGTCCGGATGTGAAAGAACGTGTCTGATTTTTCTTTGCAGGAACTTTCCCTGCTGATCAGGATGTTCGGATGCGTATCAGATCCGGGATGTAAGCGGACTCGTTAATGAAAAGCCGGTTTTCCGCCTGACCAGAGGCGGAGCCGCATGAAGAGCGACACGATCTGCTGAGGCAGATCAATATTTGTACGCGGATATTTACGGAACCGGGGATTTCCTTAAATATCTGCGATTTAGGGAGAACTGGATGAAACTACTATCTGTGGTCGTGCCATGCTACAACGAGGAAGCGGCACTGCCGTATTTTTATGAGGCGATCACTAAGGTCGCTCGGGATTTTTCCGGGAGGGATGTGGAATTTGAATTCCGCTTTGTAAATGACGGTTCCAAAGACGGGACGCTTAAGGTCCTGAAGGCGCTCCGGGAGAAGGATCAACGGGTGCATTACATTTCATTTTCCAGAAATTTCGGGAAAGAAGCCGCCCTCTATGCGGGACTTACCGCGGCAGAGGGTGATTATATCACTCTGATGGATGCAGACCTGCAGGATCCGCCTGAGAAGTTATATGAAATGTACAGCGCAGTGACGGAGGAAGGCTATGACTGCTGCGGCCTCCGCCGGGTGACGAGGAAGGGAGAGCCCCCTGTGAGGTCTTTTTTTGCCCGGCAGTATTATCAGATCTTCAATAAGATCTCGGATGTCGAGCTGGTCGACGGCGCGAGGGATTTCCGCCTGATGACCCGTCAGATGCTTGATGCAGTGCTGAGCCTTAAGGAGGTGAACCGGTATTCAAAGGGAATCTTCAGTTGGGTAGGATTCAATGTCAAGTGGCTTGAGTATGAAAATGTAGAGCGTGTCGCAGGCGAAACGAAATGGAATTTCTGGAAGCTCCTCGCCTACTCTGTAGAGAGTTTTGTGGATTTTTCCGTTGCGCCTCTGCACTTTGTTTCGGTCATGGGAATCCTTACGACCTTTATCGCAGTCCTCGCGATCATCTTCGTCATCGTCCGTCAGCTCGCGTTCGGAGGATCGGCCTACGGATGGCCTTCTCTTGTCTGTATCATCCTTCTGCTCGGGGGGCTTCTGATCTTCAGCATCGGTATAGTCGGAGAGTATCTGGCGAAAATGTATCTGGAAATCAAAGACCGGCCGGTCTATATCGTAAAAGAGGAAGAGTGACATATGCTTTTTTCTGTTAAGGGTTTCAGGAATTTCCTGAAAAGGTGTCCATGGATCTGTCCGCTCGTGCTTGCGGTGCTGGTCCTTGCCTACGGCGGGAAAGTCATCTATCAGACCGTCTCTCTGGATCTTGAGATCATGATGGACAGTCCAAACTCTCTTTATCGGGCCTGGTCTGCCTTCGGAAGATGGGGCCTGATCCTTTATAAGTGGATTTTTGGCATGTGGAATTACAACGCCGGGATCGAGACCGGTCTGCTCCTTCTGAATCTGGCGGCAGCGATGTTTTCATTTGCCTATCTGCTGGATACACTGACTGAAGGAAAAAACCCGCTCGGCGTAGCGGCCTTCACAGCGCTTTATCTCACGCATCCTGTCTGGGGTGAGCAGTTCCTCTACATGCTGCAGGGAGCAGCAATCTCTTTTGCCGTCTTCCTTATGCCTGTCGCACTCATGCTGTATACAGATGGGCTCAGGGGGAAAAAACCGGTCAGGATCATCGCAGGTATCCTTCTTGGCGGCTTTGTTTTTGGCTGTTATCAGTCTTTCGTCATCATGACGGCCGTCGGGCTGGCAGGGATCTTTCTCTTTGAGATGCACCGCACAAGACCGAAATTTGTCCGGGGATTTCTGACAGGAGTCCTCTATGTTCTGCATGTGCCGCTTGCCTTCCTTGTGAGTAAAGCCGGATCTTACGTGCAGAAAATGCTTTACGCGAATAATTCCACGTCCAATTATCTCACGGACCAGATCCGCTGGGGAAAAGATTCTGCGGACGAGTGTCTGAAGGTCATCCGCGGCTTTTTTGACACGGTATTTCTTCTGAAGGACTCCTACTTCAATATTCTTCTGCCGGCCGTATGCATACTTGTCCTTGTGCTGATCATCTTAAAATTCAGGGAGTTCGGTAATCCGGTCCCTGCGCTCATTGGAGCTCTTGCAGTCGCTCTCGGACCGATGTATCTTGTGTCGTTTACAGCGACGACGCCCCAGTACCGCTCGGAACTCACGCTGCCGCTTACGGCGGCGCTGCTTTCCTTTGCGTGCCTGATGCTGATCAAAATAAAACCGGTCAGGATCCTTTTCTTTATTTTCTGTATGTATATTGCGTTTTTGCAGGCGAATACTTTTGCCCGTATAAATTATACGGAATATATTCGCTATCAGCAGGATGTTTCTCTCTCGGAGGAGATCATTCAGGAGTCAAAGGATTTAGGCGTCACAGACTTTGAAAATACGAGACTGGTCATTATCGGAAACCGCATTGCGCCGCTCAACAGTGCGTGCGAACCGCGGCATCCGAATTCCGCAGTGGGGGCTTCAGTTTATGAGCTTGAAATGATTTCGATGAATAAGGCCAACTGCTTCATACGGGATTTGGGAGTCAGGTATAAAATGTGCTCAAAAGGGGATTTAAAGACTGCCAGGGATTATGCGAATGCCAATAATATGCCGATTTATCCCGCAAAAGGCTTTGTCGCTCTGGATCCGGAGTCCGGTCTGCTCATCGTACGTCTCTCCTGATGACCTGTTTTGAGGAGGTATTGTAATATGATGAGAGAAAAGAAACAATCATCGGGGAGCAGTCTTGCCGGTGATTTTTATGAGTACTGTCGGGAGAGGACGCTGTATATCGTTCTCCTGGCTGCTGTCTTCCTCGCAGTCTACGGAGTCTGGACGACACAGGATATCATGACGTTTGATGCTGAGGGATTCTACGTTGAGGATCTGGTGGGAGGCTGGCTGAAAGGCTGGATCGGTGTCGGAAGATGGGGCTTCTTCCTTTTGAAGAAGGTCCTCCGCGTCGTGATCATTAACCCGTACTTCTCGATGGCGGTCTTTCTCGTTGCATTTCCGCTCTCATCGGTCGTCTGGTCCTTTTTTATCTTTCGTGCGCAGGGGAACAGGGCAGATACGAAAGCCGATGTCCTGATTTTCGGACTTGTCTATCTCACCCACCCGATCTGGACCTATCAGTATGTTTTCCGGAACCAGATAGAGGTCTTTTCCATAGCGCTTGTCATCCTGGCTTTTGCCATGGCTTTTTTCGCGGAGTGGATGGAAACAGGGCAGATTCTTCCCATGGTCTTTTCTTTTGCTGCGACAACATTTGTCTTCGGATGTTATCAGGGGCTCACACTCCTGTATGGGGAGGCAGTCATTGTCTATTTTTTTCTGCTCCTGTCCTCGAATGAGGACAGCGGAAAGAATCTGAGAATATTCTGGGTCAGGCTTCTTCGGGGATTTCTCTTTTCTGCGGCGGCCTACGGTCTCGCAAGTGTGCTCACGATGATCTCAAGAACAATCACGGGTACGGGAAATGCGAACAAGTACCTGACAAAGGGCATACGGTGGGGAAAAGATCCGGTCGGCGTGTGCCTTCGGAATATTTTCGTTTTTGTGAAAGAGGCGGTGTTCGGAAATGCCTCGATTTTTACACCGATCTTTGCAGTGCTCATCCTTCTGCTGATTCCGTGGATGTTCAGCCGGGTCGTACGGCGGAAGAAGGGGGCTGTTCTCCTGTTCCCGGTCGCACTTGTCATGATCCTTTTCTGCTTTATACTGGACTTTCTGTCCGGTACCAGGGTCATAATGAGAACCCAGTTCCTGATTGCCTTCTGCATCGCTTTTCTGGCAGAATTCCTGTTCGTCAGGATCTGCGGATCTCTCCGGGAGAGATCCTCGCTCGTCTCTGCGGTTGGCCTTGGCCTTGCGCTTTGCATTGCGGTCCTGCCTGCTGCCCAGCAGACGGACAGATGTCTCTATGTTATGACCAAAGTGCTGGAAAAGGATGAGGAGACGCTCCTGGGGTTCTATGGTGAAGCCCTGAAGCAGGGAGCTGTCCCCGATATGCCGATTTACATTTTCGGGGCAAAAGACTTTCAGGGCACAGATGCCGCGAAGGTGATCGATTCGGAAGGGTACGAGAGGATCGTTGTGTCTTATCTCTCCCTGATCGGGACCGCTCATGAGACCAAGGTGATCACGGCGATGCGTGCACTCGGGTGCCCGGTCGATTATCCGGATAAAGAATTTAAGGAAACCGCCAAGTCGATCGCTGCCGATCTTCCCACATGGCCGCGCGAAGGCTCTGTTTATGTTGGAGACGGTGTAATAATCGTCCATTATGCGTGAGGATACAGAATGGAAAAAAAGAGGCTGTTTTATCTGGATTTTATCCGGACAATAGCACTGTTCATTATACTGGTCGTGCATTTTAACGCGACGATCACCAATATGTTCACGCTGCCCTCAAAGTTCACCGGAAGTGTTCTGCCGGGCGGCATCTACCTTGGTGAGCTCGGATCCGGCCTTTTTTTCATGATTTCCGGTGCGGCACTCGGGCTCACACTTGACCGGCCGTTTCGGACCGGACAGTTTTATCAAAAAAGGGTAAAGGCAATTTATCCGATGTTCTACATTGCCTTTCTCGTAAGCTTCGGCATCCGGTTTACGGAGAATCCGGCTTATTACGCAGCGGTTCCCTCGGCTTCCATTCTTTACACAGTGTTCGGGATCGATATGTTCGCAATGTCAGTCGGCTGGAGCGGATTGAATTTCGCCTGTGTGGGGGAGTGGTTCACAGGGGTGATCCTCATTTTATACCTGATGTTTCCGGTTTTCCGAAAGGGCGTTTCGAAGGTGCCTTTTGTCACTGCGGTCCTTGCAGCCGCGCTTTTCATCCCGCTCCATCTGTCGGGGATCGACAGAGGGCTTGTTTTCCTAAATGCGCTGAAATTCCTGTTCGGCATTTACTTTACGAAATACAGACTGTACGAGAAGAAGCTTACCGCGCCGGCCGGTGTGATCCTTTCTCTTTTTGCGGTCCTTCTGTTTCCGCCGCTTGGAATCCCCGCCGGTTTTGGCGCTCTGTTCCTGTCAGCCGGAATGTTCATGATCCTCTCTGTGCTCGCACCGTTCCTTGAGCTCGGAGGCGTGAAGGAATTCTGCGGGCTGGCGAGCCGTTATTCTTACGCCGCTTTTCTGGTCCATCATGTACTGATCCAGAGAATGGTCCGGAATTTCGATCTGGGAACGCTCCGCAGACGGGATGCGTTCCTTTTATTCGGGGTCTACCTGACTTTTACGGCAATTTGCTCAGTCCTTCTCTATACGGCAAATGAAAAGCTGAACGCAGCCCTGAAGCCCCGGGAAGACCGGGCATGACCGTTCTTTCGACCGTCGATTATTTACGATTTGGCCCAAATGGTGTATCATGTTAGCGGGAATAAGACTGCATGCGGCAGTCTGCCCCTCTGTGAGAGCATAAAGCGCAGTCCGGAAAAGCGCTTGGGCATTTTCGGCCGGACTGTGCATTAAGCGATAAATAATTTTTAGGCAATTGCGAAAGTCTGTGCTTCATGGAAATTGTATGAACATTCAAACAACAATTCCATTTTGCACAGAGTTTCGCAAGAGCCTGATAAATAATGTTAGGAGAAGAGTGATGAGAAAAAGTGGTATCTTATGTCCGATTTCCTCTCTGGCTTCAAAGTACGGGATCGGAAGCTTTTCGCAGGAGGCATATGATTTTGTCGACTTCCTTGTCGAGTCGGGGCAGAGCTACTGGCAGGTGCTTCCCTTCGGACCGACCGGTTTCGGCGACTCTCCGTACCAGAGTTTTTCGACCTTCGCCGGAAATCCGTACTTTATAAGCCCTGATCTGCTGATCAAGGACGGCCTGCTCTCTGTACATGAGGTGAGGGAATACGATTTCGGCTCTTTTGTCGATACTGTCGATTATGGCGCTCTCTATAATAACCGCTTCAAAATGCTGCAGAAGGCCTGCGACAGGTTCCTTGAGAATCCGGATCCGGAATATGAGGACTTCAAGAAGGAAAACGCCTACTGGCTGGACGATTACTGCCTGTATATGGCAATCAAGCTTGCAAACGGCGGGAAGCCCTGGTCTGAGTGGGACGAAGATCTCCGCACCAGATATCCGGATGCTCTGGTCGAAGCCACCGCGAAGCATCTCGACGTGATCGAGTTCTTCTCCTTCCAGCAGTATGAGTTCCAGAAGCAGTGGAAAAAGCTTCACAGCTATGCGAATGAAAAAGGCGTGGAGATCATCGGGGATATTCCGTTCTACACCGCTGTCGACAGCGCGGACTCCTGGGCGAACCCGAAAATGTTCCTCCTCGACGAGGAAAATGTGCCGACGAAGGTCGCCGGATGCCCGCCGGATGCATTTTCCGCGGACGGTCAGCTCTGGGGCAATCCGATCTATGACTGGAAATATCTGAAAAAGACACATTACGAGTGGTGGATCCGCAGGATCAGGCGCAGCCTTGAGTTCTGTGATGTACTCCGCGTCGATCATTTCCGCGCGTTCGATGAGTATTACGAGATCCCGTACGGCGAGAAGACCGCAAAGAACGGCAAATGGGTCAAAGGCCCCGGCATGGGCCTCTTCAGGCAGGTAAAAAAGGAGCTCGGCGATATTCATATCATCGCGGAGGATCTCGGCTATATCACTCCGTCTGTCCGCAAGCTGGTAAAGGACACGGGCTTCCCGGGAATGAAAGTCCTTCAGTTTGCCTTCGACTCCCGCGAGGAGAGCGATTATCTCCCGTACAATTATGATCATAACTGTGTCATCTATACGGGAACGCATGATAATGAGACGACCCGGGGATGGATCGAGAATATCAACGATCATGACAGGGATTTTGCCCGCCGCTATATCAATTCTCTCTACACGGATTACGGCGCTTTCACGTGGGATTTCATCCGCGCTGCGCAGGCCTGCACGGCGGATACCTGTATTGTTCCTCTCACGGATTATCTGGTCAAGGGCAATGAAGCGAGGATCAACCATCCCTCCACGCTCGGAACGAACTGGCAGTGGCGTCTCCGTCCGAATGAGCTGTCCCACGAGCTTGCAAAGAGCATTTACGAGATGACGAAGCTCTACGGCCGTCTCCCGAAAAAGAAGAAGGAGAAGGAAGAGGAAGAGAAAGAGGAGAGCACAAAAGAATAAAGACAGCGATCATGCGATCGCCTTCTTAGGCTGTGCTTTTGAAAAGCAGCTGAAGAATGAGGCATAAGCGGCCGTCGGCAGGGTTTTGGGCCGGCGGCCCTTTACGTGATACCGCAGCGTTTCGCAATTGCCTGTTTAGCTAATAAAGTGTGGAGGAGAAAAGAGCATGAGTCTTGCCGATCAGATTTTCAAGGAAACGTGCAGGGATATTCTGAATAACGGGACGGACACGAGAGGGGAGAAAGTACGCCCTCACTGGGAGGACGGGACTCCGGCCTACACGATCAAGCAGTTCGGAGTTGCGAACCGCTACGATCTCCGCAGGGAGTTCCCGGCGCTCACACTGAGAAGGACAGCTCTGAAGAGCGCCATGGATGAGATCCTCTGGATCTGGCAGAGAAAGTCGAACAACATAGGGGACCTGCATTCCCATATCTGGGACGAGTGGGCGGATGAGAACGGGTCCATCGGAAAGGCTTACGGCTACCAGCTCGGGATCAAACACGTTTATAAAGAAGGCATGTTCGACCAGGTGGACCGTGTCCTCTACGACCTTAAAAATAACCCGTTCAGCCGCCGGATCATAACGTCGCTCTATAACCACGAGGACCTTCACGAGATGAATCTGTATCCGTGCGCCTGGTCCGTCACGTTCAACGTCACACAGACGAAGGGAGAGGAGAAGCTCACGCTGAATGCGGTGCTCACGCAGAGATCGCAGGACATGCTGGCGGCCAACAACTGGAATGTCTGTCAGTACTCGATCCTGCTCATGATGATCGCCCAGGTCTGTGACATGATCCCGGGCCAGCTCGTTCATATGATCGCGGATGCCCATATTTATGACAGGCACGTTCCGATCATTGAGGAGCTGATCAGCCGCCCCGAATATCCTGCCCCGAAGGTCTCTCTGAATCCGGAGATAAAGGATTTCTACGCATTTACCACGGATGATCTGATCGTTACGGACTATCAGCACGGGGAGCAGGTCAAAAATATCCCCATTGCGATCTGAGTAGTTCCACTGCTCAGATTATGGGAATTCTGCATCAGAACCGGGTATCACTTTGCGCATTCATCTCACGATTGAAATCACGGGAATTCTGCGTCAGAGATTAAAATTTTAGCCCCATAAATTGCCTGAATGAGAAAAATAGATTAAGATGAAAAGGCAGAGAACCGGCCGGAAAGCAGATGTTTTCAAAGAGCGTAAATACGGATCCGGCCTTACGGAGGCAGACGAAAGAACAATGTACAGAGATCATACAAAAGAAATACAGATAGGCTCCCGCGTGATCGGCGGTGGAAATCCGATTGCGGTCCAGTCTATGACCAATACCAGGACAGAGAATGCAGCCGCAACGATCGCGCAGATCCTTCAGCTTGAGGAAGCCGGCTGTGAGATCATCCGATCGACGGTCCCGACGATGGAAGCTGCGGAAGCATTTCGCACGATCAAAAATGCTATCCACATTCCGATCGTCGCGGATATTCATTTTGATTACAGGCTCGCGATCGCCGCGATGGAAAACGGGGCGGACGCGATCAGGATCAATCCCGGCAATATTGGAAGTCCCGACCGCATCAAGGCGGTCGTCGACTGTGCGAAGGAACGGAATATTCCGATCCGTGTCGGCGTCAACTCGGGATCTCTGGAGAAGGAGATCGTTGAGAAATACGGAAGGGTCACAGCGGAAGGACTCGTCGAGAGCGCGCTCGACAAGACACGGATTATAGAGGAGATGGGCTATGACCGCATGGTCATCAGCATCAAGTCCTCGGACGTACTGATGTGCGTGAAGGCGCACGAGATCATCGCGGAGAAAACGGATTATCCGCTCCACGTGGGCATCACGGAAGCCGGTACAGTGTTCTCAGGTACCGTAAAGTCTTCTGTGGGACTTGGCATGATCCTCGGTCAAGGGATCGGAGACACGATCCGGGTTTCGCTTACAGGCGACCCGATCGAGGAAGTGCGGGTCGGAAAGAGGATCCTGCAGACGCTCGGACTGCGCCGGGGCTATATCGAAGTTGTCTCCTGCCCGACCTGCGGGCGGACACAGATCGACCTGATCAGTCTCGCGAATTCCGTCGAAAAAATGGTCGAAGGCATTCCGCTCGATCTCAAAGTCGCAGTGATGGGCTGCGTTGTCAACGGGCCGGGCGAAGCCCGGGAGGCGGATCTCGCTGTCTGCGGCGGCGTCGGCACAGGGCTCATCATGCGCCGCGGGGAGATCATACGGAAAGTTCCGGAGTCGGAGCTCCTTTCCGCGCTCAGGGAGGAACTCGAGAACTGGAAGAGCAATTGAGGTAATTTATGTATCCTAACGGAACGGCATTTCGAAAGGCATTTCCAAGCCTGGATCTCTCTCCGGAGGTTCAGGCTTTGCTTGACAACTGTGTTGTGGATCGTCTGATCGTGAACGGGGACAAGACCCGCATGCGGATCTATATCTCTTCGGAAAACTGGATCGGAAAGCGCTATATTTATGAGATCGGGGAGGCGATCTCCGAACAGATCTTTGAAAATGTAAAGATGGAGATCAGCATCGTCGAGCGTTTCAAGCTGTCCTCCCAATACACGCCGAAGAACTTTTACCGCGTATACAGAAAGTCGATGCTGCTTGAGCTCAAGACGGTCAGCCCGCTTCTGTATCAGGCCTTTCTTCATACGACGCTCGAATTCGAGGGGGACCGTGAGATCAGGGCGAAGATATCGGACAGCCTGATCGCGGGTCAAAGGCAGGATGAGCTCGTCGGATATCTTGACAAGGTCTTCTGTGAGCGTGCCGGTTTTTATAATGTGACAGTGACGGGTGAGCTCGTTGAAAATGAAAACAAGGACATCTACGCAGCGGATGATGAAAAGATCAGGAACCGGGTGAGGGCGGTCCTCAGAAGAAACGCCGGCAGGGCAGAGAAGAAGGAAGGGGAGGCGCAGAAGCAGCAGAAGCTTCCGAATGCATCGGAAAAGCGCTACCGCCAGCAGAAGGCTTTTGCGTCGAGCGATCCGAATGTGATCCTTGGAAAAGGGATCTGGGAGGATCCGATCCCGATCAGCGAACTCGGGGAGGATCCCCATGAGGTGATCGTCCGCGGGGAAGTTTTCGCTGTGGAGACAAGGGAGACGAGGAACGGCAAGATCATTTTCAACGTCTCGATGACAGATTACACGGACAGTATCCGGTTCAAGCTGTGGCTTCTGCCGGAAGAGCTGAAGGAATATACAGATACTTTCAAAAAGGGCAGATGCTTTCTCGTCAAGGGCATGATGGATTTCGATCAGTTCGAGAAGGAAGTCATGATCAAGACGGTCTACTCGATCAAGAAGATCGATCCTTTCAAAACAGTCAGAGAGGATCACGCCGCGGCGAAGCGCGTTGAACTGCACTGTCATACGAAGATGTCCGATATGGACGCGGTCTCTTCCGCGAAGGATATCATCGGACAGGCGAAGCGGTGGGGAATGAAAGCCCTTGCGATCACAGATCACGGAGTAGTGCAGGCCTTTCCGGAAGCGCATCACGCGTCGGATGAGAAAGACCCTGATTTTAAGGTCATCTACGGCTGTGAAGGGTATCTTGTCGACGATATGGTCAGCATGGTATCCGGCAGAACAGACGTGAGCGTGGAGGAGCCGGTCGTCGTTGTCCAGATCGTGACGACCGGAATGAGCGCGGTGAGTCATGATATTATTGAACTGTCCGCGCAGAAGATCGTGAAGGGAAACCTGACGGACAGTCTGACGACGCTCGTCAACCCGGGCAATCCGCTTCCCTTTTCCTTTACGAGGGAGACCGGAATCCGGGACGAGATGCTCCCCGGCATGCCGGATCTTCGCGGAGCCCTTGTCCGGTTCCTGGAATTTGCGGGCGATATGCCCATCGTCGCCTACGATGTGGATCTCGTTACGGAGTTCCTCAGGGAAGGGTGCAGAAAGACAGGTCTTTCCTGGGATTCCGACGGAAAAGGGGAACGGACACTCGTAGATATTTCGGGCTGTGTCCGATTCCTTCTTCCTCAGGTGAGCAGGAGTTCCCTCGAGAAGCTGTCGAAGGCCATGAAGGTACCTCTCGGCAATCCGAACAGGGCAGGCGATCAGGCCTATGCGATGGCGAAAGCCTTCCTGCTGCTTCTCGATGCCATGAAGAAGGAGCAGATCAGGACATACGGAGACCTCAATGCCCGCGGCATGATCTCTGAGGAGCGGATCAGGAATCTTCCGTATTATCACATTATCATACTGGCGAAAAATGAGACGGGCCGCCGCAACCTCTATCGGCTCGTGTCTGAGTCGCACCTCAAATATTTTAAGAAGAGGCCCCGCATTCCGAGATCCCTTCTCATGGAGTGCAGGGAAGGTCTGATCCTTGGCTCTGCCTGTTCAGCAGGAGAGCTGTATTCGGCGATCCTTCTCGAGAAACCCGCGTCGGTGATCACAAAGATCGTGAATTTCTACGACTATCTGGAAGTGCAGCCGATCGGGAACAACGGTTATCTTGTCAGGGATGAGCTCCACGGGATCAAAACGGACGATGACCTGAGGGAGATCAACAGGAAGATCGTGAAGCTCGCCGACGAATTCCATAAGATGTGCGTCGCCACGTGCGACGTTCATTTCCTGAATCCGGAGGACGCGATTTATCGAAGCATCATACAGTCCAGTCACGGTTACAAGGATGAAGGGCAGCCGCCGCTCTACCTGCATACGACGGAGGAGATGCTGGCCGAGTTCGCCTACCTCGGTGAGAAGAAGGCGTACGAGATCGTTGTTGAAAATACGAACCGTGTGGCGGATATGATCGAACAGATCTCTCCGATCCACCCGGACAAGTGCCCGCCGGTCATCGAGAATTCGGATTCCGAGCTAATGGAAATGTGCTACGCGACGGCGCGCAGCATTTACGGGGACCCGATTCCGGAGCAGGTCAGGAAGCGGCTGGACAAGGAGCTCACATCCATCATCAATAACGGGTACGCGGTCATGTATATCATTGCCCAGCGTCTTGTGAAGAAATCCAGAGACGACGGATATCTCGTCGGCTCCCGTGGATCTGTCGGGTCGTCGCTGGTCGCGACCATGTCCAATATCACGGAGGTGAATCCTCTGCCGCCCCACTACCTGTGTCCGAACTGCCACTATGTGGACTTCGATTCGGAGCTCGTAAAGTCCTACGGGGGACGATGCGGGGCCGATATGCCGGATATGGTGTGTCCGCACTGCGGGACACCGCTCTCCAAGATGGGATTTGACATCCCGTTCGAGACGTTCCTGGGGTTCAAGGGGGATAAGGAGCCCGATATCGACCTGAATTTTTCCGGTGATGAGCAGGGCATTGCCCAGCAGTATACGGAAGTCATCTTCGGGAAGGGACAGACCTTCAAGGCAGGTACGGTCGGCACGGTCGCCGAAAAGACAGCCTACGGCCTTGCGATGCATTATTTTGAGGATAAGGGTGTCTCCAAGAAGAACTGTGAGCTCGAGCGCCTTGCACAGGGCTGTGTCGGTGTCCGCAGAACGACCGGCCAGCATCCCGGCGGAGTCATCGTTCTCCCGAAGGGGATGGATATCAACTGGTTCACGCCGGTCCAGCACCCTGCAAATGATATGTCCTCCGACATCATCACGACACATTTTGACTATCACTCGATCGACCGGAACCTTCTGAAGCTCGATATTCTGGGCCACGATGATCCCACGATCATCCGCATGCTCGAGGATCTCACCGGAACGGACCCGCTCAGCGTACCGCTGGACGACCCCGGCGTCCTGTCTCTCTTTTCGGGGCTTGACGCGCTCGGTCTCAGGCCCGGGGATCTCGGAAGCATCGATCTCGGAACGCTCGGCGTACCCGAGTTCGGGACGAACTTCGTCATGGGCATGCTCCGCGATACGAAGCCGAAGACGCTCTCCGAGCTGATCAGAATATCCGGCCTGTCCCACGGCACGAACGTCTGGCTGGACAACGCCCAGTACTTTATCAAGCAGGGAGACTGTACGCTGTCCACCGCGATTTGCACACGTGACGACATCATGCTGAACCTGATCGCCTGGGGCGTGGAGCCTGAGCATTCCTTCAAGATCATGGAGGCTGTGCGAAAGGGCAAAGGGTTGACGCCTGACCAGGAGAAGGAGATGCGCGAACACGGCGTGCCGGACTGGTACATCAAGTCCTGTAAGCGCATCAAATACATGTTTCCGAAGGCCCATGCGGCGGCCTACGTTATGAACGCCTTCCGCATTGCCTACTATAAAATAAATTATCCTCTTGCCTATTACGCGGCGATGTTCTCGATCCGCGTCACGACCTTTGACTATGTCATTATGGCTCAGGGCAGAAAAGTGCTCGAGGCAAAGTACGAGGAGCTCTCAAAGAGCAGTGAGAGAAGCCCGAGGGAGGAGGAGATGATGAAGGACATGCTCATCGTCCGCGAGATGTACGCCCGCGGCTTTGAGTTCGCCCCCATCGATCTCTACAAATCGGGCGCGACTCGCTTCAGGATCCTGGACGGGAAGCTGCTGCCTTCCTTCAACTCTGTCGCCGGTCTGGGCGACAGCAACGCCGTGGCGATCGAGAAGGCGGCGAAGGAGGGACCCTTCCTCTCGAAGGATGATTTCAGGAACAGGACGCATACGTCCCAGACGATCGTTGACCTGTTCGATGAGTACGGGATTCTCGGAGATATTCCCGAGACGAATCAGATCTCGCTGTTCGACCTGATGTCGGGCTGATGGTGGTGAATGAACTTCAATATACGCATTCTATCTCAGTGGGGAAGACCCCGCTTCTACAAGCGGCGGGTAAAACAATATCCGGCTCATCTCAGTGGTGGGTTACAATCCCCCACTGAGATAAAAGCCTCCGGCGGATCGCAGACGTGCGCAGTGGAAGGCGCTGACGCGCTGCGCACGTCACGGCAAGAACGCCAAGTCACGTGAGCGAGACTTGAACTCGCGACTAAAAATTACGAGAATTCTGCGTCAGAGCTTAAATACTTGCGAAGGCGCTTGCGAAACCCTGTGCGAAATGGAATTGTGTGAACAATTCAAACAATCTGCACAAGCCTTAGAACTTCTTCATGAACGAAAGATGTGGAATGTTCCACATCTTGAGTGAATGTTAGAAGTTCTTGGCGCGGAAGCCGTTTGAATGTTCATACAATTTCCATGGAGCACAGATTTTCGCAATTGCCTGACTGCATTTACACACTGCAAGGAGGAACCTTATGACCGCCGTCAAGGAAGCCTTTCACGGCAGCGACCTCGAAAAGGTCGAAGCCGTATACGGAATACCGAAAGAAAAAATCGTAAGCTTCGCAGCCAACGTCAACCCGCTCGGCATCTCCGGGAAAATGAAACGGGAACTCGCCGAACATCTTGACGTGGTCACGTCTTACCCGGACAGGGAGTATAAGGCTCTGCGGGAGACCATAGCGGACTACACAGGCACGAGCGCGGAGCGCGTTCTTGTAGGGAACGGGTCGACTGAGCTCATTTCCCTCTTCATCCGCACGGAGCATCCGGTCAAAGCGGTCATTCTGGGACCGACCTATTCGGAGTATGAGCGGGAGATTGCTCTGTCCGGCGGTGAAAGTACATACTTCCCGCTCCCGGAGGACAACGATTTTATTCTGAATGTCGACACCTTCTGTGAAGCGCTCGCGGAGGATACCGATCTCGTCGTTCTGTGCAACCCGAACAATCCGACGTCGACAGCCCTCTCCACGGGTGAGATCGAAAAGATTCTCCTATCCTGCGGGAAGAAGGGAATCTTCGTGAGCATCGACGAGACGTATGCCGAGTTCGCGGACGACCTGGCCGGCATTACCGCGATCCCGCTCTGCGAGAAGTACGACAATCTGATCGTTCTGCGGGGAACTTCCAAATTCTTCGCGTGTCCGGGGATACGGCTCGGCTACGCAATCTGCGGAAACGCAGAACTGAGGGAGGCTATGCGGAGCAGCCAGAATCCCTGGTCGCTCAACTCTCTTGCGGATCTCGCGGGACAGAGCATGATGACGGACACGGAATATCAGAAAAAGACGTGGGAGCTGATCGATTCGGAGAGAAGAAGAATGACAGCCGTTCTCAGGGCCTGGGAAAGTGTTAAAGTGTATCCGGCGAGAGCGAACTTCATTTTCATGAGGATCCTCAGGGAGGATGTCACGGCCGGAGATCTCTTCGTTCACTGCATAAAGAAAGGACTCATGATCCGGGACTGCTCCACATTCCCGTTCCTCGGCGATCGATATGTGCGGTTCTGTGTCATGCTGCCTGCCGATAACGACCGGCTGCTCGATGCGATGGCGGAGGTCCTTGATCCCTGACGGAATAGGATATATTTATGTCCATGAGAGTGCTGAAGTGTTACACAGGCTCTTGCGAAACTTTGTACGGAATTAAATTGTATGAACGATTCAAACAATCTGCACCAGCCTTAGAACTTCTTCATGAACGAGAGATGTGGAATGAGCAAAAACCGTGCTGTCTGAGCGCAGCGAGTTCACGATTTTTGCGAATGCTTTTCCACATCTTGAGTGAATGTTAGAAGTTCTTGGCGCGGAAGCCGTTTGAATGTTCATACAATTTCAATGAAGTACAGCGTTTCGCAATTGCCTGTCATAGTTGCAAACTTTGGAGGTCATGACTTGATCAGAACACTCGGAGTAAAAGAAGAACAATTTGAGGAGATCCTCCGCGGTCTGACCGCTGCTCCGGACTTTATCGACATGGAGTGCGGGACGGGGAAGACCTGCAGCGGGGAGATCACGATACGGTGCTTTGAGGATTTTCGTCTGAAGGGCTACATAACGACCGATGAGGCAAGGATCGTGCCGGAAAAGAGCCGCTTTGCGGGCGCTCCTTTCAGGCTTGTGTTCGGCGTCGACACCGCAGGGCTTCAGGATGGGGATGTCGTCACGGGCAACATCTGTGTGGAGACGAACGGAGGGGCCGTGAGCATTCCGGTGCGTGTCAGCGTCCGGGATCTGATCGCCCAGTCCTCCTACGGAAGCATAGAAACACTCGAAGATTTCGGTGTCCTGGCGCAGGGAAATTATGAGGAGGCACTGCGTCTTTTCAGAAGTCCTGCCTTTCAGAAGATCCTGTCGGGAAAGGACCGCCGGTTCAGGGCTCTTTACCGGGGACTTTCACGAAATCCGGTCACTTACTCCAGAATGGAGGAGTTCCTGATCGCTTCCGGCATCAAGAGGCCGGTCGTCCTCACAGCGGATACTTCGGAGAGAAGGCTCTTCGATCTTCGGGAGTCGGTCCAGGAAAATGTCACGATCCACCGCAGCGGATGGGGCGGCATTGAGATCACCGCCGAGGCGGAGGGAGATTTTATCGAACTTCCGCGCAGAAAACTGTATGTGGATGACTTTGTCGGATCGATCTGTGAATTCGGGTTCGTGATCCGGAAAGAAAAGCTCGGGAACGGGATAAACTATGGCAAGGTCTTACTCGGTGCCTATAATTTCAATGCCGAGATCCCGGTCATGGCCAGTTCCCATGGAGAGCTCAGGGTGGACATGACGATCATTTCCCAGAAGAACAGGGTCCGCCTCACATCCCTCTATCTCGATTATCTGATGGACCGCACAGACGTAAAGACGTTTTACTCGCAGACGAAGAAAACGCTCGCCCATATCCGGGAGACCGAGAGCTTACCGATGAGCTGCGAGCTCTACGAAGCGTACGTCGAGGAGCTCGGAGGGAACCGGACGGAAGCCAGAAGGATCCTTCAGGAGATCTCAAAGAGGAGCTTTAAGGAGGAGCCGCTGGAGAACCGGGCTGCATTTTTCTATGTCGGTTATATCACCGGCCTGCTCGACCCGGCAAAGGTCGATATCGCTCTTAAGATCAGGGAGATGCAGCAGAGAAAACAGGAGAGTCTCCTGCTCACCTGGATCCTGTTCCGGGTGGACCCGGATCTCCTGAGAAGCCCGTCGAAGAAAATGCGCTACATGGAGAAACTGTATGCATCTGGCTGCAGGAGTCCGATCCTCTACATGGAGGCGATCTATCTGATCCGCCGCGACGGGAATAATCTGCGAAGGATGAATGCTTTTATGCGGAGCGTGCTCCTCTTCGCGGTCAACGCGGGGATGATCTCGGAAGACATGGCGCGCCGTGCAGCGCACCTCTCCGACAATGAAAAGAGCTTTACGGGCATCATGTACAGAGTACTCGCAGGCGCTTATGAATATCATCCGCTGCCGGATGTACTGGAGGCTGTCTGCAAGCTCCTCATGAAGTCGATGACGCTGGGACCGGAGTATTTCAAGTGGTTCCGCCTTGCCGTAGAGCACGAGATCCGGATCACAAGGATCTATGAATTCTACATCGAGACAATGCCGGAGAATTATCAGAAGCCTCTGCCGAGATCTGTCCTTCGGTATTTCGCGATGAATAATATGCTTTCCGACAGAAAGAAAGCGCTTCTGTACGCGAATATTATAAAGAACCGTCAGGCAGACCGCCGTACTTACGCGATCTATGAGCCGACGATGCGTGATTTTGCCGAGCGGATGCTCTCCGACGGCCGCCTGGATCCGCAGTATGCGATCCTCTATCAGAATTTCATCACGGATGTCGTGGATTCGGAGGACGGTGAACTGATTGCGCCGGTCCTCTTTACGAGCCGCGTATACACGGACGATCCCCGCATGCGGGAGGTCATCGTCGTCCATGAGGAGATGGAAGGGGAGGAGCGCTGGCCTGTCAGGGGCGGGGAAGCCTACATCCGCCGCTATACTGACCGTGCCGCCATCCTCTTTGCAGACTGGCTGGACAACCGGTATGCGAGCGGTATTGCGTTTTCGGAGGAGCCGCTTCTCTCGGAGAAAGGCCTCGCGGATGCCTGTATCCTGCAGCGCGTAAGATTTCCGGGGCTGATCCTGCACGCCTGTGTGGATGAAGAGGGAAATGTGCTGAGCGGCGAGGAAAAGAGCGAGCTTCTCGAGGCTGCTGTGGCATCGGACGCTTTTACGGAGGATTTCCGGCGGGAGATCAGGCGCACCCGCCTTGCGGAACTGATTTCCGGAGGAGACCGGGAAGCGCTTGAGCAGTTCCTTAACGGGCTTCCGGTCGAAGATCTAAGCGGCAGGGACCGGGTCATGGTGATTGGCGCCATGATCGGATGCGGACTCATGGGAAAAGCCTTTGAGGTGATCCGTACCCTTGGCGCGGAGGGGATCGACCCCAGACTGCTCGTCCGCCTTGTCGAATATGAAATTGCCGAACATGATTTTCTGGAAAATGAAGATATTCTCCTCCTCTGCGCCTATGTCTTCCGACAGGGCAAATTCGGCGAGCATATGCTCGAATACCTTGCGGAATACTTCAGCGGGAGCCTGAGCGAGATGCTGCTCGTCAGGGAATCCGCCGCCGATTTCTTCGTCGATACGAAGGGGATTGAGGAGAGGATCCTCAGCAGGGCTACCTTTACGGGAAGACTGCTGCCCGAAAAATCTGACATTCTGGCAAATTACAGGGAACACGGCGGGAACCGGAAGGTCGTGCGGGGATATCTCCTCATGGAATCCGACCGGTGCTTCAGAGCCAGGACAAAGATCAGTGATTATTCGGCTGCATTTATTGAGAAGACCATAAGGACCGGCGAGAAGACGGATCTCATCATGAAGCTTGCCCTTCTCCTCTGTTATTCGAAGAAGGAGAAGCTCGGCATGCGGGAGGAGGAGATCGCAGAATCGCTGCTTGCAGAATGCGCTTCGAAGAATCTGCGGTTTGCATTTTTCAGAGATCTTCCCGGACGGCTGACCTCGCTTTATGAAATCGAGGACCGGGTCTTCATCGAGCATGATGCGGATCCGAATGCACTGGTGACTCTGTACTACAGGATGTCCATGGATGATGAATCGTTCCGGTCAACACCGATGACGCAGATCTATAAAGGCATCTTCTCGAGAGAATTTGTTCTGTTTTACGGGGAGAGCATGGAATATTACATTGTGACGGAGGAGGACGGTGCGGAGACACGTACGGAAGTGCGCGTCACCTCTGCCCGTTCGGTCGATATGCACGGCCGCAGCCGGTATCAGCTGATCAATCAGATGCTCGCTGCAAGGGAGGCCGGCAATTTGGATGTGCTCAGAGAAAAGATCCGGGAGTACAGGCGGGCTGAACAGGTCGTCGATGCGGTCTTTGAGCTGGAGGAAGAATTTTGAACGAGGTTCGAGAGTTACTGATAGGGTTTGAGTTCGGCAGGGAGACGTCTGTGATCTGCTATTATGACAGGAAGTCTGAGGAGCCGGTCTGTGTCACGACCAAGGTGGGAACGAATCTGTTCGATTTCCCGTCGATCCTTGCCTATGTTCCTTCAAAAAATGAATGGCATTTCGGACTTGAGGCCGAGTATTTCGGAAAACTGCCGGGCGGCATTATGGTCTCTTCCGTATATGATCTGGCTTTTCGCGGAGGATCGATCCGCGTTGCTGACCGTGAGATGGAATCCTTTGAGCTTCTGCGCGTGTTCTTTCTGGAATCTCTGAAACTTCTGGGGATCCGGAATGTCGTCCAGTCGATCTCCAAGATCGTGGTCACGACGCGGGAGATCTCAGCTCCGCTCGTTTTTGCGGTACGAAGGGCTCTGTCCTCGATCGGTCTCAGGGTCGGGCAGTATTCGATCCAGGATCTCAGAGAGAGCTTTTATTATTACACGTACAGCCAGCGTCCGGATCTGTGGACACGCAGCGTCGTGCTCTTCACCTTTGAGAAGAGACTGCTCACTGCATTTGTACTCTCCGAGAAAAAGGACACGAATCCGATCGAGGTCGGTGTACAGACGTGCGGGAGCGTCCGGATCCCGGATGGGGAGGAGGAGAAGAACCGGGCGCTTCTTGACTGCGCGGCGTCCGCCATGAAGGGAAGCGCCTTTTCGGGTGTGCTCATGACAGGGGACTCCTTTGACCCGGAGATCTACAAGCCCGCCTGCGATGACCTGAGCCGTGAAAGGAACCGCATTTATTTTGAGGACGATCTCTTTGTCAAAGGCGCGTGCTATGCGGCTTATGAACAGGCAGAAAGACATGCCTTCCGCGGGCGGGTCTATATGAGTGAGAGCAGGGTCCGGATGAATGTCGGGATGGATATGATCGTCGGCATGAATACGGTCGCGGTCCCCCTTATCCGCGCGGGATCGAGCTGGTTCGAGGCTTCCGAGTCCTGCGAGTTCATTCTGGATGACCGGGATTACCTGGTGTTTACGCTGCAGGAGATGGGGAGCTCGGGTCGAAGAAATTTCCGGATGGATCTTCCGGAACTCCCGAAACGGCCCAACCGGACTACAAGGATCCGGCTGACTCTTGAATGTCTCTCCCCCGAGGTCTGTGAGATCCGGGCGGAGGATCTCGGATTCGGTGATTTTTATCCCGCGACCCACAGGATCTGGAAGGGGAACGTTTCACTTTTGCCGGAAAGGGCAGACTGAGGATAAGCGATGGCAGGTTACAGACTATGCCGCGTTCGTGCGGCGGAAATTCCGTTTTTTATAGAGAGCATCAGCACAAATATCTATACGATCGAGGAGCTGTGCTTCTTTCTCCACAACAATATCCCGCTCGTCGACGCATCGATCATGAACCGCGAACTCACGCGGTGGGTCGCGCAGGGGCTCGGGCTCACGAAGCTTTCCGTGACCATGGAGCAGGCGCTTGCCAGGCAGGCGGATATTTCCGACTTTGTGATGCCCGTTTTCCGGGAGATCGGGTACCTCTCGACCACGGAGATGGCATCCTTTTCGAAGAGCCTCAGTGAGTTCTCGCGGCTTCCGCTCCATCTGCGGCTGAAAATGAAAGGCGACGCCCTGGTCCGCGGCGGAAAATACCAGGCTGCGATCCGTTCTTATCGAAAGATCATCGAGGACGCCGGTGAGTACAACTTCAGACCGGAATTTCTTGCGGGCGTGTGGTATAACCTTGGAGTTGCCGAGATGAAGCTGATGCTTTTCGAGGAGGGGCTCCGGGCTTTTACGTGTGCTTACGATCTTCATCCCACGAAACTGCACGCCCGGGCGTGCATGCGCGCGCTGGCGGTCACCAAGCCGGCGGGTAAATTTTCGGAAGCTATGGAGGAGATCCGGTCGAGACATACGGAGGACGGATTTCTCAGCGAGGAGCTCGTTCTGGAGACCCTTGAGGCGGTCGGTATTGCAGAGAGAGGTGCGGATACATCGATCCCGGAGGATATATCAAAGTGCGTGCAGACCTGGATGCGGGAATACAGGAACGCGACAGGGTGAGAGACGGTCCTCATCGATCTGCCGGGGCAGGCGGCCTGTTCTTCAGGCAAATCCCGGCACAGGAAGCGGGAGAATATCCCATTTGCCTTGTCAAAAAAAACGAGATGTTGTATAGTGAGCGTGATTTGTACGTTTTTACAGTCAAAGCTTTTGTTCCTTTGGAGCAAAAGCGGAGCAGGGATATCCGCCGGGCTTACACATGCTCGCGTACGCGAGGATGCGCTTTAGATTCGGTTTGTTCTTAAGAAATGGAGCAGTTATGGCAGAAGAAAAAAGAACCTATGACAGATACGTAAGTCCTCTCTCGGAACGCTACGCGAGCCGGGAAATGCAGGAGGTCTTCTCACAGGACCGCAAATTCCGCACATGGCGGAGACTCTGGATCGCCCTTGCGGAGACGGAGAAAGAGCTCGGACTTGACATAACCGATGAGCAGATCGCGGAGATGAAGGCACACGCGGATGACATCAACTACGAGGATGCGAAAGCACGGGAAAAAGAAGTGCGTCACGATGTCATGAGCCATGTATACGCATATGGGCTGCAGTGCCCGAAGGCCAAAGGCATCATTCATCTCGGTGCGACGAGCTGCTATGTAGGCGATAATACGGACATTATCCTGATGCGGGATGCGCTCGGCATTATTCGCAGGAAGCTGATCAACGCGATCGCTGCACTCGCGAAATTTGCCGGTGACTACAAGGATCTTCCGACCCTCGCCTTTACGCATTTTCAGCCGGCCCAGCCGACGACGGTCGGAAAGCGCGCGACGCTCTGGATCAATGAGTTCATGATGGACCTGGAAGATCTGGACTATGTGACCGGATCGCTCAAGCTGCTCGGATCCAAAGGAACGACCGGATCTCAGGCGTCCTTCCTGGAGCTCTTTGGGGGAGACCATGAAAAGTGTGAGAAGATCGACCCGATGATCGCTGAAAAGATGGGATTTCAGAGCTGCTACCCGGTCTCGGGACAGACTTATTCGAGAAAAGTCGATACGAGAGTCCTGAATGTTCTTGCGGGAATAGCCGCTTCCGCAACGAAATTCTCCAATGACATCCGCCTTCTCCAGCACCTGAAGGAGGTGGAAGAGCCGTTCGAGAAGAGTCAGATCGGGTCTTCCGCCATGGCCTACAAGAGAAATCCGATGCGCTCCGAGAGGATCGCGTCCCTCTCCCGCTATGTGATTGCGGACGCGATGAATCCGGCTGTGACATCCGCCGTGCAGTGGTTCGAGCGCACGCTGGATGATTCCGCGAACAAGAGGCTCTCTGTTCCGGAAGGGTTCCTGGCCTGCGACGGGATCCTTGATCTTGTCGTCAACGTCGCGGACGGACTGGTCGTCTATCCGAAGGTCATCAGAAAGCATATGATGGCGGAGCTTCCCTTCATGGCAACAGAAAACATCATGATGGATGCCGTGAAGGCAGGCGGAGACCGCCAGGAGCTCCATGAGAAGATACGTCAGCTGTCGATGGAAGCCGGACGTCATGTCAAGGTCGAGGGAGGAGAGAACAATCTCTTTGACCTCATCGCGGAAGATCCGGCATTTCCGCTTACCCGGGAGGACCTTCTTGCGTGTCTGGATCCCGCAAAGTATGTCGGGCGCGCCCCGCAGCAGGTGACGGCTTACCTTGAGAAAGTGGTAGCCCCTGTGCTCAGGGAAAATGCTTCCGACCTCGGATATACATCGGAAATAAATGTCTGACAGATCCCTCTGGATGATCTGACTGAAGGATACAGATCCCGGGCTTCTTCTTTTGGAAGGAGCAGCCGGGTGCATGAAGGAGCTATGAATATGCAAATCAGAAAAATGATCGCGCTGGCACTTGCCGCCGTACTGACACTGTCTGCCGCGGCAGGCTGCGGGAAAAAGAAAGAGACTGAGATCACGACGGTCACAGCGCAGGAGAGTGTGCCTGCGAAGGCAGTCTCCGCCGATCCGGTGGATACATCTGAGGAGATCCCGGAGCTCACAGTCGTTGTGACGGACGGAACGGGTACCGAACAGGTCCGCGTACCGGCCAACTGGCAGTATATGACCGGGAAGCTTGACCCGTCCGGGACCGTGGATGCGAATTTTCCGATCATGGTCGGTGATCAGAAGACCAACGTATACGTGATCTCGAATTATGAGTCAAAACAGGGTGCTGTGACATCTCTTGATGATTACAGCAGCGTGCTCGTGAACGGAGTGTCAGGGGGAGGCGTGCTCACCAATGTGCAGAACATGGGCACGGAGACGATGATCCTTGATGCAAGCCATTTTGCTGCTAAGCGGACGATCCTCTATGCGGATTATGAGGGACTGCAGATCGAATACATCATCTATGCGGTCGAGGGGATCTCCAATTATTACCAGTTCGAGTGCTGGGGGTATGCGGATAAGGCGCACAGGAACGAACAGCTTTTTGACAACATCGTAAACGCTTTTATTGGAATTTAACGAAACTGCCCATACCCCGGGCTTTTATAGCGCCGGGAATAAATATTTCCATGTCGGGACGCTCCCGCTCGCTCGCACTGGCAGCGGTACTAACTTTCTTTTGAAGCCTTCGGCTTAACAAGAAAGAAGTACCGGCCGTGCTCGGACGCCCGCCATTGGAAATTATTTATTCCCTTTCGCAGTGTAACCTGGGTGTATGGGCAGTTTTAGAACCTGACCTCGGGCTTAACGGACGCCGAGACTGATAAGTTTTTTTCTTGCATCGCTGTAATCCTTAAAGAGGATTGCAGCGATTCCTGCTTTCCGGGAAGCTTTTATATTTTCCTCGTTGTCATCGATAAAGACCGCGTGGGCTGGATCGATATGATTTTTCCGGATGAGCGTCTCAAAGATTGCCTGATCCGGCTTCCTTACATGCTCGCGGAAGGACCAGGTACTGCCGTCCATATACCGCTCGAAATCCATGACCCCGTTCTCAGAGAGCTTCTCGTAGGCGTGCAGTGACCAGTTGGAGAGGATATACAGCTTATAGCCTCTGTTCTTCAGGGATCTGAGCCATTCGTCGGTGTACGGAAAAGGCCTGATACATGTGTACATGGTCTCGATCAGGAGACGGATCTCCGCGGAATACTCCGGAGCGATCATACAGAACTTCTGCACAAGGGTCTCAAAAGGCTCGACGGAAAGATCGCATTCCGCAAAGAGAGGGGAATCGATGACCTTCTCCAGGATGGCCTTCCTGGCATCCTCGGAGATATCCAGCTCCATGGCGAATTTTGTCCACGGAAAATCCAGAAGAACACCGCCTACGTCAAAAATGACGGTATCTATGAGCATGGGCTCAGTGGGCGTAAGGATCTTTGCCACGAGCAGAATGGCGTAGAGAAGGATGGGAAGAAGGATCGTGGCAGCGAGAGATGCCCGGAACCAGGCGGATGCGGCCGGACTGTGCCCGAAAGCCGAGATAAAGGCGATGGCGTAGACGCCAAGTAGAACTGCGATTGTGATGATGGCAAGAATCTGCCGTATTTTTTTCATTTTTCTAACCCCTGCTGCTTTCGGACTGCCGGAACATACGTCGGACAGTCTCCAAACAGATGCGAATCCTTTCTGAATTAATGGATGCCAGGCGCTTTCGAAACTCTGTGCGGAATGAAGCCGTTTGAATGTTCATACAATTTCCATGAAGCACAGTCTTTTGCAATTGCCTGTTAATGGATGCAGCCCCCCTCCGGAAGGGCGCAAAGTACGGCGGGAGACCGCGTCTTTTTACGGCCCTCCGCTCACGCGTACCTTCATTATAATCTGCCGAAAAACTGCTGTCAAAGTATGTTGCAATCGCCGGGGAAACTGAGCTATACTTAGCTTAGATGTCTCTCGCTGCCGGACGAGATTAATAAGGAGGGGATTGTATTGAAAAGGATCCTTGTATTTTTCCTGACCGGTCTGCTTGCGGTTACTCCGTGTGTACCGGCATACGCGGCGGGATATGAGGAGGCACCTGATCTGGCAGAGGCAGAGGCCGGATCAGTGACAGATGGGGAACTGTCAGTGTCAGAGACTGCCGGATCGGATACCGAAAATCAGGTGACCGCGGGAGATTCCGCGGGAAGAGAGACAGAGGGAGCGGTATCCGGAAGAGGGGATGCTGGGACGATGGAAGGTGCGGACGCAGCAGCCTCAGGGAACACGGAAAGCACCGCTGCGCGTAAGAACGCGGCGGCCGACGGCTCCAGCGGCTCAGGCGAAGGGGAGAGCGGGGAGGAACTTTTCGCAGGCCCATGGCCCATGGATCCGGAGGATGGCGGCGTTTATTATATCCACTGCGCGGGTGATATGAACGCGGTCCTGGATATTGAAGGTGCGAGCCTTGCCAACAGAGGAAACCTTCAGCTTTACGGAATCAATTATACGGAAGCGCAGCTGTTCACGGTAATGAAGCTCGCGAACGGGAATCTTGTCTTTTTTAACCACAAGAGCGGCAAGGTCCTGGATGTCGAAGGCGGGGAGACCGGGGACGGGACGAATGTCAGCCAGTTCGAGTGGGACGGGTCGGATACGCAGCAGTGGCAGGCCGCGAAGAATGAAGACGGGAGCTATGTGCTGTGGAATGCCGGCAGGCCGGAACTTGTTCTGGACGGCGGCGGATCATTTGCTGACGGAACGAATCTGGGACTTTACAAGTACAACGGGACAACGGCTCAGTCTTTTGTATTTGAGGAGGCACAGGTAAAGGATCTCAGCGGCTCAATTGTCCTGCGTCCGCTGAAAGGATCGAAGATGGCTGTTTCCGCCGGAGAAGATTCTTCACTGGCGGTTGATAATTATTCCGACGATAATGCAATACATTTTGAAATGACTCTGTATTGGGGCGGATACTATACGATCCGGAATCAGATGAATGAACAGGTCATTGAGGCATCCGACCGGGATGTGGCACAGGAGTCCTCAATAATCCTGGGAGAGATGAACGGATCGGACGCACAGCTCTGGAAGCCGGTGCGGAACGAAGACGGTTCCTACACCTTCTTTTCGAAGCTTCGGAGCGATCTGGTCATGGAGACGGCCGATTCTTACCCGTATGTCGGGTCTGTACTGAGGCTCGCTGAGTATGACGGACAGAACAATGAGCGGTTCAAGATCTCCACGATCGAGGTCACGCCGACGCTGTTTCCCGGAATGGTCTTTTCGCTCGCTTCGCTCCTGAATACTGATTATGTGCTCGATGTCTTCGAAGGATCCTCCGCCGACGGAGCGAACATCGGGTTGTTTCCTGGAAATAACACAGATGCACAGAAGATCACCCTTGAGACTGCAGAAGGGGTAGATGGACAATTTTTCCGCCTGAAGACGGCATATGGGAAGTATATAACGGTATCCGGCGAGAGCGCGGAGCCCGGCGCGAACATTATACAGGATTCGGCAAAGGATCTTCCTGGCCAGTACTGGTATCCTGACGCGAACGCCGACGGGTCCTATACATTACGCTCCGCGCTGGATCAGGATTATGTACTCAGCACAGCTTATAATGCGGGCGGGTCCGGCACAAATATTGAACTGTATCCTTTCAACGGTTCTGCGGGTCAGAAGTGGCATCTTGCGTCCATGTATGTAACATACTGTCAGGTCACTGCTGACAGGAGTCATATCGTGATCAGGGCGACAGGGCATACACCTTCCTCTGATGACGGTCAGGTATATCTTTTTGCAGTGGCTCCGTACAGCCAGAATACAGCCGGATACGAACCGGTCGCATCCGGCCAGCTGGGAGACCGTATCGCTCTGAGCGTTCCTTACGCCGGGGATGATGATGCGGGCCTTTCCGGAAAGAAATTCTATCTCGCCGTTCTCGACGGAGGAATCTATCATGTGGTAAGCAACGGCTGCATGGCAGCGGGATAATACGGCAGGAGGATCGCAGTGCGATCTTCAAAATGATCGCGCCGACATTCTGCCGCGGCGTAAAAAAGGACTGCCCGGGGGTGTTTCATTTCCCCATGCAGTCCTTTTTTCTTGCCTCTTTGAGAGCTCTGTGGTATTATTTTCTAGCGTTAAAAATGAAAACAGTAATGTTGCAATAAGGAGCATAAGTAAATGGCAGAAATGAAAACGAACACAGGCCTCGAGGAAGAACTGAAGGTGGATCCTTCGACGCTGCTCGGCCAGTGGAGAAAAAAAGCGTATGATCAGAACACGGATAAGGAAGTTCTGCGCAGATTCTGGGCGAATTATTTTGATATTGAGAAGGGAATTTACGCAAAGCTGCTCGAAAATCCGGATGAAGTCGTCAGAGGGACAGTCCGTGAACTCGCAGAGAAGTATGGGATCAGTGTAGAGACCATGGTCGGTTTTCTGGATGGGATCAATGACAGCCTCGTGGAGAAAAATCCGATCGAGACGATGACCGAGGATACCGAAGTAAGTCTGGGGTTCGATAAAGAGCGTCTTTATAAGAACATGGTCGACGCGCGGGCAGACTGGCTGTACGGGCTTCCTGCCTGGGATGAGATCTTCTCCAAAGAAAAGCAGCATGAGCTCTTCCTCGAGCAGAGAAAATCCGGGACGATCGTAAAGCCGAAGAAGATCGGCCGCAATGATCCGTGTCCGTGCGGTTCGGGCAAGAAGTATAAGCAGTGCCACGGCCGCAATAAGTAAAGAACGCAAAAATACCGAGGCGTTCTTGATAATGAAGTACAATAAAATGGCAGACACCTGAAATGATGTCTGCCATTTTTATTCTTCATCGCGCAATACTCGTGTCTTCAGACATGAGATACGCGCGCAAAGTGAAACTCGCCTTCATCGTGAGTACAATCTCGCGATGAAGAAACGCTGAGGCGTTCTTGAATAAGGCGCCTTCCATTATTTTTCATGATCGCGCGGGACCTCCGATGCGGCAGGACACACGGTCACATCATTTGACGGTGACTCTCCAGTAGAGCTCTGTCTCCACAGGACTGTGGGTCAGATCGTCGAAGACAAGGGTCACGTCATTGGACGAGTCTGTCAGAATGTATCCGAGGACTGCGGTGCAGGAATCGCCCTTCTCTACCGGCATGGCCTGCGGATTCAGTTCCGGATCATTCGTGTCGAAGAAATACTCCGTGCAGGCTTTGCCTTTGGAGTCCAGAAGCTTGAAAGAATAATTTCCAAGCATGATGGCGTCAGGCCTTCCGATATTTTTGTAGGTATAGGTGATGCGTACGACCTTGTCTGCGTCCTGACCCGGGGAGCGGATGTCTGTGAGCTCGATCGAATTGATCGTAAGCTCGACGTCACCGGTATTGGAATTGTATGTTTCCGCCTTGTCGACCTTCACCTCCTTAGCATCGTCATCCAGCTTGACATCTGTGCCGGGGAGGACATTTAAGCCCTCGGCCGGATCTGAGCCTGAAGTCGGAGCGTCTGCTATGGGTTTTTCCTTGAGATAGTCGGGAAGGGAATCTTCGGCGTTCCCCGCAGGATTATTCTCGTCCATCGATTTTGTTGCTGCGCCGGAACCCGTGGAAGCGGTGTCTCCGCCCTTCTTCCCGCAGCCTGTGAAAAGCATGACTGAGACAAGGGCTGCGGCGACCCATGGATAATACTTATGTGCCATATCTGGCCCTCCTTTTCGTAAATAAGACATATGACTTCAAAGCGTCCGGGAAATCACCCTCAGATTCAGAGCGGAGCATCGTCCCGCGCTTCTGCCGACACATCATATTTTGAATGATAAGTATATCATAAAGAACCGAATTGGGCAATGGATAGGGAAGAGCCTTGGATCAATGAAAAGTGAAAAAACTGTGACCAAAGGAAAAAGCAAATTTTTATTGAAACCTATGTCAACCATTTTTGAAAATGTCCCTAAAAATATGTAACATTAGCACCGGATCTTTCCGGTGCTTTACTTTTCAGGGATTGCCTCGTGGATGATAAAT
>OMVU01000067.1 GCA_900314565.1 uncultured Eubacteriales bacterium
GCTCATGGACAGTCCCGGATACGTACGGCCGGCCGGAAACGGTCCGAAAGGGGAAACCGGCACGGCGGTCAAATATCTTAAAACAGAGAGCTTAAAAAAGCTCGAAGGTTTTGATACCACCTCCATAGGACGCGGATCAGCACCGCATGGGGGTGGAGGTTCATAACTTCAGAGTCCGTAATGCCGTTTATTTCTGCGGTCACCTTCACCTTGCCTTCGGATACACCGACCAGCGCACCGTCCCCTTCTGTTGAGATATATGCCACGGAGGTATTATCTACCGACCAGGTAATATTGGGGGAGGCTGCAAAATATACTTTGTCGCCGGCTTTCACGAAAATGGGCATGGTCTCGCCGACATGCATGCTGCTTGGGCAGACTATGGTTATTTTGGCAAAATTGCTGCCGGAGCTTTTCTTACTGCCGGTACTGCCTTCGCTGCCCGCTTGGTAAGAACTGTCGGTCTTGCTTCCGGAACTGCCCAGGAAGAATACCAAAGCGGCGATTACCACCAGCACTGCCGCGCCGGCGGCAATAAAGGGAATCATTGACCGTTTTTTTTCGGGACCTGTCTGTATCCGGTCCGGTCCTGTCTCTCTTTGGAATGGTGCCGGAGGGATCTGCTGAATGTTGGCTCCGTTTCCGGCCATCCCTGTCGGTTTTTCCACATTCGGAGCATACTGCACCCTGTTTGCCGCAGGGGACTCATACAGCGTATTTGGAACATCCTCATAAGACAGGGTCCTTGCGGCATCCCAGTCATCCTGGGTCCTTGTGGCATCCCAGTCATTCTGGGTCCTTGTGGTATCCCAGTCATTCGGGGTTCTCGTGGCATTCCGGTCATTGCTCATTTTCCTGTACCTCGCCTTCTCTGACTCTGAAGAACAGAGCAGTAATGTAATCACTGCCGCCCGTGGCATTCGCTTCGTCATCAATAAGCCTTCGCACACTATCCTCAGGACTTAATTATAATTCGTTACCGGAAGTATTACAATTATTAAGTCGGGGGTGCTGCATCAACTGAACTTTATTTTTCAGTTAATGCAACACCCCCGGTTCAATTGTGGAATATCAGAAGTCTACATCCAGATCATAGTAGACGCAGTCGAGAAGCTTTTCCATCTCCTCTACAGACGGCTGACGCGGATTGGAACCCGTACATGCATCTGCGATTGCATTGACAGCGATGTCATGCTTTCTTGCCTGGAAGACGTCTTCCGGAACAAAGCCCTGCTCTGTCGGATAGCTGTCAGCGCCATAGTTCTTAATGCAGTGCGGAATGTTCAGATCATCATTCATCCTGCGAAGCATTGCGATGAGATTGGCGATCTTCTCGTCCTGTGTCTCTCCGCCAAGCTTCATGTAGTCAGCGATAAATGCATAACGCTTTGCAGCTCTCTCGTCCTTCGCGTTGAAGGCGATGACCTTCGGGAGATACATGGCATTTGCAGCACCGTGGATGATGTGTGCGCCGTAATCAGCGAAAATAGCGCCGGTCTTATGAGCCATGGAATGAACGATGCCGAGAAGGCCGCTTGAGAAAGCGATTCCGGCCAGACACTGTGAGTTGTGCATACGGTCACGGGCTTCCATGTCGCCGTTGTAGGATTTTACAAGGTCATCCTTGATATGATCCATAGCATACAGTGCGGGAGCGTCTGTGAAATCGGAAGCGACTGTGGAGACATACGCTTCGATCGCATGTGTGATCGCGTCCATACCGGTATGAGCGACAAGCTTCTTCGGCATTGTCTCTGCCAGCTCCGGATCGACAATGGCGATGTCCGGTGTGATCTCAAAGTCTGCGATTGGATATTTGATACCCTTCTCATAATCAGTGATGATAGAGAAGGCGGTCACTTCTGTTGCGGTTCCGGAGGTGGAAGAGACGGCGACGAATTTTGCCTTTTTGCGAAGTTCCGGGATTCCGAAGATCTTGCACATGTCTTCAAATGTGCATTCCGGATACTCGTACTTGATCCACATTGCCTTGGCTGCGTCGATCGGTGAACCGCCGCCCATAGCGATGATCCAGTCCGGCTGGAACTCGAGCATTTTCTCAGCACCCTTCATAACTGTTGTCACAGAGGGATCCGGTTCGATGCCTTCGATCAGGGCAACTTCCATACCGGCTTCCTCGAGATAGGCCTGTGCCTTCTGAAGAAAACCGAACCTTTTCATGCTGCCGCCGCCGACACAGATGACAGCTTTCTTGCCTTTGAGTGTTTTCAAAGCCTCGAGGGCTCCTTTTCCATGATACAGGTCACGGGGATTCGTAAATCTTTGCATGCTTATACCTCCAATTTTGCGGGTGGCGGCCATTCGCAGTTAATGTGTGTGCCAATCACCTGCTGGCTGTTAAATGTTTGATTATATGATACCACGATATCGATATTTTGCAACTGATATTTTCGCTCTCCATTATGTATTTATCGTGACCTGAATTTCTGATGCAGAATTCTCCCGCGTCAGAGGTTACTATCTCCGGCGAATCGCAGTCCCGCAAAGAGGAGGGGGCTTTGTACCCTGCCGCGCCGTGCAGGGTGATATTTGTCATGAAGGCAGTCAATATTTTAAAAAATTAGCACTCAATGCTTGACAGTGCTAACAATCAGTGTTATATTCCCATTAGAACAGTAAAAAACTGCTCAGGAGGTATCCTATGAACATTCAGAAATTCACACAGAAATCACTCGAGGCAATGCAGAACCTCGAAAAAATCTCTTATGATTACGGACATCAGGAAGTCACTCAGGAGCACCTTGTCTATGCGCTCCTCACCCAGGAAGACAGTCTGATTTTAAAACTGATAGAGAAAATGAACATTGAGCCGAACCTCTTCAAAAGTGCCGTTGAGCAGGCACTCGAAGGCTTCGTAAAGGTCAGCGGGGGAAAACCCTACATCGGAGCAGACCTGAACAAAGCCCTGATCAAGGCGGAAGATGAGGCGAGAGCAATGGGAGACGAATATGTCTCCGTCGAACATCTTTTCCTCTCTATTCTCAAGTATCCGAGCAGGACAATGAAACAGCTCCTGAACCGGTTCGGCATCACCCGGGACGGCTTCCTCAAGGCGCTCAGCACGGTGCGCGGAAATCAGCGCGTGACATCTGACAATCCGGAGGCAACATATGACACGTTAAATAAGTACGGATCCGATCTTGTCGAAAAGGCACGGCAGCAGAAGCTCGATCCGGTCATCGGCAGAGATGATGAGATCCGTCAGGCGATCCTTATTCTCTCAAGAAAGACGAAGAATAACCCGGTCCTGATCGGAGAGCCCGGCGTAGGCAAGACCGCTGCGGTCGAAGGACTTGCACAGAGAATTGTCGCCGGGGATGTGCCGGACAATCTGAAGGATAAGAAGATCTTTGCCCTTGATATGGGTGCGCTGGTCGCCGGCGCGAAGTACCGCGGCGAGTTCGAGGAGAGGCTGAAGGCCGTGCTCGAGGAGGTTCGGAAATCGGAGGGAAAGATCATTCTCTTCATTGATGAGCTGCATCTGATCGTCGGTGCAGGAAAAACGGACGGCGCGATGGATGCCGGCAATATGCTGAAACCGATGCTGGCCCGCGGAGAACTCCACTGCATCGGTGCGACGACACTCGACGAATACAGGAAATATATTGAGAAGGATAAGGCTCTCGAGCGCCGTTTCCAGCCGGTCATGGTCGATGAGCCGACACTTGAGGAGACGATTTCCATTCTTCGAGGCCTTAAGGAACGCTATGAGGTCTACCACGGCGTAAAGATCACGGACAGTGCGCTCGTTGCCGCAGCGACCCTTTCCCAGAGATATATCACGGATCGTTTTCTGCCGGATAAGGCCATCGATCTGGTGGACGAGGCCTGTGCTCTGATCAAGACAGAGCTGAACTCACTGCCGACAGAGCTTGACGAGATGCAGCGAAAGATCATGCAGATGGAGATCGAGGAGGCAGCGCTCAAAAAGGAGAGCGACACGCTGAGCCGTGAGCGACTTGCAGCCCTGCAGAAGGATCTTGCCGAGCAGAAGGATGCCTTCAACGTCCAGAAGGCTCAGTGGGAAAATGAAAAGCAGGACGTCGAAGGCCTCAAGAAATACCGTGAGCAGATCGATGAGCTGAACGCGCAGATCGAGATTGCGAAGAGGGATTACAATCTTGAAAAGGCTGCCCAGCTGCAGTACGGCGAGCTGCCGAAGGTCCAGAAGGCTCTGGAGGAGGCGGAAGCGAGGATCAAGGGAAAGGACCTCTCCATGGTACATGAGGAGGTCTCCGACGACGAAATCGGTCGGATCGTCTCCAAGTGGACGGGGATTCCGGTCGCAAAACTGACAGAGGGTGAGCGGGAAAAAGTCCTTCATCTTGACGCACAGCTCCATGAGCGCGTCATCGGACAGGATGAAGCTGTACAGAAGGTCGCGGATGCGATCCTTCGGTCCAAGGCCGGTATCAAGGATCCCAAGCGTCCGATCGGTTCCTTCCTGTTCCTCGGACCGACCGGTGTCGGTAAGACGGAGCTGGCGAGAACACTGGCGGCAAGCCTCTTCGATGATGAAAATAACATGATCCGGATCGACATGAGCGAGTATATGGAGAAGTTCTCCGTCTCCAGACTGATCGGAGCACCTCCAGGATACGTAGGCTACGATGAAGGCGGACAGCTCACGGAGGCAGTACGCAGAAAACCGTTCTCCGTCGTCCTTTTTGATGAGATCGAGAAAGCGCATCCGGACGTCTTCAATGTGCTGCTCCAGGTACTTGACGACGGACATATCACCGACAGTCAGGGCAGGACAGTGGATTTCAAGAACACGATCATCATCCTGACGTCCAACCTCGGATCTTCATTCCTTCTGGATGGCATTGATGAGAACGGCGAGATCCGCGAGAGCGCACTCGCGATGGTACAGAATGAACTGAGGACGCATTTCAGGCCTGAATTCCTGAACCGTCTTGACGAGACGATCATGTTCAAGCCGCTGACAAAGGAGAATATCGCGGGGATCGTTGACCTGCTTCTTAAGAATCTGAACAAGAGACTTTCGGATCGCCAGATCAGCATACGTCTGACAGAAGCCGCAAAGCAGTACTGTATCGAACGCGGATACGATCCGGTCTACGGTGCAAGACCGCTGAAGCGTTATCTGCAGCAGAATGTGGAGACGCTGGCAGCCCGGATCATCCTCGGAGGAAACATCCACGAGGGAGCGGTCATTGAGATCGATCAGGAAAATGAAGAACTCACCGGCCGTGTGATCGAGACGGTAAAGCTTGAGAAGTAAAGTGATCAAGCCGCGTAAAGAGGACGGTGCTTCGCACGTAAGCGCGGCGCTGCAGGCACGCCCGGCTGCTCCTGATGGACAGGTCCGGCTGCATAAGAAGGCGAAAAGCCATGACAAAAGCAATGAAAAAAGACAGGCGGGAGACATTACATCTCCCGCCTGCTTCAATTTCATTCTATTCTTTTCCGTATCTTTCCGATGTCTGCCGGAATGATTACTCCCAGGGATATTTCGGCCGCTCATTCGGGAAGGCATAATCGCCCCACGACGTGGTGAACTGGTTCGTATCAGGATCGTAATCATAGTTCACGTCTCCGAGTCTTTCCTCGAGCTCGTCGCGGTCGACGCATTCCGCTGCGCAGAAAGCGTCGAGATCCTTATAGAAATCCCGCAGCTTCATATTCACATAACTCAATAATATGTTAGGATCTTTTGGCATTTAGACTGCCGTCCTTCCTCTTCTGTATCAGATTTTTTCCCCGTCCTGATATTTTTTCACAACTTTGTGGATACGGTCCACCGGATCGAGCAGGGCGCTCAGAGAGGCGTCGTGATTCAGCGTATCGATGATCAGCGCAAGGAACTTGCTCATGTCACAGCAGACATAATAAGGCTTATCTCTAAGCTCTTCCGGCTGATACACGAGGTTCGTCGTGACCAGCAGATCGAATATGCCGTTCTTGTACGCGCTGTCGAATTTGCTGACGCCGCCGGTAAAGATGCCGAAAGTCGCGCAGATAAAGATGCGCTTCGCCTTCTTGCGCTTCAGGAGCTGAGCGGTCTCAAGCACCTTGTCTCCGGAGGAGATCATATCGTCGATGATAATGATATCCTTGCCATCCACGCTGGTCCCGAGGAACTCGTGCGCGATGACCGGATTCTGCCCGTCGATGACAGTCGTGTAATCACGGCGCTTATAGAACATGCCCATGTTGATGCCGAGAACATTGGCGATATAGATCGCGCGGCGCATTCCGCCGGAGTCCGGGCTGATTGCCATGAGATGTTCATTGTCCAGCTGCAGATCATCGAACTTGCGCAGAATATTCTTAATGAACTGGTAAGCAGGGCTCATGGATTCGAATCCCGCGAGCGGAATCGAGTTCATGACGCGGGGCTCGTGCGCGTCGAAAGTGATGATGTTCTCGACGCCGAGTTCTGTGAGCTCCTGAAGAACGTGGGCACTGTCAAGAGACTCGCGGCCGTCCCGCAGCTGCTGCCGGCCTTCATAGAGGTAGGGCATGATGACGTTGATGCGGTGTGCTTTGCCGCAGGCAGCGGCAATGACTCGCTTCAGATCCTGGTAATGGTCGTCCGGAGACATGATATTATCAAAACCTGCCATCGTATAGGTCAGACTGTAATTGCACACGTCGACAAGGACGTAAAGATCCTTGCCACGGACAGACTGCTTGATCGCACCCTTGCCTTCTCCCGAACCGAAGCGGGGAGTGGAGGCCTCCACGATAAAGGTGTCGAGGGAATAATCATTTGTATTATCCACACTTTCGGACTCTACGCGCTCTTTTCTCCAGTCAACGAGAAAAGCGTCGATCTTTGCACCGATCTCCTGGGTGCTCTTCAGCGGGATAATGCCGAGTTTTCCGTAAGTAGTTGCGCCGTTAAAAGGCTTTTCCTGCGTATTGGCCGACCCTTTTTTCATGTATTCCCTCCACGTAGCTTTTTTTGTATGCGAATGTCATCCCCGATCAGCCTGATGATGGTGTAATGGCTGGTCAGGCGTGAAAAAATCCGCTCAGTATAGCGGGCAGAAATCTCCTGTATCGGAAGATTCGTTGTGATGATCGTCGACTTCTGCCTCAGGATCCGCTCATTCAGTACCTGATAGAAGCCGGTCGCAACAAGATTATTCGTGAGCTCGGTGCCGAGGTCATCGATCGTCAGGAAGTCACACGCATAAATCGTCTCCAGATGTGAGGAATTTCGCCCATCCCTGCCGAACGTCACGTCTGCGAGGAGTCCGAACAGATCCCCGGCGGTGAAATACAGTGCAGACCAAGAGCGGTCCAGGACTTCTTTGGCAATGCAGTGGGTGAGGAACGTCTTTCCGACTCCGGTGCTTCCGAAAATGAAAAGATTGTTATCCTCCTCCCCGATCCGCTCAATGAAGCGAAGGGCTGCCCTGCTGGCGGAGACCGCAGTTTCCCTGGCGGTTTTTCCTGTTGTTTTGTCCTTCATTGTATCAGAATACCAGTCAAATGAAAAGTGACTGAAGTTCTCTTTTTCAAGGATGCCCGAGATGCTGTACTCCCTGTAGAGAAGTTCTGCTGCGGCTTTCTTAAAGCATGCGCACTGCTCACCGCCGACATAGCCCGTGTCCCTGCAGTGAGGACAGTCATACTGCATCTCGAGATAATCTGCGGGGTAACCGCCGTCAAGGAGGAGCCGGGTCCGCCTTTCGGTGATCTTTCGCAGGGACTCGTTATAAGACGAGAGATCGGCGCCGGGATCTGCGATCCTGCGTTTTGCGGCAGACACGGACAGTGCCGCGGCCTCGTCGTCGAGAGCGCTGACCGCGGGAATCTTCCGCGCGATCTCAGCCTCGCGGTCTCTTAGTTCATGACGGTGCCGGTCACGGATCTCATCGTAGCCGCGCATGATCTCGTCGTATTGTGCGTTGAGTAGTGCCATAAATCATCCTCTTAATATATTTATCTGAGCGGTGCCATTCGCATTCCGCTTACGCTCCATGCTCATGTCGCGCTGTCGCGCTATCGTCTGTTCGCAATCTGTACGGCTTTGTGAGCAAGCTCCCAGCCGCCCGATTGCTCCATCCGGCACCGCTCGTAGTTTCGCGCACATTTCGCGTCAGAAATCAGTTCGGCTTGGGTCCGTCCCCGCTTCCGATTGAAAGAAGCTGCTTCTCCAGCGAATCATAATCGTAATTTCTCTGCTCGAAATTGTAAAAACCGCCCTTCCGGGGCTCATTCTGTGCCTTGTTCGTCTTTTTTGACTCTTTGCGGGCCTTATTGTGCTCGGTGTCGATCTTTGAGATATCCTCCAGTGACGCCGCGCCTTTTTTATACCAGCTCGTGAGAATTCCGTCCGCATAGGCGAGTGTGGGCTTTGCGGTGCTCATGACTGTGCGCGTGCAGGCTTCGCTGATCATGTCCATTGAAAATTTGTAGGTCTTGAGCCACTTGTCCATGATGCGGATCTCTGCCGGGATCGGGCTGTGATTATTGATTCCCAGCGCGCGGAAGATCGCATAATAATCCTTATTGTAGCTTTTCGCCTGCTGTCTTGCCGCCTCGACCGTCCTGATGCCTTCATCATGCCATGAAAGCGCTACTTTTTCAATATAGTGAATACTGTTATGTCCGCTGTTTGAACAGTACTCGATCAGATAATCGATGAGCTCGGCGGAAAAATGAAGATCGTCATAGAAATACAGGATCTTCTCGAGCTCCGTCCGGTTCAGAGGGTGTCCGATATATTGCTGGGCGATGAACAGAAGCTCCTGGATCTCCTCGCTTTCGCGAAGTTCGTCGATTCTTTTGGCCGTGATCGTCGAACGGGGAGGATCTGACCCTTTCGCGGCAGCCGGGGGCTTTTCCTTATCGGTGCGGACAGGTGCTTCCTTTGACGTTTCCCCTTCCGGCATGCAGAGGGAGATGCCGTCCATTTCTCCGGAGGGATCGCCGGAAATAAGAAGCAGTCCGGTCCGTTCCCAGTAACGCAGCGCCCTGCGGACGTCCGCCTCCGTGCAGGAGAGCGCGTCAGCGACTGCTGTGAGAGAAAAATCTGCGTTCCTTCCGGCCATCCGGAGAAGATAGAGATATATTTTTACGAATTCCCCGTTCGCGGAGGGCATATAGGTGTCGAGGAACACGTTCGGAAGGAGCGTGACATCGACCGGATAGGTTGTATTTATGGAAAATGAACTCATACGGACCTCGAAAATATGCATGTCAGAAAATCGGATTTTTGTCCTATGAGTATATCACACCTGAAAAATCCTGCATCCACAAAATCATCCACATCCCGCGCCGTTTTATACACAAACACGGAATGTGGATGATGTGATTTCAGTGGATTATGTTTCAGTCGATGAGTTCAGGTCCGATATTTGTTACGTTCCCGGCCCCCATAGTTATCAACAGATCCCCGACCGAACACTGTGCACGGACATACTCTTCGATTTCCTTAAATGTTCCGAAAGAACGGACATCTGTGCCCAGCTTTGCAATTTCTTCCGCGACGTCATCGGAGGAGACCCCGTAGATATCCTTTTCGCGCGCCGCGTAGATCGGCGCCAGGACGACGTGGTCTGCAGCGCTGAGCGCTTCCGCAAATTCCGGGAGAAGGGCCTTTGTGCGCGTGTACGTATGGGGCTGGAAGATGACCCAGAGCTCTCTGTGCGGATACTGCAGGGCTGCGTTAATAGTGGCCGTGATCTCAGTCGGGTGGTGGGCGTAGTCGTCGACGACGGTCACGCCTTTCATTTTTCCTTTATACTCAAAGCGGCGGTCTGTTCCGGTGAAGGAATGAAGTCCTTCAGCGATGACTTCCGGAGCAATGCCGAGCTTTCGCGCCATGGCAATCGCGGCGAGCGCATTCGAGACATTGTGGATGCCGGGTACGCTCAGTCGGAAGCTTCCCAGCCTCTTTCCACGCTCGATACAGGTGAAGGAAGCGCAGCCGTTCCCGTCGAATGTTACGTCGGAAGCCGTATAATCCGCATCCGCCGTGAGGGAAGTCGTGATGATCTCACAGTCGATCCCGTCCGTGACGGTATCGAATTTTTTTGTATCGCGGTCGATGATCAGCGTTCCGTCTGCCGGGATCTGAGCTGCGAACCGGTGGAAGGAATTCGCGATATCGTCAAGGTCCTTGAAGAAGTCGAGGTGGTCAGCGTCCACGTTGAGGATGATGCCGATCATCGGGTAGAGAGAGAGAAAGCTGTTCGTATATTCGCAGGCCTCCGTGAGGAAGGTGCCTGACTCTCCGACCCGGATATTTCCGTGAATAGACTGGAGGATCCCCCCGACGGAAATCGTCGGATCCATATCCGCCGCAAGAAGTACGTGCGAGGCCATCGAAGTTGTCGTGGTCTTTCCGTGTGTTCCGGCGACGGCGATGGAGACCCTGTAATTCTGCATGATCTCTCCGAGGAGATCAGCGCGGCTCAGCATGGGAATTCCGGCCTCCTTTGCCGCGACGAATTCCGGGTTATCCGGATGGATCGCCGCAGTGTAGACGACGGCTTCGCAATCGTTTTTGATGTTGTCCGCAGACTGTCCGATGAAGATCTCAGCCCCTTTATTGCGCAGACGGGTGAGAAGCGCGGAATCCTGTGAGTCGGATCCGGTTATGTGGAAACCTCTGCCGAGCAGGATCTCTGCCAGACCGCTCATACTGATCCCGCCGATCCCTATGAAATGAATATTCTGCGGCTTGTTAAAATCAATCTGATACATGGTAAACTCCTTGCGTCCGTATGGATCTTGAAATAAGGGACCCGGTTTTCTTCTCTGTCCGGCACCGCGGGCCCGATGTTGCAAAATACCAGCGTAAATTAAAGAACTCAAACTTCCCACATGTATTTATGGGGCGGCGACCGGGAATAAATAATTTCCTAAGGAGGGCGTCCGAGCACGGCCGGTACTTCATATTTTTAAAGCCTTTGGCTTCAAAAATATGTTAGTACCGCTGCCAGTGCGAGCGAGCGGGAGCGTCCCGACGTGGAAATATTTATTCCGGGAGCCTTAAAGTAAAGGATGTGGGAAGTTTTAGTTAAAGAACATTTATAGTGCATTATAGGGCGGTTCGATAAAATTTGCAATCGAATGGGTGTGCGAATTGCGGGGGAATTTTGCAGTAACTTCCCGGTTCTTCTGCTATGGTGGAACCATCGCGCCGACCGGGGCTTCATTTATCGAAAATATCCCGTTTTTTGCCGAAAAAAGGGATGTACTCGGAGTTCCAAAAAAATACTTAATTATTCCCGAATCCATATTCTTGTGTTATAATGCTAATGCAAAAAGTCTATGTATCAGTACGTGAGGTGAGCTTATGATCAGAAAAGAGATGATCGCTATGCTGCTTGCCGGCGGACAGGAAAGCCATCTGGGCGTTATCACGGAAACAATAGTGAAACCGGCTGTAACGTTCGGCGGAAAGTATCGAATAATAGATTTTCCGCTCAGTAACTGCATCAATTCAGGCATAGACACTGTAGGTGTGATTACTGAGGATAAACAGATCGGGCTTACGAGCTATATCGGGATCGGCATTCCGTGGGATCTCGACCGGAGCGCGGGGGGCGTGACCGTTCTCCAGACGTTCAACCGGTCGTCAGATACCTATGCGACGACGGGACCGGCCAATGCTGTTTATCAGAATCTTGATTTTATCGAGATGTACGATCCTGAATATGTCCTTATCATTCCGGGAGACCAGGTCTACAAGATGGACTACGAAATCATGCTCGATTTCCACAAGGCCCTGAATGCGGAGGTCACGATCGCGGCTGCGCCCTTCGCCAAAGGGGAAAAGAAGTACGGCGTGATGACGACGGATCTCTACGGAATTGTTGAGAAGTATTCGTACGATCCCGATGAAATTGAGGGGACTATGGCGGACCTGGGGGTTTACATTTTCAACGGCAAAGTGCTGAAATCAGCGCTCAGAGAGCTGGGAGAAAAGAAGAACCTCGACTTTGGGAAGGATATCATCCCGTATTGTCTGGCCGAAGGCAGGTGCATCAGCGCATATGAGTTCAGCGGTTACTGGAAAGAAGTCGGCAGCATTGAGCAATACCGAAAAGCCAACATGGATCTGATCGAGACAAATCCCGATTTGAACCTTTACGAAGGTTTCTGGAAAATATATACCAGAGGCGAGCATACTGCGCCGGTATGTATTTCCGGACAGGGCAGCATCGAGAAAAGTATTGTCGGCGAGGGCTCTGAAATCAACGGGAAAGTGCAGAATTCGGTCATCGGACCCGGCGTGATCATCAGTGAGGGCGCCTGTGTCAGAGACTCGATCATCATGCAGGAATCTTTCATTGGAAAGGAGGCTCAAATCGACAAAACAGTAGTTGCTGAAGGCGTTTGCATAGGGGATCACGTAGTGATCGGAGCCGGTGAATACGCGGACAACGTATATGACCCGGCCGTCTACAACGCTGAGACAAGTGTAATCGGTGCAGGAGCCCGAATACCTGCCGGAGTGATAATCGGAAAGAACGCAGCAGTTACCGGCCGGACCGATCTTTCGGATTATCCGGACGGAAAGCTTCAGAGCGGACATGTGATCTTAGCCGGTCACCGGGAGAAAGAAGGTGATAAGGCGTGAGAGCGATTGGAATCATTCTCGCAGGTGGGAACAGCAAAAAGATGAGAGAGCTGGCGGACCGGAGAACGGTCGCGGCAATGCCCGTTGCCGGCTGTTTTCGAAGCATCGATTTTGCATTATCCAATATGACGAATTCCGGCATTCAGAAAGTGGCTGTGCTGACACAGTACAATGCCAGATCGCTGAATGAGCATCTTGGATCTTCCAAGTGGTGGAATTTCGGAAGGAAGCAGGGAGGGCTTTTCATTTATCCTCCCGCAGTTACAGGTGACAGCTGGTGGTACAAAGGTACCGCGGATGCCCTGTATCAAAACCTGTCATTCCTGAGGAACAGCCGTGAACAGTATGTTGTGATTGCCTCAGGGGACTGTATATATAAGCTGGATTTCGATAAGGTGATGGATTATCACGCAGAAAAGGGGGCCGATGTGACGGTCGTCTGTACAGAGTGTACGAACGACGAGATCAGTCGATTCGGTGTCCTTACGCTGGATGAGGATTCCAGGATTCGTGCGTTTGATGAAAAACCAACATTCTCCGAGTCCACGACCATTTCGGCGGGCATCTATATTCTCAGGAGGAGACTCCTGATCCGGCTGCTCGAACAATGTGCGAGGGAAGGGAGAACAGACTTCGTAAGAGATATTTTAATACGGTACAAAGACACAAAGAAAATATATGGCTACAGGATGAATACTTACTGGAGCAATATCGCTACAGTAGAATCGTATTTTCGCACGAATATGGATTTCCTCAAACCCGAAGTGCGCGATTACTTCTTCCGTCAGTATCCGGGTGTATATTCAAAAATGGATGACAATCCTCCGGCGAAGTTCTTCTCCGGCAGCTCTGTAAAAAACAGTCTTGTTGCGGCGGGAAGCATAGTGGATGGAGTCGTTGAAAATTCTATCCTCTTCAAGAAAGTCTATGTCGGAAAGGGTTGCATCATCAGGAACTCGATAATTCTTAACGATGTATTTATAGGTAACAATACGACGATTGAGAACTGTATCGTAGAAAGCCGAAGCTATATCAAGGCAGATGCGGTTTACCACGGCGAGGATGGCGTTAAGATCATCATCGAGCAAAAGAAAGGCACGTGATCTGATAGATAACGGGTAAAGTGAACACGGGAAAGGGGTATTTATGAACATAACAGATGTCAGAGTGCGCAAAGTTGCCAAAGAAGGCAAGATGAAGGCAGTTGTCTCCATTACAATTGATGACGAGTTTGTCGTTCATGACATCAAAGTCATCGAGGGAGAGAAAGGTCTCTTCATCGCAATGCCGAGCCGGAAGGCAACGGACGGTGAGTACAGAGATATCGCTCACCCAATCAATTCTTCTACAAGAAATGAAATTCAGGACATCATCCTCAACAAGTATGAGGAAACTATCGCACAGGAAGAAGCCGAAGCGGAAATCGCTTCAAACACGGATCTGTTCTGACGCACAAAAAGGACAGTCCGAAATTGACCCCATGTTACTCAAACCCGATTGCTTGAATGAAAAAGTGTGCAGGCTGAAGGGCAGCCTGTATAAAGAAAGATCCGGCTGAAGCCGGAGCTGTTACAACCGAATAGATTGCCGCATTCTGATTATGCGGGACGGGCGGTCAGCTTTTCGCAATATAAAAGCGGAGAGTAAATGATCTGCCCGGATTTAAAAGACGGTGGCGCCGGATGAGCGCCGCCGTCTTTTACTTTGTGAAGAATCAAAGCCTCCGGCGGATCGCAGGCGTTCAGCGTAAAAGCGCCCCGGCGCTTCGTACCCTATGCATCGCGGCAGGAATACTTTGACGTTCCTGAATTTGCCTGGCAGAGTACAGGCTGTCGTGCGCAAAACATGTTACGGAAATGTTACGCAGATTCGTTTTTTTTCTTTCATTTTATTAAATGGCGTGATATAATTTCTTGCAAAGAAAAAGGGAAAGAGAAGTTAACGGCTGCAGGGCAGGCGTTAATTTATTCTTCATCGCGCAATACTCGTGATTTTAATCGTGAGATACGCGCGCAAAGTGAAACTCGCCTTCATCGTGAGTACAATCTCGCGATGAAGAATAAAAGCCTCCGGCGGATCGCAGCCGCGCAAAGAGGCGCTGAGGCGTTCTTGAAAAGGAGTAGAGGTATGCGCAGAAAAAAGATCGTCAGTATCATACTGGCTGCTGCCCTTACCGTGTCGCAAGCCGTTGTACCTGCATTTGCGGATACGCGGGCGGATATTGCGGCGGCAGAGGCTTCCAAAAATGAAGCCCAGAACAGTCTCGACGAGGCACAGAGCAATATCAATAATCTGCAGACGGAGAAAACGGAGCTGGAGACTTACCTGAATGAACTGAACGCACAGCTCACACAGCTCTCAACAGATCTTACGACAATCAACGACAGCATGATCGGCAAGCAGGTCGAGATCGAGATCACACAGGTAGCTGTTGAGCGCGCCAGAACAGATGAACAGTCTCAGTACAACGCGATGAAGACCCGTATCAAGTATCTCTATGAGAACGGGAGCACAGATTTCTTCACCACGCTTCTGGAAGCAAAGAGCTTTACCGAACTGCTCAACAAGGCCTCTCAGATCATTGAGATGACGACGTATGACAGGAAGAAGCTCAAGGACTACAAGGAGGCGAAAGCTGTAGTCGAGGAGCAGGAGGCGGCGCTGGTCGCCGAGCAGGAGAGCCTTGCGGCGTTAAAAACGGAGCACGAGACGAGAAAGACTGAGGTAGAGAATCTGGTCGCTACGACAGATGAGACTATTGCCCAGTATGCGCAGAATATCAGCGCCGAGGAGCTCGCGGCATCGAATCTGACGACGAAGATTGAGGAACAGAAAAACCTTCTTGCAGGGCTTCAGGGACAGCTTGCAGCGGAGGAAGCAGCCCGCCAGCAGGCTGAACAGGCGGCAGCCCAGGCAGCAGCCTATGCGGCCCAGCAGGCAGCAGAGCAGGAGGCGCGCGAGCAGCAGGCAGCCGTAGCAGCGGCAGCGCAGCAGGCGGCGGAGGCAGCACAACAGCAGGCAGCAGCGGAGGCGGCGGCAGCGCAGCAGGCGGCAGCAGAAGCAGCGGCAGCGCAGCAGGCAGCGGAAGCGGCGGCAGCGCAGCAGGCAGCGGCGGAGGCGGCGGCAGCCCAGCAGGCAGCGGCAGAAGCGGCGGCAGCGCAGCAGGCGGCAGCGGAAGCAGCGGCGGCACAGGCGGCGGCCGAGGCAGCAGCAGCCCAGGCGGCAGCGGAGGAAGCAGCCCGCCAGCAGGCAGAGCAGCAGAGTTCTTCCGGCGGTACGTATCTCGGGACATTTAAGATCACCGCGTACTGCAACTGCGCAAAGTGCAACGGTGTTGCGGGCAGGGCGACGGCGAGCGGAAGGATGCCGGTCTCGAACCACACGGTGGCGATGGGCGGCGTTCCCTTCGGGACACAGCTTCTGATCTTCGGAACGGTCTACACGGTCGATGACCGCGGAACGCCGTACGGACATGTCGATATCTTCTTTGACACGCATGCGGAGGCGCTGGCATTCGGGCTTACCTATGCGGATGTCTATCAGGTCGGCTGATCCGGACAGAGATGGATAATGAGCGGACGGCGCGGAGGCGCTGTCCGCTTTTTAAATTCCAGCCATTCCGGTGTTTCGCAAAAAGTTTTAAAAGAGGCTTGACACTTGGACAGCGTTTCTATATAATGATTATTGTTGTGCAGAACGAAAGAGTTCTTGACACGAATCGATGCGTGGCTCAGTTTGGTAGAGCGCTGCGTTCGGGACGCAGAGGTCGCAGGTTCAAATCCTGTCGCATCGACTATACGAAAAGCCCAGTAAATAAGCCATTTACGGGGCTTTTTTCATTTCTAGATAAATGAGAAATTCCCCCAAAATTCCTTGATTGAGGGAATTTTGAGGGAATCTTTTAAGATTTTTTAAAATTCTTCATCCTGCAGAGGATTTCTTGAACAGATTTTCCAGTGTATCGGATGCCGTTCTATCTGTTTCTTCCATCCAATGACCATATACATCAAGAGCTTTTTAATTATTCACTGTCCTCTTGGCGGGTAGCACACCATTGCGGCAGCTCCCTTCCTCTTTTCTCATTTTCCGATCCTTCCGTACCGCTTCGTGATCTCATACAGCGTCTTCACTTCCTTCTC
>OMVU01000014.1 GCA_900314565.1 uncultured Eubacteriales bacterium
TGTCCGAAGGTTTTGGGAAAATCTGCAGTTTTGCAGTCAATGTCTGCTGCATGGGATACGTCCTTTTTTTGATTATATTATAGCACATATGTTCGGGAAATGACGAACAAATTATACATCAGCAGAACAAAAAGGCGCATTCCTCTCATGACTCAAGTCACGAGCATCCTGCGCTAGTTGGTGAAAAAAGATGGCAAATGTGGATATCACAGTCTGCGGCGAACAGCCTGTGTGGATATCGGTTCACGGGCAGACAGCGAAGCAGATCGCAGGTGTCTGCATTGATGAGTAAACCATAGATGAACTGAGGAAATATACCGGAAAGGAGGGCTTGCATGAACGAAAACGAAAAACAGAAAAGACTTCCCTTTTTCGGCATCCCGAAGCTGTTTCCTTATCTCTATCCATATCGTTTCCGGATCATCAGCATGATCCTGCTCGGCGGGGTATCGAGCGCGATCGACGCCGCTTATCCGCTGTTCAACCGGTACGCGCTGGATCATTTTGTCGGTGAAAGGACCCTGCGCGGAATACACTGGTTCGTCGCTCTTTATCTCATCCTTCTCTTTGGGCAGGGAGTTATCAACTATGTAAGCTCGGTCTCCTGCGGAAAAGTGGAGATGATGCTGGACCGGGATCTGAGGAATGACGCGTTCAGCCACCTGCAAACGCTGTCCTTCGCCTACTACAATGCCAATTCTGTCGGCTATATCCATGCCCGGGTCATGTCGGATTCCGGACTCATAGGGGAGGCGGTCTCCTGGAGAATGATGAATCTCGTGTGGAACGGTTTTTACGTGGCAGGGGTCTTCGTGGTCATGCTCATCATCAATCTCCGGCTTGCCTTGATCATCCTTCTGCTTGTCCCGGTGGCGGTCCTTCTCATGACCTGGTTTCAGAGGAAGCTCTTATATTACAATCGTAAAATCAGGGAAATTAACTCAAAGATCACCGGAAATTATAACGAGGGGATCACGGGGGCCAGAACGATCAAAGTGCTCGGCGTCGAGGAGAAAATGATCGGTGACTTCACAAAAGAGACGCAGAACATGCGGAGGACATCCATCAGGGAGGCGCATTTTTCGGCGCTTTTCATTTCCACGGTCGCAATGATGTCGGCGCTCACGCTGTCCCTTGTCCTGTGGCAGGGAGGCCGTCTGACCATGGAAGGGCTCATGATGATCGGGACGCTTTCCGTCTTTATGTCCTATGCGCTGGAGCTTCTGGAGCCGATCCAGAGTATTATTGAGACGCTGTCGGCATTTATCGCGATCGAGGCGAACATCGAGCGTGTGACGAGACTTCTCGCGGAAGAGTCGGATGTCACGGATACGCCGGAAGTGATCGAAAAATACGGGGATGCCTTCCGGCCGAAGCGTGAAAACTGGGAAGAACTGGAAGGCGAGATCGAGTTCAGGGATGTTTCTTTCCGCTATCCGGACGGAGACGAATATGTTCTGACAGATTTCAATCTGAAGGTACCCGCAGGGACTAACGTCGCGATTGTCGGTGAGACCGGGGCAGGGAAATCCACGCTGGTCAATCTGGTGTGCAGATTTTATGAACCGACAAAAGGACAGGTCCTGATCGACGGGAGGGATGCCAGAGCGAGATCCCTTCTGTGGCTGCACAGTAATATTGGCTATGTTCTTCAGTCGCCGCACCTCTTCTCCGGTACGGTCCGGGAGAACCTTCGATACGGGAAGCCGGACGCTACGGATGAGGAGATCATGGAAGCCCTCCGGATCGTCTCTGCGGAATCCGTTCTCGCAAAGATGGAGAAGGGGCTCGATACGGACGTCGGGGAGGGAGGAGGAATGCTCTCGACGGGCGAGAAGCAGCTGCTCTCCTTCGCACGGGCGATCCTTGCGGATCCGCGGATCCTGGTGCTTGACGAGGCGACCTCCTCGATCGATACCGTGACGGAAAAAGCGATCCAGAACGCGATTGCTGCGGTGATCAAGGGCCGGACATCCTTCGTCATCGCACACCGGCTTTCGACGATTGTGGATGCGGATGTCATCCTCGTCGTGAAGGGTGGAAAGATCATAGGGCGCGGGACGCATGAAGAGCTCATGAGACAGAAGGGGTATTACTATGAGCTGTATACGCGGCAGTATGAGGAGCTGCTGTGGGGCGAGGTCAGCTGAATCTGATGATGAGTTTATATGCTGTGTTTTATGCTGAAATTTTAAAAACACATAAAGAGTTATCTCCTACTACAAAAGGACTGCGAAACTCTCCGAGATGGCAAGGATATTCAACATATCTTTGTATGGACGGCAAAGGAATTTCTATTAACTATTTGAGAAATCTGTGGAAAGCTCCGATATGTCGAGAAGAACCTTCTGGGAGGTAAGGCTGATGAGCGGTTATACCTGTAATCCCAGATACAATACGCCGTCGCCGGATGTTCTGCGGAAGCTGGAGCTTTCCAGGCTGGAAGCTGAAAACATAGAGACGCGCGAAATGCGCTGTCCGATCTGCGGCTTCCTCGTGCGGATCATACCGGTGACACAGACGGATATTGTTTTTGTAAAATGCCGAAAATGTAAGTTCGACGGAGCTTTAAGCCCTGCTTATTTCAGGAGAATACGGAACTGTCGGGGGAACAGGATGCAGTGGGAGGAATTATGAAGTTGAGAAATGTGCTGGTCTACGGAAACCGGCGTTATGATCCAAACAAGAATATTCCGGAAGGTGCGGAGCGCCTCTTCCGGTACTACAGGCTCATACAGGAATGCATGGCAGCCTGAATCAGTAAGGATCATACAGAAAGAGGTGAGCCGGAGCCCGAAAAGGAGGCTGCAAAACCGGACGGGGATCTGGGGCCGGAGGATCTGTTGAGAATTCTTCAGAATCCGGAAATGGCAGCTTTGCTGAAGACACTGGCGAAGGCGATGGAAAAATAGTTACTACAATAGAAATGGTGCATAGAATTGGAAGGGGTGCGGTTGCAGCCCTTCTTTTTGGTCACACAAGAAGTCCATACGCGAATCTGTCTTAGTAATCCGGATAAAAATTAAACGAATATGTTGAATGATTAAATGATATGGTTTATATTAAAGGTGCAAGGAGATATCAATAATGCGAATCGATGATGAGTTAAAAATTCTTGCCGTGAAAACGGATATGACAATAACAGAAATGGGCCGCAGGATGGATAAGTCGCCGCAGGCCTTTAGTCAGAAAATAAAAAGAGGCACCTTTACCCTGGATGATCTGCAGGAGATTGCCATGGCGACAGGAAGCACGTTTGAATGTGCCTTTGTGCTCCCGAATGGTGACCGCATTGAGATTGGAGGTAGAAAATGATCCGATATATAGAAGGGGATATATTCAAAAGTCCTGCGCAGGTAATTGTGAATACCGTAAATACCGTCGGTGTTATGGGGAAAGGGATCGCTCTTGAATTTAAAAAACGTTATCCGGATATGTTTCAGGCATACAGAGACATCTGTGATAGAAGAAAGCTGAAAACAGGAACTTTGATGCTTTATTATGAGCCGGACCATTGGGTTCTGCTATTCCCCACTAAGGAGAATTGGAGAAATCCTTCCAGGATGGAATATATAGAAGCAGGACTGGCTAAATTTTGCAGGACATATGCAGAAAAAGGGATTACATCAGTCGCATTTCCCAAACTGGGATGTGGAAACGGTGAATTAAATTGGTCAGATGTGCAGCCTGTGATGGAAAAATACCTTAAGGATCTCCCTATTGATGTTTATATATATCTTGGTACCGGTCCGGATCCTATTCCCGAGCATAAGATCCAGGAGAAGACCGTAGACTGGCTTCGGCAGAATGCAAAAGACATGTCTTTTCAGGGCCTTGAAGATGATATTCGGTACAATTGCTCTATTATCCCGTTTTCTTTTTCATCTGGCGGGATGGATTGGAATGTCATCTGGCAGGAAGGACTTCTTTTTGAAAACCAGGGTTCAGATGCAGTATCAGTCACAGTAAACGAGGAAGATTTTTTTGAAATATGGTCGGATCTTCGCAACAGCGGGATTGCTTTAAAGGGTGACGCAGGTTCGCCGGGGCGACTTGTTCTTGATCTTTTATTATCGTTAGGATATGTCTCTGAAATAAGGATAACTGACAATAAGAATGGTGAAAAGACAGATGGATATCAGATCAATTCAGGAGAAGGCCGGGTATATGCCCTGAAAGGACGTGCCGATGAGTTATAAAGATATCATTTTGAAGAATGAAGAGTATGCTCCGGCACGATGGTGGCCGCATTATGCGTATCATTACACGGATATAAGCAACGCTGTCAGCATTTTGGAAAGTGGGATGCTTTACAGCCGGTTACGTGCTGAGGAACTTCACGTTATGATGAATGACAATGCAAGCCGTCAGGTAATCGATATGACTGCTCAGAAAACAGCTTCGTATGTTCGCTTCTATTTCAGACCATTGACGCCAACACAATACCATAATGAGGGATTTAAACACAGAGAGCTTCGATATGACGGGGATCCGAATGCCAATGTACCAGTTCCCATATTCTTCTTCTTTTATCTGGACCAGCTCCTGTCAGATCGGAATACATGTTTTTCGGAAGGATCAGAGGCTGGCGTAGGAAATCCTGTGCTTAAGGGAGAGGATATGTTTGCCGATCTGGATTTTAAAATGGTTTACAGGAATGGTCCATACATATCCCAGGATCCGGATGGCAGGAAAAGAGAAGGTTCACTGAGACAATCTGAAATACTTTATCCTGACATGTATCAGATAAATGGGTCTTTGGCCGGGATCGTGTGCCGCAATGTTGAAGAGAGAACGACTCTCCTGAATCTTCTTAAGGATAAAAGCTATCGGCTGTTCACTTATTGGCAACCCCGCATAAGGGTAATTAACAGAGACCTTTATTATAATAACGGCTTGTTTATTGAAAGCTGCAGCCTTCACGGGACAGATTTCAGTATTGCTTTCTCTGATGCATATCCTAGAAAGAGATATGCAGACAAAAACAGCGTTGACTTGCAGCTTAAAGCAAGTGCCCGGTTTGAATGGACTCATAAAAATGAACTGCTGCAGCGAAAAGACTTTGAGTGGAACATGAATTATCTGAACGCAAAGCCAATTACCTTTCGTGGTATGCCGGAGATAAAGAAAGCTACAGAGTTATCTATAAAGGTTTACCTGGAGAATCAATTAATGTGTTATCAAAAGCTCTCTCTTCTGATAGGGGGATATTGATCTGGCACAAATGACACCATGAAAGTGTGTGGTTGACAGGGGTCAAACGAAGGAAATCATTTCAGGTTTCGCGTTCGAATTCTTTCGCTAACAGAGAAAAGTGTCGCGTTAGAAGTGAGACACACTAACGCGATTCTGTTGATTCTCATGTTCAATTTCCCGGAGCATATCATCTTTGGTGTCGTAATACCGGTAGAAGGTGCTGCGGTAGGTTTCCGCCTTCTCACAGATATCGCCGATCGTGACAGTCTGGTAGCCTTTTTTCGCACACAGGTCGATCAGGATCTCTTTCAGCCGGTTCTCTCTGTATCACACCTCTGCCAGCCGCTATATTTATTGCATCAGACTTTTGAGAGCATCAGAAAAATCCTGATACTCGAAGCTTTGCATTAAAATTGTTTTATCTTCGTACTGCATAAGATAGGCGGGCAATGAATGTATTCCTAAACGGCTGGCAAAAGTCAGATCTTCATTTAAGGCGGCTTCAGCATTGCCGTCCCGGTAGTGTTGGAGGAAAGCTTCTTCATCGATTCAGGTATCCCGAACAATTTTCATAATGATGTCAAAATGAGTGGTCGGAAGGCAGTCGATCACCGTAGCATGACGTAAAGCAATAAGAAATGTATCTGCTTTCTCCGGGTCAGCAAGCTGGACTGCCTTGTAAGCCAGATTCAGGGGCTTTGAGCTACGATGCTCTTTGTCAAACAGGCAGAAGCTATCCATATTGATCGGCAGTCCTCCGATGGATTCTTCGCTCTTATAGATCCGGGCAAGGCGTTTGCAGTAAAGGGAAATCCCTTCTTCCGGCTTCATTGCCTGCTCTTCCGGAGTCATAAAATCTGATACGTCCCTGACCAGAAGCCCCATTACATTCCGGAACTCAATTATGTCTCCGTATTCCTTTTTCAGCCGATCCATGATAGGCTCACTTTCGTAACTCAGGCCCATCATCGGATCTGTAAAAGTTGTAAGGATTATTTTTTCCATATTGGTCACCTGTACTGATTTCTGTCGATATACATACCCTGTACGCCCCAGGCAATGATATCTTCATATTTGACGTAGATATGATCCGGGCGGATGTTCAACACATTGTCAAAGAGGTTTGTTGTCTCAGCAGTGAAAGCGTCATATCCGTAATGCGCCTCATTTCCGAAGATAGCGGCTTCAATGTAAGCAATAGGTTCATCATTATTTTTATGCTGAATTTTTATGCCGGATCTGATAAGGAGGACGGGCTGATGTCTGCCCTCTTTTTTGTTGCACCAGCCCGGCAGAGCGAAGCGTTCTCGCGACGCGAAGCCAGTCCTTTAGGGCACGAGCAAGCTCCTGTCGGGTGCAAAAACACGAAGCATGAAGTGCGGGGGATTCGCGGTGCGAAAATCGGGCAGATGGATTCCACCTGCTCGCTTTCCCGGTAATAATTGGAAAGAAAGTATGTAAAATGGAAACAAAGATTATTCCATAATTTCCATTTAGAGATTGAAGCTATGGAAATTAAGTGGTATATTATCTTTAAATAACAAGAATGTTTGTTTGTTATTCCTGAGACGGGGATCTTTTGCCCGACGAATACTTTTTTGCATGAGTGGCTGCAAAACAGTCATCTGAGGCTGTTAAGTCAAACATCAAAACTGCGTTTTGGAAGGAGGGGAAATCGGAATGACACTTGAAGAGATGCAGGAGAAGAAGAGGAAGCTTGGATACAGCAACGAGGATCTGGCGAAAAAATCGGGAATTCCACTGAGCACTGTACAGAAAGTCATGGCCGGTGTGACAAAGCATCCCAGAAGAGCGACGATGATTGCTTTGGAGGCTACGCTGAACCCGAATCCGAGGCACATGATCTATGAAATGTTCATGGACAGAGAGGTGCCTATGATCCACGACCCGGAGGTCGCATATAAGATCAACCCGAGAGTGTGCACGATTGAGGACATTTATGCCCTGCCTGAGGGGATCCGGGCGGAGCTCATCGACGGAAAACTGTACTTTATGGCCACTCCGACCCGTCTGCACCAGGAAATCAACGGGGAACTGTATCTCACTGTGGCCAACTATATCAGGGCGCATGGCGGAGAATGCAAAGTCTTTATTCCTCCCTTTGCCGTATTTCTGTACGAGGACAATTCCACTTATCTGGAACCGGATCTTACAGTTGTGTGTGACAAAAAGAAACTGAACGACAAAGGCTGCGTGGGTGCTCCGGACTGGGTGATTGAGATCGTCTCTCCATCCTCAAGAAAGGTGGACTGTGTGCTGAAGGCCGCAAAGTTTCGGGACGCCGGTGTCCGGGAATACTGGGTCGTGTATCCGGAGAAGCGGATCATTCAGGTCTATCAGTTTGAGAAGGAAGATAACGTTGAACTCTACTCTTTTGAGGAGGAAGTACCGAGCGGTGTGATCGAGGGACTTACAATCAGGCTGGCGGATACATTCTGAGACGCTCTGATATCATTTCTCGGGATTCATGAATAAATCCGGTGCATCAGGTCGCCTGGCCAGCGAACTGCGTCATGTAGAGCCGGTAATAATTTCCCTTAAGGTCAAGGAGCTCCTCATGCGTTCCCGTCTCGGTGATCCTGCCGTTATCCATGACCACGATCAGATCCGCATCGCGGATCGTCGAGAGCCGATGTGCGATGATCAGGCTCGTCCGATTCTCCATCAGGCGGAACATGGCGTCCTGGATATGCTTTTCCGTCCTTGTGTCTACGCTCGAGGTGGCCTCGTCGAGGATCAGGATCCTCGGAAATGAAAGAAATGCCCGCCCGATCGTAATCAGCTGCCGCTGTCCCTGGGAAAGGCTTGCGCCGGAGAGCGTCAGCACAGTGTCATACCCGTCGCTCAGGGCATTAACGACACTGTCGCAGTTCGAGAGTGCGCTGGCTTCGATCATTTTTTCATCAGAGATGGAAGGATCCGCGTACTTTAAATTGGCCCGCACCGTGTCGGTAAAGAGAACGGTGTCCTGCAGGACGATCCCGATACTGTCCCGAAGGGCGTCCGTTGAGACATCGCGGATGTCCGTGCCGTCGATCAGGATGGAACCGCTGTCCACGTCGTAAAACCGCATAAGAAGGTTGACGATGGTCGTCTTGCCGGACCCGGTGGATCCGACCAGGGCAATCTTTTTTCCCGCCTCTACCTTCAGGCTGAAGTCGGAGATGACCTGCTTCCCGGGCACATAGGAAAAATTCACGTTTTTGAATTCAATGACTCCTTCCCTGACCGGGTCGTTTTTGTCTCCGTCCTTGTTCTCACTCTCCTCGTCAAGTACAGCGAAGATGCGCTCCGCTCCCGCAAGTGCCGTCTGGATCTGTCCGTAGAGCTGGGCGAGCTCGTTGATCGGCCGTGAGAACTGCTTCGAGTAGACGACGAATGCGGAGATCACACCGATGGAAATGAAACCCCTGAGCGCGAACCATGCTCCAAAGGCCGCAACAATGACAAAAGATACGTTGTTCAGCATGTTATGGAGCGGGCCCATGGAGCCTGCGATGATTTCCGCAATGATTCCGGCCTTTGTCAGCTCATCGGAGGTCTTTGAGAAATCTTTGATCACGGCATCCTGCAGATTGTACGCGGTGACTGTCTTCGTATTTGTGATCTTTTCCTCTACGGTGCCGTTCAGCTGTCCCAAAAGTGTCTGCCGCATCACATAGTATTTGTGCATGAGTTCCGAGATGATCTTCGTCAGCCAGATCGAGAGGATCACGGAGGAGCAGGTCAGGAGCGTCAGCGGAACATTGAAGCTCAGCATGACGATAATTGTCCCGATCAGCGTCAGGATCCCCGAAAAGAGCGATGACAGGGACTGGCTGATGACGGTGGAGACATTTTCCGCATCATTGGTCATACGGCTCATGATGTCTCCGTGGGAGCGGCTGTCCAGATAAGAGACCGGGAGATTCACGATCTTGTGAAAGAGATCCCCGCGTAGCCTGCCGATGATCCGCTGGGAAAGCCTTGCGGACAGGTATCCCTGCAGCAGGGTCGCAGCGCCGTGGAGGGCATATAAGAGGATCATCAGGGCAAGGACCCCGGATACCTCGGAGAAGGATCTTGACACGAGATGATCGATCGCCTGACTCTGAAAACGCGGCGCAAGGACACCTGCAATGACCGAGAAGGATACTGCCAGAGCAAGGATGATCACCAGGACCATTTCCTGACGGAAATACCCGAAAAGCCGCGCCAGGGCAGAGCGGGTGTTTTTCGGCTTCTCTACGGGAGCGCCCATCTGTCCGGAAGATTTGCGGCGGAAGCCTCTCTCGGCGATGCTGGATCTGACGGAGCTGTTCGTCTGACTCATACGGCACCCCCTTTCCCGTCCCCTGCGTCGCTGTCTTTCAGCTGGGAGTCGTAAATATCCTGATAGATCCTGCTTGTCTTCATGAGATTTGCATGCGTGTCAAATGCGCTGACACGGCCGCTGTCCAGTACGAGAATTCTGTCTGCGTCTTTTACGGAGGCGATGCGCTGGGCGATCATGATTTTCGTGACATTTTTATAGCCTGTCCGGAGCGCGTCATAGAGCTTTGCCTCTGTCGCGAGGTCGAGTGCGCTCGTCGAATCGTCAAAAATGATGATCCCGGCTTTCTTAAGCAAAGCCCTGCTGATCGCGATCCTCTGGCGCTGTCCTCCGGAGAGGCTCATTCCGCCCTCCGCGACAGCGGTGTCATAGCCGTCAGGCTGCTCCCGGATGAACGCGTCTGCCTGCGCAGCCGTTGCAGCGGCGATGATTTCCGCCTCGGAAGCATCCGGGTTTCCAAGGGAGATGTTCTCCCTGATGGTCGTCGAGAAGAGCTCGCTCTTCTGAAGGCAGATCGTTACGTTTTCCCGCAGAGCTTTCAGATCATATTCTTTTATGTCGATCCCGTCGAGCAGGATGCGGCCGTACACCGGATCATAAAAGCGCGGGATCAGGTTTACCAGAGTGCTCTTTCCGGAACCGGTCGCGCCGATGATAGCGACCGTCTCACCGGGAGCGATCTCGAAGCTGATATCAGAGAGAACGCCGACCCGGCTTCCTGGATAGGAAAAGTCCACGTGCTCGAAGCGGAGGCAGCCCGGGACGATGCCGGATCCGGCTGCTTCTGTATTTTTCGAATCGCCGGTATCTTCTGCATTTTTCGAGTCGTTGGTGCCTTCTGCATTTTTCGAGTCGTTGGTGCTTTCTGCATTTTTCGAATCGTCGGTACCTTCTGCATTTTTCGAGTCGTTGATGCCTTCTGGATCTTTCGAAGCAGGCGAGTCTTCTGTATATTTCAAATTGATGTCCGGAGTCGATTTTCCGTTATAACTTCCGCCGGTGATGGCAGGATCCGTACTGAGAATCTCCGAAAGACGGGAAGCGGAAACGATCCCCCGCGACAGCGTCTGAAAGATCATGGCAAGCGTCATCATGCCGTTCAGGATCTGGGTGATATAGGTGACTGCGGCCATGACGGTGCCGGGTGCGACGGAGCCGTCCTGCACCCTTAGCGAGCCGACGTAGATTATTGCCACGATGGACAGATTGAGGACGATATTCATGACAGGCCGCATGAAAGAGAGGAGAAGCTCCACCCGGAACTGCGTGCCGACGAGCGCCTGGTTTGCATTTTCAAAGCGGGCTTCCTCGCGTTTCTCCTGGACAAAGGCTTTTACGACCCGGATGCCTGAGACGTTCTCCTGAATGATATTGTTGAGATCGTCCAGCTTCTTCTGCAGGAGAGAAAAGAGCGGATTTGTCTTTATGAACACGAAGATGACGTCGAGGAAGATGAGCGGAAAGGCGATGAGAAGGACCTGACCGAAAGAGAGATCCAGGGTGAGAAGGGCGACCGTTCCACCCACGAAAAACATCATGCAGCGGACAAATCCACGGATTGCCTGCATGAAAAGCTGCTGGATCTGCGTCACATCGTTCGTAATGCGGGTGATGAGGGAACCGGTCGAGAAGGCGTCCGTCTGCTCGAAAGAAAAATGCATGATACGGGTAAAACAGGCTTTGCGAATGTTATTTCCGAAGCTCTGCCCGGCGACGTTTGCGCATACCCCGGAGAGAATGCCGAAGCATCCGCCCGCGATCACAAGGAGGATCATGCGGATCCCGGTGCTGATGACAAGATGGATGTCCGAGAGACCTCCGTTTCCGATCCCGAGGATTCCCCTGTCGACGATCACTTCCATCATGCGGGGCTGGAAAAGGTCCACGCTGACTTCGAGCACCATGAAAAGAGGTCCGAGGAGGACCAGGGGCCAGTACTTTGCGGCGAATTTCAGAAGTTTTAAAGGCTCTGTGGAGCACGGTTTTTTGCCGGGATTCCGAGCGTTTCCGGGATTGGAATCCCCGGCGGTATGAACTGCAGTATTCATCTTGTGTGTCTTTCTAAAACGGGCTGCCGCCGCCGGTGCGTGCTGAGGCAGAGGATCAGGAATATCATAAAAGTAATCGGGATCGCTTTATGAAGGTTTGGAGTATATTTGATCTGTCAATCAGGCTTTTGCCGGCAGTTTCTGAAGAAACTTCTGACAGATTCCAGCGCATAACTAAAGACAGGCGCTTAAGCTGCATTATACCACATTCTGTGCAAAAGATGCGCATACGCAAGGCACACATCCGTGACCTCTTGACAACTGCGCTTTTGATACGATACGCTAAAAAAACCGGTATATGCTGCTATGATGATCCGAAAAATTCCGGAAGCACTGGAATTTAATCTCTGAAGCAGAATTCCCGTGATTTTAATCTCTGAAGCAGAATTCCCGTGATTTCAATCATGAGATGAATGCGCAAAGTGAAACTTTTTTCTGACAGGAGATGCAATTTCAATGCAGCAATTACCTTGCCTGGGGGTTATTAAATACATGAACTGCAGAAAATCTCTCGCTGCACTCGTACTCGCTGCCGTACTTGCCGTCACCGGATGCGGAGCAGCAGAAGGTGCAGGAGGGGGAGCAAAAACGAATACGGAAGCTGAATCCGGAAGCGGCGCGAAGACGAATGTAAAAGCGCAGGAAAAAGATATTCATGAGCGCACGGTCTTTGCCATGACTACCATCATGAGCCTTCGGGTCTATCACCCCGATGGGGAGGCGATCCTTGATCAGGCGGAGGAGGAGATCCGGCGGATCGAGGCTGTTTTCTCGACCGGGGATCCTGAGAGTGAGATATCAAAGCTCAACGCAGCCGGGGAAGGAAAGCTCGGCGAAGACGCGGCGCAGCTGCTTGAAAAATCGCTCTCAATTTATGAGATGACGGACGGCGCGTTTGACATTTCGATCTACCCGGTCATGAAGGTCTGGGGATTTACGGATCTCTATGACGATGAGGACCTTGTTGAAAAGGAGAATACGCCGGTCGATATTCCGGACGCTGATGTCCTTGCGGAAGCCGTCTCTCACGTAGATGCTTCCGGAATTGAATTTGACGCACAGACAGGCGAGATCCGGCTGCCGGAAGGATCTGAGATCGATCTCGGCGGGATTGCCAAGGGGTACGCAGCCCAGCGGGTCATCGAACTGTTTGAGGAGAAGGGTGTTTCGAGCGCCATGCTCGATCTGGGCGGAAATGTCCAGGTGCTCGGGAAGAAACCGAACGGCAGAGACTGGAAGGTCGGGCTCCGGGATCCGTCCGGTGAACATACCGTGATCGGTGTCATCTCCTGCTCGGACAGGGCGGTCGTGACATCCGGCGGGTATGAGAGATATATAACCGGGAAGGACGGAAAGACCTATCATCACATCATTGACCCGAAGACAGGCTATCCGGCAGAGAACGGTCTGGTCTCCGTAAGCATCGTCTGTGACGACGGGACGCTTGCGGACGGGCTTTCGACAGCGCTCTATGTTCTGGGGACGGAAAAGGCGACAGAGTGCTGGAGGGAACAGCCTGATCTCTTTGACGCTGTCCTTCTGACAGAGGACGGAAAGATGTACATTACGGAGGGGCTTGAGGATTCCTTTACATCAGATGTTTATGATGTGGAGATCATCCGGAGAGCGTAACAGCAGACAGTAAATAATCGGGAGTCGGATACCGTCTGCGAATGTGAAGCATGCGTGGCTGCGGTATCGGCATTCGAATGGATTCAGTCAGATAATAACTGTCGTTTTTAGAGGAGAATCTGGAAAAGGATGACCGATGAGGAGAAAAAAAGGGCGAAGAGGCTTCTCAGGGAGATCGGGTGGATCCTGGTGATGGGGACTGCCTACGCAATCTGGTTCTCATTTACCGGAATCGGGATTCCATGCCCGATCCGGGCAGTGACCGGTTATCGGTGTCCGGGCTGCGGTATCACGCACTGCGCGGTGAATCTGCTCCACGGCAGGGTGCGGGAGGCCTTTGAGGCGAATCAGTTCGTTTTTATACTTGCTCCTTTCGGTCTGATCTACGGCATTTGGAGAGCAGTCCGCTATATCCGGGATGGAAGTGAAGAAATCTCCATTCCCGAGACCATCGTCTTTGCCATACTTTTCATTTTGGCAATTGCTTTTGCTTTTTATAGAAATATATATTTGATATAATGGACGAAAATATAACTGCGCGGAAGAACGCAGAGGCGTTCTTGAAAGACAGCTTTCAAAGTAACTGTTTTTAATGTACTTGATATAAAGGGGGAATCTTATGTTTTGTACCAGCTGCGGAAAACAGATTGATGACAATGCTATGTTCTGTCCGTACTGCGGCGTAAAGGTTCTGGCTTCAAAGTCTGATTTCGAGACGGGGCTTTCAAACTCCTCCGATCATAACCCCGGCAGTAAAGGATATGACGGCGGATCCTGGGATGAGAGCCTTTCCTATGGAGGTGCCGGCAGCAAAGGCGGATCCGGGTACAGTGACGGGGGGTATTCCGGCGGAAGCGGCTCGGGTTACAGCAGTTCAGGCTACAGCAGCGGATCCGGCGGAAACGGCTACAGCAGTTCGGGCTACAGCAGCGGATCCGGCGGAAACGGCTACAGCAGTTCAGGCTACGGCAGCGGATCCGGCGGAAACGGCTACAGCGGTTCGGGCTACAGCAGCGGATCCGGCGGAAACGGCTACAGCAGTTCAGGCTACGGCAGCGGATCCGGCGGCTCGGGCTACAGTGGTTCAGGCTATGACAGTGGCTCAGGCTACGGCGGTTCGGGTTATGACAGCGGCTCGGGTTATAGCAATGGCTCGGGCTACGGCGGTTCAGGCTATAGCAGCGGCTCGGGTTATGGTGGTTCAGGCTACGACAGCGCGGGCTATAACAGCGGGAGCGGCGCTTCCGGAAATGGTTCGGGTTACAGTTCAGGCTTTGGCGGGTCCGGTGGCTCCGGCTTTGGAGGCGGACCGGATGGACCGGACTGGGGCAGTGACAGGTCATTTGAAAAAAGAACGGATCCCGCGAAGCTTCGGGGATCGGGAACGGCAGAGAGGATGATCCATCTTGGCACCGGTCTAGTCGGATTTATGCCGCTTCTCGGTGCAGTCTTTTCTCTGTTCCTTGGAATTTTATCGCGGTTAATGGGAGTGTTCTTATGGCGGTATTTCGGTTTATACCGTGGGTTTTTCGTCGTAAGACAGATCGTCTTTGTTGCATGTCTTGTCGTTGTCATAGGAGTGCTGATCGGAGCGCTCTATCTTGTGCTGTCCGGGAAGATCGGACAGGAGCAGGAGTTCATATTTGTTCTGCTCGCCTCTTTTGTTGCGATTGCTTATTTTGTTCTTCTGATCCTGTATAAGCTGTTACCGGTCAGGCTCATTCTGATCATTGCCGGTCTGGTGCTCGGAATTGATCTTGTGGCGAAGCTCGTTACTTATGGAACAGGGCTGTGCGGCAATTTCAATCTGTCGGAATCGCTCAACATACTGCGGAGCAGGTCCGTCGAAAGGAAGGCACGGGCTGATAAAGGAAATGCCGGAAATGGCGGTCCCGGCAGTGCAGGTGGTTACGGAAGCGCCGCCGGTTACGGAAGTGCCGCCGGTTATGGCAGTGCCGCCGCAGGCGGAGCGGCCGTGTATGGTACACTGACTGCTGCCGATGGCAGATCGTGCGGCTATGGACCCGGACCTCAGAGCGGAATGCCGTATCCCGGTGCGAACACGGGAGGGTCTTATTTTGACGGAACGGGTGCGGAGCTTCTCGGAAACCTGATCCTTACAGCGCTTGTGTCAGCCCTTACCTGCGGGATCGCAACTCCCTGGTTCCTCTGCAGGATCTACCGCTGGAGAAAAGAACACACGGTCATTGACGGAAAGCGTCTGACTTTCAATGGAACCGGCGGGGAACTTCTCGGAAAATGGATCATCTGGGAGCTGCTCACGATCATCACCTGCGGTCTGTTTGCATTTTATGTGAATGTCGCGCTCAAAAAATGGGAACTCAGTCATACGGCTTACCTGGGCGCTCCGGAGCCTATGGGAGTGGTCTATCAGGGATCGCTTTTTGACGGATCCTTCGCGTCCTATCTCGGAAATTCGCTTCTGTGCGGTTTCCTGACAATGATCACCTGCGGAATTGCATATCCGTGGGCGAGCGTTCCGCTCATCAAGTGGGAATACGGCGGCAGTGTCGTCTCGGGTGACCGCGCCGGATATTTCGGAAACGGTACGGATATGTTCGGTATTTACATTATCAACGGGCTGCTCTCGTTCATCACCTGCGGCATCTATTATCCGTGGGCGATCTGCAGAATGAACCGATATATCTATTCAAACGTACATATTATCCGGAGAGGATAAAGTACCTGCTGCTCTGAGCGGATAGGGACAGATGCGAACCGCGGACGACCAAAGTCTGTCAGTCTGAGCGTGAAACAGATGGTTTTCGCATAGACAGACGTGCACCGCGGACGACCGAAGCCGATCAGGTGCATGAGAACTTCAAAGTAAAAAAGAGCTGCTGCATCAGAACAAAAGCGTACTGTATATGGTGGGACACATTAGAAAAGTGTCATCAATATACAGTGGCCTGTTCCGAATGCAGCAGCTCTTTTTCTATCTTTGTGGGATCTCGGGGGACGCCGGGGCGTTCCCGGAATCGTCCGTTACATCTCGCCCATGATATCTGCCCAGCGGGCAGCGATTTTATTCTTGTCGAGTCCTTCGCCGATCACGATGAAGATCTCCTGACCGCGCTCGATCGGTTTCACCTCGATGGCGCGATGCGTCGCGTTGAGTTCGATCCAGGAGCCGTCCTCGAGCGGCATGAATCCCTTGATTCGGAAGATGTTTCCGAGCGAACTGTCGGCAAAGAGGTCCCGGATCCGGCCGGTCAGATCCTCTTTGGTCGTCCTTGCCTTGAAAATGTAGACCGAGTCATAGTCATTTTCCCTGTCAAAGGGGAGCTTTACGTGGTCTTCGAGGATGTATCCGCAGGAGGCGATGGCGGCGAAGTCGTCGTCAGTGAGGTCGTCCCAGTTCTTCTTGAGAACGTCGCTGCGGGGATCCGGGAGCGAGTCGCCTTTATCGGGAATTTCGGATGGATTCCGGGACAGGAGTTCCGTATCTGAAAGGCCGGAGAAGTCTGAGGACAGGCCTGCTTCGTCTGCCTGACGTGCGGAATCTGGACCAAGTCCGAGTTCACTGCAGAAAAAGCGGCGTTTGCAGCCGAACATCTCCATCACTTCATTCAGGTGCCGGATCGTATGGCGCAGATCATCCCGGGTCGATTCCTGGGATCTGGAGATGATGACCTTTCCGGCGTTCGCGATCTGTGACGCGAGCATATAGTTCGACTGCTCGGACAGGTCATCCTCCAGCTTTGCATCGACAATAGCGATGACGCTGCCGATCTCGTACCAGCGGTCGAGAGGCTCTTCGCGAAGGACGTCGAAAAACTCATCGACGTCGAAAATCCCGGATGGCTCTACCAGCACGCGGCCGGCACCGCGCATTCCAAAGGAAATCAGCTTTGTCTTGAGACGGCGCATGTGTGTCTCGAGATCACAGTCGCCGGTGACCATTTCGAGATCACAGTTCGTGCCGAGAAGCTCCTGCAGGAGGAGCATGTCGACGTTGACGGCTCCGTGATCATTTTCAATAATGCCGATATTGCCCCCGCTTCGGATGAGGTAATCGGCGTAGCGTTTCAGAAAAGTTGTCTTGCCGGATCCGAGAAATCCGGTGATGAGGTCGACTTTACGCATGGGATTCACTTATGAATGCGGCATTAACGAAGACAGCGTCATCGCGAGCTGGTTCACCGGCAGCGTCTGTAACAGGATTGTGCCCGGGCCGGTAATGACCGTATTGAACAGACCTTCACCGCCGAGCAGGATGTTCTTCACACCCTTGATCGTGACGATATCGAGAGAGCAGGACGCATCCATCATAGCCAGATAACCGGTGTCGATGATCTTCTTCTGGCCGGGTGCGAGCACGTACTCGATCGCGGAACCGTCGATCTCAAGGAAGACCATTCCGTTTCCGCTGATCTTTCTCATGAGGAAGCCTTCACCGCCGAAGAAACCGCCGGCGATCTTTTTCTGGAAATACACTTCGTTCTGGAGCTCGCCCATGCTTGCAAGGAAAGCACCCTTCTGGATGATGATCGGGGTGGACGGTGTGACGCGGACGGCGCGGATCGATCCGGGGAAGCTGGATGAGAACGCAATCTCACCCGCCTGATTTGCGACGTAGGTGTTCATGAACATGTTTTCATTGGTCATAAGACGGCCGAACATCTTGCCGAGTCCGTTTCCGTGTGTGCTCATCTCAATGCCGGGATCCATCCAGGCCATAGCACCGGCTTCGCACTGGACTGATTCGCCTTTCGCGAGCTGACAGCAGACAACAGGAAGGTTTCCACCCTTGATTTCGTAATTCATACTATCCTCCGTTCTTCAATCTGTGATATTAAAGTGCAACAAATGCTTTGAAAATCGACAGTTGTAAATATTATATATTGAAATTTTGTAAATTGGAATACAAATCAGAGCATTAGAATAAAGGAATAAAAAGGAATAAAAGAAATAAAAAGATTTGAAAAAGGCCTGTAAATGAAAAGCGCCCGGCTCGTGCCGGGACATGCTCCATTTTATTCTAAAGAAGCGGCGGTACGGGGCAATGTCATCTGCTTTGCGACGCGTTCTTACGGTCTTGCAGGCTTTGCCGGAAGGGGGAGGGGACCGCGCTTCGTTGTGTTTTTCAGAAATCGGCACTGCCTTGGTCAGGTTTTTCTGCGTAAGGCAGTGCCTTTATATAAGAGAGATATATAAGAGAGAAGGTTGCCTGTATCAACCATGTCTCTGAGTCTGTCAAAATTGGCAGCGCGTGAGTATTGGGATCCGGATCCTGCTCGGACCGCGAAGCCGCAAGCCGGATCGGTATCCGGCGGATTTGCCAGTTATTACCTCGTGTCTGTGTGACGAGTGCGCTGCGGGGAGTTCCGCTCTTATCTATACTCTGGAATAAAAATTTGTTTGTGTCGGGCCTGTGTCTCTTGCCCTGACATATATAGATACGAGAGGTTTCCCCGGAGGGCCAACGTTTTTTCTTTTTTCTTTGTTTTAAAATCGGATTGAAAGTGATATGATTGAAAGACATAGCCGGTTTCAGCGAACAGTGCCGGCAGGGGATCCCTGTCAGGCTGTGCCGGTGGAAAGCGATGCGAAGGTTAGTACTTCGCCTGCTTTTTACGACGCACGGGTTCGCCGGACCTGCTAAGATCAAATGGGAGAAGGAACAAATGAAATCAATCATCAAAGGTTACAACAGCACCAGTCTCATTCTGCGTATTGCGATTGGTCTCGTGATCGGTGCGGTCCTCGGACTTGTCGCACCGCGTCTTCCGGTCATCGGTCTTTTCGGTGACCTGTTCGTCGGCGCCCTGAAGGCGATCGCGCCGATCCTCGTATTTGTGCTCGTCATTTCCTCACTGGCTCAGTCACACGAAGGATTTGACTCCCGATTCGCGACGGTCATTTTCCTGTATATGATCAGTACACTTGCAGCGGCGATCGTTGCAGTTGTCGGGAGTTTTCTGTTCCCGCAGACCCTCGTTCTGACGGCGGATGCTGCGGAGCAGGCAGCGCCGTCCGGAATCGGAGAGGTGCTCAAGAATCTTCTTATTAATATGATCGCAAATCCGGTCGCGGCAATCTCGGAAGGAAAGTATATCGGTATCCTCTTCTGGGCCGTCGTTCTCGGACTTGCCACAAAAGCAGCTTCGCCGACGACCAAGCAGGCGTTAAATGACATCTCCGACGCAGTCTCAAAAGCTGTCCGGTGGATCATCAATCTTGCGCCGTTCGGTATCTGCGGTATCGTATTCACGAATGTCTCCGAGAGCGGACTCGCCATTTTCACAACATATGGAAAGCTGCTCGGACTGCTGGTCGGATGCATGCTGTTCACGGCACTGGTCGTCAGTCCGTCGATCGCATCGATCACGCTGAAGAGAAATGCCTGGCCGCTCGCCATCCGCTGCCTGAAGGACAGCGGGATCACTGCGTTCTTCACCAGAAGCTCTGCCGCCAATATCCCGGTCAACATGGAACTCTGCGAGGAGCTTCAGCTTGACAAGGAAATTTATTCCGTCTCGATCCCGCTTGGCGCGACGATCAACATGGACGGTGCAGCCATCACGATTTCCATCATGACACTTGCTGCTGCACATACGCTGGGCGTAGCGGTCGACGTTCCGTCGGCGATCGTCCTGTGCCTACTCTCGGCGCTGGCAGCCTGCGGTGCGTCCGGCGTTGCCGGCGGATCGCTGCTGCTCATTCCGATGGCGTGCTCGATGTTCGGTATTTCCAATGACGTGGCGATGCAGGTCGTAGCGGTCGGCTTCATCATCGGTGTGGTACAGGATTCGCTGGAGACAGCGCTGAATTCGTCCGGCGACGTGCTCTTTGCGGCGACTGCGGAGTATCGGACCTGGCTGAAGGACGGACGGCAGCTTCCGAAGTTCCTGTAAAGTGATTCATAAAGATTCATAGAGATGCATAAAGATGCCAAAAGGGGCGGACATGAAAATCGTGTCCGCCCCTTTTTTTAATTACAGTTCTTCCATGCCGGCAGGCTGTTTACCCGGCAGTTCATTCGATATCAGAAGAATCGTCTGCCCGTTCTTGATCATCGGAAGGATCAGCTGTCTCATTGGGATCCTCCGATGCGCACATGGGAACGTCTTCTGCCTCTGCGCAGTCACGGAGTGCGCCCGCAAACTCCTCGATTGCCCGCAGGTAATCGTCCGCGCGCAGCATTTCCACCAGATGTCCGCCCTCGATCTGATCGATCACTTTCGGATTTGTCATCATTTCAATCAGATTTTCATGCAGCTCCCTGATAAACGCATTATTATTCCTCGGAAGCAGGAGCATGACCCGGCCGTCCAGATACGCGAAGTCATCCCGAACATGCGGTTCTGCATATAAGAGATCTACGAGGAGGCCCCTCATATGAGCGTCACGTTCCTTTGTAAAATTGCTGACGACATGGCGGAATTCGCTCTTTATGTAGGCATATTCATCAATTGTCGCATGACCGACGTGCTTCAGATAGCTGCGGTACGTCAGCGGCTTCAGTGCACCATAGGGAATGTGCTTCAGGGCCCACATGATCGGATCAGCCATTTTCTCGTATTTCATTTTCAGCGAGGAAATCGTGCTCTCAGACAGCGCGGCGGTCGACATGAGGATCAGCGCATCCGTCCGCTCCGGATATTTTTCCGCCAGGATCTGCGCGAGGCATCCTCCGTAGGAAGTTCCGACAAAGACAGCCTTCGGAATGTCCAGTGCATCGAGGAGGCCGGCGATCCCATGGGCCAGTTCATCGTTGGTCCTGAGATCATCCGGATAGTCGAAGGTCAGGATGCGGTATTCATTTTCCAGGGCGGTGATGTACGGGAACCACAGCTCGGACATGCCGGTCCCGCCTGCCAGAAATACAAGGACTTTGCTTCCCTCACCGCACAGAAGGCAGCGGAAGCCTGTACCGTCGACATCGACTGTCTCGTAAATGTGCGTTTCCCGGAAGTCGGCAAGCTCCCCGTCGAAATTCCGCGAGCTTGTCCTGAAGGCATGATGGAGCGTTGGCCACGGCGGCATCGCGTCGCGCAGACTGTCCCAGGTCGGCATCGGAAAATCCGGATTCAACTGCCGAAGCTCCTCGAAGCTTCGGTCGAGGGTCTCCATCTCGGCAACGGCGTGCCGGCAGTGTCCGGCGATCGCCATGTCACCGATCGGTGTGCGGGATGCGAGCAGGTAAATGCCCGACATCGCATTGCGGTTAATGCTCTTATCGTAGAAATCAGCATCGTTCTCCGGGACGATCGGAATGTTGAGCGAGCGGATCAGACCATAGGCTTCCTTCGAGGCATTGATAGAGAGCGTACGCTGCTCGGCGGTCGTTTTGGAAAAATCCCCGTTCGCGCTGTAGGTGATATAGGCCAGCGGCAGAACGGATGCGACATGGCATACCTGATAGGTGTACATATTGTCATGCCAGGTCAGAGTATATCTGGTCCCGCGGAACATGTGGGCGAGGCGAAGCTTCAGCTTGTCGGACGCAGTGCGGTCCAGGAACCCGATCTCCATGCCCGCAGCGCCCAGCCGGACGCATTCCATGTGATCATGCTCCTTGCTTCCGCCGGTCGCCTGGAATCCGAACAGGACGACTTTTTTGACCGGGGAATTGCGGCGGATGTAGGAAGACATTTCCTTTGACTGAAGGGTATTGCCGACCATCACGACGATGGGCGTGTTCGCACCTGCGATTGCATCCAGGACGTTTACGACTTCGCTGCAGGGCATGGCGACGAAGATGGCGTTGTAGTATTCCTCCGGATCGGTCGACTCGATGATGCGGGGGTGGTCTATGGTCGTGCGCCCCTGGATGACGTGATGGATCCGAAGGCCGTTTTCCTCGAGGGTGTCCTTCCAGCTGCCGCGGGCGAGAAGGGTCACTTCATTTCCCGCAAGGCAGAGGATGTGGGTGAGATAGCTGCCGATAATTCCGGCGCCGAAAACGAGAACTTTCATATTATATGTCTCTGTCCGCGCACCGGCTGCGCTTGCCGGCGGGAACAGATCCTCCTTTCTTCGATGGAGTAAAAAATACGGAAGTACCTGGCATGCGTAAAGCAGGACAGGCTGAATTTAAGCACTTATCTATATTTTATTTTATGGCATGTGAGATGCATGGGCAAGAGCGTTTTGGGAGGGAAACATACCTTCAAAGCGGGGCTTGGTTCGTGCGCAGGAAGCGAAGCGGATCCCGAGTGTCCGCTATACCGCAGACTGCAGTGCAGGATGTGTAATCGTCTTGTTTCCCCTGTATTTTTCTGCTATTCTAAGTAAGCAGGAAATCAGTCCCGCCGGCGGCTCCGGAACATGCGCTCGGTCTTTACGCAGTGCCGGATCCTGGCCGGACCAGCCGGATGCACATTCTGTGCCCGGGAAGCGGATATGAGGGATTCATTCATGAAAAATAAAAATATTGATTCGATTTTGATCATAGTATGTCTCTGTATCATTGCTGTACTGTCAGTCAATCTGATCGTATCCCGAGGGAAGGCAAAGCAGGACACGTCCGTGCCGGCGCCTTCAGAATCTGCGGCGGGAAGTACACAGACACTCGAGGAGCAGGCAGCCCAGCAGGCGGCGGCCGAGTCTGCGGCGGCAGCGCAGGCGGAGGCGGATGCGGCAGCGTCCAGAGCGGAGGAAATTGCCAATGAGATCGCTGCTTCGGAAGAACCGGCCGGGGAGCAGGCAGCGGCATATCCCAACGGGAAGCCCGGATTTACCACAGAGAATATTAATTTTGATTATATCAATACACTGGACAATGGCATAATCGGAGCCGGATATTATAATGGGAACCGCGATGAACTGAACCGGCCGAACGAGGTCGTCGCAAATCAGGATCGGTATGCGGATTATAATGCGGTCTTTGTGCGGGATCCTGACAACACGGTCATGCTGACCTTTACCCTTGGATATGAGGCAGGGTATACGGCAATGGTCCTCGATACGCTGGCCGAGAGAGGAATCAAAGCGACGTTCTTTGTCAATCATATGTATGCGAGTGAGAACCCGGATCTTATCCGCCGTATGATCGATGAAGGACATGTTGTCGGAAGCCACTCGTGGTCGCACCCGGAGCCGGGAATTCCGGCGCTCGGGATCGAAGGCGCCTATCAGGACATGGTCTCGATGCAGGAATACATGAGGGAGAACTTTGATTATGAAGTTTACCTGTATTCCTTCCCGTCAGGCCGCTTCAGCATCGCAACGCTGGAGCTTGCCAGAGAACTCGGCTATCAGACTGTTTTCTGGAGCTTTGCCCACATGGACTATGATCAGACCAATCCGCCTTCGACCGAGCAGGCTTACTCGAGTTTTGTCAGTGAGCTGCATCCCGGAGCGATTTATCTGCTCCACCTGATGGTCCCGGCAAATCCGGAGGCACTGGGGCCGTTTATCGATTATGCGATGTCGGAAGGGTATGAATTTGTGACTTATTGATTCGTCTCTGCGGAAGGGTGAATGCTCAGGGGGACGAGGATTCTGCGTCAGAGATTGAGAGTGACCTGCGCAGCAAGTGCTTTTACGGAAAGCCATATCATCAGGGGGATGGTGTGGCTTTCTTCTTATAATAAAGGAAAGGCAATTCCGTTTCGCACAGAGTTTCGCAAGAGCCTGAAATATATACAGTTGTAAGGAGACATGTCTATGTACACACGTGGCCGCACCGCCGGGATCGTCCTGGGAACTTTTGTATGCTATATCCTCGGATTCCTGCTGCTCCGCCGGTATTTTTTTGCCGTACTGTGGCGGATGTGCAAAATTCTGCATATTCCGTATTTCGGGGGCTACTTTTCATCTGCTCTCTTTGAGCTGGCCCTGCTCATATTTGTCCTCATCATGATGAAAGTCACGGGGCAGATCCGGGTCCTCAGAGCTCCGCGGGGAACATTCTTCAGAGGCCTTTTTACCGGGGGATTCATGATCGTGATGGCGGTCTTTGCGATTATCTCTGCGATCATTTCCCGGATGGACAGCCTCGCCTTCCGGGGGAAGGGGACGATCCTCTTTTCGACAGTGCTCTTCATTTTCACCGGGATGGCGGAAGAATTCATGTTCCGCGGGATCACGGCAGACGTTGTGCTCCGCAGGGGATTCGGTACGGTCCGGGGAGAAACTGCCTCCGGACAAAGCACCGGTTCGAAAGAGAATGCATCCGGACAGAGGGGAATCACGCCCGGGCGCGTATGGGAAGCGGTCTTCATTTCCGGACTTCTTTTCGGACTCATGCACGGACTGAATCTTCTCACTGCCCCGACGCTGGGCGTAATCGTACAGATGATCTCGGCAGTTCTTCTGGGCATGGTGATCGCAGCCATCTACTGCCGCTCCGGGAACATCTGGGTGGTCGCGGCGATCCATGCGTTCAATGACATTGCGGCGGGCTTTCCGACTCTGGTCCTCAGAAGTGACGGAGGCGGGATCTCGGGTATTATCGGATCTTACGGCCTGACGCATCTTCTTTCGCTCATCCCGTATGCGGTCGTGCTGATCGTAATTTTACGGCCCGGAAAAATGAAAGAGATCGCGGAAAAATTCGCTCCGCAATGATTCCCTCCGGGGGCTTTTCAGGTCCTTCTGCGCGGTGGTCTTAGTAAATATTCCTTTCGGAAAGACAGAGAGCTCATCCGGGAAGGGTGTGCCGCCGGGAGGTTCGTCATTTTTCACAAAGTTGTCACATTTATAAAAAATCTTAATCATAATCCGATACTTTAGGGAGAGTACTTCGTATATAGTAGTGTACGGATACTATCTTTAAAGAAAGGAGATCAGACAAAGGCAGGCAGAAAATGGAAGGAAAAACAAACGAAAAAGTTGAGAATCTCGTAAAAGTTCCGCTGTACAAGAAGACCTGGGTGAGGGTGCTCGCCATTCTTCTTGCAGTCGTGCTCGCAGTCTCCGGCGTTCTTGTGAACGGCTATATTTCAGACGTCAGGATCGCCGAAAGCGCTGATGAGATGACGAAGAAGCTCGCGGAGCGGGAAGAACTGCAGAACCAGTGGACGCCCGTTGTCGGTGAGGATCTGATCCGCGCGCTGCGTGAACAGGGAAAAGCGGACACGAACTACAGCAAGGCCATGACCGCTGTAGACGAGGGCCGCTATGAGGATGCCATCGAACCGCTCGAAAGCCTTACGGAACAGATCGCCGATGTACAGACGAAGGATGAACTCCTGCGTCTGCTTGCGGACATTTACTATTCCTATGGGCGCTTTGAAGAGCTCGTAACGACCTGTGACCGCCTGCTCGAGATCGACCTGGACGGTGACGGGACGCTGCACTTCATGAAGGGATTCGCGGAGGCACAGCTCGGTGAGCATTCGTCCGCAGTCGAAAATCTTCAGGAGGCACTCGACCGTAATTTCGGCGGAGCGCAGTATTGTGAGCTTCAGCTCCTTCTCTCCGCGACCAATGCGGGAATGCAGGATAAGGCGATCAGTACCGGCGAGAAGCTTCTCACTGAGGAACTTGCGGTCGAGGGAGAGATCGTCACCTGTTATCTGACAGGTCTGAATTATCTCCAGAAGGGCGAGCCTAAAAAGGCACTTCCTTTGTTTGACCGACTTCTTAAGATCAGTTCGCTGACAGATGATCAGAAAGCAGAGTACACTTACATGAGAGGCGTGGCGAATCTCTCTGCTGAAAACTATAAGGAGGCGAAAGCTGATTTTGATAAGGCGATCGCTCTCGGACTGGACAGCACGGAGCTCCACTACAACGCGGCGGTCGCCGCATTGGCTCTCGAAGACTACGAGGCAGCTAAAAAGGAGCTGGAGATCGCAGCGGGAAGAAAGGACAATGCGGAGCTTGCAAAGTCCGCAAAGGAAATGCTTGAGGCCATCAAGTCGGCACAGTAAAAAGAGCGGCAGCGGCATAAGAGGCCGGGAACGTGAAACCGCTTTTGGAATCTTAAAACGAGGCCGAAGGTTTAAGAAATCTTTATTTTATGTACATCGTTGAAGTAATTTCGAATGAAAAATTAAAAAAATCCTGTTGCTTAAGATTTATTTAAACAGGTAGAAATTATATTCCGAATGTCATAAAATATAAGTATCTATACTATAAGGCGTACTATGCCCAAAAACGGTATAGACAACATGTATCCGTATGGACGGCACAGCCCCGGAAACTGTACCGAAGATCCTGATCGTCAGCTCATTCAATCAGCCGGATGAAGGCAGTCAGGACAGTAACTTATAAACACATAGGTCCTTTTGTTTCAGAACACAGGCGTGATACGCAGGCCGGGCGAACGGCAGCCGGGGAGTATCTGTGCAGGGATAAGGGGTTTGGAACAAGAGGACGAAAGAAGCACAAGGAGAACCATATGGCGAAAAAGAAGAACAAACGACTTAAGGTTTTGATGGCCGGATTGATCTTCTGCCTCGTATTGAACGGGGCGATGGCTGCAGCCGTTTTCGCGTCGGAGCAGGATCCTGCTGTCGAGGAGACAGCAATCGAGGAAAGCCTGACCGGATCGACCGAGGAGGAGGGTTCCAATTCGGAAAACGGGAACAATGCAGGTGCCGAAAATGCACAGGGCTCCGAAAACGGTTCGCAGGATGACCAGTCGGGTTCTGGCGGTTCGACAGGCGATACGGAAACGACGCCTTCGGGATCGGGAAGCTCGGATGGAAATTCTTCCGGGCAGAACTCCGGTGATTCCGGTTCAGGCTCCAGTGGGTCCGGCTCAGACTCCAGTGGATCCGGGCAGAATTCCGGTGATTCCGGCTCAGGCTCGAGCGAATCCGGTTCGGGATCGAATACGTCCGAAAGCAACGCCGGCAGTCCTGCAACGACGACAGATGTCTCTGATCCGGAAAATGTGGCAGAAGGCTCTGCATCCTATGTGGAGAACATCTCCGGTGGATCGAACTCTGTATCGGAGGCGGTCAAGAAGACGAACAGCGCAACTCCCATCACGGCGGATGAAAGCGTTGTGACCAAGGCGTCTGAATCGGCAGAAGTAAAGAATGCCATTCAGCTCGCAGTCGACGAGGCGCTCAAGGCGGCGACATCCTCCACGGATCAACTTACAGTGACAGTCGAGGACGGAACGTATGACGGAGATATTACGATCAAGAAGGGTGATGGTCAGACACTGAAGGATGACCTTACACTGTACATTCTTGCGAGCGGGTCATACACAGCTGCGGAAGAAGGTAAGACGATTACCAAGGAGACGATTACGGCTGGTGCCGCAGGCGGCGCAAAAGTCGGCGGCAATATCAATATCGACGGGATCAATGTTGTCCTTGCGGGTCTCTACTACTCGCTGGATTCAAAGATCAATGTAAAGAACTCAAAGACGTCTGTCTATGGAACGGAAAAGGCTGATACGATCCATGTGACACTCGACGAAGGCGGTACGATTGACAATGTCCGGGCCGGAGACGGCGCGGATGATATCGCACTCTCAGGAAAGACAAAGACGGGTGGAACAGTGGCGACACTCCGCGGTGATGCCGGAGATGACACCTACACAATCGATCTGATCGAAACGGTCAAGGAAGAGACGACCACTACAACCACTACATCTGAAAATGGTGAAGGCTCTTCCGGCAATAATGAGACCCAGACACCGGAGACGACGCCGGCAACGGCTACGGTCCAGATCTCGGATTCCGACAAGGTCGGAACTCTGGAACTGACCGGAAAGCTGAAGGACGAAAATTCTCTGACTGCAACGGAGTCCAATCCCCCGACCGGGAAGAGAGTTGAGACGACAGCTGTCGAATCAGAAGGGACTACGACAAAGATCATTGCAATCGGCATCTCCAATTTCACGGATTCTCTTGAGAATAAGAAGACGGTCGAGATCTCCACTCTCGCATCGACCTACAATCAGGAGCTGCAGAACTGCACGAACTATGTTTTCAAGGGCAAGGTGGAGAATACTACGCTCACGAAGACGGACGGCGCAAACTACTACACGAACTTTATCGTCAAGGACGACGGGACGCTTACGATCGGCAACCTCGACGCAGGCAATGCAAACCTGAAGCTCGAGGCAGAGAAGGTCGTTGTGAACGGCAAGGTCAAGGCGAAGACAGTTAAGATCAAGGCTTCTGATACATCAGATGTACTTATTGACAAGGAACTCCCGATCGAGATCGCGGGTGTCAAGAAGATTGAAGCCGGGTCTGCATTTAACTTCAATACCGCTACGGTCGACGTCAAGAAGGGCGGATCGATCACAGCGGAAAAGGTCAGCATCGAAGCAGAGACGAAGGCGACGATCAAGCCGGAGAAGATGCTTGAGAAGTATAATCTCAATTTCCTGGCATTTAAGTCCCTTACATCCAAAATTTCGATTGCAGGTCTTATCGAGACAACACTCGGAAATATCACGGCGCTTGCAAAGGCAGCTCTGACCGCTGACGAGGTCGACAATGCGGATACGGCATTCAACGCCCGCATCGTCCTTCCGGATGCGATCGTCGAAGTGCTGGACGGCGGCGTGCTCAAGGCAGCTATGGACGTAAGTCTGAAGGCGGTCAGCACGGTCGATCTGTTCACCAAGGCGGGAAGCACCGAGAAGCTTGCGGCAGCAGTGGCGATCGGCTTTGTCAACAATGATGCCCATGTTACAAACAAGGGTTCCATCAAGGCAGGCGGCGACGTTAATCTCGATGCAAAAGCATCCGTAAAGGCGACGACCAAGGCGGAGCGGGGTTCCAAGCAGTCGAAAGACACAACGCACGGGGCTTACATCGCTGCGGGAATCATCATCCAGGATGCCAGCGCTTCGGTAGAAGGTAAGGGCGAGATCATAGCGGTCGGCAAAGTTAACCTGAATTCCGAATCGGTCGAGAACGTAAAGACACTGGCAACTTCTGAAGCAGCCAAGTCTGCGGAAGAGGGAAAAAATGAGAACAAGGACACTGACGCGGAAAATACAGAGAAGACTCTGAAGAATACCAAGGATGCGGCCAAGAAGGGTGCCCAGGAGAACGGTGCCGGCGACGACAAGCAGAAGAAGCTTGACGAACTCGGGAACAAGATCTCTTCCGGTGAAGGCAAGAAGATCACCGCAAAGTCGACCGAGGGCGTTGCCATTACAGCGGATTCCACAGCCAAGGCAGGCACGACGGTCAATGTGACAGTCAAAGCCAAAGAAGGCTACAAAGTTTCCGGCGCGACTTACTCTTACTATGAGCCGGGTTCGGCAACAAAGACGACAAAGAATCTGGATAAGGTCAAGGACGGTGTTTCCGGTTCTACCGGTTATACGTTCAAGATGCCTGATGCGGATGTAACGATTGAAGCGACCTATACGAAGAAGAACACCAACGATGCTCCTTATGAGGATGACATCTCGGATCTCTTCAACGATGACAAGGAAGATGGTCCTGAAAATCTCGGACCAGGCAGACTGGCCAACGAAGGCACAGAAGGCGCCGGAGAGACAGATACGACGGACGGGAACGGACAGTACACGATCACTTCCTTTACACAGAAGGACAACGACAAGGATGTAGGTTCCGTATTCTCTGAGAACGGAAAGGCAAACGAGAACGATACAGTCGTAATCAAAGTCAATCCGGCTTCAGAGTATGAACTGAAAGACGGAACACTGAAATACACCTACACAGCAGACGGAACTGAGAAGACAGAGACTGTTGAGAAAACGAACGACACCTACTCCTTCAAGATGCCGGCAGCAGACGTCAAGCTCTCTGCTGAATTCCAGAAGAAGGATGGTTCCGGCAGCAGCTCAGAGACCAAGTCCTCCAATAATATGTACGGTGCGATCACCTTTACATTTGCAGGAAACTGGAATCTGGTCTATGTGGATACAACAGGCGTTCTTTTTGCGAACAAAGGACTTTCTCTCGACGCAAAGGCAAATTCGAAGGTGCTCACGCTTGCGGATGCTTCCAAGGTAACCGAAGCAGCGACGGAAGCTTCGAAGTCTGACACAGAGAAGAAGGAAGAGAAGAAGAACGAGCAGAGCGGCAATACACCTGGCGGCAATGAAGGCGGCAATACCGAGGGCGGAAATTCCGGAAGCAACGAGGAGAAGAAATCCGAAAAGCTCAATCTCGGCGCAGCGATCTCTCTCGGTGTCACCAAGGTTGTCAACAAGGCGTACATCAAGTCCGGACAGATCTATGCGACCGGACTGGAAATCAAGGCAACGACCGGTTCTGCCGGCACACCGATGACTTCCGTGGTCAAGGCATTTGCAGGAAACGCCAAGGCGGCGACCGCAATCGGCGGCAGCGTTGCAGTTCAGGTGGTGACAGATAAGACCAGCGCATTCATCGCTAAGGGAGCGACAGTCAATCTTCAGACAGATTCTCCGCTCTCCGTGAAGGCGGAAGGCTTTGACAAAGTCATTACAGTGGCAGACGGCGCAAGCGCAGGCAAGGGCGAGAAAGTAGGCATCGGCGCAGGACTTGCAGTAGCGGTCAACGGACAGGATGTCTACAGCGGAATTGAGGACGGAACAGAAATCAAGTCCTATAAGAAGCTTGTCGAAGCAGATGCTTCCAAGGGCGTCACGCTCGAAGACATTGAAAAAGCAATTTCAGAGAAAATCGAGCTTACGGCTCCGACTCTGTCTGCGGTCGATGTGACAGCGGACCATACAGGCGATGACCGTCTCTATGCGACATCCGGTGCGGAAGGCAAGACCGGAATCGCCGGAACACTCGTAGTTCTCTACAGCGGTATTTCAACAAAGGCATACATTGGTGAAGCCAAAGCAGCGGGCGAGCTTCTCACCGCATCCGGCGATATCAATGTAAAGGCAAATAACAAGCAGACCAGAGAGATGGCAGCCGATGCAACGGCAGGCGCTTCCAGCACGGGTATTGGCGCGAACCTGCTCATCACGATCGAGAATGACAGCAGCCGTGCTTATACAAAGAGATCTCTCAAGGCGAAGAACATTAACGTAAAATCCAACTCACAGGTCAAGACAAAGTCACGCAGCCGTTCCAGCGCCAAGGGAGCCAAGGCAGATAAGACCAAGGGCTCTGCATCGGAAGGCGACGGCTCGGACGGGGCCTCGGATAAAAAAGCGGATCAGGCAGCGAACGGTGCAAGTAATCTGGCAGGCAACGGAACAAGCAACGTCAACAGCGGCGAAGGCAAGTCACTCACAGCCGGCAGACAGAAGGCAAAGACCTCTGAAGGCAGTGTACAGATTGCCGCAGCGCTTACCGTAAATGTTCAGAAGAACGTATCCGAAGCGAAGATCCTCGGCGGCGAGACAGTCACGACTATTGACGATCTGAACGTCATTGCTGAGGGCAAGATGGATATCGATGTCCTGGCAAGCGGTGCAGCGACCAATTCTACTACAGGCATTGGCGTGGCAGCAGCTGCAGCAGCCGCTACGTATGAGAATGTAGCTTCTGTCGCAGGAAAGATAGTGTCAGCGAAGAATCTGACGGTAAAGGCCGGATTTAACAGCGCTGCGGAAGACGCGACAAAGACAGACCTGCTGAACACAATGAAGACAGAGGCGATCGCAGGTGCGGGCGCAAAGAATGTCGGTATTGCAGGTGCGGTGGCAATCGGTGTCGTCAACGGCACGGACAAAGCAATCGTAACGTCAGACAATGAGTCTATTACGGCGGCAGGAAAGCTGGTCGTAGAGGCAATCGGCGGCCACAAGGAAGAGACAACAGCATCTGCCAAGGCTACCAAGGAAGGCTCTGCCGATAAGAATAAGGAAACAACAGATTCAGCTGAAACAAAGAAGGAAAGCGGCAACATCGGTATAGGTGCAACTTTTGCACTGGATGTTGTGAACACCGATACGACAGCTGAAGTGAACAGTGCGACTGCAAAGGGCGTCAGCGTTCTGATCAATGCCGTAGACAGTGACTTCCGTGAGACGACATCTGCCTCCGGTACAGATCCTGTTACGGTCAAGAAGGAAGGCGAAGGCCAGAATATCAACGGAACAGCAGTTGACGCGACAGTGGCACTCGGCGTCATCGACAATGTGGTCGAAGCAAAAGTCGGAAATAATACAGCTGTATATGCGACAGGCGAAGCCCAGGTCGATTCCGATAAGGCAGTGACAGACCGCAAGCTTGATGACAATGCAGAAATCGCCGATGCGGATATCTTCGTAAAGGCGACGACGATCAGCAAGGCTGATACAAAGGCCAGCGGTTTTGCTACGGCGGACAACAGCGCGATCGGTGCGGCAGTGGCAATCAATATTGCTTCTTCCGAGGCGAACGTGAAGATGAACGGAAGACTCTATGCGAACGGCAACGTGCTCGTCAAGGCATACTCCTATGATGAGGACGACAGCATGGCTCTTGCGACAGCGATCGGTGCAGATATGCAGCGCTTCCTGACCAAGTTCCAGAGCGGCGAGTCGGACAAGAAAGAGGAGAATTCCGGAAACAACAACTCCGGAAACAATAACTCCGGAAACAACAACTCCGAAGACTCTCAGAAAACGAAGCCGAGCAATCAGAACAATGAGACGGCTACTAACATCAACAACGCACTGAACAAGAACAAGAAGGCAGAGGGCGAAAATGCTGAAAACGGCAAGTCCCTGTCCCAGAATGCTCTTGGAACACAGGACGCAAAGGCTGAGGGTACAGAGAACAGTACAGTTCAGAATTCGCAGACGAAAGCCAACGACGCAGCGAAGAATAATTCTTCCCAGGTGAATAATGAAGGCAAGAACAACGACGGCGCGAAGGGTGCAAAACTCCGTGTCGCGGCGGCGATCGCCCTCAACATCACGTCTCATAAGGCTAATACAGTTGTGACCGGATTGATTTCCGAGAGCAACAAGAACACGGTCGTCGAGGCAATTAATCACAGCAACGGAACGACGAAGGGTTCGGCTGCTACAGCTACCATGGCTGACGGCGGCAAGGACAGCTACAATATTTCTCTTGCTGTAGGCCTCAGTGTGAACCATAACAAGTCGCTCGTCACGGTCGGTGAGAACAAAGAGGCAGCTCACGTAGAGTCGTCAGGCAATATCATCGTCAAGGCGGAGCAGACACAGAACATGGACGGAGCATACAAGGGACTCCTCACGGTCCAGTCAGTGGCCGGAACATCGGCAGGCGGATCCAATTTCGCAATGGCCGGTGCAGTCTCTATCCTGTATGCCGCAACAGATACGGAAGTAACTGTTGGTGACAACTCCTTCATTATTACCAAGACCGGCGGCAATGTCTCCATCTTCTCAACGGACAAGAGCAAGTATGCTGTCCGTGCGGCGGGTGTCGAGGCAGGCAGATCGACAAAGGCTGGAATCGGTGCAGCGTTTGACAATGTATATGCTGACGACGTTGTTCGCACAACGATCGGCAATAAGGTCACCATTTCCGGCAATGACGTATCCATCTATGCGGAGAAGGCAAAGGTAGACTGGTCTGATTACAAGAGCACTTTTGAATTCAGCCACTACATCAAATTCACCAAGGACAAGGAAAAGGATGAAAGTGCCCTGATCCACATCAACTACAACAGCAAGTCTTCTGAGAAGAAAGACGAAAACAATTCCGGCAATAACAACAATAACAATTCCGACAATAACAAGCCGGAGAATAAGACAATCGAGGTCCACAAGAATCTTAAGGATACAGAGAATATCCTTGCGAAACTTGATGACCTGAACTTCCTTTCCAGCACCAACTATTATCTGGAGGCTATCTCCGGTGCTATCGCGACAAGCGGTGATTCCGCTGTGTTCGCAGTGGCCGGCTCCATTGCGCTTCTCTTTGAGAACGTGAAGGTCGAGACGATCCTGGGTGAGGAAGTAACGATCAATGCAGCCAACAATGTACGTATCGAAGCATCTTCTGATGTTACCGCAAGGGAGCTGGTCGGCGGCGTATCCTATGACAGCAGCGCAACAGCTACCATCGGCGCTACGGTCGGCGTTATCTCCACGAATAATGTGATCCGCACAGAAGTGGGTGACAGCGATAAGATCGAAGCGGGCGGTACATATAAGCAGACTTCTTCAGAGATGAATGACAGCCTGATGGTCACCTTCGCGGGAACACATGCTGATAAAGTCTCTGTAGCAGGCACGATTGCGATCGGCGACAATGACGATGACATTTATGCAGGCGTCAAGGACAATGCAAACATTACCTCGAAGGGTGAGACGGAGATCAAGGCACATCTTGAAAACAATGTGCTTGAGATCGTTGCCACACTTGCAGAGAGTGATAAAGTGGCTGTCGGCGGTGTCATCAATTACATGGGCAGCACGAGCAAAACAGCAGTGGAAGCCGGAACTTCTGCTCATATCGAGAGTACGGAAGATGCTGTCAAGCTGACGGCTGAGACTGATGAAAATCTGATCAGCATCATCGCAGCTGCTTCGGCGGCAATGGACACTGCACAGGTTGCAGCTGTTCTGAATGTTCTCACATCGGACAGCAAGACCTATGTAAACACAGGCGCATCTGAATTCAAGGCAGCCAAGGATGTTATCATCAAGGCTGACACAGACAGCGATATCGTGACAGTCGATATTACAGCAGGCTACGGCAAGAAGGTAGCAGTGGACGGTCTTCTTTCCGTCAACGTGCTGAATCGGAAGGTCGCAGCGCTGGTCGGAGAGAATACAACGATCGATGCAGGCGAAAACGCAAAGATCCTGTCCTCACTGAAAGAGAACGTAGTCATGGTTCTCGTCGCTGTTGCAGGATCGCAGATGATCGGTGTGAGCGGACTTATCCCGATCATCGTTACGAAGAACATTGTTCGTACAGTGATCGGAAATGCAGATGTGGATGATGCTCTGACAAATGACGGAGATATCAAGAACGCATCGAATGCAGCTACGGTCAAGGCAGAAGGTTCGATCTACGCGGATTCGACGATCGACTCCGATTCTGTCTTCGTCCAGGTCTCCTTTGCATTTGGAAAGACGGTCGGTGTTGGCGCTACGATTTCCACTGTTGTACAGCAGAATATCGCAGATACCATCGTCAACAACTGGGCTGTCCTGAAGGCCATGGCGAAGCTTCCTGCTATCGCGGTCAATAAGCCCGGAACAGACTCTGAAGGCAAGGAGAGAAAAGACGATAAGACCGGTATTATTCTTTACGCGAATACAAGAGCTGATGTGACAATGGTATCCCTGAGCGGAGCCGGCGGAAAGACAGCAGCGATCGGCGGAACGATTAATACACTGATCGTGAACAACACGGTCCGTACGCATGTACGCGAAAACTCCACACTGGAATCCGGTGTTGAACTGGATGAGTGGGCCGATGAAGGCAGCTATGCGGTCGAGGAGCGCGGCAGCGGCAACATCGACGTGGAGGCAGACTCGTACTCAGACATAGTTGACGTGGTCGGAGGACTCACCGGAGCACAGACGGCGGCAATCGGTGCAACGGTTGCATACCTTGGTCTGAATACAAAGGTAGAGACGCTGACGAACGCCAAGTATATGCTTACGAACGGAAAGATCGATGTCAAGGCGCTGATCGAGGATCATCCTTTCCTGTTCAACGTGGCAGGCAGCGGTGCAGAAACAGCTGCTGTCGCAGGCGGTGCGGCAGTCATTAATGTAGATAACTTCACAAAGGCCGAAGTAAGACAGGTCCTTCGGGCTGACAAGGAAATCACAATCTTTGCCCAAGCGACAGAGGATATCATCAATGTCGGTCTCTCAGCATCCGGTGCCGAAACAGCAGCGGTTGCAGCGACCGGTGTGGTGATCAATCTGTATGATGAGACCTTTGCGAGAATCTACGACGGAGCAGACATCAGAAGCGGCAAAGAAGTAAATCTGAATGCCATAACAAATGCAACACTTGATGGGTTTGCGATCGGTGCTGAAGGTGCCGGAACAGCAGCAGTCGGCGGTTCTCTCGAAGTAATCGTCTCCGGCGGTTCCACAAAGGCAGTCGTCGGCGCATTTGCAACCATCAGAGGTGTAAATACAACTGCAGAAGAAGATGACAGGACAGGTCCGGTCGTCATTTCGGCAATTGAAAACATCAAAGCACTTGCGGTCGTCGTTACAGTAGGCGGTGCAGGAACAGCAGCTGTTGAGATTTCTGCCCTTGTGGCTGTCGTAAATTCGACTGTCAGTGCAGTTGTAGAGGATCATGTAAAGATCCTCAGCAATACAGACGTGACTGTTCAGGCAGACGGCAGACGGAGTTTTGAGGGATTCGTATTCTCGATCGCCGGCTCCGGAACTGCATCGATCTCAGCAAATCTTGCGGTCGTAGTGGTTGGTGCCAAGCTGAATGACGATGCTTACAAAGCAATCTATCAGAAGAACGAAGACGGTTCTTCGGGTGTGGATCCGGTCAAGACATCGTCTTATATTGAACGCAACGCAGAATTCAAGCCGATGTCCGGGAAACCGGCAGCTGCAAAGTCTACGACATCCAGACAGAAGGAACTTTCTGCTACCATGACGACTGACGGAGAATCTGCAATGAAGATTACGGGTGCGGATAATCCGGAAGGAAATTACGGCAGCTATGGCCAGAATTCCACAAAGGCTTCTGATGGAAAATCTGTCAATGCGGAGCCCACTGATGAGCAGGCCGGCAAGGCTTCTGAAATCATCGGTAAGTCTACAACGCAGAATGCGGAGAATCTTAAGAACGTCGTGAGCGCAATCATCGGAGCAGCGGTCATCGACGCGACAGGCAATATCAACGTCAGAGCAGTTGAAGTTCAGTCCAGCCTCTTGATTTCGGGTGCGATCGCAGGTGGCGCCACTGCAGGAATCGGTGCGAGCATCTCTGTTGAGATCCTGAATTCCGACGTCCTTGCAGACGTTACAGAATATGCATCCCTTACAGCAGGCAAAGATGTCAATGTAGTGGCATATTCCGGAACGATCAATCCGGACGACAAAAAGAAGTTCACGTACCAGAACCTGAATTTCAACGATTCCTATACATCTGAAAACATCATGAACAAGGTCAAAGACAAGGATAATAGCGCGAGTGGTTACAAGAACGACGAACTCGGCATCTATGTAATCGGTGTCGTAGTTGGCGGCGGCGGAACAGTTGGCCTCAGCGCATCGATCTCGTATGTAGGAGTATCCACAGATGTGAGAGCGCTTCTGCAGGGTACGGTCAACAGCGCAGAGAACGTCAATGTTCACGCAAAGTACAGCTATGATTCTCTTCACAATATTCTCATAGGAGCTGCCGGCGGTCTGGCTGGAGGAATATCGGCGACTGTCGCCCTTACATTCTTTGACGGAAACGCTGAAGCGGGAATTACGAAGACAGCTAAAGTTCATAATGTGACAAAAGAAGTATACGTCCATGCAGACGGCGTAGCAGGCATGAAGCCGATCGGAGTTGCTGTGTCAATTGGAAAAATAGCAGCTGCAATTTCCGTCGCAGTGTCCGTAAACCGTTCTACGGTACAGGCATATGTCGGCATGGGTGCACTGATCAATACGCCGGAGGCAAATCTCAAAGTCACATCGGATGTGATTTCCAATGCAAAGCCTGTGATCGCAGCAGCGACGGTCGGTCTTGCCAGTGCCAGCATCACTGTCATGGTTGGCCTCAATGAGGCAAAGAACCTTGCATACATTGGAAGAACACCGAAGGTCGATGGAGCAGAAATCACGGCTGTTGATGGCGCGAACGGCAGAGGCATTAACACGATCACAGCGAAGAATGTGGAAGTGAAGGCAAATGCTGAAGCAACTTCTGATCTGCAGAGTTATACATTCGCAGTCACAGGTATCGGTCTGAATGGTGCAGTTACAGTTGCGAACTCTAAAGTCGTCAATACGGCGTACGTAGCTGATACGAACATTACGACAGGAGATCTTACGATCACAACGTATCTGAACAATAAACTGACTGTCTACTCCCTTGGAGCAGCCGTCTCGGGAGTTAATTTCGGTGTTCAGGTCGCAGTCGGACGGATCAAGAGTATTAACCTGGCTCATCTGGATACTACAGGTGTTAAGGTCAATGTGACGAACGTCAACGTAAAAGCCGGTGATGCGGATGATAAAAACCGTACGAATGCAAATGTCGATGTCAAGATTGAGGTCGCTGTTAATATCGGCGGACTTGAACTTGGTGTCAACGTGGCGTACGCAAAGAATGATCTTACAAATATTGCAGAGATCATCGGTGCGAAGACAAGGACGGCGGAGCCGGCACTTCTGGCAAGCAACGATATCAATGTATTCGCAGGTGCGAACTCCTTTGTCAAAGCTGTTACGGCAAAGGGTCTTGAGGTCACTGCAGGCAGCATTTCAGTGAGTATTTCCTCCGCTTATCAGACGGCAACACAGAGAGCGCAGGTCTACTACGGAACGCTTAAGACAAAGAACCTCAATGTAAGAACGTTCTATAATTCTGAGACGAACAAGTTCAACAAAGCGGCAGAAGCTTCTTTAGGCACACCGGCAACAGATCGCGGAGCATTCGCGGAAGTCGTTCAGGGTGCATACGGAGACATAAAGCTTGCTGATATCAGAGTTTCTGTGGCAACAGCTGATTTCGATGCGACTTCCCTTGCATCTGTTTACGGATCCTTCGTCGATGTTGATGAGACGACGGATGTACATACTGCAGGTGAGTCTTACGCAGAAACAAAAATCAAGATGCCTCCGCTGAAAATCAGCCTTGGCCAGATCGGTGTAGCTATTTCCAACGCATACGCCAGCGGCAAGTTCCTTGCGGAAGTTGTCATGCAGCATGGTCAGAACCTGACGACGAAGGATCTCTTCACGGCAGTATTCTACTCCGCGAAGTCCGACGCGCAGACAGTTCCGGCCGGCGGTGGACTCAACCTTTCGGTCAGCGGTCTTGATATCAGCTACAACCAGTCAAACGCTAAGACGGATGTAACCGGTGAGGCGGCTGTCAAGAGAGGCGTACATGTTACAAATGATGCAAAGGTATATGTCAATGGCAAGACGTCGTCTTACGCGGGTGTCGGTGCATATACTGTTAAGATTTCCGGCATTACTGTCAGCGGTACGAAAGTAAAATCCGAAAATTACGCGACGCAGAGAGCACATCTCGATACCGAAGGTGATGTGACAAATGTTGACAATAATCTTACGATTAAGAGTGTTTACAATTATCTCGAAGACGATAATTCAAAAGGTGCGACAGCTAAGACCGGCTACAGCGATGGTGGATTCAGTGTCAAACTCTCACTGGCTGAATTCACTGATACGGAAGCAACAGCGATCAGCAAAGTCAAAAATGACGCTTATATCTATGAGCGCGGTGCAGTAGTGGTCAAAAAGGATGCAACAATACTTGCAAATTCCAAGACCAAGGCTTACGGCGATGTCGTTGAAGGCTATAAAGCAGATTTGCTGTCTAACACAGTAGTGAAAGTCACAGCTTATACACAGGATACTACGAAAGCATCTACCGGAGATTATCTCATGCTTCTTGTGACAGGAGCATTCAAGATGGAAGCTAATTCCAATGCGGCAGGCAATGCATATTCGGTATCTGGAGGAGCCCTGGAGCTCGCCGGTAAGCTGAAAGGATTCGTATCAGCAGGCGTCGGTGATTACTATCAGGAAACACCTGGTGTACATATCATGGATCGAGCTGTCTATGATGCGAAGGCTGACGAGGACAATCAGAAGGTAAGAGATCGATATGGTTATGAGCGGGCCGATACAGTAGTCGGAAAGCACAGCTATATCGAGGCATCCAAGGTCGATATCAACGTGACGAACAATGCAACGACAGATGCAAGTCTCAAGAAGGGATTTGAGATCAAGATCAAGGGCTCCAGCTATTGTGTCGTTCCGACATTAGTACATACATGGTCGGGAAATGATATCGAAGAAGGTGCAGTAATCGTTGTGACAACGGAAAATGCTAACTTTACATCTATCGCTACCGCGAATGCGACGTCAAAGATTTCGAATTCGAGCTTAGGTGCTTCCTTCAAGGGTGACAGAAAGTATCCGTACAACTTTGTTGGACAGAAAGCATTTATTGAATTCAGCAAAGGATCCTTCGTAGTTGCAGAGAAAGATATCAATGCTACTGCAATGGCCAGCGCTACGATCAACGCAGAATCTTCTACCACGATAAAAGATTTCTTTGGCGAAGGACATGCGTATGCTCTGAACATTATCGAGAGAAATATCGATATTGATCTGAGAGATCAGGCAAGACTCAGAACATATCTGGGTAATGTCAACCTCAAAGCAATAGCTGGTGAAGGCGATAATATTAAAGCCTACTCGATGGAACATAAGAATGAGCTGTCGTCTGGAGTAGGAACACGTGCTGATAACGTAATTATCAATCACGCGATCATTACGACAGGCAAGAATGCTGAGATTTATGCTCCGTTCGGACAGGCGAATCTGACGGCTGTGAATGGCGATCTGGATGGCGAAAACAATAAGGTGCTTGCACGTGCGTTCTCGAATATCGGATCCTTCTTATCAGGAGGAGATACATATTCGAATAACTATTACAAGACAGATATTCAGGTGATCATTGACCATACGAATATTATTGCAAGTGACGTGAATCTGAAGGCACTGGAAGGATATCTGGATCTTCATACAAAGACAGTTCCGGATTCACTGTCGGCATTCTGCTTCGGACTTGGAACATATGCTGACACGAGACTGGAGTTCACGAACAGGGTCTATATCCTTAACGGCGCGAATATCAGGGCATACCAGAACTTCAGTGCAGTTGCAAGCGGCGAATCCGGCGATTACGGACACCAGAGCAGTATTCTTACAGAGACTGACAACGAAGGTGGCTCCCTCGGCTGGACCAATGGTTATGCATCGCTTAAGGGCGGACAGCAAAACCAGTTCATCCTTGAGAACTCTATTATCTTCGCGAGAAAAGCAGCTATTAATACCAGCGACTTCGTGAAGGGCGATAAGTTCAAGCAGGGCAATGGCGGTAAGAGAAGAAAAGAGAATCAGTTCGATGAGAATGCATCTACTGAAGGAAACGAGTGGGTGGAGAAGTCTCATGAGCTGCAGCTGCAAGAGTGCATTACTGATTCGAACCGTAAGCAGAAAGAGTATGATGCTGAGATGGCAAGGTATCGTAAAGAGCTGGAAGATGCGGAAAAGGCTACGCCCGGTACGTATACGAAGGAGAAAATCGACGAGCTTTGCGTCCAGCATGGTCTGAAGATCGCAGAGGACCTTCTTAAGCAGGAGAAAGCCGAAGAGATCCAGAAGAGTAAGGATGATCCTAAGTACAATGCTAATCAGTATTACTATACTGAGCAGGCAATTGTGCCGGGATCGGAGGCTCCTATCGAGAGTGGTAATAAGAGTGAGATTCTTTTGGTTGGCGAACCGCCCAAGACAGCTATCTACATCGGCTCGATTGCGGGTGTTGTGGTCATGACTTATAAGGATAAGGAAGGAAAGACACACGTCAAGAGCAATGGTCTTGAAAAGGATCTTACATTCACAGAGTCCGGTGATTATGTAACATCAGATTATCCGGTTTATGACGATACAAGTGGTACGTTATATGCGAGTGAGCGGAACCGTCTGGATAAGAACCTCAAGGATAAGAATAACAGGCTGGCACAGGCGATCAACAATGTAACAAAATCGTTCAACACCATGTCTGACATTACTTTCCTTGACAGAACTGGAAAGGTGCTTCGTCTGCGTACTCCAATATACTTCTTTGAAGTGTACGATTATGACATTCAGTATTCATCTTGGTCAGGTGATTCACCAAAATGGAAGAAGGATACTGATGTGAAGTATCTGAATAAGAATGAATTCTATGCAGTTCCAGTAGCGGGATTAATCTTTGAAATCAATGCACCTGGTGGCGGTGTATCGCCTTCAGTAACTGCTGTTGCTGAAAATCGAGCTTTGGTCAGTTATTCCGGTGAACATCTGGACGTATTCAGGGCATATATTGATTCCTCAAGCGGAGCGGATGCATGGAAGACGGAGGTTACGCGGTATCGCGATAACAAGTCTACAACACCGTCCAATCAGGCTCAGAATCTGGGCGTGGCCAGTGCAGGCTCTTATTACGCAGTCACGGGCAACAGAATGAATGAGGACACGATTCGTGAAATCATAGAGAACGTTCGGGTGAATAACAACGACATGCCAAATGATTCGGGAAGACTGAATCAGACAACACCTAATAGCAATCCGCCTGTCAGCAGCCAGTCCGGAAACAACGGTAGCAGTACGGCACCGTCGAACGGCTCGTCCGGAAATACTTCTGGCAGCGGCTCCGGAAACGGAACGAAACCGGGGCAGGATGGTATCAAGGGTAACGGCGATAGCAGTGGAGATGTAGACAAGGATGATGATGCCGGACAGACAGCAACGGCATCTGCGGCAGCTCCGAACTATCTGGTATTTGGCCTGATAGCAGCGGCGGTAGCAGCAGGATTCTTCTTCATTATCCTTCTTAAGAGACGTAAGGAAGAAGATGAACAGTAATTCTCAGACAAGAACGAGTGAGCAGTTTTCGGACTGCTCACCGTTCCGATTTTGAAATTAAGAAGAGGTTGGGGAGAGTCATCTTCCCCTTCCTTTTTCAATTTATTAGAACAGGCGAATTTTTGTGTGAACTGGAATTAATTATAGCATTTATTGAAGGTGGAACAGAAGATTGGAGCAATTGTTAAAACCGGACTCGATTGTGATGGGGATGCTCGGAAAGCAGAATGTCGGAGAAAAGGATTATCGCCCATTGACATATGTGTTGTCGGCAGAAGAGGCTAATAAAAAATTATATTACAATTTGTTGACACACGAAATAATTTCGATAGATCTTTATGAACTGGAATCGTCAGAAATTAGAAAATATTTGATCGAAAACTGGTACTTGGTTCCAGAAGAACAAGATGATCAGCAGTTGGTAGATGAGTGCAGAGCGGTTCTGACATTGATGGATAGCGGGCCCAAAAAGATCCATGTCTTCTATATTTTTACTACACTGGACTGCAATGCCAGATGCTTTTATTGTTTTGAAAAGCGAATGCCAGGTTCAAACATGACAATGGAGACTGCATCCCAAGTAATTGAGTATATAAAGGAGCAGGCGGATGGGGAACCTGTTAAGATTGTATGGTTTGGAGGTGAACCGCTTTTTAATTATCCCATTATTGATTTTATATCAGACGGAATACGAGAAAAAGGATTGCAGTACGAAGCGATTTTAATTTCGAACGGGTTGCTCTTTGACAGTGATCTTATAGGGAAGGCTAAAAATCTTTGGAATGTAAAAACTGTTCAGATCACGTTAGACGGTACAAGAAAAGTCTATAAAAGAGTCAAAGCATATGTGACGGATGTCGGGGATCCGTTTGAGAGGGTGATGCAAAATATAAAAAGCCTCCTTAAGGCGGAAATAAGAGTAAAAATCAGATTAAATATCGGATTGTATAATTGTAGCGATATGCGGGGGTTAGTAGACTATCTTTGTGAAGAGTTTAAAAATCAGGAGAATCTTAATGTTTACGTAAATCCATTATTTGAGTTAATTGAATATACAGTAAATGAGAGAGAATATATGTATGACCTTCAGGATGAGATGGTCAGTAAGCTGAATCAGGTTTTTGGAAGAAACCAGAAAAAGGAGTTTCCTGATACAATTGCAAACGGCTCATGTATGGCTAGCGGGCGGGAAGCGGTGTCTATTCTGCCAGATGGGAAAGTAGGTATTTGTCCGAATATTACCAATGATGGTTTGCTGGGAGATATTTATACGAAAAAGGTAGATGATAAAGTACAAGAGGAGTTTGGGCGGCGTTTTTACTGGGAAGATAAATGCAGAAATTGTCCTATCTATCCAGACTGTTATATAACTAACGGCTGCCCGAATAAGGATAGTGTAGAAGGATGTGATCCCATCAAAATACAAAGGCAGATTAAACAGATCCAGGAAAAAATGAAGATGAGATGTAGAAAGATCGTAATCGGGGATTAAACAAGATAGTCTCATATAAGAAGAAAGGCTAAGGGACAGCCAGGTGAAATTGAGATACAAATTTGCGACGCAGAAGGTTGGGTCTGGTATTGTTGCAGTGGCAATAGAAGAGGATGCTCTAAAATACAGTGATATATTGAGAATGAATTCTGCAGGTGCATATATTCTGGAGCAGTTGCAGAATGACATTTCCTATAATGAACTGACAGTACGTATGCTTCAAAAGTATGATGCGAAGAAAGAAACGGTTGAGAAAATTCTTATAGATTTTCTGGGCGTGCTATCGGAAAAAGAGCTTTTGTTGGATAATAACGGGACCCTTGTTAAAGAGTGTGACATACGAAGGGCTTAACTTCTTACTTTGTTATAAAAAAGCTTGTATAATAAAGTGTGATTATTAAAGAATTAAGATTTATTTTCCTGCTAAATATGATATACTGAAAAAAAGATAGTTATGTATTTATAAAGGAGTATAAAATGGAAAATCTTGAAAAGTTGGAGATTCCAACAATAGAGTTTACAAAGGTCACCCTTTTGAATGGGAATAGTTCTAATGGTTGTACTGGTGCGAATCAGACTCATACGACAACTGGTTCAAACGGTGTTTTATGTGAAAACAATACTTGTACAACTCACTTTCAATAATTCTGATGATTGTATTGGTGAGAATCAGACTCACACGCCAACAGGTACTAACAGTGTTTTATGAGAAAACGATTATGGTTAAGTCAGAGTAAATCATAAAGAAGTATGTCGAAATACAGTAGTTAATTATGCAAAACATTGTAAGGAATCGATGAGTTGACACACATTGAAGGTGTAAAGGCCTGTAGAGTATGCAGGTTCTTACACCTTCTCTTTAGTAATACTATAATGGCGGGATTAAGATGGAGGCAATACTTGCAGAACTCGCAGATTACAAATTCCTAATTCGGGGAAAAGAAACAGGTCTAAAGCGATTCTTCAAAGGGTATGAATCGGAAGGTGAACCGGATTTTTTTATCGCAGTTACTGAAGAAGAAATCAGGAGAGAGGAAGTCGAAAACAGCAGTAAAGGCAGATGGAGGTTTACCATGAGTGCAATGGAGTTTTTCGCTATCCAGCGCCAAATTGTAAGCCGATTCTCAGGTCATGGAGTTCTCCTCTTCCACGGCTCGGCCATCTGCGTCGACGGCCGAACTTACATTTTCACTGCCCCTAGCGGTACTGGCAAATCCACACACTCCCGTCTCTGGCGCGAAATGCTCACAGATCATGACGTCGTCATGCTCAACGATGATAAACCATTTCTGAAAGTGGAAGACGGTCGTGTTACGGCGTATGGTTCGCCGTGGAGGGGAAAGGAAAGCCTCGGTTGCAAAATGTCTGCGCCGGTAGAGGCGATTTGTAGCATTTCCCAGGGATTAAAAAATGTCATCAGGGAAGCTACGCCTGAGGAGATGTATCCAATTTTTTATGAGCAGTCTCTTCGCCCATTGGATAAAGAGGGAACAGAGAATCATCTGCGCACACTGGACTTGCTAACGAGAAGCGTTCGACTTTATAAGTATGAATGTAATATGAGTCTGGAGGCCGCCCGTCTGTCGTACGAAACTATGGCTGGAAAGTTTTCCAAAGAGTAGCAATGAATATAAGATTAAAGATTTCGGCGGATCGTAGCCGTGCTGTGTGGAAGGTGTTATGTCCTTTCCCAGTGCGCTGTTAAGATTCGCCGAGTCATATTTTTTTGTGATATATATGGGGAATAACCACAAAAAAATCCTGAGAAAACACGCAATACACGTAAAAAAGTTAGGGTTACTTTTCAGGGTGAATTCCAGTTCTTCAGATTAAATTCCAGCACACCAGGGTAGCGCAGGGGAATGCACTTGGAAAATGCAGTAGTTTGTGAAAAAAGAAGTCGATTATTGCAAAATAATGAGCTAGAATCGGATTTAGCAGGGAAAAAAGGACGCAGTAAAGCGCAGGTGGGATCTATGTCTTTTTTTCGTCAGAGTAAATTCCACCCGTCTATGTCCGTTTATGGAGCTGCATCCCGGTCAGATTAATTATTATTTAGCAGTAGTCCTCCCTCGGGATAAAACACTTGCCAATGTCATCCCAGAGAGGCTGTTGGCAGGGCCTTTCCAGTAGTCCCACGGACCGCTGGAGTATCCGTTCTTTAAACGGTAGGCCTGCAGGTAGTTGAGGGGCCATCCGTCGCGGTCCGTATATCCCCATGGATTGGTCTCGACGTCGTATCCTTTCTGGCCCAGGAGCGGAGTGCGTTCCGCTCGACCCGGGTCATAGGAACATAAAGGCCCATATCTTCAAAAGCTTCTATATTTGCCTCGTAATTGGCAGATTTTCTATCAAATCTCATTTTTGGCCTCCCTGCGAAAAATGGGTAGTGTCAAATCTACTACCTGTTTTATATTTCAAAAACCTTGATTTTACGGGAGATTCAAATAAAAAGAGCATTGACCTCCCTTTTTTGGTATAAT
>OMVU01000035.1 GCA_900314565.1 uncultured Eubacteriales bacterium
AAGGTTTTGGGAAAATCTGCAGTTTTGCAGTCAATGTCTGCTGCATGGGATACGTCCTTTTTTGATTATATTATAGCACATATGTTCGGGAATTGACGACCGAATTATACATCAGCAGAACAAAAAGGCGCATTCCTCTCATGACTCAAGTCACGAGCATCCTGCGCTAGTTGGTGAAAAAGGCTTGCACAAACAACTTCCCTTTGCTATAATAACTATGCTTCAAACAGCTGAAAGCGACCGGAGCGATCCGGAGAGGTATCGAAGTGGTCATAACGAGGCGGTCTTGAAAACCGTTTGTCCGCAAGGGCGCATGGGTTCGAATCCCATCCTCTCCGCTCAATATTTTAATAGCCCTTAAGGAAAGAACCCTGAAGGAAGTCGGACGGCTTCTTCAGGGTTCTTTCTTTTCCCGGCAGGGTATCGGCGGTCATATAAGCCACTTCATATCTTCAGGCGTCGTGATCTTAATATTATAATAAGATCCCATGACGAGCTTTACCTTCGCCAGTCTCGATCTCTCAACGATCATCGCATCGTCCGTTATTCCGGTCATGTTATTGTCCCGCACGACCTCATACGCTGCGCGGATCAGCGGATAGGAAAAGGCTTGCGGTGTCTGAATGTTCCAGACATTTTTCCGGGGCGGAGTGCTCTCTACAAAGCCGTCCTCGTCCACGATCTTCACCGTATCCTTGGACGGAACACCGACAGCACAGGCCTCATACTTTTCCACTGCCTCCTGCGTGCGCACAAGAATTTCTTCCGTCACGAACGGTCTGGCCCCGTCATGTATAAATACATAGTCAGCATTCGGGCAGGCCAGAAGCCCCTGATATACAGAGTCATACCGTTCCTTCCCGCCGGCCACGATCTTACGGACCTTGTGAAAGCCTTCTCTCTCAACGATCTCCGTCCTGCAGAAACCGATCCAGTCCTCGCTCGTGACGAGCACGATATCCTGGATCACACTGCTCTCCTCAAAAACCCTGATCGTCTTCGTGAGGAGCATATCATCCCCCATGGATAGGAACTGCTTGGGCAGCTCTGTGCCCATCCTCTGTCCTTTGCCTGCGGCAAGTATAATTGCAGATGTCATAACTCCTCCGGTCCTTATCGTTCTTCCAGTTTTAAATTGGGAACCGCATTCAGATCCCAGCCGCTGCGCACTCCGGCCATATATTCATGATAGGCAGCGACACCGATCATAGCGGCGTTGTCAGTACAGAAAATCGGTGACGGAATATACAGCGCATAGCCTTCTCTGTCACAGGCCTCCTTCATAGCAGCCCGCAGTGCGCTGTTGGACGCAACACCTCCGGCCATGCCGATCCTGTCAATTTTCAGATCCTTTGCCGCCCTTATTGTGTGCTCCACGAGCACGTCGACGACGGCTTTCTGAAAGCTGGCTGCGAGATCCGCACGGTTCACCGTATCTCCGGTCATCTGCGCGTGATTGAGATAATTGAGCACGGCGCTCTTGATGCCGGAAAAACTGAAGTCATATTCCGATCCGTTCACGTGTGCGATCGGAAAATGAACTGCCAGAGGATCACCGTTCTTCGCCTCCCGGTCGATCTTCGGTCCGCCGGGATATCCGAGCCCGATCGCCCTCGCGACCTTGTCGTAAGCCTCTCCCGCGGCATCATCCACGGTCCTGCCGAGGATCCTGTATTTCGACCAGTCCTCGACGACGACAAGATGCGTGTGCCCTCCGGAAACGATGAGTCCGAGATAGGGAGGGGTGAGCTCCGGATGCTCGATATAGTTCGCGGAGATATGTCCCTCGATATGATGAACGCCTATGATCGGTTTTCCGGCAGCCCATGCCATGGCTTTGGCCTCTGCCACCCCGACGAGCAGGGCACCCACAAGTCCCGGCCCGTACGTTACAGCTACTGCATCGACCTCATCGATCGTCTTTCCCGCGTCATTAAGAGCTTTCTGCACCACGTAATTGATCTTGTCGATGTGGGCACGCGATGCGAGCTCCGGGACAACACCGCCGAACTCGGTGTGCATATCGATCTGGGTATAAATCACGTTGGATAATATTTCCCTGCCGTCCCTTACGACCGCGCAGGCAGTCTCGTCGCAGGAGGTCTCAATTGCAAGTATATCTACACTCATTTATTCGTCCTCAAATTTCAGCGTTATCTCCTGTCCGTCCTTCGCTGCGATGACATTCGGATAAATCGCATGCACGGAACCCATATACTGATCCGGGCGGACAAGGGACGGACTGTAATGTGTGAGCCACATATTTACAGGCTGCGCATCCTTTCCGATCTGAGCGGCTTCCTGCATGGTCATATGCCTGTGCTCTCTCGCCTTTTTGTCCATTCCGGGTTCGCCGTACATTCCCTCGCAGACAAGAAGATCTGCATTCAAAGCGTGCTCTGCAATGGCCGGAACAGGCCGGGTATCCGTCGCATAGACGACTTTCAGGCCTTTTCGTTCCTCCCCGAGGACCATTTCCGGCGTATAAATGCGCGCTCCGTCCTCAATCGTTTCTCCCCTCTGGAGAGGATTCCAGAAGCGGAGCGGAATTTCCTGTGCTTTTGCGCGGGCAGCATCAAATCGCCCCTTGCGCCGCACGGATATCTCATATGCATAGCAGACAATATTGTGCTGGACTCGAAATGCGGTAATTTCCATCCCGTCGATCAGAAAAGTCTGCTCATTGCCATCGATCTCAATAAAATTGACCTCAAAGGGAAGCTCCGGGGCGATGGTACGGACAGCTGTCATGATTCGTGAGAGACCGCGGGGCCCGATCACTGTGACCGGCTCAGTGCGGTCGGAATTGCCCATGGTGAGAAAGAATCCGGGCAGTCCCGCTATATGATCCGCATGAAAATGCGTCAGAAGAATCGTGTTGACAGGCTTAAAGGACCAGCCTTTTTCCCGGAGTGCGATCTGTGTGCCTTCACCGCAGTCTACGAGCAGACTCGCTCCATTGTAGCGTACAAGAAGCGATGTGACCCATCTGCGGGGCAGAGGCATCATTCCGCCTGTCCCGAGCAATGTAATATCAAGCATAAATCTCCCTCACATTTTATTCTTCATCGCGCAATTTCCGTCTGCCGTGATCCGGCATCGTAAGCGGCAGTATGCGTCCGGTCTCTCATGAACTGCTGTCAGGTTTTTCATGATTCGGCAGCAGAAGCGTCATGAGGACTGCATCCTCGACCGGGTCCGTATAGTAACGTTTTCGTATTCCATCCTCGCGAAAGCCCATCTTCCGGTAGAGATTTCGGGCCGGCACTCCGCTCTCCCGCACTTCAAGGTGAATGACACTGACACCGTGTTCCGGGCATCTCGCCATGATTTCCGTAAGAAGTTCTGTGCCTATGCCGGCTCTGCGATTTTCATTTCTCACAGTGATATTCAGGATATCTGACTCATAAGGTACCATGAGCAGCCCGACATAACCGTATATGTGCGGTTCGATATAAGAATCGTCGTCCGCAGTCTCCGCGCCTTCGAACGGATCACTGGCGACGAGAAAAATCGTATCGTTACGGAGCAGATACGTCAGGAGGCCGTTTTCATCCCATGGAGTCAGCGAGTTCTCACGCTCTATTTCGGCGACCTGGGAAATATCATCGAAAGCCATCTCCCGTATGATCATAGGACATCCTCGGTTTCTGCTGCCTTACCCGCTTCCATCTGCGCTCTCACGCGAAGCTCCTCGACCACTTTGGAGGCTGCCTCCACCTGGACTGAGATGAGGTCGGATTCTGCGGGTTCATTTCCAGTATCGTTTCCGTTCATCCGGTCACGCTGCTGCTCCGCCTGGGATTTTCTCAGATAAATCGGAGTATGCTTTTCGGCCGGCACATATCTTCCCTCTGCGTAAAGCTGCGCAGCCAGGACCCCGACAGCGCCGGCTCTCTGCATGCACAGGTGCGCCGGAGCATAGGTATGCGGTACGGAGAGGGTCCTGTTCGCCTCCTCACGAAGGACCGGGACACCGTCTCCCAGAAAAATTACGCCCTCGGATGTCAATGCGTCATCCAGCCCTTCGAGCTCCGCGATCAGGTCCGTCACGGAAACAGGTGTCTGATCCCTCACTGTGATCAGGCGGTCACCCTCGAAGCGATAGATCCCGCTGTATACCTGCTGCCGCCTTGCATCCATGACCGGACAGACAAGTCCCCTGACAAATCCGAGATTGAACGCGATCCCTGCAAGGGTAGGTACCTCGATGATCGGTTTTCCGAGCGCGAGCCCGAGTCCCTTCGCGGTAGCCGACCCGATCCGAAGACCTGTAAAAGATCCCGGACCGGCCGCGACTGCGATCGCGTCGATCGTTTTCCGGTCAAGTTCGACCATACGGGCGATCTCATCAAGCATCGGCAAAAGCGTCTGGCTGTGCGTCTTTTTATAATTAACAGTGTATTCGGCAAGCAGGGTTCCGTCCGCTATGATCGCGACAGATGCGACGAGACCCGAGCTGTCGAGAGCTAATATTTTCATGTGTGATCTCCCTGTCGTACTCTTCTTTCCGACATGATAATGTTTTTACACGCTTACAGTTCTCCGGTGAGGGTGATTCTCCGATACTCCGTACCCTTTTCCGGATCCTTCTCAATTTTTATTCTCACAGTGTTCTCCGGCAGAAGCTCCTCGATGATCTCCGCCCACTCGATCAGACAGACACCGCCCTTCACGAAGCAGTCGTCGTAGCCGATCTCTTCCATCTCATCGATATCGTCGATCCGGTATACATCGAAATGAAAAAAAGGGAGCCTGCCTCCTTCATAAATCTGCAGAATCGTAAATGTGGGACTGGTGACCGGTTCGGTGATGCCAAGTCCGGCAGCGACTCCCTGTGTAAAGACCGTCTTGCCTGTTCCAAGGTCTCCTGTCAGGGCAAAGACGGAACAGGGCTTTGCATTTTTCCCGATTTCCCGGCCCAGCTCGAAAGTCTCCTCCCGGCTGAAAGATTCAATTATTCTCATATTCCGGTTCACAATCTTTCCTTTAAGAAATGCAGCAGCCAAAAAGCCTGCGGTCATATGATTTCCATCTCCCGGTGACACGTGGTCATATTATCACTATGACCATGAAATATCCCGGCAGTTTAACAGCCAAATATGTATTATACCACTTAATTGTCTGTCCGTAAATCCGAAACATCTTCTCATAGATTCCGGCAGGATCCTCTCCTGCCTTTTCATGTGATCCCAGTGCCATCCCCATATTTTTGAAGGTTTTCCTGGCACAGGGACAGGATTGACCGCTTTACGAAAAAAGAGTCAGGCGATATAATAGGGCATGGTTCTGTAAAGATCTCTTCATAACGGAACCTGCTGCTGTCCCGCGAACACACGCTGCAGGCGGAAGACAGTACCGGTATCCGGCGCTTCCTGTCGGACCGAATCGTCATGATTTAAAGGCAGGCTCTTGCGAAGCTCTGTGCGGAATGGAATTGTGTGAACAATTCAAACAATCTGCACAAGCCTTAGAACTTCTTCATGAACGAAAGATGTGGAATGAGCAAAAACCGTGCTGTCTGAGCGCTAGAAGTTCTTGGCGCGGAAGCCGTTTGAATGTTCATACAATTTCCATGAAGCACAGACTTTCGCAATTGCCTGCGAATTAAAGAATTAAAGAATTAAAGAGGTGAATGCGCATGTCAAATCCAATCGTAACCTTTAACATGGAAGACGGAAAAGTCATCAAGGCCGAACTCTATCCGGAGATCGCGCCGAACACAGTCAATAATTTCATCAGCCTCATCAGAAAGGGCTTCTACAACGGACTTACATTCCACCGCGTCATCAAAGGCTTTATGATCCAGGGCGGCTGCCCGCTGGGCACCGGCACAGGTGGACCGGGCTATCATATCCGCGGTGAATTCGCGATGAACGGATTCGAAAACAATCTGAAACATGACCCGGGCGTTCTCTCCATGGCGCGCGCCATGAACCCGAACTCAGCGGGAAGCCAGTTCTTTATCATGCACAAGGCTGCCCCGCATCTCGACGGCGGATATGCCGCTTTCGGTAAAGTGATCGAGGGGATGGATGCAGTGAATGCGATCGCAGATGTCCGCACAAGCTTCACGGATAAGCCTCTCAAGCCGGTCGTCATGAAGACGGTGACGGTGGATACGCTCGGAAAAGAGTATCCGGAGCCGGAGACAGTCTGATCCTGACAGAAACGAATACCTCCATGCAGCTGACATGCTCCTGCATGGAGGTTCTTTTTTTTGCACTCCCGCTCGACCACGCTCATAAAGACCTGCACAAAGACAGTACCGTCCTGCGAGGAACAGGGATCCTCGCTCAGAAGCTCTCCTTCTCGCAGACGGTGCCGTCACGTAAGGAACAGGCTCTTCGCTCAGAAGCTCTCCCTCTCGACCACACCGTCGACGATGCGGTATTCCAGTTCCCTGGCCAGAAGAAGCTCCGCCTTCCCGTCTGTCGCCTGGACCGTCGCCTTCTTTATTCTCTCCGCCTCTCCCGCCGGCATTAGAACGCTCATGACGACGTCCTGCCCGTATTCCATCTCCGGTGTCGGCAGATTTTCCTTCGCATAGACATACTGCAGCTTTCCTGCCTGCTGATAAGTCACTTTGTAGCGCAGAAGGACACCACGTGTGACAGTCACGATTTCCGCATTTTCAAGCGCAGCCTTGACAGCCTGCGTATAGGAGCGGACCAGCCCGCCGGTCCCGAGCAGCGTGCCCCCGAAATACCGTGTCACGACTGCGGCGGCATAATGCAGTCCCGCTCCCGTCAGGACTTCCAGCATCGGTTTTCCGGCCGTGCCTCCGGGTTCGCCGTCGTCGTTGGATCTCAGTATCTCAGAGGGTGTGCCGGGCTCTCCCGTTATGCAGGCAAAGCAGTGATGCCTGGCATCATAATACCGCTTTCTGGCTGCCTGAAGGAACGCTTCCGCTTCAGGAAGCGTCTTCGCAAAATGCACTTCTCCGATAAATTTTGATTTTTTCTCAATGTATTCACCCGTGCCGGATACACGGATCGTAGTATAGGAATCGTTCATGCCTATATTTTACGCAAAACCGCAATGAGTTGCAATATCCTGAGAATTTGCTTATAATATGTAGCATGAATTACACTACAGAAAATATTGAAAAAATTGAAGAACGGCTGGAATCCTCATCACTGGGATTCCAGAGGCGCATCGGAGTCATGCTGCTCCGGCTGCTCCTCATTGTATTTATCTCTGTCCTTGTCGTAGGTATTTTCGGCACTCTGGGCATCGCAAGAGGAATTATCGCGAACGCACCGGATATCTCGGACATCAATATCGCCCCGAGCGGCTATGCGACTTTCATTTACGCGACAGATAACAACGGAAATGAAATTCAGCTGCAGAAGCTCACGACCTCGAATTCGAACCGGATCGCGGTGTCGATCGATGATGTTCCCATTCACCTTCAGAATGCGGTCATTGCCGTCGAGGACGAGCGCTTTTATCAGCATAGCGGGATCGATGCCAAAGGTATTATCCGTGCTGCGGTAGTCGGAGTCAAAAATCGCTTCAAATTTACGGAGGGAGCGAGCACAATAACCCAGCAGCTGCTGAAGAACAACGTTTTCACGACATGGACGCAGGAGGTCACCCTGCTCGACCGGATCAAACGAAAATTCCAGGAACAGTTCCTGGCTGTACAGCTTGAGGAGAAGCTCATCGAAGATCTGGGGAGCAAAGAAGCTGCCAAGAAGCGTATTCTTGAGAATTATCTCAACACGATCAATCTCGGCGGCGGTACCTATGGTGTCCAGGCGGCATCGAAGAAGTACTTTAACAAAGATGTCAAGGACCTGGATCTTGCAGAGGCAACGGTCATCGCGGGAATCACCCAGAATCCGAGCAGATATAACCCGATCCGCCACTGGGATTATAACCTTGAACGCAGGGAGAAAGTCCTCGGTGATATGCTGCGGCAGGGCTATATCACGCAGGAGGAGAAGGACTGGGCGATCGCGGAATCAGACCGCGTGCATCAGGAAATTCTCGACGCGCAGACGGTGATCGCGCAGACGGAAAATACGGTCTACTCTTACTTCATTGATGAGCTTACCGAGCAGGTCGTCGACGATCTTCAGAAGCAGAAAGGCTACTCTGAGACGCAGGCTTATCAGGCTCTGTATTCCGGAGGCCTCAAGATCAATACCACTCTCGATATCGATATGCAGGCTATCTGCGATCAGGAGTACGCGAACCCGGAGAATTTCCCGGAAGGCACGATCTATGAGATGGACTGGGCCCTCTCCGTACAGGATGCAGCAGGCGAGGTACACAATTACAGCAGAGAAATGCTCCGGAACTTCTATCAGGAAAATGGCCATCCGGATTTTTCGCTGTATTTCAACTCACCGGAGGAAGGTCAGGTCTTTATCGACGATTACCGCAGCAAGGTCGCAAACCCTGAAGAAGGCAACACGATCATTGCGGAGACGTCTTCCTTTACGCCGCAGCCTCAGTCTTCCATGGTCATCATCGAGCAGAATACAGGCAAAGTAAAGGCAATCGTCGGCGGCCGGGGTCAGAAGACCGCTTCGCTCACACTGAACCGTGCAACGAACACGACAAGGCAGCCGGGTTCCACATTCAAGGTCCTGGCAGCTTATTCGAATGCGATCGATACCGGAAAGCTGACGCTCGGGACTGTCATTGTCGACGAGCCGTATAAGTACTCGGACGGCACGGATGTCCATAACTGGCTCACGGACACGTATCAGGGCAATCTGACGGTACGTGACGGTATCGCGAACTCCGTCAACGTTCTGGCGGTAAAGGCCATCACGGAGTACAGTACTCCCGAGGAAGCGTACAATCAGCTTCTCAAGTTCGGGTTCACGACGCTGTCAAGCCGGTACGACGTTTATCAGCCGCTGGCTCTCGGCGGTATCTACAACGGTGTTTCCAACCTGGAGCTGACTGCCGCCTACGCCGCGCTTGCAAATGACGGGACCTACATTAAGCCCATTTTCTACACAAGTATCACGGACAATGACGGCAATGTGATCATCGACAACACTCCGGAGGAGACGCATGCCGTCAGCAAGTACACTGCTGCTCTTCTGACCAGCGCGATGCAGGATGTCGTCATGGTCGGTACCGGCCAGAATCTGCAGCTCGAGTGCGGAATGCCGGTCGCCGGTAAGACCGGAACGACTTCAGATTATAATGACGTCTGGTTCGTCGGTTATACACCCTACTATACATGCGGTGTCTGGGCCGGCTACGACAGAGATGAACATCTTCCGGACGAAGGAATCGGTCACACGTATCATCAGATCCTCTGGAAGAAGGTCATGAACAGGATCTCCCAGACACAGGTCGTCAGGCAGTTCAAAATGCCTGAGGAGATGCTGAAAAAAGAGATCTGTCTCGATACAGGACTGCTCTCCACCTACGGATGCAATTCAAGACTTGAATATTTCGCTCCGAACACTGCTCCGACGAAGACGTGTGATTCTTCTCACACATATACACCGCAGCAGAATACCTGGAACGATAATACCTGGAATCAGTGGCAGGAAACGCCCTCAGAGACTGTGGCACCCACACCGGCACCTGCAACGCCCGCTCCTTCGGATCCATGGACACCGGGACCGGGTGGTGAGACCGGCGGAGATACCGGTGGTGACACCGGCGGAGATACCGGCGGTGAGACCGGTGGCGGAACCGGCGGTGAGACCGGCGGCGGAACCGGTGGTGACACCGGCGGTGAGACCGGTGGTGGAACCGGCGGAGATACCGGTGGTGACACGGGTGGAGAAACCGGCGGAGATACCGGTGGCGGCGAAGCTGTCACTGCCGAATAAAAGAAGCCCGGCGCTTTTGCGCCGGGTCTTCTTTTTGCATTTTTCAGTTTTTTCACAGATACTTTCTTACCCGAAGAACGGGCGGCAAAGCAGACAGATCAGACGTGATTAAAGAACAAGTCTCGCTGCCCCATAGATTCCCGCGTCATTTCCAAGCTTGGCAAGAACGATCATCGTGTGACGGCATGCGGAGAATGCACGCGCGCGGAAATAATTTCCCACGATATCTGTCAGGCACTCGCCGGCCTTGGAGACACCGCCACCGATAACGATGACTTCCGGATCCGTGACTGCTGCGATCGTTGCAATACCTGTTCCGAGATACTTCGCAAAGCGATTGACAATCGTCGAAGCCATTGCGTCGCCATCCTTGTAGGCATCGAAAACAGCCTTGGAAGTAACTTCCGTGTCGCGCAGTGCTGACGGAAGGACCGGATTCTTCGCAAGTTCTTCCTTAGCCAGACGAACGATACCGGTCGCGGAAGCGACCTGCTCCAGGCAGCCGCAGTTTCCGCAGCCGCAGGGATCCGTAATATTGTCTTCTACGTGGATATGACCGATTTCACCGCCGGCACCGTGCGCGCCCTCGACGATCTTGCCGTCGACGATGATTCCTCCGCCGACTCCGGTTCCAAGCGTGACCATGATGACGGAATCCATACCTTCTCCGCCGCCCTTCCACTGTTCGCCGAGCGCAGCGACATTGGCGTCATTTCCCGCACGAACCTTCATGTCAAGAAGATTGCCGAGCTCATATTCGACGTTTTTCTCTCCCCAGTGCAGATTTACCGCTACCGGGACCACGCCCCGCATGACCGGTCCCGGAATGCCGACGCCCACTCCGATGACATCCTCTTTTGCGATCTTTTTGACCGTCATTTTGGACATGACTGTTGCCGCAATGTCGGGGAGGACATTTTCTCCGCCGTTTTCAGTGCGGGTAGGAATCTCCCATTTGTCGATCAGCAATCCGTTCTCCTCAAAGAGTCCGCACTTCACAGTTGTTCCGCCGACATCGATTCCGAAACAATATTTACCCATCTTCAGTTACCTCGCTTCTTTATCATATTTTCCTGCACACGCCTGTTAAGCTCATGCACAGCATTGTATCCCATTTTTTTCTGGCGGTGATTGACGGCAGCCGTCTCAACGATGACCGCCAGGTTCCGTCCCGGACGGATCGGCAGCGAGTGCTGCACGACCTTGTTCCCAAGGATCTCTGTATACTCATCCACAAGCCCGAGCCTGTCGTATTCCTTCTCCTTATTCCAGTCCTCCAGCTTGATGACCAGGTCGATCTCCTGACTGTCCTTTACATGCTCGACGCCATACAGCATCCGGACATCGATAATTCCGATGCCCCGGAGCTCGATCAGATGCTTTGTAACATCCGGAGCATTTCCGATCAGCGTCGCGTCCGATACTTTCCGAATGATCACAATGTCGTCGCTGACCAGACGGTGTCCGCGTCGGACCAGTTCCAGAGCCGCCTCGCTCTTTCCGATCCCGCTCTCACCCATGATCAGCACGCCTTCACCGTAAACATCGACAAGAACTCCGTGTATGGACAGGCTGGGCGCAAGCTCAAGTCCCAGCCAGCGGATGATCTCTGCCATGAAAGAGCTTGTCGTACGGGATGTCACGAGCAGCGGTACCTTGTACTTCAGCGCGGTCTCGATCATCTGACCGGTCGGCTCTGTGAGCGTCGTAAAGATCACACAGGGAATCCCGCTGGAAATGAACTTCTCGAACCGCTCCTGCCGTTCCTCCCGCTCCATCTGCATAATGTACGAATACTCGACATAGCCGATGATCTGAACTCTCTCACTGGAGAAGTGCTCGTAGTAGCCGGCCAGCTGAAGAGCCGGACGGTTGATATCCTTGGTCGTGAGCTCGATTTTTTCCATATCGATCTCCGGCGTGAGATTTTGCAGCTTCAGGGCTTCAGCAAGCTTCGCAAGTTTGACTACCGTCTTCATACTTTTTATGTTCCTGCCTTATCTGGAATAACGGGAAGAGTCTCCCTGTCCATTGATTGTGTGCGTTTATTCAAGTGTAATTGTATCATACTGAACCCTTTTATACAACTTTACAGGGTCGTATTCTCTTTTTATCAGAAAACTGCAAGCAAAAGTCTATCTGCTGTCAATCTGTTGCCGGTTCCGCAGCAGTTCCTTCACCCTTTTCCTCATGGAAAAAACGGTAGACCGAGAGAGCTGCCTGCCGGTTCATCGACGGTGCATGCGTAAGTTCCTCGATACCTGCGTCCCGAATCGCCTCCACCGTTTTGAACGTCCTCATGAGCGCTTTTCTCCTGGTGGCTCCGATCCCCTCGATATCCTCGAGTACCGAGTGGACCTGTCCTTTGGAGCGAAGGAGCCTGTGATATTCGATCGCAAAGCGATGCACTTCATCCTGGATCCTCGTGAGCAGTTTAAAACCCTCGGAATCCCTGGCGATCGGAATTTCCTTATCCCGGAAATACAGCCCGCGTGTCCTGTGATAATCATCCTTTACCATACCGGCGACGGGAATATCAAATCCCAGCTGTTCCAGCACTTTAAGGGCGGAATGGACCTGTCCCTTTCCGCCGTCCATAAGGATCACATCAGGGAGCTTTGAAAAGCCCGGATCTCCGTCCTTCGCCCGCAAAAATCTCCTGGTCAGGACCTCCTCCATACTTGCGTAATCGTTCGTTCCTTTGACCCACTTGATCCTGAATTTTCTGTAGTCGCTCCGCCTCGGCTTTCCCTTCTCATAGACGATCATCGAACCGACCGAGTCAAATCCGCTGATATTTGATATATCATAGGACTCCATCCGGTCCGCAGACGGAAGGCCCAGGATCTGTGCGATTTCACGGACGGCACCGATCGTGCGAAGCTCCTCTCTCTTCAGACGGTCACGGTCACGCAGGAGCACAGTCTCCGCGTTCTCCCTCGCCATCTGGACGAGCTTCTCCTTCATTCCTTTCTGCGGAATCAGGATCGAGACCTTTGCCCCCCGTCTTACTGTCAGCCAGTTTGCCAGCAGCTCCCGGTCGGATATCCCGCGGTCAAGCATGAGCTCCTTCGGCACGAAAGGAGCGCCCGCATAATACTGGGAAATGAAAGCCGAAAGCACCTCCGCCGGCTCATCGGTATCGCCCGGATTCAGTAGAAAATGCTCCCTCCCGATCAGCCGGCCTCCACGGACAAAGAACACGGATACGACCGCGTTTCGTGTGAATGCAAGCTCGGGATCATTTTCCGCCTGTGCGCTGTCCATCGCGATCGCAATAATATCTCTGTCATCGCTGTCCGATCCCGTGATCTTCTGCTTCTCCCCGATCTGACGGATGCTCTCGATCAGATCCCGGCAGCGGGCAGCCTCCTCGAAGTTCATTTCCTCCGAAGCGCTCATCATCCGTTCTGTAAGGCGGTCGATCTCCGGCTGATATTTCCCCTTCAGGAACTCGAGCATCCGCTCTATTCCCTCACGATAGGTCTCCTCGTGGACATTTCCCTGACACGGGGCAAGACACTGTCCGATATGATAGTAAAGGCAGGGCCGGTCCTTCCCGGCTTCCTGAGGGAGCCGCTTGCTGCAGGCACGGATCATGTAGAGCTTCCGCAGGAGCTCGATCGTATCCCTGACCGCAGTAGAATTCGTATACGGGCCAAAATACTTAGAACCGTCCTTTTTCATCGATCTTGCGATGAGGACTCTGGGATACATCTCGTTCGTTGTGACACGGATGTACGGATAATTTTTATCATCCTTCAGCATCGTGTTGTATTTCGGGCGGTGCTCCTTGATCAGGTTGGATTCCAGCACCAGCGCCTCAAGCTCAGAGTCCGTAACGATATACTCAAATCGATTCACTTTCGAGACCATCCTCTGAATCTTGGGACTCTTTTTATACCCTTTCTGGAAATACTGACGGACCCGGTTCTTCAGAACGACAGCCTTTCCGACGTAGATGATCGTGTCATGCTCGTCGTGCATGATATAAACGCCGGGCTTGTCAGGCAGTTTTTTCAGTTCTTCCTCTATGATAAAGTCTCTGCTCCCGTTCATTTTATCGAAAGCTTCCCCGGAGAGACTGTCCTTGTTCTCATTCATTTTGTCGAAGGCTTCCTCTCCGGTATAGTCTTTCCTCTCGTTCATATTGCTGAAGGCCTCCTCTTAAGCCTTTGAAATGATAAATGTCTGCGCAGCCGTGTTTTCAATATGCTGCGCAGCTGTCCGGTGTGCAAGAGAAAGGACCGGCCTGCCGCAAGGTGCTTCAGCAGTCATGCGGAGGCCGGTCCTGCCGGTCAGTTTTTGTCATCGAAAATGCTCTGGGATTCTCCATCTCCCGCTTTATCGGAATAGTCATAATCCTCAAAGCCCATATCTTCCGGATAGACCGGGGAGTGATAGACTTTGCCCTGACTGTCCTTTGCCCTAAGAGAACCGTCCGGATCCGGTTCATACGATCCGTACCCTGCAGAATTCTGCGAACTGTCCTTCCGGCCGTCTGCATTCGGTCTGGGGGTATAAGCGTTTCCACCCTGATTCTGCGGGTAGATCCTCCGTCCGCTTCCGTTCGGATTCTGCATGCCGTAACCCGTATTATACGGATCATATACATCCCGGTTCCTGTCCTCCCGGTTCCTCTGCGTCCGATCCGGAGTTCCCTTATCCAGCTTCACACGGTTGATCTCTTCCCGCGGATTGGTCTTCTTCTCCGGCAGCGGAAGGCCTTCCACCTCACAGAAGATCTTCATGAATTCCTCGCCGGTGATCGTCTCCTTTTTGATCAGATACTCGGCCAGCTTATCCATAGTGCCCCTGTGCTCCCGGAGCAGCCTGAGAGCCTCATCATATGATTTCTTCAGGAGCTTCATGATCTCGTGGTCAATTTCTGTCGCTGTGGCATCGCCGCAGTTCAGATAAGCCCTGTTATCGAGATACTGGCTCTCAACGCTCGCGAGTCCCATGAGACCGAACTTCTCGGACATGCCATACTGTGTGATCATCGCACGCGCGATCTTTGTCGCCTGCTCGATATCGTTCGCTGCGCCTGTTGTGACTGTGTCAAATACGATTTCTTCCGCCGCGCGTCCGCCAAGCAGCTGGATCAGACGTGCTTCAAGCTCTTTCCGGGTATTCAGGAACTTTTCCTCTTCCGGAACATTCATGACATACCCGAGTGCACCCATCGTGCGCGGTGTGATCGTAATTTTCTGGACCGGTTCCGTATTTTTCTGGAGGGCAGACAGAAGCGCGTGTCCGATTTCATGATAGGAAACGATCCTTCTCTCCTCAATTCCCAGGATCCTGTCCTTTTTCTCCTTGCCGACGAGTACGACTTCGACTGCCTCGAGCAGATCCTTCTGGCAGACCTGATGTCTTCCGTTCTTGACAGCAAGGATAGCGGCTTCGTTGATCATATTGGCGAGATCCGAGCCGACCGCGCCGCTCGTTGCGAGCGCGATTCCCTCGAGGTCAACTGTGTCATCCATGAGAACATCCTTCGCATGGACCTTGAGGATCGCGATTCTTCCCTTCAGATCAGGCCTGTCAACGATGACCCGTCTGTCAAAACGGCCCGGACGCAGCAGCGCCTTGTCGAGGACTTCCGGCCTGTTCGTCGCGGCAAGGATCATAATACCCTTGGTACCGTCAAAACCGTCCATCTCCGCAAGCAGCTGGTTCAGAGTCTGTTCACGCTCATCATTTCCGCCATATCGTCCGCCGTCCCGGGACTTTCCGATCGCGTCGATCTCATCGATGAAAATAATACACGGAGCGTTCTTCTTCGCCTCCTCAAAAAGATCACGGACACGGCTCGCGCCGACACCGACGAACATCTCGACGAATTCCGAACCCGAAAGAGAGAAGAAAGGAACATGTGCTTCTCCGGCGACTGCCTTGGCGAGAAGTGTCTTTCCTGTACCGGGAGGTCCGACGAGAAGCGCGCCCTTCGGCAGCTTCGCGCCGACCGCAGTGAACTTTCCGGGGTTGTGCAGGAATTCAACGCACTCCTGCAGGCTCTCCTTCGCCTCATCCTCACCGGCAACGTCCGCAAATGTGATTCCGGTATCCTTCTGGATGTACGCTTTCGCCTTGCTTTTGCCGACGCCCATCACTCCGCCGCCTTTGTTCATACGGTTCATGAAGACGCTCAGTAAGACCATAAAAAGGACGAACGGTATAAGAAATGAGAGGATCGAGTAGACGATCTCGGATACGACCGATGTCTCTTTCCTGGAGAAGCTGACCCCATGCGCGATCAGTCTTTCCGTAAGCGCTGTGGTATCTTCCGTCTGCTGCGTGTAGTAAGTGATGCTGCCATAGCCTTCCGTCTGATTTTTCGGCGTGATTTCCAGTCGTTCCTGCTGGATCTCGACCTTTTCGACACTTCCTTCATCCAGCATCCTGATGAACTGGTCATACGAAATTTCGCGTGACGTGCTCGTGCTCAGAGCATTGGAGAAAACGCTCATTCCGATGAGACCTACAAGCAGGCAGATCAGGAAAATGATAATAGACTGTCTGTTGTTGCCGCCACCGGGGCGGTTATTGTTATTGTTGTTGTCCATAATTCTCCTTATTTACAGTAATCCGGTTTCTTAATGGTACCAGCATCCGAAAACGGAAGGTACCATCACACTATTATAGAAATTGCGCGGGCATAATTCAAGTTTGTTATTCATTTCCTGCTATGAAAGTTTTGTGAAATATTGTTTTCTGCAGGAAAAAAGGAGAAAAAAACACTGTCACAGGAAAAAAGCAGGGAAAGCATTCTGCTCTCCCTGCTGCATGATATCAAGAACGCCTCGGCGTTCATGCCGCGCCGCGCAGTGTGCGAAGCACCTTCCTATTTGCGCGGCTGCAATCGCCCGGATCTGTCACTCTCAGATAGCTGTGAAGGCAGCCAGCTGGTCTGCTGTCGTATCGTCAATCAGCGCCGTGGCAATGACAACAGCGACGAACGTACCCTTGCGGACGATTACGCAGCGCTCAAATACGTCGAACTCATTGCCCCCATAGTTCAGGACACCTGTGACGTGCGCACTCGGAACGCTCTTTCCAAGGAAAGTCGTATCTTCAACGGTTCCTGTACCCCCGGAAACGCCATCCGTAGAATTAAGGTCTTCAATGAGGCTCTGCTTCATGGTCTCAGCCAGATCGGAATCTGACGCAAGCATATCGGCCAGACCGACCTTCAGGATCCTGACCATTGTGGTCTCTCCGGTCTCCTGGTTCGAGACAGTCATATCTACGTAGAGATTTCCTTTTTCTACTGCATCCTTGACTTCTTTATCATCGCTGGCATCCACGATCGCCTGGTTCTGCGCCTGAAGCTCCTCTTCGGTCTCAAATACCCAGGGAGTATCTCTGGTGAGCTGGATCTTAAAGAAATCCTGTCTGTAGGTCGTACCGCTGACCTCACCGGTAGAGAAGTTCTCATCTTCCTTTTCGGCCTTCGCTTCCGCAGATTCCTCAGCTGTCATCTCTCCTGATCCCTGCGAAGCAGCTGCAGTGGACTCTGTTTTTGAACTCCCGGATTTTGTCTCCACAGTACCGCGTCCTGCATTGGATCCGCATGCACTGACAGAAAGTGCCATGATTCCGGCAAGCGCCAGAGCTGTCCATTTCTTTAAATTTTTCATATTTATGTTTCCTTCCTTTTATCTGTGTGATCAACAGATTCCTAAATATCCTGTATATATAATAACAAATCCATCTGAATGCGTAAACCAAACACTGTCGTTTTTTATTCTGCATCGCATAAAACTTGTATTTTTATTCTTCATCACGCTTTTCCTCGTGTCTTCAGACATGAGATACTCGCGCAAAGTGAAACTCGCCTTCGCGTGAGTACAATCTCGCGATGAAGAAAAAACGATGGCGAAAAGGTTTTGGCACCTCCCTGTTCCGGCTCAATGGAAGATCTTCTTGTTCTCATAGACCGGCTCGCAGGTCATCTGGACTCCGAGCTTTTTCATGAGCCTCTGATCTACCGGCGAAAGCATCACAGAGCAATGGGCCTGACAGCCTTTCAGCTGCGGAAGAGCAGCCATCGCAGCCGCCGCGTTTTCATCCGTCGCCGCGGAAATCGAGAGCGCGATGAGCACCTCATCCGTGTGCAGGCGCGGATTCTTCCCGCCCAGATAGGTCGTCTTCAGCGTCTGGATCGGCTGGATCGCCTCCGGCGCAATGATCTGCAGCTCATGCGGTACTCCCGCGATTGTCTTCAGCGCGTTTATGACCATCGCCGCAGTGGGCCCAAGGAGCTTTGTCGTCTTGCCGGTGATCACTGTGCCGTCCGTCAGCTCGATCGCGCAGGCGGCTGCACCGGTCTCCTCAGCCCGCTTCATCGCCGGCGCAATGATTTTCCGGTCTTCCTTAACGATATGCGCCTGCTTCATGAGAAGCTCGATCTTATCGGCTTCCTCCTCACGGCGTGTCCCGTCGGCCAGGCCGGCAAGTGCTTCGTAGTATCTCCGGATGATCTCCTGCTTCGATGCCTCCCGGCAGATTTCGTCGTCGATAATGCAGTTTCCTGCCATGTTGACGCCCATATCTGTCGGTGATTTGTAGGGCGATTCCCCGTAGATCGTCTCGAAAATGGCCTGCAGGACCGGGAAGGCCTGCACGTCCCGGTTATAATTGACCGTCGTCTTCCCGTATGCTTCCAGATGGAACGGGTCGATCATATTCACGTCGCCCATATCCGCCGTCGCAGCCTCATAGGCAAGGTTGACCGGATGCTTGAGCGGCAGATTCCAGATCGGGAATGTCTCGAACTTGGCATAGCCGGCATTGACTCCCCGTTTGTGCTCATGGTAGAGCTGGGAGAGGCAGGTCGCAAGCTTTCCCGAGCCCGGCCCGGGAGCGGTGATGATCACGAGAGGCCTGCTCGTCTCGATGTATTCATTTTTGCCATATCCCTGGTCGCTCACGATCAGGTCAAGATTGTTCGGATACCCCTTGATAATATAGTGCAGATATACCCGGATCCCGTACTTTTCCAGGTGGTTCTTAAAGAGGACCGCGCCGTCCTGATTCTTGAAATGCGTTATGCACACAGATCCCACATAGAGACCGCAGTCACGGAATTCATTGATCAGACGCAGGACGTCGGTGTCATACGTGATTCCGAGATCCCCGCGTACCTTGTTGTTCTCTATATCGATCGCAGAGATGACGATGACCACTTCCGCCTGATCCCGAAGCTGCATGAGCATCTTCAGTTTGGAATCCGGCTCAAAGCCGGGAAGGACGCGGGACGCGTGGTAATCGTCGAAAAGCTTCCCGCCGAATTCCAGATAGAGCTTTCCGCCGAACTGGCTGATACGCTCCCTGATGTGCTCGGACTGCATTTTGACGTACTTCTCGTTGCTGAAACCGATTTTCATATATTTCCCCTCTCTGGCTGTACACTGATGCCCTCAGATGTTCAAAAAAGCTTCACTTTGCGCATTATCTCACGATCAGGATCACAATGTTTCTGCGTCGGAGATTAAATATTCTTTTCATGATCTGCCTGAACTGACAGGCTCTTGCGAAACTCTGTGCGTAATGGAATTGTTTGAACAATTCAAACAATCTGCACAAGTCTTGGAACTTCTTCATGAACGAAAGATGTGGAATGAGCAAAAACCGTGCTGTCTGAGCGCAGCGAGTTCACGATTTTTGCGAATGCCTTTCCACATCTTGAGCCGTTTGAATGTTCATACAATTCCCATGAAGCACAGATTTTCGCAATTGCCTGTCTACCTGAACTATAGTATCAGAAAATCTCTTCATAATCCACCTGAACTGCAGAATCAGCTCTTTTCCGGATCCCTGTAAAACGAAAACTGTCCCTGCTCTCGCAAGGAGTCAGGGACAGTTTTTGGTCTGTCATATTGTCAAAGATCAGTTTCCGAAAATATCAGACAGTTCATCCTGCTGGACAACGTGGATTCCCGCTCCGGAGAGGATCTGCTCCGCTTTCTTTCTCTCATTGACCTTGACGATCAGATAAGCTTTCGCCTTCTTGCGGGAGAGGAACGCGTAGGTATATTCCAGATTTATGTTTGCATCCGTAAGCAGGGACAGGATCTTCCCGAGTGCACCGGGCTTATCCTCCATCTCGACTGTCAGGACTTTTGTGATCTGGCAGACATACCCCTCATCCTTGAGGATCGTAACGGTGGAATAAACATCATCCACGATGACACGGACGATACCGAAGTCCATCGCGTCTGCAACGCACATGGCGCGCATATCAATATTGTTCTTCTCGAGGACCTTGCAGAACTCAGCGAGGGTGCCCGGTTTGTTCTCAAGAAATACGGAAATCTGCTGTGTGGCCATTTGCTTTTCTCCTTCCATGAACATCGAATAACAGGCTTTGGAAAGCCGTACATTTACAGTTTCAAAAACATATCAGCCCTTATACAGGTTTCTCTTATCAATTACACGGACTGCCTTGCCCTCGGATCTTGTAATGGACTTCGGTGCGACCAGCCTGACGTTCGCGTAAATGCCGAGCATGGACTTGAGACCGTTGACAAGATCCTTCTCAAGCGTTCTGATCTTACCAACTTCGTCGGAGAACATCTCGGGAGTCATCTCTACGCGGACTTCGATCGTATCGCTGTTGTTCACGCGGTCGACGACGATCTGATAATTTGCAGCATAGCCATGATTGAGAAGAACTGTCTCGATCTGGCTCGGGAATACGTTCACGCCCTTGACAATGAGCATATCGTCCGAACGTCCGAGCGGCTTGGTCATTCTGACAAATGTCCTTCCGCAGGAACATTTCTCACTGTTCAGGATACCGATATCCTTCGTGCGGTAACGGATCAGCGGGAACGCTTCCTTCGCGAAGGATGTGAATACAAGCTCACCCTTTTCACCGTACGGAAGGACCTCGCCTGTCTTGGGATCGATGACCTCGACGATGAAGTAGTCCTCGTTGATATGCATGCCGGCCTGCGCCTCGCACTCGAAGGCCACGCCCGGACCGGAGATTTCCGTGAGTCCGTAAATATCGTACGCCTTAAGGCCGAGAGCCTTCTCGATATCATGGCGCATCTCCTCTGTCCATGCTTCTGCGCCGAAGATACCCGCCTTCAGCCGGATCCGGTCCCGCACGCCCCTCTCATTGATCGATTCAGCCAGATAAGCTGCATAAGAAGGAGTGCAGCACAGGATCGTAGCACCCAGATCCGTCATGAACTGGATCTGACGGTCCGTATTGCCGGATGACATCGGAAGCGTGAGCGATCCGAGCATGTGAGAACCGCCGTTCAGGCCTGCTCCACCGGTGAAGAGACCAAATCCATAGGATACCTGGACAACGTCATCCTTTGTGCCGCCTGCAGCGACGAGCGCCCTTGCACAGCACTCATCCCACATACGGACATCATTTTCCGTGTAAAATGCAACTACCCTGCGTCCTGTCGTTCCGGATGTAGAGTGAATGCGGACACAGTCAGAGAGCGGTCTTGCCATCAGCCCGTACGGATAGGCCTCGCGAAGATCGTCCTTTGTCAGGAACGGAAGCTTCGAAAGGTCGGAAAGATCTTTGATATCGTCCGGCGTGACTCCCTTCTCTTCCATCTTTTCGCGGTAATACGGAACATTCTCGTATACCCGCTTCACAGCATCCAGGAATCCTGCAGTCTGCCATTGTGTGATCTGTTCACGGGACGCAGTTTCCTTCTCAGGTGAAAAATAATTTCCCATAATAATTCTCCTTTTTGAACCAACATTAGGGTGATTTTAGCACGTTAAATCATTGATGTCCATGTTTTTCCTTCTGTTTTTAAAAAAAGGAGCCTTATTTCACACCAGCTTATCCGTATTTTAAGACCTTATATCGCACCAGCTTATCGTAAATTCCGGAAACCTTATCTTACACCAGCTTATCGAGAATCGAATACCCGATCGTCCCTTCCGGCATCTCCACGCCGAAATTCTCCGCGATCGTACAGCCGATCACCGCAAAGCTGTCCGTCTCCGGCAGCACACCGCCCTCCTTCATGGACGGGGAGTACATAAGGAGCGGGACCTGCTCTCTCGTGTGGTCTGTTCCGGTATACGTCGGGTCATTGCCATGATCTGCAGTGATCATAAGAAGATCTGTTTCTTTCATTTCCGAAAGGAGTTCTCCGAGCTTGACGTCAAAACGGACGATCTCCTGCGCATAGCCCTGCACATTTCTGCGATGTCCCCAAAGAGCGTCAAAATCGACGAGATTCGTAAAGCAGACACCCTTCCAGTCATCTCTCCTGCAGGCATCGATCGTCTGCTCCATTCCGTGGACGGAGGACTTCGACTTTACACCTTCCGTGATCCCGCAGGTATTGAAGATATCCGAGATCTTTCCGACGGAAAGCACGTCAAATCCCGCTTCCTTCAGCGCATCAAGCGCTGTGGGATTGGTCGGGCTCAGCGCAAGGTCATGACGGTTGGCGGTCCGGACAAATTCACCGCGGTGCTTCCCGACATAGGGCCGGGCGATGATGCGTCCGACTCTCCACTCGTCCCGCATGGTGATCTCACGGGCATACTCACAGATATCGTAGAGATTCTGAAGACCGAACGTTTCCTCGTTCCCGCAGATCTGAAGGACCGAATCGGCGGAAGTGTATACGATCATCTTGTTATTGTAGATTTCATCCTCCGCATATTGGTCAAGAACGACCGTACCGCTGCTGGACGCGTTGCAGACGACACGACGTCCGCTCTTTTCCTCGAGCAGCTTTATGAGTTCAGGCGGAAATCCGGTATCCGTAAATGTGACGAAGGGCTTCGTCGTATGGACACCCATCATCTCCCAGTGGCCTGTCATTGTATCTTTGCCGTTGCTCTTCTCCGTCATCCGGCACGCATATCCGAGCGGTCTCCCGGAAGGCCTGATCCCGGCAAGAGGTTTTATATCGGCGATTCCCATTGAGACAAGATTCGGGATCAGAAATGTTCCCACTGTCTCTGCGATATGGCCAAGTGTATCCGCTCCGCTGTCCCCAAAATCGGCAGCATCCGGGCCATCTCCGATCCCCATGGAATCGATGACTACGACAAAAACCCGGTCAAATCTGCTCATTCGCTTACCTCCTCTTTAACAGTTGTATCACAGGCAATTGCGAAAGTCTGTGCTTCATAGAAATTGTATGAACATTCAAACGGCTTCCGCGCCAAGAACTTCTAACATTCACTCAAGATGTGGAAAAACATTCGCAAAAAACGTTAACTCGCTTCGCTCGATTGTTTGAATTGTTCACACAATTCTATTTCGCACAGAGTTTCGCAAGAGCCTGAGTTGTATCAGATCAGATCGAAATGGTGCGGGAGCATTTCCCGCAGTGTATACACCTTATAGTCCTCCTCAGTTCTCGCGAGGATGATCAGAAATGTATCCGGATCACAGAACTCAGACATGACCTGCCGGCACACTCCGCACGGCGGACAGTAATCTGCAACGATTCCGTCCGGTCCGCCCACTATGCAGATCGCCTGAAATTCCGTCTCACCCTCGGAGACCGCCTTGAAAATGGCAGTCCGTTCCGCGCAGATCGTCGGGGAATATGCTTTGTTTTCAATGTTGCAGCCGCCATAGACTTTTCCGCTTTTTGTAAGGAGAGCCGCACCTACATGAAAATGGCTGTAGGGTACATAAGACATCACGAGCATGTCCATCGCTCTTCTGACAAGTATCCGGATCGTTTCATCCTGCATAATATCAATCAGCCTCCAGACTTTTTGCAATCTTTACCACACGGCTTGTACCAAGCCTGTCTGCTCCAAGCTCAAGGAAATGTTCTGCATCCTCCAGTGAGCTGATGCCGCCGGCGGCTTTCATCTTCACGGCAGGACCGATATGCCTGCTGAACAGTTCTATATCTTCAAAGGTCGCTCCGGCTTTGGAGAATCCGGTCGATGTCTTGATATAATCTGCCTTTGCCTCCGTGACACATCCGCACAGAGCGATCTTCTCCTCCTCAGTCAGAAGACATGTCTCGATGATGACTTTCAGTACGTGATCGCCGCAGACGGCTTTAAGGGCTTTGATCTCCTTCGTGATGGCGTCGAAATAGCCGTCCTTCGCCCACCCGATATTGATGACCATATCGATCTCGTCCGCACCGTTCCCGATCGCGTCCGAGGCCTCGAAGACTTTCGCGGCAGTGGTTGTGTAACCGCCCGGGAAGCCTACGACGGTACAGATCTTCATTTTTCCTTCCACGTATTCCTTCGCGCGCTTGACGTAAGCCGCCGGGATACAGACTGATGCCGTCCCGTACCTGATCGCGTCATCACACAGACTCTTGATGTCCGCCCACCGGGCATCCGGCCGAAGATCCGTATGGTCCACATGCATAAGAATCTCTTTGATTTCCATAATTAACCTCCATGAATCGTCAACGGTTCGCAGCAGCAGATGCTGTCCGCATCATCAGAAACGAATAGCTGATTCCAGCGCAAGCTTCATCATATCCTTGAAAGAGTTCTGTCTGTCTTCTGCGCTCAATGCCTTTCCGGTGTAGATCTCGTCGGAAATCGTAAGGATCGTAAGTGCCTTCTTTCCGCAGCGGGCAGCATTCATATAGAGGGCAGCTGCCTCCATCTCGATGCACAGGATCCCCATCTTTCTCCACCGGTCACTGTCGGATGGATCATCTCCGTAGAAGACATCGCTCGATAAAATATTTCCTACGACTGTGTTAATTCCAATCTCCTTCGCCGTTCTTGCTGTCGTCTCGAGGAGATCCCAGTCTGCGATCGGAGCAAAAGTGCCGGGAAGTTTGAAGGTGTTCACAAAGGAGGAGTTCGTGCACGCCCCCTGTCCGAGAACAATATCCATGACATGGACTTTGTCACTGATCGATCCGGCGGATCCGATACGTACCAGGTTCTTCACATCATAAAAATTAAAAAGTTCATAGGAGTATATGCCGATGGACGGCATTCCCATGCCGGTCCCCATGACGGATACGCGCTCTCCCTTATAAAGACCAGTAAATCCGAGCGCTCCGCGGACACCGGTCACCTGCTTTGCATCCTCAAGAAATGTCTCTGCGACAAGCTTCGCTCTGAGCGGATCTCCCGGCAGAAGCACTGTATCCGCAAAATCACCGTATTTCGCATTAATGTGTGGTGTCGGAATCTGATCTTTACTCATAGTTATTCCCTTTCTCCTGTCCCATAAGTATCCTGATTGCCTCTATTGCCGTTCTGATCGCACTGTCCGTGTCATGCACGACCGGATTCGGGAGCCCGGCTTTCGCGCGCTCCTGGTTTGCCATGACAAGAAATACGGAACCGACGCAGACCCTGAGAAGGCTTCCCACGATAAAGAGCGCTGCACTCTCCATCTCGGAAGCTTTACAGCCCATGCGCTTCCAGGCTTCCCATTTGTTTTCGAGTTCCCAGTACACGGCCTTGGTCTCCGGCTCATGCTGTCCGTAAAATGCATCCTTGCACTGAACGACACCGGTATGATACCGCATGCCGAGATTTTTAGCGGCGTCCGCGAGTGCATTGGTCACATCAAAATCCGGAACGGCAGGGTACTCGATCGGAGCATACTCTTTGCTCGTCCCTTCCATGCGGATCGCGCCTGTCGCGACGACGATATCCCCGCTTTCGATTTCCTTCTGCATTCCGCCGCAGGTCCCGACCCGGATAAAAGTCTTCGCCCCGCAGCGGACGAGCTCCTCCATGGCGATCGAAGCGGATGGTCCTCCGATTCCCGTAGATGTCACACTGACAGGTCTTCCGTCAAGGGTACCCGTGTACGTGACATACTCTCTGTTATCCGCCACAAGGACGGGATTTTCAAAATAAGCCGCGATCTTGCTGCACCTCTTCGGATCGCCCGGCAGGAGAACATATTCACCGACTTCCCCCGGCGCGACCTGAATGTGATACTGCCTGCCCTGATCCTCCGAATAATTAATCATTGTCACCGCCCCTTTCCATTCACCATTCGGATGCATAATACTTTTCCGGATCCGCATCCGCAATTTATGAAAATCGCAAACATATTATACTACTTTTTGCATATGTTTTGTGTAAAAACGACAATAATTAAAAGTAAAATAGTGCATAAAACGCTGCTCTGCATCTTCCCATGCTTCTGATTCCGAATAAAGCCGGAAAGCTTCCTGCTCCCGGTCCTTATTGCTGATCAGAAGCTTCCTCCCCGTCTGCATCCGAAGGCTGCTCCGACGTTTCCTCCGTGTCATTTTCCACGGCCGAATTCTCTGTACCCGCAGTCTCTGTCGGATCTGCCTCTCCGGTTCCCGGTCCCTCTGATCCTTCCGTCTCTCCCGCTCCCGTGCTTGGCAGAAGATCTGCATTCTTCTCCGAGGTATCAAGGGAAGGATCCGACGATTTTTCCACCCTGCCGAATACGACCGGATGGATAATATTGATCACCGCGCCGGTAAGCAGGGACATTCCGCCCTTGTCCATGACGTTTCCGAGGAACGGGATCCCCTTCAGGGACTCCGGATCCCCTGCATAGGCAATCCCGTCCATGATGATATCGTCCCCGGGTCCCTCTGTGACGCGGAGTTCGATCTTCTCCTTCTCAAAAAAGAATTTGTATTTCCTGGAACAGGCTTCCTCAAGAAATTCTATATCGAGGATAAGTGTCAGCCTGTCTTTCTCATCCGTCTTCAAGCTCCCCTTCACCGCAACGAGATAGGACTCTCCATGCTCCAGGATACTGGTCTTCTGCCAGGATTCGAATCCGATCTGCATGCGGTGGTCATCTTCTCCCTCCCGGAAGGAAATGAAGAGCGCATCCTTCTCCGCCTCGAAAGAAACCGAGCTGATCCCGTCAGTAAAGTTATTGTGAAAGACCTGCATAATAAGCGGGAAGAACCCGACGAACTGCTGCTCCAGCACATATGTCTTCCCATTGACAGCATTGCGGAAGGATTCCGGGGATATTCCGATCCTGCTCCCGGAGATACGGCGTCTGTCCCGCTTTCCCCAGCCTCCGCGGAAGATGACCGGATTTTCCCGGCTTCTGCCCTCGAGATGCCGGATCTCATTTTCAAGGCGCAGATATGCTGCAGGATCCTCCGGAAGAGGCTCATCCGAAGGCTCGTAGGCTTTGCCCCAGAACCCTCTCATAATATCTGTAAGGTTGCCCATCTGGGAAAGCTCCCGGTTGCCTGCGAAGATCACGAGGATGATCCCGTCATCCGGACAGACGATCACATCCTGACCGAGCATCCCGTTGTAGGCAAAGCTTCCTTCCCTCTCATCCAGCCAGATCTGGTATCCGTACCCGAAGGAGTCATTGTCGATCTGCTTTCTCGTAGACTCTATGACCCAGTCGGCGGGAATGATCTGCTGCCCCTTCCAGCGTCCCAGGTCAAGGTAAAGCTGCCCGAGCTTCGCGGCATCCTCCGGCTTCAGGAACATGCCCCATCCGCCCTTTGTATACCCCTCGGGAGATGTTTCCCAGAAGACCTCGTCGATCCCGAGCGGCTCAAAAAGCCTCGGCTTCAGATACTGAAAAAGTGTCTCTCCCGTCCGTTTCGTGACGATCGCTGAGAGCATGTAAGAGTTCATACTGTTGTAGTCGAACCTCCTGCCCGCCGGTTCTTTCGTAGCAGACTGCAGATACTCCCGCTTCCAGTTGTTGCCGGAGATCGCGCCTGCCTCCGAAAGGCTGACACCGGATGTCATGCGAAGCAGATCCCGCACTGTCACGTGCTGCTTCCTGCGGATCCCCCAGGTCGTACTGTCCTCACGAAAGATCTCCCCGATCTTCTCATCGAGATTGAGTTTTCCCTCCTCAACAAGGAGGCCGATCGCCATCCCTGTGACAGATTTGCACATGGAATGGGTGATATGCCACATATTCCGCTCACGGGGAGCGAAACTGCACTCTCCGATCACATACCCGTTCCGGAGGACCATCGCGTGATGAGGGTTGGCCTCACTGTCATCCGCGAGCGCCCTGAAATACTCCATGATATGCGCAGAGCGGACACCCTGGGACTCAGGTGTGGCCCTCGGAAAGGGCTGACTGACCGGAAGTCCCTGAAACGCAGGCTTCTGCGGCGTATAGTCAACGCGGCTTATGTCTCCGGTCCTGCGGCCCAGCATCCGAAATAAAAGTTCATAAAATGCGAAATCAAATCTTGCCATTGGTAATCCTCTCATAATCTGAACGCAAAGAGGGATCCCGAAAACGCACAAACGTGTCCGGAAATCCCCCTTTTTTTATTCATTATTTTCCCAGGTATTCGCAGCAGCCATTCCGAATGCCTGATCCATATACTGCGCCTCGACCCAGCCGTCGTAGTCGCCCGATGTTATATGATAGCTGAAGGCGCCGTCCGCATCAATATATGCTCCGTCCGTCCCATCAGCAGCCGTATTCGCGCTGCTGAGAGAATAGGGATATTCAGCGAGGTCATGGTAGTTTTCTGCAGTATCAAAGTATCCGTACTCCACAAAATCCCCGTTCCAGTCCCAGTAACCGATCAGGAAATTTCCATACCTGTCGTAATAGCCCTCATACTCTCCGTATTCATTTGTCCAGGTATAATAGTCGCGCTCAGAATCTTCTATCATCCCTGCATCTGTTCCGGGGATCCGGTACAGACCGTCGATCACGACCTCCGTCCCGGCATGCAGTGTGAGGGTTGTATCCGTACACTCCTTATCCACGCTCACAAGACATGTCTTCTGGAGCTTTGCCTTGATCCCCTTCTTATAGAGGGTTTTCCCGTCCTTTTTGTCGATGTAACCCACCTGGCTCACACCGGCCTCTTTATCGTCCTGATCTTCGAGCAGGATCTGCAGCTGACTGACCACGAACTTCCTTTTCTGGACAGGCGTTTCACTTCCCGGGATCCTGAGCTTCATGCTCTGCAAAATGAACAGACTGCCGTCCCCCGGTACCTCTCCGTAGACGAATGTGCTTCCGAATGAACCTTCCGTGAAGGGAATCTCAGCGACCGTCCCCTGCCTGTAGGCGAACAGTTTTGTCATCGTCCCTGTTTCAGACTCATAGACCGCGACCAGATTCCGATAACTGTCCTTCGTGTTCAGGTCGACCGCAAAGAGTCTGCAGCGGACATTCCCGCTGAAATCCTGGTTGAACGTCTCCGCAAAAGGCTCCGTCATCTCGGGTGTCTGCACACGAATATGGATCGTTCTGCTGCGCGTATAGAGCGTATAACCGATCTTATCTTTCACGCCCTCCGTGACTTCATATTCCGAGAGCGAATCCTCACTCTCCTTCACTTCGAATACAGGCTGATTCTTCACTTCTTTTTCGGTTCCCGAATCCGTTTTCCTGCTCTCAGCGGTACTTTCCGAAGCCATGAGCGCGTCGATTTTTTCCTGAATAGCCTGGTCATCCGCACCGAGATCGATCGCGACCTTATAGTCTCTGACAGCTCTGGTCTTATCTCCCATCAGCGTGAAAACATCGCCCCGCAGGATCCACGGACGGGACTGCGTATCGTCGATATCGATTGCTTTTGAATATTCGCTGAGCGCCTCTTCATAGCGGCCGGCGTTCTTATAGGCGATGCCCTGACGAATGCATTTGTCATAGCGATACCCGTCAGAGGTATAAAAAACAGCCAGCGGCAGTGTGGACGCCAGCAAAATGACGATCAGGACAGCGAGCGCGATACGGATCCTTCTTCCCGAAAGTCTCCGCCTCAGATTTTCTCCGATGGTCTCGTCTTCCAAATCCCCTTCGCCGAGTTCTTCCCTTATTTTTTTCCAGTCCCCGTCAAAGACCATGGCCTTCATCCCGAGATCCTTCGCCGTCTCGACATTGGCCTCAGAATCATCGATAAAAAGGCATTCCTGAGACCGAAGTTCGTTGGTCCTGAGCAGGTGAAGGTAAATCGACGGATCCGGTTTCAGCTTGTGGACATCACAGGAAACAACAACGTCGTCAAAGATCTCAAGAGGATATTCCTTCGGAAAATAGTCATAGAAAGCAGGCGCTGCGTTGGACAGCACATAGAGATCATAGCCTGCTTTTCTGACTTCCTTCACAAAATCCTTCGCGCCGGGAACCGGGATCATACAGACCGTCCAGTTCCGAAGGCAGTCCGAAAGGGCCTTATGGAATTTCTCCGGGACCCTCTGCTTTATCTGCTCAAGGCTCTCCTCAGGCGTCATCTCGCCCTTATCCATAAGGACCCACTCCGGTCCTTCAAAGAGCTCACGCAAAACGACCGCCTCTTCCTCCGGAGACTGACAGAACTCTTTACATACAGCGCGGGGATTATATTGAAGAAGCACTTTGCCCATATCGAAGACAATGTTCTTAATCAAATTAATTCCTCCGGATCACTTCAAAGTTCTTCATTCAAAAGTTCTTCCCGAATCGCCTGCTCCCGGACAGCTGTCCAGGCTGCAAGCCGATACGTCACATATCCGGCAGCGGCACAAAGCGCGCCGGCAGCGAAGACGGCAGGATAGAGCAGAATTTTTATTTTTCTCATAATGCGTTTACTTCTTCCTCCGTAAGTCGCCTGTATTCTCCCGGCGAGAGTGCCGGATCGAGAACAAGGCTCCCCATGCGCAGTCGTTTGAGGAAGACTACTTCCTTCCCCAAAGCCTCAAACATCTTCTTGATCTGATGAAATTTTCCCTCGCGGATGACGACGCTGACAGAGGAGATCTCTCCGCTCTCAAGGATCTCAAGCTCCGCCGGCATACAGGTATACTCGCCGTCAATCGTGATTCCCTGAGCAAAACGCTCCTTATCCTCACCGGTCACACGTCCGCGGACTTCCGCAAAATACTGCTTGTCAACATGCTTCTTCGGAGACAGCAGGCGATGCGCGAGCTGCCCGTCGTTCGTGATGAGAAGAAGACCTTCCGTATCCCGGTCGAGACGGCCGACCGGAAAGAGGTCTTTCCTCCTGTGCCCTTCGTCGATGAGGTCGACCACGGTCTTCATTTTCCTGTCCTCGCTCGCCGAGATCACGCCCTGCGGCTTGTTCATCATGTAGTAGGAAAAGTTCTCATACCGAACAATTTCACCGAGATAACGGATCTCCTCTCCGCTCTGTACGGAAAATCCAGCGTCCCGGATCGTTTTTTCCCCGACACTGACCCGGCCGGCACGAATGTTTTTCTTAATTTCACTTCGCGTCCCGCATCCCATGTCAGATAGATACTTATCAAGTCTCATGCTTTACTCTCTCGCAAGAATCAGGATCGGCTTCATCTCATACTCTGTAAGTACGGCGCCGAGATTCTGGACATTCATCTTCTTATCCACGTTCAGAGAAAAAGCAGTCACGATCCCCGGATCCGTAGTATCGAGAGACAGGGATGCCTTTCTCCCGTTGACAGTAATTTTATAGGGCGAGACGAGAGATGTCTTTTCCTCTGTCTGATCGCCCTTTCCATCGACGGAAAGATGCGTGCGGTCTATCGTACAGTTCCCATTTTCCTCGAACCGGACGGTGTACGTCTCCGTATGCTGCACGGCAAACGGGTCCTCCACGATGAACTCGGCATAGCCGTTCCAGCTCGTCCCGGCCAGTTCCTCCCTGATCCGCGCCTCAGCGTTCCTGTTCCTGCTCACTCCGAACCAGATCACTGTCAAAAAGACGGCTGCCACGATCACGAACAACGCTATGTTCGTAAGAAGACGCTTTCTTTTCATCTGTCTGATCCGCTCCGGATCCCTGCCGGCATCCGTCTTAAAACCGCAGACTTTGCAGACATACATTCCGTCCTTCAGAACGACCTTTACACTGCCGCAGTTGCTGCAGGCCTTCGGATTTTTCAGATTGATTTCCTGAGGGCGGAAAAATTTTTCCAGTATTCCTGACATATTGATTCCTTCCACTGACACAGACGGATCGAATCGCCGCGAATCATCCATCGCTTACGCCCCATCCCATAAATGCAATGGTACCATCTTTCGTAAAATATCTCAAGTCAGTTCACTTCTTCTACACAGTTTATACACATTTGGAACGAGTGAGGAGACCCATGACGATGCCGGCGAGCAGGCCGCCCAGATGCGCCGTCAGACTGATTCCCTTATTGTAGAATCCGGGAAGGACTGCCAGCGTGACACCGAAGACTACGCGGAGGACCATATCCCGTCCAAGCCGGCTGCGGTTCTTGAGAAGGATCACAGCGTAGATCCCGATCAGTCCGAAAATCGCGCCTGAAGCACCTGCGGAGACACTCTGCTCCCCGCTCAGAAGCTCAGCGGCATATGTCAGGATGCTGCCGGAAAGGCCGGCGATCATATAGAAAATGAAATACCGTACATGACCGAGCCACTTCTCCAAAATGCTTCCGACCGCGACAAGCGCGATCATATTATTGACCAGATGTCCTATTCCGAAATGCAGAAAACAGGACGTGATCAGCCTCCAGTACTGTCCGTCACGAATGTACGGCGTGTACGCAGCGCCCAGCCGGAGCATCGTATCTGTGCTTCCCGGCCTTCCTGCAAATTCCGTAAGGAGGAACATGACTGCGTTGATTAAAAATAGTACTGCTGTGACCGGATACGTCTTAAGAAAGTCTTCACCCTCGCGCATAAAACCTCCAAACACGAAAAAAAACCGCCAACGGCGCGAAGCTCGTCAACGGTCCCTTCTGTGACGATTCGCATTATAACTCTGTTTTTTTCATTTGTGTGGTCAGATTCCATCATATTCTGGACAAATCTTGCATTTTCAGCACTTCCTTATGCCCATAAGCAGGAAACAGCACGCAAATATCGTCTGTCAGAACCCCGGCTATGCCACCAGCACGTGCCGGCCGTAAGCGATCCGGCTGTCTCTTAAGATAAGCCGGGCACCCGGAAAATACCTTTTCAGATCACTTTCTTACAGATATCCGAGAGGCAGCACCGATCGCAGTGCGGGTTCGTCCTGGCCGTACAGACATCCCTGCCGTGCAGGACCAGCCGGTGGCAGAAAGCATTCCCTTCCTCCGGCGGTATGATCTTCCAGAGTGCCCTCTCGACTTTCCCGGGGTCTTTCGTCCCTTCCACCAGCCCGATCCTGTTCGTCAGACGGATGCAATGGGTATCCGTAACGATCGCGGGTTTTCCGAAAACGTCTCCCATGATCAGATTCGCGCTCTTCCGGCCGACACCCGGCAGCGCAAGGAGCTCCTCGAAAGTTCCGGGAACTTTTCCTCCGTATTGATCCCGGAGCACCCGCATACAGGCGGAGATGTCTCTGGCCTTGCTTTTTCCGAGTCCGCAGGGACGGACGATCTCTTCAATATCCTCGGGCTCGCAGGATGCCAGGGCATTGACATCCGGATACTTTTCATAGAGCTTCTCCACAACGACGTTCACACGGGCGTCCGTGCACTGCGCGGCAAGACGGACGCTGACGAGCAGCTTCCAGGCCTCATCATACTCGAGCGTGCAGTCGGCATCAGGGTATTCATTTTTCAGTCTCTCGATCACGGAGAGTGCAAGATTCTTTTTATCCATAAAGGTACCTGTCCTTTTTAAGCTTCCTCAGTTCTTCTGAAGATCGGTATGTGTACCTCTCATCATACATCGTTTCGGGAGAAAATTCCATCACCCGGTTTTACGTCCTTATGTATGGGATTTCTCAGGAAAACTTTCCCGCGAGCCGCACTGCCGTCGATTTCCTTGACGCGTTTTCTCTCAAATGTCATAATTGAAACAACAAAATTTCGGGAGCAACGTGCAGACAGACGTCACCGATCTCCTCGATATTCGTTGATATGCGAGAGCATGTGATTCCCGGTCACAAAAGTCCCGGCTGCCCCGGTATGCGATGCGCACGCCGGCGCGTTCCTGATCACATTCATATGGAGAACAGACTACAGCAATGAAAGCAGAAGAAAGAAGGAACAGAATACTGGAAACACTGAGTGTCGCCGCACGGCCGGTCAGCGCTGCGTCCCTGGCAGCGGATTACTCTGTCAGCCGTCAGATCATCGTCGGGGACATCGCCCTTCTGCGTGCCGGCGGGTATGAAATTGCCGCGACTCCGAGAGGCTACATGATCCCAAAGAACCGTGCCGTAATTACGCACAGAATTGCAACGAGACATGAAAATGAAGACATGGAAACTGAGATGAATGCAATCGTGGACGAGGGCTGTACGATCCATGATGTCATCGTCGAGCATCCGATCTATGGTCAGATCACCGGGCTCATAGATGCCTCATCCCGGCGGGATGTCTCTGATTTTATCGGAAAATGCAGGGAACATCCGGAATCACTCCCTCTCTCCGCCCTCACGAACGGCATCCATCTGCACACGATCCTCTGCCCGACGGAACAGGCATACAAAAATGTCTGCGCTGCTCTTGCAAGACTCGGGTTTCTGCTTGATGAATGAAGCTTTACTTCAGGAACGCCCGGGCATCCGCGGAATCCCCTGCGTCCTGTGTTCACAGAATTATCACCTGCGTCCTGTGTTCACAGAATTATCACTTGACATCTCCCCATATTTACTGTATACATGTGTCTTGACACCAGTCCTTTTTAGTCAGGCGGACACATTGTCTGCAGGAGGAAATGCCATGGATAAGTTCAAAGCTTTTCTCAAGCGGAAAGATATCGAAATTTCCGCGAAACGCTACGGTATTGACGCCCTCGGCGCAATGGCCCAGGGTCTCTTCTGTTCCCTTCTCATCGGCACGATCATCAACACGGTCGGTTCCCAGTTCGGCATAGGCTTTCTCACTGCTCCGGTCGCAAGTGTCGCAGGCGCTGACTATACGGTGGGCGGACTCGCTTCCGCCATGAGCGGTCCTGCCATGGCTGTTGCGATCGGCTATGCGCTCCATTGCCCGCCTCTGGTCCTTTTCTCCCTGATCACAGTAGGTTTTGCCTCCAACGCCCTCGGCGGTGCGGGCGGACCTCTCGCAGTCCTTTTCGTCGCGATCATTTCGTCCGAGATCGGCAAAGCGGTATCCAAAGAAACAAAAATCGATATTCTGCTGACTCCGCTCGTGACGATCGGTGTCGGTGTCGCGCTCTCCGCATGGTGGGCTCCGGCACTCGGAAAAGCAGCCATGAAAGTCGGCGATATCATCATGTGGGCGACCGATCTTCAGCCGTTCCTCATGGGTATTCTGGTCTCCCTCGTCGTCGGAATCGCGCTTACTCTTCCGATCTCCTCCGCTGCGATCTGCGCAGCGCTCGGTCTGACCGGTCTTGCCGGCGGAGCTGCTCTCGCCGGATGCTGTGCACAGATGATCGGATTTGCCGTGATGTCCTTCCCCGAGAACAAATGGGGCGGACTCATCTCACAGGGCATCGGCACATCCATGCTGCAGATGGGTAATATCGTAAAGAATCCGCGGATATGGATCGCCCCCTGTGTGACGTCCATGATCACAGGTCCGATCGCGACCTGCATTTTCAAATTAAAAATGAACGGCGCGGCTGTCTCCAGCGGCATGGGCACCTGCGGCTTTGTCGGTCAGATCGGTGTCTACACCGGCTGGCTGAACGATATCGCTGCCGGGCTCAAGACTTCCATCACAGCCTTCGACTGGATCGGCCTGCTTTTCATCTCCATTGTCCTGCCGGCAGTGATCTGCCCCTGCATCAACATTGTTCTGAAAAAAATCGGATGGGTCCGTGAAGGTGATCTCAAGTTAGACTGATCTGCAATATTTGACATGCATAATTACAGTATTTTCCCCGGATATTCTTTATTATTTTGAAATATCCGGGGATTTTTTTCTGTTTTTTGTCAAAATCCGCCTTCACTTAAAATTTCGGTCTTTCTCCGAAAGGAATATACGAGAAATTTCAGTCAATATCTTGCATTTCCAAATACATTGATAGTATTATATTAGTGTAATCAAACGCCTGATATCATTATTTTTAAAAAGCTTACGCACCCGAGCGAAAACCCCTTGCCCGGCGTAAGAACGGCCCGACTGTATACCTGACAGCCGGGCCGTTTAAATTGCATCATATTTGTTTTTCTCCCAGTCCTCTTTTGCGCAGCCCCTCCGCCACCATCTCATAGGCCGGCATATAGACGTGGAACTTTCTCGCCATCTTCACGACATCATAGACAAGTCCGTCGATCTCAGACGGTCCTCCCGCCTTTATGTCTCTCTGCATGGACGTCGTGGCGTCTCCCGGCTGATTCTTCAAAATATCCAGATTGACTTCAACATAATCCTTCTCGAACGGAAATCCCATCTCGTAGGACAGCGCCATGATCTCCCGGATCATTGTCTTGAACATCGTCCGCGGTTCCCCCGGACGCTGAAATGCATATGCGCTCACATCATAATAAATCCCTGCCGCACCGATCGGAGAAACATAGGAAAACTTCTCAAGGCAGTCCCTCTCAATATTCTCGGAAAGATGTGTCTCTATTCCCGCATAATTCAGATCATCGGCGATCTGGCGGAGCTCAGGTTCTCTCTCCCCTTTCCTGGGACCGAAATAGACCCGCAGGATCTCACTGTGCTGCAGGATCCAGCCGGGGCTCTTGATATTTGCGGACACATAGATACATCCGTCCATGACAGCCAGTTTCGGGAGCTTCGTCTGAAGCATGCCGCCTGTGCCGAAGACATTGCAGAGCGGGATCACGACCGTCTCGGGCTTTGCGATCCTCCGTATGAACGGAATCACTTCTTTCAGAGAGTAGCTCTTCACACAGACAAAAATCACATCGGGATCTTCATAATAGTGTTCCTCATCGTAAGCTCTGACCGGAACATTCTCACAGGACCCTTTCCACATCTTCTCGAGGATCAGTCCCTGCCCCCACATGGCGCGGAGATGAGGACCGCGTGCAAGAAGCGCCACGTCCAATCCGGCCCGGGACATATTATAACCAAGCACACCGCCGGTGCCGCCCGCTCCGATAATCAAATATTTCATAAAAAACCTCCCGGCAGCGGCGCACGGTCCTACCCGAAGGACCGGGTCCCTCAGTAAACAGGAGAGAACCTGCCAATATGCCGAAAACAATTTTAATACGAATATTGAAAAAAAACAACGCAAAGTAGTAAAGATCCTCTGCAGTGAGATAATCCATTTCCTGCCGCCGCACGAATACATGCGGCAGGAACGCCGGGGCGTTCCCGAATACGAAGCAAAGGTGACAAATGACCGCATATGTGATAAAATAAACAGCGCCTCGGCGTACCTGCCGCGGCGTGCGCATATATCTTATAATTCCAAAGTGACCGGTATTGCGCGATGAAGAAAAAACAAAAGAAGAAACGAGGTGGCTATGTACAGAAAACACATGAAACATATTATTCTGGCTCTTGCAGCCTGCTTCCTGCTCTCCGCCTGCGGGTCGAAGGGCACAGACACAAAATCTGATTCAGTTATATCTCCTGCACCGACCTCCTCGGTCTCGGAGGCAGCGTCAGCTCCGGAAAAGCCTGCCGAATCCGGTTCTTCAGCGGCCGTAACACCGACCGCGCAGGAGACACCGACAGCAGCACCGACAGAAACACCGACTCCGGAGCCGACCGAAGCGCCGCAGCCATCCGAGCCATTTACGAAAAGTGAAGTCTGGCTCACGGACGACCTTCCTTATGCATCCTTCTCGGCAATTCACTCAGAGCCTGCCATTCTGTACACGAATAATCAGGCGAACAAGAACGGTCATACCGTCTGTGTCAACGCCGGACACGGTACTTCGGGAGGCGAATCAGTCCGCACACAGTGTCATCCGGACGGATCGCCGAAGGTAACAGGCGGTTCCACAGCGGAAGGCGCAACGACCGCTATGGCCGTCGCTTCCGGCATGGATTTCGCAGACGGAACGCCTGAACGGGCCGCCACGCTTGCCGAAGCGCTCGTCCTTCGCGATCTCCTCCTTCAGAACGGGTATAACGTCCTGATGATCCGGGAGACTGATGACCGCCAGCTCGACAATATCGCCCGTACGGTCCTCGCTAACAACTATGCAGAATGCCATGTGGCAATCCACTGGGATTCCTCAGAAAGTGACAAAGGTGCCTATTACATGGCTGTACCGAGCGACCAGACTTACCGCAGCATGGAGCCTGTTGCTTCGACATGGGAGAAGAGCAATCATTTCGGAGACTGCCTGATCGAAGGTCTCCGCAGTGTCGGAGTGAAGATCTATGGGAGCGGCTCCATTGAGATGGATCTCACACAGACCTCTTACTCATCCGTCCCGAGTATTGATATCGAGCTTGGAGACAAAGTCTCAGACCATTCAGAGGGCGCGCTTGCCACGCTCGGACAGGGTCTGCTTGCAGGAATCAATCAGTTCTTCAATTCATAAAAAGAGTGTGATCCTATGAAAAACCGGGCTGCTGCAGCCGGCTTCCTAACAGCCGCTGCAACAGCCCGGTTTTTCATATGTCTTAATCGATCCTGTATGTCTTCCTCGGCTTCATGCCTTTCTCAACGCTCTTTTTTACCTCGCTCAGAGGAATCGCCTTCTCCTTTGCGATCTTCGCCAAATCGTCGTACTCGATCTTCCTCCGCTTAACACCATACCCGCTGCTGATTTTTACCCGCACAGTACCGTATTCTGTCTCCACTTCCCGGATCTTCCGGCTCAGAACATGTCTTTTCATCTCCTGCTCACGGATCCCAAGTGTCGTCGTGTATTTAAAAATCGCGCCGGCCAGGAGCTCGCGCCTTGCCGGTCTGCAAAGAACATGCAGCATCGTACCGGGGCGGGACTTCTTCATTCCGATCGGTGTCGTGAACACGTCGAGAGCACCTGCGTCAAAAAGCCGCTCCATGGCAAAACCGATCTCTTCCGCAGTCATATCATCGATATTCGCAGTCATTTCGAGAACGCTCTCCCGGGCTTCATTGGTATCGCCGATCATTGCCCGAATGCAGTTCAGACGTCCGAAATCCTTCGACCCTATGCCATATCCGATCTTCTCCGTCTTCATGGCCGGCATACTGCCGAATTCAGTCACGAAATACTTGACCAGTGCCGCACCGGTAGGTGTGCAGAGCTCTCCCTGAATCTCTCCGCCGTAAATCGGCACATCCCTGAGGATCTCCGCCGTAGCAGGCGCCGGCACCGGCAGGACACCATGTGCGCACTGAACCGTTCCGGACCCTACATGGACCGGCGACGCGCAGACCTGATCCGGGGACAGCTTATCCATGATATAGCAGACCGCCGCGACATCCATGATCGCGTCCATTGTTCCGACTTCATGAAAATGAATATCCGTCACCGGCGTGCCGTGCACAGTGCTTTCCGCTTCCGCGATCATGTTGTAGACATTGACGATATCCGTCTTGACCTTGATGGAAAAGCGCAGACGGTTGATAATGTCCGTGACTTCATAAAGCCCTGTACCGTGATGGTGTTCGCCGGGTTCATGCGCATCATGGCTGCGGCCGTCATTACCGGAATTCCCATCATATCCGTGATCATGCGCATGACCGAAATGTTCTTCATTCTCAGGCTTGGAATATCCTCCCTGCTGACCTTTCGACCGTCCTCCGTTCCTCTGTTCCGTGTATTGGTCCAGAAAACTGATCGGCTTACGGGAATAAGAGCCCATAAGCTCCTCCTCTTCCCTGCCGTTGACGCGGACATGCACATGCGTACCCTCGATCCCATACCGTTTGACCTTCTCCGCATTAATCAGCGTGCCGGGAATTCCTGCGTCATTCAGCTCCCAGATAATGTCGTCCCGCTCTCCTTCACTGAACAGTTCGAGCAGAGCAGCCGTCAGCATATCGCCTGCAGCACCCATGCTCAAATCCAGATATAATGATCTCATAAAAATTCTCCCCTTATTGATCCCCTGTCTGAAGTCCTCATCAGGAACGCCTCATGAAATGATCCCCCGATCATTTCAATGTCCGTTCGGCTTTCGAGATGTAATATTCATTCTATCATACTTTGGTGCAACATCCTACAGATTTTCGAGTCAACTTACTCATGACTGAAGTCACGAGCATCCTGCGCTAGTTGGTGAATCCGCAATCAACTCACAAGTCATATCACGGCAGCTCTTTGTCAGCGCTCAGGTGCCCAGGGCATTTTCCGGGATCTGACTTCCGCACCCTTCTCGATCGACTCCCGCATAAGCAGGGCAGTGTACGCATCCTCAAGCGTCTCTTCAAGGCTGACGGCGCTCTCCGGATCTCTTACCGTATTCAGCATCAGAGTCAGGATCGCGGCCTCATCCTGAGACAGCGCTGCTTCCCGGGAATACATCTTTTCATAGACCGTCTCTCCGCCGAATGTGATCTTAAGGATCTCGCGGACCCTTGCAAAGTTCGGATTCGGATCGGGACCAGCACGATCGGTCTTTCAAAGAGATCCGGCAGGGCGCTGGCGATGCGGATGTAATAGTGTGCCCGCCACCCGGCCCCGATGACCGCCAGCCTGATCTTCGAACTCTCCTGATTTTTCATTTTTGGCCTCCATGGATCCTGTGACGGGGAGAAATCCCCGGAAAGGAAACAGTTCAATCAATGAAAAGACCCTGAAACATATGTATCAGGGTCTTTTCTAACGTAGCGAGAGGGAGATTCGAACTCTCGACACCGCGGGTATGAACCGCGTGCTCTAGCCAACTGAGCTATCTCGCCATATTCAGTTCCTGCGTTTTTTCAACGCTAGATTAGTATATAACAGGGTATTTACTTTGTCAAGCACCTAATGTCTGAGTTTTTTGCAAAAATCGCACAAAATCGATCAGGAACGCCGAAGCGTTCCTGATCAAAAGCATTTCATAAGCGGTTCACACACGGGGCTGCCGAAATCGCGGCCCCATGTGCGAACGCCCAAAAACTCCGATCCACCTGCTCCTTACAGGAAGTACTTCACTCCGAACTCAAAGATCTTCATGTCCTGCTCTCCGCAGATGTTCATGTTTACGCCCCGGTCTCTTCTCTCCGCGTGCGCCATCTTACCGAACACACGTCCATCCGGCGATGTGATACCCTCGATGGCTGCGTAGGAACCATTGATGTTCCACTCCTCATCCATCGTGACATTGCCGAACGGATCTGAGTACTGCGTCGCGACCTGACCGTTCTCAAAGAGCTTATCGATCCACTCCTTCGGAGCGACAAAACGTCCCTCTCCGTGGGAAGCCGGATTGACATAGACACCGCCGAGCTCCGCTCCCTGAAGCCACGGGGACTTGTTGGTCACGACCTTCGTATAGACCATATGCGAGATATGGCGGCCGATCGTATTGTAAGTAAGCGTCGGCGCATTCTCATCCTGGCCTGTGATCTGACCGTTCGGAACAAGCCCGAGCTTGATCAGTGCCTGGAAGCCGTTGCAGATCCCCAGAGCAAGACCATCCCGTTCGTTCAGAAGCTTCTCGACCGCCTCACGGATCTTCGCGTTCCGGAAAGCCGTCGCAAAGAACTTCGCGGAGCCGTCCGGCTCGTCACCGGCCGAGAATCCGCCCGGGAACATGATGATCTGTGCCTTTTTGATCTGCTTTACGAACTCATCCACAGACTCGCGGATATCTTCCGCTGTCCTGTTTTTAAATACCATGTCCGTGACCGTGGCTCCGGCACGCTCGAACGCGCGTCTCGAATCATACTCGCAGTTCGTGCCCGGGAAGACCGGGATAAATACGTGCGGCTTCGCGACCTTGTGCTTTGTCACGTAGATCTCCGACGCGTTATAGAGAGGAGACGGAACTTCCGTCTTATCATCATTTGTCCTCGTCCGGAAGACTTTCTCCAGTGTACCCATCCAGCACCCGAGCGCATCATCAAGCCATACCTCTGCGTTCCCGTAGCGGAATGTGTCGTCGCCCGTCACCTCGCCGATCAGTGTATAGGAGGAGACCAGATTTCCGACCTGCCCGTCCTTCACTTCACAGACGATATCTCCGAACGCCGGCGAGAAGAAATCTCGCGGATCAAGATTATGCTCGATCTTCACGCCCAGACGGTTTCCGAATGCCATCTTGGAGACTGCCTCACAGATTCCGTGTCTTCCGAGAGCATAGGCCGAAACGACACGTCCCGCCTGAATATCCTCGCGGAGCTTTCCGTATACTTCAAGGATTTCCGCATACTTCGGGAGCTGATAACCATCCTTCGGCACACGGATCCATACGATCCTGTTCCCGGCTTTCTTGAATTCCGGGGAAATGATATCCCGCTCCTTCGCCACATCTACTGCGAAGGACACGAGCGTCGGCGGTACATCGATATGCTCGAACGTACCGGACATGGAGTCCTTTCCTCCGATCGAGGGAAGGCCGAACCCGATCTGAGCGGCATAAGCGCCCAGCAATGCGGAGAACGGCTGGCTCCAGCGGGACGGATCCTCACTCATTCTCCGGAAATATTCCTGGAACGTGAAGCGGATCTTCGTAACGTCGCCGCCCGCAGCCGCGATCTTCGCTACAGAATCCGTGACAGCCCAGGCAGCGCCGTGGTACGGGCTCCAGGAGCTCACATAGGGATCAAAGCCGTAGCTCATGAGCGTGACCGTCTCCGTCGTCCCGTCAAGGACCGGAACTTTCGCAGCCATTGCCTGCGTTTCTGTGAGCTGATACTGTCCGCCGTAGGGCATGAGGACGGTTCCGGCCCCGATGGATGCGTCGAACATCTCAACGAGTCCGCGCTGTGAGCAGACATTCAGATCAGCGAGGATCTCTTTCCACTGACGCTCGATATTGCCGGAATCGTTCACGTCTGTCGGGCAGTACGGATTGACATTGAGAACAGAATCCGCCTTCGAGGGGACATCCACGAGGACGGATGCTTCCTGATGGGCACCGTTCGTATCGAGGAAGTCACGGGACAGGTCGACGATCGTCTTCCCTCTCCAGTGCATCACAAGTCTCGGCTCCTTCGTCACCGTCGCGACGATCGTGGACTCGAGATTTTCCTCGTCCGCATACTTCATGAATTTCTTTACGTCTTTTTTGTCGACAACAACTGCCATTCTCTCCTGGGACTCGGAGATCGCGATTTCCGTCCCGTCAAGTCCCGCATACTTCTTCGGGACCTTGTCGAGATCGATGTCCAGACCGCGCGCGAGCTCGCCGATCGCGACAGAAACACCGCCCGCGCCGAAATCATTGCATTTTTTGATGAGATGCGCAGCGTCAGAGCGTCTGAAAAGACGCTGGAGCTTTCTCTCTGTCGGCGCATTTCCCTTCTGGACTTCAGCGCCGCAGTCCTCCGTAGACTTCTCGGTGTGGACTTTGGAGGAACCTGTAGCACCGCCGATGCCGTCACGGCCTGTCCGTCCGCCGAGCAGGATGATGATATCGCCCGGATCGGAGTTCTCACGAATGACCGCTGATCTCGGGGCAGCCGCGATGACCGCGCCGATCTCCATGCGCTTCGCAACGTAATCCGGATGATAGATCTCTTTTACGAGACCGGTCGCAAGGCCGATCTGGTTGCCGTAAGAGCTGTAGCCGCGGGCCGCCTGACGGACGATCTTCTTCTGTGGCAGCTTGCCCTTAAGCGTCTCGGACTGCGGACGCGTCGGGTCTGCAGCGCCGGTCACGCGCATCGCCTGGTAGACATAGGTCCGTCCGGAGAGCGGATCACGGATCGCGCCGCCAAGGCAGGTGGCAGCACCGCCGAACGGCTCGATTTCCGTCGGGTGATTGTGCGTCTCATTTTTAAAGTTGATGAGCCACTCCTCTTCCTTCCCGTTCACATCGACGGGTACGACGATCGAGCAGGCATTGATCTCGTCGGACTCTTCCTGATCATTAAGCTTTCCTTCTTTTTTGAGCTTCTTCGCACCGAGAATGGCGAGATCCATCAGGCAGACGAACTTGTCGCTGCGCCCCCTGTACATCTCGTCGTGATCTGCGAGATAAGCCTTGAAGGTATCTTCGATCGGAGCGCGCATATCGCCATCCCTGAACTCCACGTTCTTAAGCTCCGTGGAGAAGGTCGTGTGGCGGCAGTGATCCGACCAGTATGTATCGAGGACACGGATCTCCGTGATCGTCGGATCCCGCTTCTCTGTATCCTTAAAATAAGCGCGGATGAATTCGAAATCCGCAAATGTCATGGCAAGATTCAGTGAATTGTAAAGCTCCCGAAGTTCCGTGAGATCCATCGTGCGGAAATTCTTCAGTTCGATCACATCCGCAGGCTCGGGATAATCCGCCGCGAGTGTCTCCGGCTTGACTTCATCTGTCGCACGGGAATCGACCGGATTGATGCGGTCTGCCATGAATTTTCCGAAATCCTCGTCGGAAATATCGCCGATGAGCATATAAGTCGTAGCGGTGTGGATGGTCGGTTCTTCATTTTCATTAAGAAAACGGATACACTGTTCCGCGGAATCAGCCCTCTGATCGAACTGTCCCGGCAGGTACTCGACGGAAAAGACGCGGCTCCTTACGGTCTCCGGGAGCGCCTCCTCGTAGAGATCATCCACCGGAGGTTCCGCGAAGACTGCTTTCTTCGCGATCTCATAGGTCTCGTCCGTGAGGTTCTCTGCGTCATAACGGATAAATACCCTGACATTCTCGATTCCCTCGATGTGCATATAGTGCTTTGCCTCGTGGAGCAGCTCCTTTGCCTGGACCGCGTAGGCCGGCTTCTTTTCAACGTATACTCTTCTTACCATTGTTCCCCTCCCAAAGCGAAGTTTTGATGTCTGACTAGTGGCCTCGGATGACTGTTTTGCAGCCACTCATGCCAAATTGGCATTCGTGGGCAAAATATGTCTCCTGACAAAATGAAAGTCCTTCATTGGCTGAACCGGAAATACTCTTCTGCATACCCCTGCAGAGCACCGGAGCGCAAAAGCAGGGTCATCTATGCAGTTCGTATCATAGCATACCGTTTTGTAAGTTTCCATCTCTTTTCACAGGGCTTCACGAAGTTCCTTGATTACTTCCGCCAAGTACGGGATCCTGAATGTCTCGCAGGCTGCCGCCATCTTGTCCGCAATGCACAGGATCCTGCTCTCCCGGTACTTCGGCGGCTTCAGATTGAGCGGAAACATATGCCGCGCGATCATATCCTTCTCGATCTCGTTGAGGTCAAAATCCCGGCACGCGTTCTCCATTGCGATCTTCGCGTGGGTGAAGCCGTGCAGACCTACTTCGGGATGATAATCGTGCCAGTCATACAGAAAGTAATCGTGAAGAAGGCTGCCGCGGACGAGAGCTCTTGTGTCGACCTTCATATTGAACTTCTCTGCAAGCATAAGGCTCACGAGCGTTACGCCGACGGAATGCTCAAAGACACTTACCTTTCCGTGCTGCATAAAATCCTTCTCCCGCTGCATGCCCGGTGCAAAGAGTATATCCTGTCCGTGAAGAAGGAGCAGATTTTTCAGATCCTGCACGGTTCTTTCCCCCTGCGCTTTCTTCACAGAACGGTTTTTCCCGCTCCCCTCCGTCCCCGTATCTGTCCGCATTTGTCTGTTCATGTCTCTTGCGGCCGTTTCCAGTATAACTATCTCCTCTGTATCCTTCAAAAACCGTTCACGTCCTTTCCTCTTCAGGTCTCGTAAAGCGATTGCGATACTCTGCTCTTCATGGGAATTGTATGAACATTCAAACGGCTTCCGCGCCAAGAACTTCTAACATTCACTCAAGATGTGGAAAAGCATTCGCAAAAAACGTAAACTCGTTGTGCAGATTGTTTGAATCGTTCACACAATTCCATTGCGAGCAGAGTTTCGCGCTCGCCTGTCAGTTCTAATCATATACGTCAGTACACCCGTCTGCTTTTTCCCAGAAGTCGCGGATCAGCGCTCCCGCCTGCCCCTCCCTGCAGGAAATGAAATGCCTCCACTCCCTCGGGAACATGCCCAGACAGTCCCGCGAAAGGAACCGGTCGTCCAGGAGGAGAATGATCCCCCGGTCCGTCGCCGTCCGGATCACGCGCCCCGCAGACTGAAGGACCTTATTCATTCCGGGATAAAGATAGGCGGACGCGAACCCGCTATGGTCCTTCTCCTCGTAATAGCTCCGGAGGAGCTCCGTCTCCGCCCCGACCTGCGGCAGCCCGCAGCCGACGACGATCGCCCCGACAAGCCGTGAGCCTGTGAGGTCGATCCCCTCCGCGAAGATACCGCCCATAACACAGAATCCGATCAGGGACATTTCCGGAGCTTCATAAAAATTCTCCAGAAAGATCTCACGGTCCATCCCGCCCATATATCTTGACTGCGCGACCCAGTTCACATCCGGCTCATCGAACTCCTCCCTGTAGAGGGCGAGCACATCCTCCATGAATTTGTAGGATGGGAAAAATGCCATGTAATTTCCCCTGTGCGCCGTCACAGTCTCGTGAATATAGGACGCGATTCTCCGATACATCGCCTTTCCGCGGCTCCGCATGCGCGTACTCACATCTCCTCCGACGAGAATCAGCCGCTGTTCCTCCTTAAAGGAACTCTCGGCATAGACCGTATAGGCATCCTCCTTAAGGGACAGGAGTTTTTTATAATAGCCGACCGGGAGCAGCGTCGCGGAAAAGAAAATGGCGCTCCTTCCGCGTTCGATCATCTCCCCAAGCCTCCGCGCCGGGTTCACACAGAAGAGCCGGACATGAAAATGCCCCTTCTCATCGGCAAATGCATATGTCACGTAGTCGTCATCCATCGCTTCGTATGTCGACACGAACCCGGAGATCTGGAAATAAAAATCGAGCAGGTCCTCCCTGCACGAGGCATCCCTCTCCTCCTTGAAAAAGACTTGCAGCTCACCGAATGCTCTGACCGCCTCGGTAATGAGATTTCCGCTCTCCGGAAGCAGCATCCACCTCTCCCGCCCCGCATCCGGGACTTCGGCGTCGAAGGTCTTTCTGAGCTCGAGCATCGTTTTATTGACGCGGGAAAGCGCGCGGTAAGCCTTCCGGTTCACATCCTTTACGAGATTCCGGGCTTTCAGTACATCCTCTTTGACGAGCTCCGCGCTGTACATTTCTCTGGCGCGGTCGACCAGATTGTGGGCTTCGTCGATCAGAAAAATCGCATCACTCTTTTTTCCCTCCCCGAAAAAGCGCACAAGGTGAGCATTCGGGTCGAAGGCATAATTATAATCGCATATGACCGCATCGCACCAGCTCGAGACATCGAGCCCGAGCTCGAACGGACACACATTACGCTTTTCTGCCCATTCCGAGATCGTCTCCCTGTCGAACACCTCCTTTTCAGAGAGGAGATCAAAGACTGCCTCATTGATCCGGTCGAAGTGTCCCTTCGCGTGCGGACAGTCATCAGGATTGCAGGAGACCTCATTCATCGGACAGATCTTTTCTTTCGCGGTAATGGTGATCGTCCTCATGGAAAGGCCCGCATCCTTTAAGATACCGAAGGCTTCCTCCGCGACATGATGCGTCTGATTCTTTGCGGTCAGATAAAAGATCCGTTCCGCAATTCCCTGGCCGATTGCCCTGACGGACGGATAGACGACTGCCATTGTCTTCCCGGTCCCGGTCGGAGCCATGAGAAAAAGCTCTTTCTTCTCCCGGATCGTGTGGTAGACGGAGGATACAAGGACCTTCTGTCCTTTTCTGTACTCGAACGGAAAGGACAGCGGCTCCATTGAAAGATCCCGTTTTCTTTCCCATGCGTTCTGCATATCCGTCCATTTTTTAAAGTCCGCAATGAGTTCTTCATACCAGCCAAAGATCTCTTCCCTCTTGAAAATGAAGGAAAACCGCCTGATCCGTTCATTTTCCTCAAGATGCACATACGTCATGCGCACACCGATCTCGGATCCGGACATCTCCGTCCCCGGAGCAATGCCGAACTGCTCACGGAAGTCCCCTTCCTTCTCCGGGAGCTGTTTCAAAATGATGGCTGCATAGCACTTCGCCTGTGCCAGGTGGACCTGTACCGGCTCAGTAAGGCTGTCAGGATCCGCATAGATCCCCTTGATCTCATCGACCGCAAAGCGTCGAATGCCCTCCGTATCCGTCTTCTCCGTGAAGACGCCGTCGGCACGTCCCTCGATCTTTATCTGATATCCGCCGCAGTCGATCTGATCCTTCAGGGACATCTCGGCCTGATAATCCCCGGCCATCCCCTTCTGAATCTTTCTGTGGGCGCGCCCTCCCGCAAGCATGGCCTCCGTATCGAAGCTGCTCCCGGAACGGGTGTCGATATCTCCGCTCCTTCTGATGAATTCGACGAGTGATCTCACGGAGATCCGGACATCTTCACTTTTTTTGTCTGGTATATCCTGCTCTTTTTCAGCCATTTCCGTGTCTCACCGATCAGATTCCTGTAACGGTATTCTTTCAGTTCTTTGCTCTGTACACGACCTTCCGGTCCGCCCTGTCCCCGATTACCTCCAGATCCGGAATGCTCTCGATAAAACGATAGAGCTGACTGTACCCGTAAAGCTTGACATTAAAGCCTCTGTGCCGTCTGCGGATCTCAAGTCCCAGCGTTGCAAGCGCGATCCCACGGCTCCCGCGCCTTCTCACGATCTCTCGGATATCCTGGATCGTGGAATCCTCCTCATTTTTCTCATCCCGGAGGCTGACCGTGATCTGGCTGCTCTCCTTATTGAGAACGATCGCAGGAATATCCTCCAGGAATTTTGAGAGCTGCGTATATCCGAAAGTCCGGATATCAAAATCCGGATACTTATTCTGGAGCTTGCTTCCGATCTCACCGGAACCGGTCACTTTGCCCTTGTTGTCATTCTGCGTGATGATATTGATGATCGTCTCCTCGATCGCCTGCTTGTCCGTTCCGTTTGAACTGTTTTCATTTTCAAGCAGGTTCTCGAGCTCCGTGAAGATCGTGCAGGCCGACCGGAAGGAATCCGGCGTCTTTTTCTCGCCCATGCCGATGATGATCTTGCCTGACTCGCGCAGGCGGGAGGCAAGGCGCGTGAAATCGCTGTCACTCGAGACGATGCAGAAGCCGTCGACATTGGACGTGTAGAGCAGATCCATCGCGTCGATGATCAGGGCCGAGTCCGTTGCGTTCTTGCCGCTCGTATTTGAAAACTGCTGGATCGGGATAATGGATTTTTCGAGCAGACGGTCGCTCCAGCGGGCGTTGGCCTGCGTTGTGAAATCTCCGTAAATTCTTCTGTATGTGATGATTCCATACTGTGAAAGCTCGTCAAAAATACCGTTCAGATACTTCGACGAGACATTGTCGGAATCGATCAGGAGCGCCAGCTTGCGCTCTTCTCTTTCTTCCATAATGTTTTTCCTCGTAATAATTGTTTACACTTCATCGCGCAATACCCGTAACCTCAGAATCATGAGATCCGCGCGGAAGGTAATATCCGTCTTCATCGCGAGTATGATTCCGGGATGAAGAATAAGATCCTCTGTCGGGCTCAACTATTTACAGTTCAATCCCGTTCTGAAGGCAGAGTTCCCTCGCCGTCTGCACAGAATCCGCGCCCTCCTTATTCTTTACCGGCGCGAACTCGCGGCTCCGAACGACCTCAAAGGGCAGGCAGCCGTTCATTCCTTTCAGCAGATCGAAAATGAAAAGCTCGAACTTGCATCCGTTCGGTGTCTCCGGTTTTACCGCATTGCCCTCCTCATCGATGCAGGCAATCTTTTTCCGTGCGATATGATTTGTCATCTCGTCGTTCATAACTTTCTCCGCGGCGGGCAGACTGAAGAGATAATTGAGAATTACGCCGTAATAATATGCGTAATCTCCGGAATCGTCCTTCGCGTAGCGCATTTCCTCCGAAAGCTCAGAATACTCGACGACCGCGGTCCTGCCGTCCTCGCTGCAGATCACGCCGATCGCCTCCTCCGGATTTGCCTTTCGGACGACCTTTGAGCCGGAATCACGGCCCGAGAGGATCGTCGCGCCCACAAAGACCGGGTCACAGATCTTCTGGAGGACATTATCGACGCTGAAGGTGTTGAGCCACTCGACCCCTTCTCTATGCATTTCCTGTAGAAGTCCCGCGCGCTCGAGTGATTTCATCCATCCGCCGTTCCCGTTCGGAGAGGTGGCGATGCGGCCTTTGCTCTCCATAAGGACTTTTCCGTTAAAATCCACTGTCGGAGCGTTGTCCTGGCAGAAAAAAGCGACAAATGAAGGATCGTAGCCAAAATAATCGTGCTCTTTAAAGAAGGCGCGGGTCTTTGCGTCATTTTTCTCACTGGTCATGACATAGAGGTGGAAGAAGCAGCCGGCTTCGCGGACCACATCAAGCATGTTCTCGATGAGCCTCTGGAATATATACACATGCCTGCTGATCCCGATGTCATACATCCCCTTGGGGTCCGGGCTTCCCAGTCTGGTCCCCATACCGCCTGCGAGCAGAACAGCGGCGACCTTGCCGGCGCGGATGGCGGCAAGCCCTTCTTCCCTGAAGATTTCCTTCCTGCTCTCGATCTCATCCGCACGCATTGCCGCGAGCGGAGTGATCACACCGCGTTTTATGTTCTCCTTCTCATTGCCGAGTGCGGAAATCACAGAAAAATCAGTCTCATCGATCTGACGGAGAAGTGCCTCCTTCTCTCCCTCGTCAAGGGTCTCATAAAAACGGAGCACATGCTCCTGCCCATATTCGGAAAGCTTTTTTACTGCATCTTCATATTTCATTTTCTTACTCCTCGAAACTGCCGGAGTCCCTGACTGTACCGGCCTCCTCTTTCGTACAGGATCCGTCTCCGGATCCCGTATTTCCTCCATACGCTTCTTCACGTACGAAAGTCCCGCTCTCTGCACCCGTAGCCCTGTAAGCTGTTTCCCGGGCCGGCAGACATGTTATCATGCACAGCCTGATTCAAGAACGCCTCAGCGTTCTTGCCGCGCCGCGCAAGGTGCGAAGCACCTTCCTCTTTGCGCGGCTGCGATCCGCCGGAGGCTTTTATTCTTCATCGCCACGACTAAAATCACGAGTATTGCGCGATGAAGAATCAAAAACGCTCCCGCTTTCCCTGCTCAGCGCTCGTGTACGATCTGGAAAATATAGAACTTCAGGTACGAACTCTCCTCCGCCGACCACAGGATCGGATGATCCGGCGCCTGTGCCCGGGCTTCGATCTGGCGGAGCCGCACATGTGCCTCCCTCGACGCTTCGAGCAGCATTTTTTCGAACAGCTCCCGCGTCATAAAATGAGAGCATGTACAGGTCATAAGAAATCCCCCGTCCCGCGTGATCCGCATGCCGGCAGCGTTAATCTTGCGGTAGCCCTTCACCGCACTCTTTACGTTCTGACGGCTTTTTGCGAACGCAGGCGGATCGAGGATCACGACATCGTACCGCTCCTCCCCCGCAGCGATCTCCGGGAGCAGTTCAAGTAGATCAGCCTCCATGAACCGCAGGGATGTGCCTTTCTCATTCCGCATCCATTTATCTTCGGTATCTTCAGAAAATGAGAACCCGTTGAGCTTCGCATTTCTCTCCGCCATCGAAAGTGCGGACGCCGAGGCATCGACCGCAAGGACACTCTCCGCTCCTGCAAGCGCAGCGTTCAGCGCAAAGGAACCCGTATGCGTGAAGCAGTCAAGGACCTTCTTTCCCCGGCAAAGCTTTCCGCAGGCCTTACGGTTATACTTCTGGTCAAGGAAAAAGCCGGTCTTCTGGCCTTCCGCCACGTCCACAAGATAACGGACCCCGTTTTCCGTGATCGGGACAAGCGTGTCAAAGGGCTCTCCGAGAAATCCCTTCTTCCGCTCCATCCCTTCCTTCAGGCGCTCCTTCGCATCGCTCCGCTCATAGATTCCCCGGACTGTAATTCCGTCTTCTGCCAGGATTTCCGTAAGGATGTCCAGGATCTTCATTTTCAGGCGGTCCATGCCGAGAGACAGAGACTCGATGACCAGGATGTCCTCATACTTGTCGATCGTAATGCCGGGGAGAAAATCAGCGTCTCCGAACACGATCCTGCAGCATCCGGTATCGACGACAGACTTACGATAGCTCCACGCGTCCAGGAGACGTTCCCTCAGGAATTCGTCGTTGATCACGGCATCGCCCCTGCGTGTGAGCATACGTACCCTGATCTTCGAATTCATATTGATGACGCCCCTGCCCATCGGATATCCGTCAAAATCATGGACGCTCACGATGTCTCCGTTGAGAAAGCTTCCGCTGATTCCGGCTATCTCGTTGTCAAAGACCCAGGCTCCGCCGGATTTCAAAAGCCGGCCCTGTCCTTTCCTCAATGTAACGATTGCTTCCGGCATATTCTCCTCCTCGCACATGTATTCACAGACAAGAATTAAGACCCTGCTCCTCTATATTCTATCATCAAAATCATGGTTTTTGACCCGATGATCTTCAAACTGCAGTCTGAAAATATTTAACAGTTCAGTCCTGAAAATGAGGGATGCTATTATCAATTATTTCATCTTTTATATTGCTTTTTTGAACAATTCATGCTATAAAAGAACTGTGCTATATAGCACTCACTTTTTCAATGTCGGCTATGCCGGCATCCCCGGAGGGCCGCAACCCCTCATAGCGGCCTTCTAGAATATTACAGTGTTTCACTGTTACAGGAGCTGTGCCTGCACAGCTCCTTTTTTATTCTTCATCTTTATCCCACAGCCTCTATACTGAATTTCAGACTCTCCATGGATAATTGGAACATGAGCTTCTTCATATTCGTCTCATTCAGATTTCCAAGGATCGTAAGCTCAAATGCCACGGTTCCCTCTTTTCTGTTTACCTCGGTCAGCTCCATAAGTTCCATATTATATCCGTAATCCCCGATCATAGAGAGGATCTCGGACATGGAATTCGGACGGTCCGGACGGGAAAGGCGTACTCTCACACGGGAAGCATTTTCCGGAACCGTAATATCTCCGATCAGCGGGTCAAAGAGACCTTCGTTCCAATCATAGAGAAGACCGTACTGGTACATGCGGCTGGCCTGCATGATCTTGCGGACGACAGCCAGATACCCTGCCTTCTTCGATTCGGGGACTTTCTCCGAAAGACGGGCAAGGATCTCCTCCTCACGGTCCGGGCGATAGACTCTGAGATCACCGGATATATTCTTCGCTTCAGCCACGCGATATGCATAGTCGAGCCGCTCCATAAGAAGAGCGCGGATCCTGGGATCGATTGCATCGATCTCTTTTCGGATTTCTTCAAGGGTCATACAGACCTCCTCGTATCATCAATTATGCTCTGGTCAGCTTCTTAGCCCTTCCTGAACCGGTTTTGGAAAGGAGCACGATGACCTCCGCATTTTCCGTGAAAGGAAACATATCGTATGCAGCCGCCTCCCTGGCTTTATAGCCATGTGACTGAAGCCAGTGAAGATCCCGTGCAAGCGTCTCCGGCTCACACGATATGTAAATGATCCGGCCGGGCGACATCGATACCGCAGCCGACATGAACTTCTCCGTCGAGCCCGATCTCGGCGGATCCATGAAAACGACCTCCGCTTTCTCCCCGTTCTGAGCCATTCCGGCAAGAAAATCCCCGGCATCATTGGTATAAAAACTGATATTCTTTATCTTATTTTCCCGTGCATTTCTCACAGCATCCCGGACAGCATCCCCGTTCAGCTCGACACCGATAACTTCCTTCGCCTTTGCTGCCGCCGTAATTCCGATCGTTCCGATTCCGCAGTACGCATCGATCACGCGCTCATGTCCCGTGAGGTTGGCGTACTCAACAGCCTTTCGATACAGCTTCTCTGTCTGCACGGAATTGACCTGGTAAAATGATTTTGCTGATATTCTGAACGTATGCCCGCAGAGAACGTCCTCGATATATCCTTTCCCATACAGAACGATTTCACGCTCACCGAGGACCATCGAAGTCTGTTCGTCGTTCACATTCAGCAGGATTGTCGTAATTTCCGGATGTTTTTCCCTGAGAGCCTTCACGAAATTATTCTTTCCGGGAAGGATCGGCGAGGAGAGGACCAGCACGACCATGATCTGCCCTGTGACATGGGCCGTCCGTACTAGGACATGGCGCAGAAGACCGTATCCGGTGTCTTCGTCATAGACCTTGATCTTAAAGCCTGAAAGCATCTTCAGGATATCCTGTATGATCGCATCCGCCTTCTCGTTCTCGATCATGCATTTTTCTACCGGAACGACCTTGTGCGTTCCCTGTTCGTATATGCCCGCGACATTTCGTTCCCTGTGACCGTCCCGAACATGGGCGAAGACCGCATGGACCTTGTTGCGGTAATGGAAAGGATCCTCCATGCCGACGATCCCGGACAGCTCAACGTACGGCTTGAGGAGCTTGCGGATCTTCATTTCCTTGTAGCCGAGCGACCACTTATAGTCTCTGTTAATATAGGAACAGCCGCCGCAGCGCTTTGCATAGGGACAGACAATATCCTTACCGGATACGGCGTCGGACTTCTTTTCGCGGAAGCTCTTCCTATACATCCCGTCCTGCTCTTCCCCTATGCGCTTTCTTTCAGACCCGATTGTCTCTTCCCGTACGCTCCTGTTTTTCTCGGCGTCCTTCTCTTCCCGTATGTTCTTTTTGCCCCGGCTGCCATTCTCTTCCCGTACGTTCTTTTTGCCCCGGCTGCCATTCTCTTCCCTTATGTTCTTTTTACTCCGGGTGCCATTCTCTTCCTGTATGTTCTTTTTGCCCCGGCCGCTCTTTTGTTCTTCCCGGAGCCACTTCTCATATGCCTTCTTTATATCAAATTCTCTGTCACTCATATAAACCTCAATATGCAGGCTCATCCCCCCGACTCAGGTTTCGGAAGGCCGCTCACCGGATTCTCAAAGTTTTCCGTTCTGTCTGCAGTAATGCACCTTTCCTGCGCTTTAAGCACCACTGTCGCTTAAACCTTAACGAATCAGACTGTCAATGTCAACTTTTTTATGATACTGAAATCACCGGCAGTGCGGGACGAAGCATGCAGCGGATCTGCATCTTTCCGATCTTCCCGGAGAGGTCGGAAAACACCCGTACCATGCCATCTGAAAAAAGAAACAAAAGAGCCTAATTGTCTCTTTATTTCCGCTTGTTCACAATGACCTCTCCGGAAGATTCCGAAAAACAAGAAAAAAAATAAAAGGCTCTGATTTTCAGCGCCTGTTATCAGCCATTATTTGCACTTTCGAGCATAATCTCTCATCTTCATCCATTTTCCTCGGATTTATGAAAGTTTTTTGATGAAATCCCCGTTTTTTTCTTGCTCAAAGTACTTCTCTACTTTATTATATGCATATGTTCGAGGGAACCTCCCGTCAGGGTCAGGAATGTCTCTTGTTCCTGCCGGAGCACGCAGGGTGCGTAGAACCTTCCTCTATTTACGGCTGCGATCCGCCGGAGGATTTAATCCCGGAGAGCCATCGGGATCCGAACATGATACACCATCATTTCGCTGCAGCAGATGATATCATCCTGCGCTTTGCAATCCAACGGGAAAGGATCATTATGTATTCCCTGTTCTATAAAGAAAAAAACGATTTTGAAATTTTTCGGATGCAGTCCAAGCATATTCCGCCACATCTTCACAAGAACTTAGAAGTCGTCTATGTTCTTGAAGGGACACTGGCCGTCGGAATCGGAACGCATCTTTACAGCATGGAAAAAGGAGACATTGCGATCATTTTCCCGGAACAGATCCATCACTATCAGGCTTTCGAACAGAGTGGCTCTTCTCTTTATATGCTTGCAACGCCGTCGCTCAGCGGTCCTTTCCTACAGTCAATCACCACTCTCAGTCCGAAAAATCCCGTCGTGCACGCGAAAGACGTCCATCCGGATATCTATTACGCGCTTGAAACACTTTTGGATGATAAGGACAGTCCTGAGGAAGACGTTCTGCATCAGGCTTATGTTATGATCATTCTTGCCCGTCTGCTCCCGCATCTTACTCTGGTAGAAAAGGGAAGCGCGAACAGCGAAGACCTGGTCTACCGCACCGTCTCTTACATCGCGGAGCACTATACAGAGGACGATCTTTCTCTGACAAAGATGGCGCATGATCTTTTCGTAAGTCCTTTTTCTCTGTCACGCATTTTCTCAGGTACTTTCCACATGAATTTCAACAAGTATCTGAATATTACAAGACTGGAATACGTACGTTACCTGCTTGAGTATACAGAGCAGACGATCACCGAGGCCTACTCGAACGCGGGCTTCGGAAGTCAGAGGACTTTCAACCGGGCTTTCCGCGATCATTTTCATATGACACCGAAGGAATACCGCGAACAGAGCAAGCTCAGGGAAAAAGATTCCTCTGCAATACAGGACCCCGTCGACACAGACATCGCACCTGCGTATCTGATCACAGATCCGGAGACCACATGATCCGGGTCATGCGATGCGCGCTCCACACGAATAACGCCCTGGAAATCAAAAAGAGGCTGTCGCTGCAGAATAAAAGACCGATCCACATGTCTTTTCTTCTGATCAGACAGCCTCTTTTTATGCTTCACTGCACAATGCCCGAGATTACTGTAATCGTGAAATACGCGCGCAGTCAGTTCATACATTCCCTCTGACATCCGCAAACTGCTGCTCAGCAAAAATCCTCTCACTCACGATCTCCATGTCAGTAAGCGTCTTTGCCCTTCTTACCTTTTTAAGTACCCATTCTCTGTCCTCAAAAAGCATGCTCATATACCACCAGAGTTCCTTCATGCGGGCAAGGACCGGTTTCGGTCCCGGCAGCACTTCCCGATACGCCTCGAAAAGCTCATTGTGGAATGACGCAAGCTCGGCCATCTGAAGCCGCTTCCCGCCCTTGATTTCCCGGACCAGAGCCGGATTCCGAAGAAGCCCCCGGCCGATCATCATGGCAGAAGCTCCTTTGAACCGTTCTTCAAGGCGGGACGCCTCCTCAGGCTGGTAAATGCTCCCGTTATAGACGAGCGGATGAACACTCTCCGGGAGGACGGAGGCGAACACATCCGCATGCGCCTCCCCGTCGTACATCTCACGCAGCGTGCGTGCATGAATGATGACTTCACAGATCGGAAATTCGTTGTATAGCCGGACCAGTTCATAAATCTCATCCGGATCCTCTGTCCCAAGCCGTGTCTTGACCGAAATTATCATATCCGGGGTATCCTTCCCGATCAGCTCGAAGCTCTGCGAAAAGAATTCCCGCAGCTCCTCCGTCCTTCCGAGAAATGCAGCCCCTCTTCCTTTCGTCGTCACAGTCGGGGACGGACAGCCGAGGTTCAGATTGACTTCCCTGTAGCCAAGATCATGGAGTTCACGAACCGTCCAGGTGAAATCCTCCGCAGATTTCGTAAGGACCTGCGGAACGGCGAAAAGGCCGGCATTGTTGGCCGGCCGTATATCCTCTTTTTCCTTATGCTTCATCGAATGGCTCACATGCGCGGATATGAACGGCATGTAATATCGGTCAATCTCCGGAAAATGCCTGTGATGCACGTTCCGGTATATATATCCCGTGATTCCCTCCATCGGAGCAAAGTAATACTTCATAGATGAACTCCTGTGAACGGGCTGCGCAGCAAATACTGCCGCAGCCCCTCTCCTCAATCGGTCAGCGTATCCAGCGCCAGCTGCTCAAAATGGATCTTTCCCGTTCCCCTGCGTGTCAGAATATTTATGTGCGTAAATCCGCAGGCAAGAGCCCGTTCGACCGCCACATCAAATCCGCCGTCCAGCAGCTCTTTCTGGTGTGCATCCGAGTTGATCAGGATCTCCCCGCCAAATTCCCTGAGATTTTTCAGCAGGAACATATTCGGATAGAGCTCCTTCTTCCTGTTCCTGTTCAGCGCACCGCAGTTGATCTCGAACGGCACGCCTTCTTTGACGAGATACTCCATGGCTTCCAGCGCCGGCATTCTGTAACGGGGATCCTCCTCGTCAAGAAAATGCATGGAATCATTGAACCGCGTCACCAGGTCAAAATGACCGACGAACGTGCAGTGCAGTTTGTCATATACCCGGGAAACAAGGTCATAGTAAGATTTCGAGAGCTTATAATAATCCCCTCCGAAGAACTCCTCCGCGAGTCTGCCCATGATCTCCTCGTTATTGTCGACCGACATCGGAATTTCGCTCGGCACATCAAGGAAATGCGTCGACCCGATCACATATTCTGCTCCGTCCGCACAGTGCGGATCATACAGATTGTCGAGCTCGACCCCGCAGAGGATCTCAATTCTGTCCGCATACTTTTCCCTGAGTCTCCCGATCTCTGCTAAGTAAGCATCAAAGTCCATATGGATGTCAGGATCCATGTGCCCTGAAAACCCGAGATGAGAAAACCCTTTATCGATCGCGGCAAGGACGACGTCCTCCGCGGCATCTGACCCGTCGCAGAAGGTCGTGTGCGTATGATAATTTGCGCGAAGAGCCATACTTACTCCTTTCTCCGCAGATATATAGTCAGGCTCTTGCGAAACTCTGTGCGAAATGGAATTGTGTGAACAATTCAAACAATCTGCACAAGCCTTAGAACTTCTTCATGAACGAAAGATGTGGAATNCTTTTCCACATCTTGAGTGAATGTTAGAAGTTCTTGGCGCGGAAGCCGTTTGAATGTTCATACAATTTCCATGAAGCACAGACTTTCGCAATTGCCTGCAGCCCTATAGTACATGATCCCGGATCACATAAGCTTAAACCCTCTGGCCTTAGCGTCCCCGGCTCTCTCGACCGCGCAGATCGCCTGCGCCGAAATGCCGAGTCCTTCACCGGTGAACCCGAGATGCTCCTCAGTCGTAGCCTTCACACTGACATAGTCGACGCCGATCCGCAGCGCTCCCGCAATATTCTTACGCATCTGCTCAATATGCGGCCTCATCTTAGGCTGCTGCGCGATGATCGTTGCATCGATATTGCTGATCGTATATCCTTCCCGCTTAAGCATTCCGCCCACGATGGACAGGAGCTTCAGGGAATCCGCCCCCTCATATTCCTTCGCAGTATCCGGAAAATGAAGACCGATATCGCCCATCGCAGCAGCGCCCAGCAGCGCGTCCATGATCGCGTGCAGAAGGACATCTGCGTCCGAATGTCCGAGAAGCCCTTTTTCATAGGGGATCTCCACTCCGCCCAGGATCAGCTTCCTGCCCTCGACCAGTCTGTGTACATCATATCCCGTTCCAACTCTGATCATTTTCTTTCCTCCTCGATAAAATGTTACTTCTCCGCAAGATCCCCGAGCTTCTTCTGTACCGCAGTCCTGATCGAAGGAGTCACCGCATAGACACATCCCCTGTCGCCTTCACGGACCGCATAGATCACACCGGCAGAATCATTGTTGTTTCCAAGCGCAACTGTAATTTCATTTCCGGAGATATCCGTCACTGTAATTGTCACAGCCGGAATATCCAGTCCGTATTGCGAGAGATCCTCTACATCCTCCATCGTCCGGAAAACAGCAATTCCCGTCATTCCGGCGCAGAGCGTATTCATCTCTGTCTGGTCGAGCTTGACAGACGGATCCGATTTACAGATCCAGTTTCCGTCCTCGCGCTGAAAAGAGAGAGTCTCTCCATTCTCATCTGTCCAGCTGATCCCGGCAATCTTATCTGCCGTGAGATCAATCAGTAACTCCCTCTTCCTGCTGACTTTCTGTCCGTTCGTCAGTGCGAAAAAAATTCCTATGGCTACAAGGAGCAGCCCCGCGCAAAGACGCAGATTCCTGATTTTATTCATGTCATTTCTCCCTGACTGTCCGAATCATGGCTGAAAAAGTTACTTCTGCAGCTGCTCACTTTGCACGCCTGCGGATCATGAGAAATGCACCGGCGGCAAGGATCACACCCGGAATGACGAACATATAAACATTTCCGAGCAGGTTGGCTGTCTTCTCAGATACGGTGATCGTCGCGTTCATCATGGACTTCGCCGGGACGGAGACCGTGATCTGCCGGTCGGCGAGATAGCTTATACTCTCCGCAAAGAGCGCCATATTGCCCTCGGGCATCGAGACCTGCGTCTGCAGGATCGACGAGAAAGCGTCCGAGCTGAAAATGCAGGGCGTCGAATAGCACAGTATTTTCGTGATCGGGACGTCCTCCCCTTTCTTCTCCTCCTCACTTTCTCCCGAGAGATCGATGTCCGGCGCACCATGACCGGTCACGGACAGCGTCTGTTCCACCTGCACTCCGAGAAGAAAGCTCCCGGTCACATCTCCCTCCGCATACTCGATCGTATCGGTATCGAGCGGCTTTAAATACGCTGACTCCGATGTGGAAAGCAGAGGAAGGACCGTGTAAGCGGCATCCTGTGATTCCGCAGTCGAGATCGGCGCTGAGTAGGCTGAAATAATATTCATTCCGGAGACATCATCCGTGACCTCAGAGAGAGCAGAGACATTCGGCAGAAGAAGATAGGGCATCTCCATGTAATGCTCCGGATCCCTCTCAAGGACAAGCGAGTTAAGCACGCTCACCCCGTAGGATCCCATGATGCTCCCGAAATTTGTCATTTCCTGTGCATCTGGAACAGATACGATCAGAGCGTGACCCCCGTTGGCCAGATAATTCCGGACTTTCGCAGCCTCCTCGGGAGTAAAGTCCTGCATCGGAGCAAAAATGATCAGGAAATCACAGTCCCCCGGTATCTCTGAGGACAGGAGATTCAGGTCTCTTGTCTCGATATCGGCTTTTGCCAGTGCATCCTGCATCGATTTTGACAGAAGGATCTCCCCATGGCCGGTCGTGACACAGGCTGCAGAATGCTCACCGCTCGACACGGAGGCGATCGCTGACGTGATCTGCCCTTCCCCGTCAAATTCCGCGCTGTATCCGTTCTGCATATCGGTCATATAAATATCGTAATAATCGATGATCCTGAACTTTTCCCCGCACTCAACGATCACACTGTTTGCGGGCACTGTATCTTCCGTGTAAGCCGGTGTAAATGTCGGATCAGCGATGATATCGACCTTTTTCACATGCACACGGCCGGATTCACTCTCATATTCTTTCAGAAGCGTCTCGATCGTGGTGTCCTCACTCCCCGATTTCGTCAGGAAATACAGTGTGACATCCTCCGATAGCGATGCAAGGACCTCCTTCGTCTCCTCTCCGATCGTGTACAGACCGGACTTTGACAGATCATACTTTGTGAACTTCGCAGGCAGCGCCCCTGTGATCAGATTGATCACAAGGATCAGTGCGAGGATCATCCCGGTCATTCCCATCGCATAGGAGCCGTTGAGCGCCGAACGGGCGTTGAAGCCCGGGCGCCCTTCCCCGGCGTCTGCCGGCGTCTTCCCGGTCTTCATTTTCATTTTCTTCATGAAATAAAATCCTTTCGTTTATCGTGTGCGCAAACTGATCAGATCGAATCATGTCCCTCAGTTCCACCTGCGCCGCACGATGGACGTGTGCGTAAGCACGATTCCTACGGCAATGGCGGAAATGAAATACACGATATCCGTCAGGCTGAACGTCTCGTAGACAAACGACTCAAAATGCGAGTAAAAATCCAGTATTCCCAGGACCTTCTCCGCAGATCCGGTGATAAATTCCGACTCCATATAAGATAAAATAAGCGAGACGGCAGCCAGCACGGTCAGCACACCGAGCGAAAGCCAGTAAAAACCCGTCATTGCATAGACGGCAATTCCAATCAGGATCGAAAGCACAACAAAAAAGACCATCGACGTAAACACTGTCCCGCTGATCATAGAATACGCGTTGTGGATCATCATCGTGACAGCGACGAAAAGAATGTTCAGGATGGCTGAAACGATCAGATTCTCCGTCAGTGTGGAGATGAACATCCCCACGGAAAGATAAGCGCAGCCCATGAGGAAGAACACCAGGATCCCCGCGTAATCGAGCGCCGGAGTAGATCCGCCCAATGGGCGAAGCACGACCGGCATCGTGCAGAGCACGAGGACCGGCACCGCAAAGACCGACACAAGGGCAAAATACTTTCCCAGGATGATCTCGATAAGGTGTACCGGCGCGGTGAAAAGCATCTGGTCTGTCCGCTGTCTGCGCTCCTCCGCAAAGACCCTCATGGAGAGGATCGGAACTACAAAGTAGAAAATGAGGCTCGAGTTAAAGACCGCATAGATGACAGAGGAAAGTCCGTTCGCAAGATTATATGTCCGGAACATATACCCCGCGATAAAGAGCATCACGGCGATCGCGACCGGCCCCGTCATGGTGGTGAAAGATGACCTGAGCTCCTTCTTATAAACTGCTCCCATTTTCGGCCTCCTTCCCGTTCTTTGGCTTTTTATCCGGTTCTCCCTTCTCTCCCGTGAGATCCAGGAAGATCTTTTCCAGACTCGATGCCATGACCTCGACAGAATAGTACGGACAGGAGGACTGTGCGAGGAGATTTGAGACAAATCTTCGCGGATCGGAAGCCAAGTCCGGATTATTTTTGAAATTCTCCTCCCCAAGGGTAATTTCCGCCCGGACAAGTCCGTCCGGATCCGAGCTCAGGTGAACTTTTCCTTTCGCGAGTTTTGGTGAGAGTGCGGCAAGGAGCTTTTCCTTCTCTGCAGGAGAAGTCACCGTGACCACGACCGTCCCGCTCTGTTCTCTTGAGAGCTCCGCAGGACTTCCGACCGCCTTCAGCTTCCCGCCGGATAGAATGAGGAGCGTGTCACAGATTTCACTGACCTCTGCGAGAATATGGGAGCTCAGGATCACAGTGTGCTTTTTTCCCAGATTTCTTATCAATTCGCGGATCTCAATGATCTGCTTCGGATCAAGACCGACCATCGGCTCGTCCAGGATCAGTATCTCCGGCTCATGCACGAGAGCCTGGGCCAGTCCGACCCGCTGCCGAAAACCCTTGGAGAGATTTCGGATCAGTCTGTCGGCGCACTCATTAAGAGAGAGATCGGCCATAACGGCATCACATCTCTCCCTGCTCTTCCTATGGGGCACTTTCCGGAGCTCTGCGGCAAACGACAGATATTCCCGCACCGTCATATCCATATAGAGCGGGGGCATCTCGGGCAGATAGCCGATCTGTGCTTTTGCCTTTTCCGGCATATCAACAATACTGACCCCGTCGATCAGCACATCCCCTGCCGACGGAGCCAGATATCCTGTCATAATATTCATCGTCGTGGATTTCCCCGCACCGTTCGGCCCCAGAAAACCGTATATCCGGCCCTGTTCAATCTTGAAATTCAGATCCTCCACAGCGATATGATTTCCGTATCGTTTTGTCAGATTTCTGACTTCTATCAAACTTGCTTCCTCCGAAAGCTTTATCTTTACGCACACCAGTCGAAACGTTTCTCCATGAAATACGGGCTGTCGAAAGTCAGAGAAACGTTTCACCCTGCGCATTCATCTCATGACTGAAATCACAATAATGCTGCGTCAGAGAGTAAACTCTATAGCTGACTAGCTCAGGCGCACAATGATGATATTTTCATAAACAGCAATCGATCCGTCCGCCGGATACGTCGGCATTCCGAGTTCGGCGGAAATCTCATACCCCCGTTTGATCACATCACCGGTTGCGTAGCCATAGCGCATTCCGTGCTGGGACATGAAGGAATTCAGTTTATTCGGCGCGATCTGCTCCACCTCAAAGAGCGAAGTCCCGACATACGCGTCGTCATGCTTCGGCACACAGGTCTTGTTCATATTATTTGCACAGTTTCCGACGAACACGAGCGGAAGCTCATTGTATTCCGAGCCCGTTATCATATTGATCCTGCGTGAAATATCCGTCGCCCGGGCAAGATCCTGCTCATAACGAATATATTCCGTGTAGTGGATCCTCTCGATCAGTACGATCTGGGAGATACTGACCGCGAAAGCCAGCACCGCCCCGGCAATATAAAGGGCCTGTCTGCTGAATTCAAGCAGTACGAAAAATGCAAGGAACGCGAACGCGAAAGGTCCCGCGAAATGTGACCTCGACTGCTGAGACTGACCTGTCAGAAAAATCAGATAGAACGGAGCAAGGACCAGGAGACAGTAGGCGAGGACCGGAAGCACGATGCATTTATACTCTTTTCTTCTGAACCAGAAAAGAGCGAGTCCCAGAAATGTGCAGACCGGATACAGCAGATTGTAATAAAAATCCTTCGCAAAAAAGATTTTTCCGATCGCACGGCGAATCTTAAGCAGGCATTCTCCCACAGGCAGCCTTCCCCAGGAAGTCATATTTGCAAAATACTGGCTTCCGACAACTCCGGTCACCTTCGCCCACACAGTTCCGATCAATTGGGAAATGATGAATGCGCCCACGATAAAGACTGCACTCTTAAGAACCAGGATCCATCCGGCACGTGTGTCCATCTGTTCCTTTCGCATTACCAGAATATAGACTGCGCAGAGACCGGCCACGATCAGCGAGTCGAAGGATTGATATGCTCCGAAGCAGAAAACTGCGGCGACGAACCCGAGGATAAATCTCAGTAGCGATTTATGGGCGACCCCGTCCGCGAACAGCATGAGCGCCACGGCGGTCAAAGCCGTATAGAATGAGATAGCGGCCCCCTGCAGCATATAGACATACTGTTCTCCCCAGACGGGATGCGTCAGAAAGAGCGCCAGGAAGACCGCGACGCCGAGCCGGTTCTTCCCGTCCGTCAGAACATCAAGCAGCCATCCGAAAAGGAACATGGCAAGCATCAGGTTGACGATCGTATAGGTGATCTCCATGGGCATATTGAAGTTCCATGTTCCCGACAGGAACTTATAGGGAATCAGCGCCCATCTGTGCAGGGTGATCCAGGAACTGTAAAAGCCCTCAGGATCGTCCATCAGAAATTCCAGATCGAACGATATGGTCTGATAAAAAATCTTTCCTCCATACGCCAGAAATGTAATGATCGGAATCAGGATAAGCACCGGAATATTTTCTTTGCAGAATTTTTTGAAGGATTTATACGTAAAATACATTGCTCTCTTCCCCTGTAAGCATATGTCTGTCACTGGACTGAAATGATTGGATACTGATTCTGTCATCCAATCCGCTGTCAGCGTACGTCTGCGCCTGATACTGCTTCCAAATACCGGCGCTGTGAGCCGCATGCGCCCTGCATTCGTGAGCCGGCATCAGACTTTCACTCACTGTCATAGCGGACCGGGAACTCCGGCACCCGTGATCTCGGAAGCGCCGCAAGCTTCTCCCGAAAGATATCCCAGGTCCATGAGCCGTTATACCCGTTATTTGTAAAATACGGTGCCGGGCACCACTTATTGACAATATCTCCGTGCCGGAGTACATGACTCTTTGGAATTCCAAGCTCCTTCATCAGATATCTCACCAGAAGGAGGCAGGCCTCCTGTGTCTCTTCTGTTATATACCACTGTTCGTCACGGTCGTTCGTCGCATCCCCGTCGCATTTCGCGCACATCTCGATGCCGATCGTATTATAATTATTCGCCTCGTCATGGATCTGCGTGTATGTCCCGCCGGAAGTCCCGACATGCCAGGTGACCGCGTCGAGACCGGCGGCCTGATAGATCGTGCCGTCCCAGTAAATGTAGAAATGAGCGCCTTCACCATCCGCCTCGATCGTATTATTCTGCGCATTGACTCCCAGATAATGAATGGCAATATATTTTTTCTTATTTCCGTACTCCGGAATCTTTGAGGCGATGATATTGTCATAAAATTCCGGATCATGATCAGCAAATACCGGCAGGATATCCGACACATTCTCCGTCTCCGGCTCAGAGCTCAGAAATCCGAAGCCGACGATCGGATCGTCCACGACCACTATATAGATGATCATGCCCACTGCACAGGCAATGATTGCTGTGAGCAGCCCCGCAATCACGGTCACGAAGGTGCTGCCGGCCGATTTTTTCTTCTTTCTGTTGTCATTTCCGCTGTATTGCGCCGACATACATCCTCCCCCTTTCGCAAAAGCATTCTGAAGGACCCTGCGAAGCTGTACGCTTTCAGCCCTTCGCCCTGCCATTATATCTGCATCGGAAGGCAGTTTCAAGATTTATCAGGATCTCTCAAATCCGTCTCCCGGATCCCCGGCACATTCCACGAATCTCGCCCGATGAGATACTTCCACCCCCGCACCGAAAAGATGCGGCGTCGCACCGAAAAAATTCACCCTGAAACTGGCAGTTCCCGGAACACGCTCCTCCGTATACAGGCTCGTGACGGAAGTCGGCGATGCCACAAAACCATGCCAGAGCTGCATCGGGGAAATATTGAGCAGATGCCCGAGAATAACACATTCCACTCCAAAGTGGCAGAAGAACGCAAGCGTCTTATGGCTGCTCTCCTCCACCCGGTAAACAAGGCCGTCTCTTCTGTATCCGTGCGCGGACAGAAGTTCGTCGAGTCCTTCCCTGACTTTCACAAACTCCTCTTCGACCCCGCCGGCAGTCATGATCTCATTCGTGAACCACCGGTCCTTGTCAAAAAATTCCGGATGGACAGTCCAGTCAGACGGTCTCCAGTCCCATGCGATCGTCTTCACCGGATCCCGGTCCGGACGCCTTATGAGCGGTACAAATTCGTGGAGCCACTTAAGTGTTGTTCCGGACATACCCAGTCTCGAAAGAGAATAAGACGCGGTCCGCTGCGCTCTTCCCTGCGGGGAAAGGAAGACCTCGTCAATCCCGAACCGGTCTATGATCCCGGCCAGAAGCTCTGCCTCCCTGTCTCCGCGCGGAGTCAGCGAGTCATTAACATAATCCGGATCGCCGTGCCTGATAATCAGAATTCTCATAATTTTACTAATCCTCTGTGTATAATGTGTGATTTTTGATCCTATATAAGCAGAAAAAGTTCTGCTGCATACGGCCGCATTTTGTTCACTTCTGTTTTTGCCAAAAAAGCCGCCGCGCGATCTCCGGTGCAGACCGGGATGGCAACTCTATCCGGCCATCCGAAATCCGCACTCCGTCAATCGTGCAGCAGCTCTGCAGGTATCGAATTGCATTCGATACACATTTGTCACGTTTTACCTGCCTTTTTCACCCAGATTTCCTTCTTTGAAGTGCCTCCTGCAGAGCGACACATAGCTCTCATTCGCCCCGAGAAAGATCTGTTCTCCGGTCCGGAGAATTTTACCGTCCGAGAACCGCGCGTTAAAATGCGCTCTCCTTCCGCACCAGCAGACCGTCGGGATCTCCTCGATCCGGTCTGCCACCTCGAAGAGCCTCTTTGACCCTTCAAAAAGAGTGCTCGTGAAATCTGTACGCAGCCCGTAGCAGATGACCGGGATATCAAAATAATCCACGATATCCGCAAGAAGGTCGATCTGCTCCTTTTTCAGGAACTGGACCTCGTCAACGATAATGCACTGATACTGTGTCCACTCGCCCTCTGCAGGTCTTTCATTTTCCGGACCGAGAAGCGGGAGCCAGTTCGTCCTGACGTTGTCAAGAAATTCCTCGGCGTACATCCCTTCTCTCTCGAGCCCGATTCTTGATCTGATCGTCATATCCCCGTCCCGTTTGTCGACCCGGGGCTTCAGAATGATCGCTTTCTGGCCTTTCTCCTCATAGTTATAACACACCATGAGGGCGTTGGCCGTCTTCGAACTGCCCATCGCCCCATAGCGGAAATAAAGTTTTGCCATTATCTTGTTCCCTTATCGTACGGTATGCCTTCCGCCTTCGGTGCCTGAGATCTCTTGGAAGTGAATACCAGGACGATCATTGTGACGATATACGGAAGCATCTGATAGAGCGATGAAATATCCTTGAGTCCTTCAAACTTCGGCAGGAAAGGAATCGAGGAATTATAGGCTGCAATGACCTTGAACAGCGCGAAGAAAAATGCGGATCCGAGGATCTGGAAAGGTTTCCAGTTACCGAAGATCATTACGGCGAGAGCAAGGAAACCATATCCGCCGACACTCGCGCTGAAGCCGCTTCCGACCGCGATCGTGTAGGCAATGCCGCCGACTCCCCCGAGGAACCCTGAAATCAGGACGCCGGCATAGCGCATCTTATAAACGTTGATGCCGACCGAGTCAGCCGCCTGCGGATGTTCTCCGCACGCACGGAGCCGGAGTCCGAACCTCGTCTTGTACATCAGGAGCCATGCGATGATGAAAAGCACGACTGCGACCGGAGTCGTCAGGTAAAAGTACTTGAAGATCAGCGAATCCAGAAAACCGTTTCCGGCTTCCAGACCGAAATTAGCCTGTGTAATACGGATCCAGGTAGGGATCTGGATCGTTGTGAGGCCCTGTCCCTGCACAGCCCATGTAATAACGACCGCAAAAGCCGGAGCGAAAATATTGAGCGCTGTACCGCCGATCGTCTGATCCGCTCTCAGGTTGATCGCCGCAAAGGCCAGAAGGACAGAAAATACCATACCGGAGATTCCGGCAATAAGAATTGCTAAGAACATGGCGATCTGAGGGTGTTCCTTTCCCCATCCGGCGCTGTCAAATCCCTTCAGTGCAAAGCTTGCGCAGAGCGCGCCGATGACCATGATTCCTTCCAGCGCGATGTTGATTACGCCGGAATGCTCCGAATACATGCCTCCAAGAGCAACAAGGAGAAGCGGAACGGCAAACACAATCGTCAGACTGAGAATATTCGCAAGAACTGTCATGCTTTCTTACCCTCCTTTCCCTTCCTCTTCAGCAGATTCGAGAGCATCATCTTCATGAGCAGAGAGAATGCTGCAAGATAAATGATGACCGCAATGACAATATCGGTAGCCTCAGAGGAGAAATTAGGCTGCATCGCAGAACCGCCGACCTGTATGAAGCTGATGAATAACGAGCTGAAAATCGTTCCCAGCGGATTGGAGTTCGCAAGCAGCGCGACCGGAATACCGTTAAAGCCCATTCCAAGGATGGATTTTACAAGAACATACTGAATCGTACCTGCCAGATAATAAAGTCCTCCGCCGAGACCGGCAAGCGCACCGGCAATGATCATTGAGAAAACAATATTTCTGTTGGCATTGATACCCGCGTATTTCGAAGCTTCCTTATTCATACCGCAGGCTTTCAGCTCATAGCCGAACGTCGTCTTCTGCAGGATGAACCAGATAATGACCGCGACAAGGATCGCGATGAAAACGCTGATATTGATCCAGCTCGAGTTTCCGAAAAGCTTGTTGAGGCCCGCTTTCGGAATGATGGCCGACGGATTCGCCTTGGCGAGGGCTGCCGTACGGTCAGAGTTGGATGCGCCCCAGGCACTGGCCAGCATCTTCGGCATATTGGCCAGAAGCAGATTTACAAGGAACATGGCGATCCAGTTGAACATGATCGAGGTAATGACCTCGTTGACATTGAATTTCGACTTGAAGAGACCCGGGAATATTCCCCAGATACCTCCGCCGATCATAGCCAGGATCAGACACAGGAACCAGGGAAGCTGGAACTGGATCGCGCCCAGCAGCGCACAGAAAGCGCCGATCGTGTACTGTCCTGACGCACCGATGTTGAAAAGACCCGTCTTGAACGCAAAGCCTACGGACAGACCGCAGAGCATGAGCGGGGCAGCCTGATACAGGACCTTGCCGAACTGATCCAAAGAGGAGACACCGGTCGTGAGCATTGCCGTGATACCGACCCCTGCCTTCGAGGGATTCAATATCAGAAGAAGAATAAATCCGAGCACAAGGCCGACCACAATGGAAATGATCGAAGCCAGTATGCTTACCAATGCCGGATTATCGCCGATTGATTTCTTTTTCATCTTCAAGCCCCCTTTCCGACATCAGACTGCTTTTTTGCTCCGGCCATGTAAAGACCGAGTTCCTGTACCGTGACCTTCTTGGGATCGAACTCACCGACGATCTCCCCCTCGTAGATAACGAGGATCCTGTCAGACAGGTTCATTACTTCATCAAGTTCCAGACTGACCAGGAGGACAGCGTGTCCTTTATCCCGCTCAGCGATAAGCTGACTGTGAATGTACTCGATCGCTCCGACGTCCAGACCGCGAGTCGGCTGTACCGCGATGAGAAGCTTCGGATTTTTATCGATCTCTCTGGCGATGATCGCCTTCTGCTGATTTCCGCCGGACATTGCCCTTGAGATCGTGATCGGTCCCTGACCGGAACGGACATCGAACCTTTCGATCAGCATCTCTGCATACTTTCGCACTTCGTCTGCCTTAATAATTCCTTTATTGGAGAACTTCGGCTCCCAATAGCGCTGCAGGACCATATTCTGCTCCAGGGAATAGTCGAGGACAAGGCCGTGTTTATGACGGTCTTCCGGTATATGGCTCATGCCGGCTTTACTGCGTTCACGGATCGAAGCGTGGGTGATATCCTTTCCATCCAGTGTGATCGTTCCGCCCGTCGTCTTCGCGAGACCGGTCAGTCCGTAGACAAGCTCAGTCTGACCATTTCCCTCAATTCCCGCGATACACACGATCTCACCTTTTCGCACATCGAAGGAGACGCCCTTCACAGCGTCATTGTTATGTGTGCGGGAAGGAACTCTGAGATCCCTGACCGAGAGGATCGTGTCCGTGGGCTTCGCGGGCTTTTTGTCAACGCTGAACTGTACGTCACGGCCGACCATCATTTTTGACAGTTCTTCCTTGGTCGTATCCTTGATATTTACGGTTCCTATGTATTTTCCCTTGCGGAGGACCGAACAGCGGTCCGCGACAGCCATGATCTCGCTCAGCTTGTGCGTGATGAACAGAATGCTCTTTCCTTCCTTCTTAAAGCCGCGCATGATCTCCATCAGCTCGTCGATTTCCTGAGGCGTGAGGACGGCAGTCGGCTCATCGAAAATGAGGATCTCATTGTCCCTGTAGAGCATCTTGAGGATCTCCACTCTCTGCTGCATACCGACAGAGATATCCGAGATCAGAGCGTCAGGGTCAACGCGAAGTCCGTACTTTTCAGACAGGGCCATGACTTTCTTTCTCGCAGCCGCATACTGAAGAAATCCATTCTTCGTATCCTCGACACCAAGAATGATATTGTCGAGAACAGAAAAGCATTCTACCAGCTTGAAATGCTGGTGGACCATACCGATGTTCAGACGGTTGGCATCATTCGGATCCTTGATTTTTACCTCTTTGCCATCCTTCTTAATGACGCCCTGTTCCGGCTGATACAGGCCAAAGAGAACGCTCATAAGTGTACTCTTACCGGCCCCGTTCTCGCCGAGCAGCGCGTGGATCTCGCCTCTCTTCAGCTGAAGAGTGATGTCATCATTGGCTTTGATCCCGGGAAACTCCTTTGTAATATGGAGCATCTCGATTACATAATCCTCTGCCACTCCTTCTCACCTCTTTCTTAGTTTTTAATATCAGGCAATTGCGAAAGTCTGTGCTTCACAGAGTTTCGCAAGAGCCTGAGTTTTTCATATGAACACGCCTGTTCCTGCTATCCATATAGGAAACAGCCGGCAAAGCATCACAGCCCTCTCCCGGAGCAATTGATCTTAAGACCGGCTGTCTCCTATGTGGATATCATTCTGATCCCTGACGCAGAATTCCCGACAGTATTCCTGCTCTTACTGTATCGCAGAGTGCCCGGCAAAACTCCGGGCACCCTGCGGTCTTATTGCATATTTGTCTTATTTACTGGATGTATTCAACGCTGATTGTTGAAACAGCAGGCTTGACGTTGTCATCACTGCTGCCATCACAGGTAAGTGTTCCGTCAACAAAGCCCTGGAACAGTTTGTCATAATCTTCCTGTGTGAACGTCTTGAATTTGGCATTCTTCATCTCAAGGCTGACACCGGCCTCAGCCGCGCCGAGTTTTGTCTCTTTGCCGGCATATTTCTCAGAGAACTTCCATCCGTTGGCCTGAGCATCCTCAAGAGCCATGACAACAGAGTGAGACAGAGCCTTCATAGCAGAAGTGATCACGACTTCCGGATCAAGATAAGACTGGTCGACGTCAACGCCGATCATCTTGCCGTTGTTCGCCTGTGCAGCTGCAAGGCAGGACTGGCAGATTGAACCGCCGCAGGCAAAGACAACTTCCGTTCCTTCAGCGTACCAGCTGTCCATCTTCGCCTTGATATCATCATTTGCCGAGAAGGATCCGCAGTACCAGTACTTCATGCTGACATCCGTGAGGCCCATATCCTTGGCTGCCTGCTCTGCGCCCTGAACATATCCGTAGCCATAGCGGATAACTGCCGGCACTGCCATACCGCCGAGGAAGCCGAGCTTCTTATATCCGTCTTTTACTGCAGCATAACCGGCGAGATAACCGACCTGCTCTTCCTTATAGGTGAAAAGTGCTGTGTTCGTACCCGGGTTCGCAAGATCGCCTGTAGAGACATCGATTGCGAGGAAAGATGTATCCGGATACTTTGCCTGTGCTTCTTCAAGTGACGGAGCGAACAGATAACCTGCCATAACGACGACCTTGGCGCCATCCTTGATGGCATTGTCCATCTGCTCGACACGAGCCGCATCCGAATCTTCTGACGGCTTGTAATAATTTGCCTTCAGGCCCTGCGCATTGGCGAATTCCTGAACGCCGGCCCATGTGTACTGGTTGAACGACTGATCATCAATGTTACCTACGTCCGTAACAAACGCGACGTCCGTCGTCGATCCGCCGGAAGATCCGCCGGAGCCTTCCTGTCCCGATGAGGAAGATCCGCCGCAAGCCGCAAGTGCGACAGTCATGCAGACTGCCATGAGTAAAGCCACTAACTTTTTCATATAGTCCTCCTTTAAAAAGGGTTTACTGATACTTCTACTATTATATCCCAAAAGACCTACTCTTGCCATGGTTTTTTAAACATATTGCACAATCCCTTGCCTGTCTGCTATGATGATAGAGCGGCGCGGATGCGTCCGCAGTATGTACCCGGTCTGCCGGGCAATGTACCGGCTGCATACAGCCCTTGCCGTGTCCGGGTACGTCCGGCCACAGCAGTCATACAGCTGCCTTCCGCTCAGGCGGACGTTCGGACAGCCACTCACTTTTTTGGAGGATCCTCTATGAAATTCATCTCATGGAACATAGATTCACTGAACGCCGGGCTCACCGGCCAGAGTCCCCGCGCGGAGCTTACCCGCGCAGTCCTCTCCGGCATCGCCTCAGAAAATGCGGACTTCATCGCCATCCAGGAGACCAAACTCCCGGAAGCCGGCATGAATAAGAAACAGCTCGCTGCCTTAAAAGACCTTTTCCCGGAATACGACTTTGCATGGACCAGCTCGCACGGCACCGCCCGCAAGGGATACGCCGGCACCATGATCCTGTTCAGATCCGGACTCGACGTCAGGACTGACTACCCTGAAATCGGCGCTCCGGACACCATGGATCTTGAAGGCCGGCTGATTACACTCGAGCTCCCGGACTTCTATCTCAACACTGTCTACACCCCCAACGCCGGAGACGGTCTCCGCCGTCTGAAGGAACGGCAGGTCTGGGATCAGAAATACGCAGACTATCTGAAGGAGCTGGACAGCAAAAAGCCTGTCATTTCCTGCGGAGACTATAATGTAGCACACAGGGAGATCGACCTCGCTCATCCGGAGAGCAACCACATGTCCCCGGGCTTCACGGACGAGGAGCGTGAAGGCTTTACCGAACTGCTCGGGACCGGCTTCGTGGACACCTTCCGGGAAATGCACGGCGACGTGACCGGGGCCTACTCCTGGTGGGCCCAGCGGGTCAGAACGAGCAAGATCAATAACAGCGGATGGAGGATCGACTATTTCCTGGTCAGCGAGCGCATCAAAGACCGCATAGTGCGGTCTGATATGATGGATTCCGGCGCGCGGCAGGATCACGCTCCGATCCTTCTGGAGATCAGCATCTGACCTTTCCGCACTTATAAAGAGAAAACAAAAAGAACCGATGCATTCCGACATGGGATGCTCCGGTTCTTTTTAAGCGGATCCTCAGTAATTCTCAAGAAAACTGTGCACGACCCCGTCCTTCTTATAGGCCGGAAGCGCGTCGATATTCACGTTGAACACGCTGTTGAAAATGCTGTGCTCCACATACGGGTTGTCCTTCTTGAGCCGCGCGATCAGCTTCTTCGTCTCAAGCCGCTTCGAGATCGACACGCCGTCATCCCTGCAGGAGCTGCAGGTATCCGTAAAGTGGCAGGCACACTGTATAAAATGAAGCCCGTTATAATCCCTCCACGCCTTGATATCCTCCTCGCGGACGTAATACATGGGCCGGATGAGCTCCATCCCCTCAAAATTCAGACTGTGCAGCTTCGGCATCATGGTCTGGATCTGGCCTCCCCACAGCATGGCCATGAGGTTCGTCTCCATCACGTCGTCATAATGATGCCCCAGCGCGATCTTGTTGCAGCCGAGCTCCTTCGCCTTGTCATACAGATGCCCGCGCCGCATCCTAGCGCAGAGGTAGCACGGGGATTTTTCCACATTGTAGACGGCGTCAAAAATAGAGGTCTCAAAGACCCTGATCGGGATCCCCATCGTCGCCGCATTATTCTCGATGAGGAGACGGTTCAGTTCATTATATCCCGGATCCATAACGAGGAATTCCAGCTCGAACGGGAACCGATCCTGTCTCTTCAGCTCCTGAAAGAGCTTGGCCATGAGCATCGAATCCTTGCCGCCTGAGATACAGACAGCTATTTTATCGCCCGGTTCGATCAGCTTAAAGTGCGTGATCGCCTTCGTAAATTTGCTGAAGATCTTCTCATGAAAATTTCTTTTCTTTATGATCGAGAGCTCGATCTCCCGCGACCGGTCTTCCTTTTTCAGCGAAAACGCCCGGAGCCATGCCCCATATCCGTCTTTGAGACTGACGGCGTCGTAGCCCATTTCCCGTAGCTGCACAGCCAGCGCGAGACTTTCAATCCCGTGCATGCAGAAAAGGACCAACTTCTTATCTGCCGGCAGCCTGCCTGCCCGGGCTTCCTCATATAGATTCGGAAAATGAATGGCATTTTCCATCGTTCCGTACTCATAGGAGGCCTCATCCCTGGTATCAATGAGAAGAAAGCTCCCCTCTGTGAGATCTGCCAGCCCGTTCAGCGTGATCTCCGGCTTTTCCATGTTCAACTCCGTTCCGTTCATATCTCTTCCTGTCCGGTAATTACAAAACGCTGCCCTTCATGGAGCTGCTGAGAACAATTCCATTTCGCTCAAAGCTGGTCAAGGGCCTGCATTTCCTGTTATTTCGTAACACACTCCTCCGCTCAGAGGAGGAGAATTTCCTGCTGTATCAATCAGATCGAATGCTCAGAACAGGATCCCTTTCATGCAGATCCTCTGCTCATTCTTATCAAAGTCCCAGCTGTGGGCAGCCCCGCCGGCACAGTATTTCTCATGTTCACAGTCGCGGCATGTCGCATTCAGGCGGGAAATCGGCTGGCGGAAGATCTCAAATCGATCCCGCCAGATATCCGTAAAGCGGTCTTTATAAACATTTCCCTGAATCGTCTCCGGACGGCGCTCGATATCGAGGCAGGCACCGACGTCACCATTGGCCATTACACTGGCCACGTACCGGCCGGCATTGCATAAGAAATACCATTTCCGGACTTCCCGCTCATACTCGAGGCCCAGATAATGGCTGCAGCCGTAGGTCACGGGCATCCCTTCATTTCTCTGACTTCTGATAAAATCAAATAATCTCTTCTGATCCTCTGCCGTGAGCATAAGATCCGGATGCATGAGCGCACGGCCGATCGGCTCCAGCCCGATGACACGCCATGAGTCTATATCCATATCCCTGAACATTTCATAAAGGGCATCCAGCTCCCCGATATTTCCATGATTGAAGACCGTGGTCACCTGGATATGTCCGAAACCGCCTTCCGCAATCAGATTTTCGACTCCTGCCATGGCGAGCTTCCATCCCCCCGGCAGGCCCCGAAGACGGTCATGGGTCTCGGGAAGACCATCGATGCTGATGGAGATGGTCCGCATGCCGGTCTCCCGGAGCTTCCGCGCGACGGCAGGCGTTATGAGCGTGCCGTTGGACGTCATCCCCCAGGAAAAGCCCATCTCATGTGCGGCGCCCATGATCTCAAAGAAATCCCGGCGCATGAGCGGTTCGCCTCCGGTAATCGAAATCCGGATTCCTTTGGTTCCGAAGTGATCGCGCACATCCGAAAGGACCTCCAGATACTTTTCCGCAGGCATACCGACTTCCGCATCACTCTCGCAGCGGCTGCCGCAGTGAAAACAGCGCTCGTTGCAGCGCAAAGTGAGCTCAAGGAAAAGTTCCCTGAGCTCAGGTTCGCGATACAGGTGCTCGCGCCAGTCTGCCAGTTCATCCATCTGCCGGGTCTTGATCACCCGGATCTCTGATTCAGTCATATTTCCCCGCCTCTGTCGATCTCTGTAAATCGGGCGCTGTCCTTCGCATTCTGTTTACACTCCATGCTCATTTCGCGCCGTGTAACTGTACGCATTCCTCATTTCTTGACAGACTGATCCGTCTCTTCCGGAGGCGGGCCATAAACATCTTCCTCCATATTTGAGGATGCGTCATACTCCTCCACGGGCGCACCGTAGACATCTGCCTCGACATTGGAAGAGGCATCATAATCCTGCGGAGGCGGGCCGTAGACAGCCTGCTCATTGTTTCTGCAGGAAGTAAATGTAACTGCTGCTGCGACCAGCGCTGCGCTGAAGGCAAGATTTCTAACAGATTTTTTCATAAAACCTCCTCCCGGTATGCCAAATAACTGTTATCTTGTAACTTCCGATCTCTGAAATTGACAGCACTGCCAAAACAAAACGGTTCCAGTAATCCTTTGTCAATATCATATCAAAAGAGAATCGGACAGTAAAGCGAACGCTCGCAATCTGTCTCGCTGCCTTCTCGTGGACCGATCCCCGCTTTGCGCGCTTATCAGTTATTCTTCCGGTACTGTCTGGGTGTCATTCCGCGAATTCTGTGAAACACCTTGTGAAGCTCACATGAATAAATTCACGTGCTTCCTATCTGAGGCTTACGCCTCAGGGCCGCTTTAGGCGGCCAGACTCCGGCACCTGCGGATACGCCTTCTGCTTAGTTCCGGTTACCGTTAAGTATCTCCATCGCCACGCAGGAGGTAGTCCGCAGGATGCCTGCCTGCGTCTATGCAGTCCAGC
>OMVU01000077.1 GCA_900314565.1 uncultured Eubacteriales bacterium
ATGAATTTCCACGATCCGCACTGCATGGAGAAAATCATCGCGGGAATGGAAGATTACGCAGTACGCCACAAGATTTCGAAAATTACGGAGATTATCGGTGCGGTGCATGACTGACACGGATGACCGGCGCGGCGTCCGACTTGACGCTGCCATCGATACAGTGCACGAGCGGCACGAAGGACGCGGGAAACGACATGGAAGAGATTACGGTTAAAGCATACGGAAAACTGAACCTTTGCCTCGACGTGACGGGAAAGCGGGAAGACGGTTACCATCTTGTGAAGATGATTATGCAGACGGTCGATATATACGATACGGTGACGATTCGCCCCGCTGCATCCGGAGAAATCACGCTGCATACGAACAGCGGGGATATTCCCGCGGGTCCGGATAATCTTGTTTTCCGGGCGGCAGATCTGATGCGCAGGGAATTTCATCTGCCGGGCGGATTTGACATTACTTTGATCAAACGCATCCCGATTGCCGCCGGCATGGCGGGGGGAAGCGCGGATGCGGCTGCGGTGATGCGCGGCATCCGGGACCTTATGTGCGGGGAAGTTACAGATGAAAAGCTCGAGAAGCTTTCGCTCCCTCTCGGCGCGGACATTCCGTACTGCATTCAGGGTGGCACAAAGCTGTGCGAAGGAATCGGGGAGGTCCTGACAGAGCTTCCGCCGATGCCGGACTGTTTCCTCGTCGTTGTAAAACCGGACATTTTTGTTTCCACCCCCTGGGTTTACAGGGAATATGACAGTATTCCGGAGGATCAGATCCGGCATCCGGATGTCGACGCGATGGCGCGGGCAATCCGGCAGGAAGACCTTCCGGCCATGGCAGCCCTCTGCGGAAACGTGCTCGAACAGAAAACAGGCGCGGCGTATCCTGTCATTGGAGAACTTGAGGCGTTTCTTCTGCGGCAGGGCGCGATTACTTCGATTATGACGGGAAGTGGTCCGACGGTCTTCGGCATCTTTACGGAGCAGCAGGCTGCGGTTAAGGCAAAAGCTGCGCTGGATGCCGTTCCGGAATACAGTGCGTTTCAAAAGTTTGTAACAAAAAGGACATCCGGCGATTGAGCCGGATGTCCTTTTATGAATAGTGTGCACAGCAGCACGCGGTTTTATTTGCGTTTTACAGGAGCGGCGCCGCCCTTTTCGCGGATCTTGTCCATCGTGCGTCCAAGCCAGCCTTTCTTCTTCGGCTCAGCCTTGAGCACCTGTCCGTGCGCGCCCCTGACTTCTACGATGTAGATGCCGCTGACCATTGCCCTGACCTGCTGCTTGACGGGAATCTGATCAAAGATTTTCTCGTCCGCAACAAGATTCATTACCTTCGGACCGACCTTGGCCTTTACGATCGGGAGCCTGGATCTTCGAAGATAGCGCGGCGTGGATTCGTATACCGCGTCGGGAAGGCCGGCCTGCTTGATCGGCAGCCTTTTCTTGTCAATGATAAGCATTGTCACCGGCTGTTTCGATGCCTCAACGGCCGCGTTCTGCTCTTCCTGCTTCTTCTGAAGCTTTTTCCCGTAAAAATAAAGAGCGACCAGCGCGGCAGCCAGAACCGCCAGAATGACGAGCAAAACAATCGTACCTGTACTCACAGTGCAACCTCCGGAACTGAATAAAATGCGTCTTTTGAACACGCAGTATTTTAACATTGATTCATAACCGAGGCAAGAAAAAACACTTTTACCCCCTCTTTGAATGTGCTAAACTAAACTTTACTGCGGACGGGCTGTGTTTTGCCGGAATGACCGGAAAACCCGGGGAAGCCGCGGACTGAAAGGATATCTGACATGAAAAAACTTTTCGTAATGCTTACCGGCGCGGTGCTTGCCGTATCGATGCTTGCCGGCTGCGGGAAGAAAGATCCCGCGTATCTTTCCGGCATCAAGGCGGAGGATTATGCGGAACCCGCGGATTATTCGAAGATTGAAGTGCAGGCCGAGGAGCCTTCGGTCAGCGACGAGTATGTGAATATGTACATCCAGTACATGCTTTCACAGGACAAGAAATATGTGAAGACCGACCGCAAGACCGTGCAGAAGGGCGATCAGGTCAATATCGATTATACAGGGAAGATGAACGGCAAGACCTTCGACGGCGGCAGCGCGACGGACTACGATCTTGTCATCGGGTCTTCGAGCTTTATCGACGGCTTTGAAGACGGCCTCATCGGTAAGAAGGTCGGAGAGAATGTCAAGCTCAACCTGACATTCCCGAAGGACTATGGCAATAAGGATCTTGCCGGAAAGGCCGTTGTCTTCGAGGTAAAGATTAACAGCATCAAGCAGGAAGAAGAGTCGAAGCTTGACGATGCCTATGTCAAGGATCAGAATATCGACGGCGTTACGACCGTGGACGACTACAAAAAGTACGTCAAGGACTACCTCCTCAAGCAGGCGCAGTCTTCCTATGACAGCGAGGTCAATTCCCAGATCATCAAGTATCTGACGGAGAACAGCAAATATCCGAAGGATCTGCCGGCGGAGATGGTTGACCGATGGAACCAGTCCTATACCGAGACGCTGACTTCCTACGCACAGCAGTACGGCACGGATCTTGAAAACCTGATGGAGACTATGCAGGGATCGACCAAGGATTCCTACAAGGATGATATCAAGAAGATGGCGGAGGATACGACCAAGGAATATCTGGTCATGCAGGTGATCGCGGACAAGGAGAAGCTCAACGTAACTGACCGCGATTTCAACACCGCGCTTTCCACGCAGGCTGCGCAGGCCGGCTATTCCAGTGTCGAGGAATACAAGAAGTCACAGGATACACAGGCGTACCGCGAGTATCTGATGGTGCAGAATGTACTTAAGTTCCTGAAAGACAAGGTGCATGTGACGGCGCCTGCATCCGGCAGCAGCGCGGCCGGGACGACCGAAAGCGCTGCAGCCGCTACGACGAAAACGGACGCAGCGAAGGACAGCAGCGCGGCAAAGGCAGACGCGTCCGGCAGCAGTGCAGCCGGGACGACCGAAAGCGCAGCAGCATCGACAGAAGCAGCCGCGCAGCAGTAAAGCTTAAGAAGCAGTGAGGAGACAGGCAATGAGAGAGCAGTATCAGATGGAAGAGGTTTCAAGAATATTTGCCCTGCCGGAGAAGTATGAGGGCAGAGAAGTTACGGTCGGCGGCTGGATCAAGAGCAACCGTGACTCCAAGAATATCGGATTCATCGCGCTCGACGACGGGACATGTTTCCGGAATCTGCAGCTTGTCTATTCCGCCGATCTGCCGAATTTCGCGGAAGTCGCAAAGCTCAATATCAGCTCTGCCATTATCGCGACCGGAAAGATTGTTCTGACGCCGCAGGCGAAACAGCCGCTCGAAATGCAGGTCACAAAGATCGAAGTCGAAGGAGAGTCCACGCCGGACTATCCGCTGCAGAAGAAGAGACATACGCTGGAATACCTTCGTACAATCCCGCATCTGCGCGTCCGGACCAATACATTTGAAGCGACGATGAGAGTCCGCTCCGTCATCGCGTACGCGATTCACAAGTTCTTTCAGGAGCGGGGCTTTGTCTATGTGCACTCACCGGAGATTACATCCAGCGACGCAGAGGGCGCAGGCGAGATGTTCCAGGTGACAACCCTTGATTTGAACAATCTTCCGCTGCAGGAGGACGGAACGGTTGATTATTCGAAGGATTTCTTCGGGAAGCCCGTGAACCTGACGGTTTCCGGCCAGCTTGACGTTGAGACGTACGCGTTCGCGTTCCGCAACGTATATACCTTTGGTCCCACATTCCGCGCGGAAGAGTCCAACACAACAAGACATGCTGCGGAGTTCTGGATGATTGAGCCGGAGCTTTGTTTTGCCGATCTGGAAGACGACATGATCTGCATGGAGGCAATGATCAAGTACATTATTAACTATGTGCTGGAAAACTGTCCCGAGGAAATGGAATTCTTCAACCAGTTCATTGAAAAAGGCCTGATCGAGCGCCTGAAGCATGTGGCTTCCTCCGAATTTGGACGCATTACCTATACGGAGGCGGTCAAAGAGCTCGAAAAACATCAGGATGAGTTTGAAAACAAGGTATACTGGGGCTGTGATCTGCAGACTGAACATGAACGGTATCTGACGGAGAAGCTCTTCAAGCGGCCTGTTTTCGTGACGGATTATCCGAAGGAAATCAAGGCGTTTTACATGAAGCTGAATCCGGACGGAAAGACCGTTGCGGCCTGCGACTGCCTTGTACCCGGCATCGGAGAGATCATCGGCGGTTCGCAGAGAGAAGATGATCTTGCGATTCTCGAGAAGAGAATGGATGAGCTTGGCATGAACAAAGACGGCTATCAGTTCTACCTTGATCTGCGCAGGTATGGCAGTGTGCGCCATGCCGGATTCGGTCTTGGATTTGAGAGAGCAGTCATGTATATTACTGGTATGGGGAATATCCGTGACGTTCTGCCGTTCCCGAGAACCGTTGGTAACTGCGAGCTCTGATATAGCACGCAGCTGACGGGGCTGATTATAGCAAAAGTGTCTGTCCGGACTGAGAGCGATATTCCCAGCCCGGACTACGTATATCTTGTTTACGAACCGAAAAGGATTTTCATGTTATATAAGAACGCAGCCGATCAACTGAAAAGCGTTTTTCTTCGTACGCTTCTGCCGGTGCTTGCAGCGGGGGTGCTTGCGCTCTCGCCTGCCGCGCAGGTGAATGCCAGCAGACTTTCCGACCTCAAACAGCAGAAGAGCCAGACGCAGGAGAAACTGAATGCCGCCAACAATAAGTCCGATTCCCTCGAAGGGCAGGAAGAGGCTCTGAGCGAGGCAGAGGCGGCGGTCAGTCAGGACCTCGTGCAGAACATGGCGAGTGTTCAGATGCTGGAACAGGAAATCGACAAGCTGAATACGCAGATTGACGAGAAACAGAAGGAATACGACGCCGCGAAAGCCAAAGAAGATCATCAGTACGAACTGATGAAAATCCGGATCAAGTACATGTATGAGAAGGGAAACACAGATTATGTGGAAATCCTGATGCATGCGACTTCTCTCACGGATATGCTGAACAAGAGCGAATATATTTCGAAGCTCTATGATTACGACCGCAAGCTTCTAAAAGAGTATCAGGAGACGCGCAGGCAGACAGCCGCCGCCAAGACAGCGCTGGTAGACAAGAAATCCGAACAGGAAGAGTCGAAGGCCGGCCTTGTGGAGGAGCAGTCCGCGCTGCAGTCTCAGATTTCCGATCTGAAGGCCAAGCACAGTAACGTGAATGCCCAGATTGAGGAGGCAAGGCGGCAGGCTTCCGCGCTCGCGCAGCAGCTGCAGGAGCAGACAGCAGCTATTTCGGCTGAGGTAGAGGCGCAGGCGAAGGCCGCGGAGGAAGCAAGAAAGAAAGCGGAAGCGGAGGCTGCCGCGAAGAAGGCGGCGCAGGAAGCTCTGGATAAGAGTAAAACATCGAACACCCAGAACAGCGTCAAGGCTGTGAACGGCTCTTCTCTGCCGGTTGTTGAGAATTCGTCCTCGCAGGATGCGGCGGATTCGTCCGGCAGTTCGGATTCGTCCGGCAGCTCCGGCTCATCCGGCAGCTCAGGTTCGTCCGGCAGTTCCGGCTCATCTGGCAGCTCAGGTTCGTCCGGCAGCTCCAGTTCATCCGGTATTTCCGGACAGGACATTGTTGCCTATGCATCCCAGTTCCTTGGGAACCCTTATGTGTACGGCGGCACCAGCCTGACCAATGGAACGGACTGCTCCGGTTTTACGCAGAGTGTATATTCGCATTTCGGATATTCTCTCGGCCGTACCGATGTTTCGCAAAGAAGCAACGGCACTGTGGTTGCCTCCCTTGCCGACGCAAAACCGGGCGATCTGATCTGTTACCCGGGCCATGTAGCCATCTACTGCGGAAACGGAACGATCATTCACGCGAGTACGCCGGCGACCGGCATTAAATATAGTGCCGCAACGTACCGCGCATATGTAACGATCCGAAGGATCATCAATTAAACGGAAAGGAAAAGCGCATGGGAAGAGAAATGATTGTTGTTCTGGACTTCGGCGGCCAATATAAGCAGCTGATTGCCAGACGCGTCCGCGAGAATCATGTGTACTGCGAAATTCATCCGTACACAATGCCGATCGGGAAGCTGAAGGAATTGAATCCCAAGGGAATTATTCTGACCGGCGGACCTGACAGCGTTTACCGCGAAGATTCACTCGGCTATGATCCGGCTCTGTTCAGTCTTGGAGTCCCGGTTCTCGGAATCTGCTACGGCGCGCAGCTGATGGTGCATGAGCTCGGCGGAACTGTCCTGACGGCACCGCAGTCGGAATACGGGCATACCGATGTCTGCGTTGACGACAGTACCTCACTGCTTCTAGGCAACTGGGACAAAGAGACAACGGCCTGGATGAGCCATACAGACTATATTGCGAAGGTACCGGAAGGCTTCCATATCACAGCGCACAGCACAGCCTGCCCTGTTGCTGGCGCGGAAGATCCGGCCCGAAAGCTTTATGCTGTTCAGTTCCATCCGGAAGTCGTGCATACAAAGGAAGGAAAGAAACTCTTCCATAACTTTGTTTATGATATCTGTGGCTGCAGCGGCGACTGGAAGATGGACTCGTTCGCGGAAACGACGATCCGTGAGCTGCGGGAAAAGATCGGAAACGGCAAAGTTCTCTGCGCACTTTCGGGTGGCGTGGATTCTTCGGTGTGTGCTGTTTTGCTCTCAAAGGCGATCGGAAAACAGCTGACCTGCGTTTTCGTTGACCATGGTCTTCTTCGTAAAAATGAAGGCGATGAAGTGGAAGCCGTCTTCGGACCGGACGGTCCGTATGAACTGAACTTTATCCGCGTGAACGCGCAGGATTATTTCTATGAAAAGCTTGCGGGCGTGACTGATCCGGAGCAGAAGCGGAAGATTATCGGCGCCGAGTTCATCAATGTTTTTGAGCGTGAAGCGAAAAAGATCGGCAAGGTAGACTATCTTGCACAGGGCACAATTTATCCTGATGTTGTGGAGTCCGGCATCGGCAAGGGCGCGACGATCAAGTCGCACCATAATGTCGGAGGTCTTCCGGAACATGTTGATTTCAAGGAGATTGTCGAGCCGCTGCGGAATCTGTTTAAGGATGAGGTTCGTGAAGTCGGTCTTGAGCTTGGAATACCGAGACAACTGGTGTATCGCCAGCCGTTCCCCGGCCCCGGGCTTGGCATTCGTATTGTCGGAGAGGTGACGGCTGAGAAGGTCCGCATCGTGCAGGACGCGGATGCGATTTACCGTGAGGAGCTTGAGAAAGCCGGCATTGATATGGGCAAAGGGCAATTCTTTGCTGCGCTTACCAATATGCGTTCCGTAGGCGTCATGGGTGACCACAGGACATATGATTATGCTGTTGCGCTGCGCGGCGTATTGACTTCGGACTTTATGACCGCAGTGGCGGCGGAGATTCCGTGGAGCGTACTTCAGACCTGCATGAACCGGATTATCAATGAGGTGAAGGGGGTCAACAGGGTACTGTATGATCTGACGTCCAAACCGCCGGGAACGATCGAGCTGGAATAAGTATAGCCGCTGAAAATATGGCTTAAACAAAGGGTTTGCGGCTCCTCAAAGGGCTCTGTGATAACATTTTGATAACATTTGAAATTCTGCTTTTGTTCTAAAGAAGCACATATGGCTTGCAGGTACATGGATCCGGACCAGTAAAACAGCTGGCCGGGGATACAGTCAGCAGGCTGAACGTGCAGACGAAAATAAGGAGCAGGGTTCTACTGAACTTTAGAAGTTTGGTAGGACCCTGCTCTTTTTGTTTCTGTAGAAATTGCCGTCTGTGAGTTATTGTTCATCCGTTTTCAGCGCTTTGGACAGTTCATCGGAAAGCGTCAGGGAAGGAACTTTTGCAGAACGGACAGTGGAACTGTTAAGGGAATAATTGTAGCGCCAGCGGTCATATTCCTCTTTGGATATTTCCCCGGCGTCCAGCTTTGCTTTCATGGCGGCCCAGTCGTCCAGCATCGTCCAAAGGGTAGAGCCGGGCTGTGTAACAGATTTATCAAGGCGCAGGCATACTGTGCCGTCAATCGTATCGACGGAGAGACCGTAAACGTCTTCCAGGGTGAACAGCGTGTGGATCAGACCGATGTATGTATCAATATCCGGAACGGCAAGGGACTCGGGAACGACACCAAAGATCTCAGCCATTGCTTTGGTCAGGTCAGCCTTGGGCTTCCTGGAGTTGTTCTCATATTGTGCGATCCTGACATCCGCTCCCTTCTTTTCGAAGCCGAGCAGCTGTCCCAGGCCGTTCATGGTCAGATTGTTCCTCAAGCGGAAGAAATGTATTCGCTCGCCGATAGCCATCGCAGGTACCTCCTGTCAGTTGATGATAAATCCAGATAAGTCGAGTGTAGCAGATCTGCTTAGAACAATCAATGCAAAACTAAATAAATATATTTAGTAAATACCATTCAGAACCCTTGACACTAAGCAAATATATATAGTATATTAACGCTAAGCAAAAATGCTTAATACCATTTTGAAGATAAGGAGGGAAAACAGATGCCAGGAATCAAAGAAAGAACCGGGGAAAAGATGTTCATGCGCGCGGAGGAAGTCGCGACGGTACTGGATGTTTCCGTGCCGTATGCCTATAAGCTGATCCGCAGGCTGAACCGGGAACTGGCGGGAAGAGGATGCTTTGTGATCGCCGGAAGGATCGACAGAAAGTATTTCTATGACCAGTTCTATGGGACATCAGACGGTGCGGCGCATAAGACCATGGCCAATGAGGAAGACATCGACAACAATCAGTCAGTGAAGAAGGAGGACAGGTAAATGCCGGCATACAAAGACAGAAATGGAAACTGGTACGTCATGATCCGCTATAAGGATTGGACGGGTGCCAGCAGGCAGAAATGCCAGAGAGGTTTCGAGACAAAACGGGATGCTCTGGACTGGGAGGCACAGTTCAAGCTCCAGAAACGTGCGGACGTTGAAATGACACTGGAAAGCTTTTATGAGCTTTATACAGAGGATCTCAAGTCCCGGGTGAAAGAAAGCACATGGGAGACGAAGGACAGCATCGTGCAGAGCAAGATCCTTCCGTATCTGGGAAAGCGGAAGCTTTCTGAAATAACGGCGAAGGATATCGTCGACTGGCAGAATACGGTGATGCTGCTTCCTGGAAGAGACGGCCATGCGATTTCGCCCACATATCAGAAGACGATCCACAATCAGCTTTCAGCAATCTTCAACCATGCGATCCGTTATTATCGGCTGCCGGTCAATCCGGCCAGAATCGCCGGGGGCATGGGCAAAGAGGAAAGCCGGGAAATGAAGTTCTGGACTAAAGAAGAGTATCAGAAATTTGCACACGTCATGATGGACAGACCTCTCTACTATTACGCTTTTGAAGTCCTTTACTGGTGCGGGATCCGCGAGGGAGAACTGTTTGCGCTGACTCCTGCGGATTTCGATTTTGAGAAGAAAACGCTTCGGATCAACAAGTCCTACCAGCGTATCCGTGGGAAAGACGTGATCACGGATCCGAAGACAACTGCCGGCAATCGAACGATCAGGATCCCCGACTTCCTCTGCGAAGAAATGAAAGACTGTCTGAAACAGTTCTACGATATCGGACCCAACGACAGATTGTTCCCGCTTTCGAAGAGCCGGATGTGCAGGGCGATGGAGTCAGGGAGCAAAAAGGCCGGCGTACAGCGTATCCGTATCCACGACCTGCGGCATTCCCATGTATCGCTTCTGATCAATCAGGGATTTTCAGCTTTTGAGATTGGAAAGCGTGTCGGACACAGCGGGGACAAGATCACTTACCGCTATGCTCATCTGTTTCCGAACAAGCAGGATGCGATGGCCGATTTTCTTGAAAGTCAGCGCGGAAATTATGGCGGGACAGGAGCGGAAAGATCAGGAAGCAGCAAAAGCGAAAACAGAAGTGCGAATCAATCAGACAGCGAGGAGGAATAAAAGATGTCAGCAAAAAATCTCGACCGGCAGCACAGATGGAGAAGTGTAACCGTGGCGTTCCGGGTGTCTCCGGAGGAAGGGGAAATGATCAATTCCTGCGTCCGGGTATCCGGGCTTACCAAGCAGGACTATATCACAAGAAAACTCACGGACCGGACGGTAGTCGTACAGGGCAATCCCAAAGTCTTTCTGGGACTGCAGACGGAAATGCAGGAGATCCTTGAAGAACTCGAAAGGATCGATGCAGGAAGCGGAATTTATGAAGATCTGCTGGAACGCATTGCCCTGATTACATCCGTCATGGAGGAGATGAAGGAGGAAAGCGATTGGAAGAAGAAAAGAAAATGACCGCTTTGAATCCGGCTGTTGGCGCGGCCGGAAAGCGATCATTCATTGATAAAAACGTCAACGACATACTACCAGAAGGAAGTACGGAATTCAATATTTTCCGTGAGATCCGGAGCAAAGTCTCTGCAAGAGAAGCAGCTGAATATTATGGTCTGAAGGTTGGAAGGAACGGGATGGCATGCTGTCCTTTTCACCAGGATCGTCATCCCAGCCTGAAACTGGACGAAAGATTCCATTGCTTCGGCTGCGGGGCTGACGGAGATGTCATCGACTATGTTTCCCGTCTCACAGGGCTCACCTTATATGAATCCGCACTCAAACTCTGTCATGATTTCGGCATTATGGTTCCTCAGACATCATCAGGATCCAGCAGAAAAGCCAGGTCTGGAGTAAGGAGGTGTCCTGCCGGAAAGCTGCAGGAAAAGACCAGAATCCAGAAAAAATTCCGCCGCTGGAGAGACTGGGCGATCGATGTGCTGAAGGAATATACCGGGAACATGGAACTGTGGAAAGAGCAGTATGCACCGACAGATCCGTATGCAGAGTGGAATCCTCTGTTCGTGGAAGCACTCCAGAACTTCGACAGGGTCAGCTACTATCTGGATGTTCTCTGCCTGGAAAGAGAGGAAGACCAGATCGCGTTTTTTATCGACATGCGGGAGGAGGTGAGGCGCATTGACAAGCGAAACAAAGAGCCCGGAGAACAATATGGAAATAGAAGAACTGCTTGATGAAGAACTTTTCAGGACAGAGAAACTGACTGCGGAGGATGTCGCTGCAGAACTGGGAGTCACGGACAAAGGGCTTGTCCGTCAGTCCATTCAGAATGCCGTCACGGTCCTTTTGAAAGATCCGCTTCTTGCCGGCAGGATCCGGAGAAATGAACTGACCGATAAAACAGAAATTATTGGGGACGTCGGCTGGAAACGCCGCGGCAGTGCCATCACTGACACAGACGTGAACCAGATCCGGCTCTATCTGGAAAAGACCTATGGCCTGACAAGGGAGAAGCAGATCCGGGCTGCCATCGATATCGTGAGCAGCGAAAACAGTTTCCATCCGATCCGGGATTATCTGAACAGCCTCAAGTGGGATGGCCGTGAAAGGATCCGGTATCTCCTTCCCAGATATCTGGGCGCGGAGGAAAGTCCCTATGTTTACGAAATGACGAAGCTGATGATGCTGGGTGCCATCAACCGGGTATTTCATCCGGGCTGCAAATTTGAAATCATGCTTTGTCTGGTCGGCGGTCAAGGCGCAGGAAAATCCACGCTGCTCCGATTCCTCGCAATCAGGGACGAATGGTTCACGGATGATCTTCGGAGACTGGATGACGAAAATGTCTACCGGAAAATACAGGGGCACTGGTTTATTGAGATGGCAGAAATGCTCGCGACGAACAGTGCAAAGAGTATCGAACTGATCAAGTCTTTCTTAAGCCGCACGAAAGAAACCTACAAGATTCCCTATGAAACGCATCCGGAGGATCGGCCGCGGCAGTGCATCTTCCTCGGCTCGTCCAACAATGTGAATTTCCTTCCCTACGACACGACCGGCAACCGGAGATTTGCACCGATTCCGATCTGCGCGGAGAAAGCGGAACGCCATCCGCTTGATGACGAAAAAGAATGCCGGGATTATATCATTCACTGCTGGGCCGAAGCGATGGAGATTTACAGATCCGGAGATTACTGCCTTACATTTCCGAAAGAACTGGACAACGATGTCCGGAAAATGCAGACGGATTATATGCCGGATGATTCTACTTTCGGTGTGATTCAGAATTACCTGGACACGTTTAATGGGGAGTATGTCTGCGCCATCCAGATCTACGAAGAAGCCTTCAAACTGACCTATGACCCACAGAAGCGGAGTGTACTTCAGCCGATCAATAACGTCATGAATCAGGGCATGCCTGGATGGGATTCAAAGGCGGTGACTCATAAATTCAAAGATTATGGTGCCCAGAGGGCATGGCACCGGAAGAAAGATGATGACAATGGCGGATTTTACCCGGTCAGCAAAGACGAGGATGTTCCGTTCCATTAAATCTCGGTTAGGAATGTAAACGAGTAAACGTAAACGAGAAAGAAAAAAGTTTTTTCTGCCTCGTTTACCGTTTACGTTTACGACCGGATAAGGAGAGAAGGACTCAAATTGTTTAAAACTGACCGCAGGAACATGATTTTTCATAAGACAGCAAATTCAAAGAGCCCTCGGCGACTGAGAGCGAAATACTCCCTTTGCACAGCCTGCGGCCATGCAAAGGTATTTCGCCCTCCGGGGGCTCGCGTGGCGAGAGGAGATGACGCTTATTACAAGACATTCCTTTATCAGAATGACGAAGCTAACAGATGTGCGCGGACGCGTGGACTACATCAGCAATCCGAAACGGCAGGAACACTTGTATGCGGTGTGGGGTACAGCAAAACCGGAATACTGGGAATATCTTTCCAGGCAGGCGCAGTTTGAGTTTTGGCGGAGCAACCAGAAAACAGGAAAATGTATCGAAGCCCGGGAACTCATCATCGCACTGCCCGAGAGCCTACAGAGCAAAGATCCGGAAAAACTCCTGCAGCTCTTTGCCGCGACATTCAGCATGGAGTATGGGGTGGACTGCGTCGCGGCGCTCCATCACAACAAGGCAATGACGAACTATCACATCCATCTGATCTTTGCCGACCGGGAACCTCTGGAAAAGACGGAGGTCCGGTACGCTTCCCGCAATATGTTTTACGATGAGAACGGCAGGCACGTACGGACAAAAAAAGAAATCCTGGATGAGGACGGACAAGTCCGGCCAGGCTGCAGGATCCTGGCAAAAGGAGAAATCTATGATGTCAAATGGTTCTCCGGCCGGAAGGAGATATCCGCTGGCGGAAGAGATCCTGCGTGACAACGAGCTCCGGCAGGAGTGGAACCAAACCGTGGACCAGGTGCTGATTGCCGGCGGAAGTCAGGAAGAAGTGGCTGCGTTCAAAAAAGAAGAAGTGGTGGATCAGGTGGCGGAGACTGTGCGGAAGAATGGGCGGAAGCCGGAACTGTTCGCGGATCTCCTGCGCAGGGCGATCGCGATCCTGAAGGAATTTCTCGCGATTCTCATGAAATCTGAAGAGAAGGCCGAGACAACCAGAGAGCTGCAGACAAAAGCAAAGGGGCAGACTGCACAGAGCAAGAGAGTTGAAAAGAAAGAGGCTGCGGAAGCTGCTGAGCTTCGGCTTATGAAGATCCGCCCCATCCATGAAAAGCTCTGCCGGACCAATCGGAAACTTTACGCGCTGCAAAATCAGCAGCAGATCCTCCAGAAAGCACTGGACGGCATGCCCCGTTCCCTGTTCAACCGGAAGGACAGGAAAGCACTTCAGGAGCGGATCGATGGGATCGGACGGCAGATCGAGACCTGCAGAACGCAGCTGGAGTTTATCCCGACACAGTACGGTTTCGGTAGCGTCGGGGCTGCGGAAGCGGAATACCGGTCCGCGAAAAAACAGATTGATCAGATTCGGAACGGGCAGGACAACCGGGACGGTAAGATACCATCAGGCAATAACGAACGTCCAAGCGTCCTCGAGGAATTGCGGAAGAACAGAAGAGATACTGACCGTGTAAGATACGAGAGGAAAACGATGAGAGAAGAAGCAGCTCTATAAAACACTGCCGCAGCCTTCCGGAAAAAGCTGCGGCAGATGCTTCGTAAAGATTTCTTGCAGAAGTGTCTTATTTTTTATTGAATTTACACCATTATACGGACTCTATCGATCGGTGTAAATCGTACTTCGTCATTTATAGGAGTGGCGACTGTGGTTTCGATTGTCGCAGGAGTATTGATATTGCACGAGAAGTTTTCAGCGATTCAGGCAGTAGGAGCTGCGATTATCATTGCTGGTGTGTATATAGCAAATAGTAGATTGGGAGATTAGGAAGATAGATAAACCTTTTAAGGTTTCCTTCAAATTTACCATTGGTGGATTCTTCGGCGGATATGAGACAAGAACGTACACGGTAACAGGCGATAAAGTAATGCTGGATGTGGAGCATACGCTTATTTTGCAGTTTGTGTTCCATGGGAGAACCACTATCTGGTACACTGGCTCAGGCTGTGAATAATCCGTATTAGCGGTTGTAGTCGCACTTTCGGCACTGGATCATGACAGGCGCACTGTCATCTCTGTGGAAAATGCCTGACCACCTGCATATACTCTGCAGGATGGGAACGACAGACTCGCCCTTTTCTGTCAGACTGTATTCTACTTTGGGCGGAATTTCATCATAGGACTTTCTCTGAATTAATCCGTTGGTGATCAGCTTCTTCAGTGTTGAAGACAGCACGGCATCTGTGATATTGCCCATTTCCTTCCGGATCTCACTGTAGCGCAGAACCTTCTTCTCATTCAGGACGCAGATTACCCGTGAGTCCCACTTGCCGCCGAAAATTTCGAGACCGTATTCCAGCGGGCAGCGGATATCGTCTTCCAGCTTCTTCTGATACATTGTCATTACCTCCAAATTACTATTATATACAATAGTAGCTCTTTTTTTACGGAGTTTCTATTAGGAGTTCAGGTGCAGATCTGTGGCAGATCTGTACGCAGCGGCCGCATCCGATGCATTTTTCCGGATTAACCCTGCTTTTCCATCCGGGAAGCATGCGGATCGCTCCTGCCGGACAGGCCTGGATACACGCACCGCAGCCCACACATTTTTCAGGATCAATATATGCTTTCTTCATGTCATTTCCTGCAGCAGATCACGGATGACCTTGTCAATATCTTCAGAAATGATGATCGAGCGCTTCTGCAGTCCGTCCAGTCCGCTCGGACTATCCAGATTAATACTCGCAAAGACGGCGTCCGGATTGGCTGCCGTCATCTGCCAGAACGGTACTTTGATCACGCCCGGCGAATTGTAGCCTACGCCCAGTTCAAAATAGAGAATCTTTCCGGTTCTGTGTGCTTCTGTCCATGACACATATCTGTCATGTGCCGTATGCCAGCCGGAATCTCTGACAAACCGCTCATCCCAGAACAGATTGAAATCCATTTCTGCCCCACAGCGCTGACAATGCGGGATCAGATCCGTCGGTACGGTCATCCTGATTTTTCCATCGGGCGGGACGTCGAGGTATCCAACCTTGTTCGGAACATAGCCCTGCGCCTCGATCATCCTTCGGACCGCTTCGTAATTGTCACACGTGTCAGTATGACAGGGCACAGAACACTGGAACAGACCCAGGTCCCCCTGTGTATAACAGGTTCTGTCCTTCGGGAATCCGCTTCTTCGGAATGAATGATCAATATTCGTCGTGAGTATGAACCAGTCATCTTTTTTCTCCAGGAGCGCCTTCAGGTTCTTCAATGTATCCCCGGGGATATCCATATAGCGGTTGACCCATGCCCAGCGGGACCAGTATGCCCAGCGTTCTTCCCGGGATTCGAACGGAGCGAAGCAGCCATTGTACATATTCGGCATGCCGTACTTCGCAGCGAAATCGCCGAAATACTTCTGCAGGCGCTCCCCGCTATAATCAAGTCCGGCAGCTGTAGACAGTCCTGCCCCGGCGCCAACCAGAACAGCATCCGCATTGTGGAAAGCTTCTTTCAGTCTGTTGATTTCCGATTCATAATCACCGGTTGTACCTTTAAAAATACACATCTGCATATCATACCTCTTATGAAAAGGACGGCGGAGAACAGTTCCTGTTTCTGATGTCCTCCGCCGTCGCTTATCCAGCTCCTCTTTTATCAGAGCTCTTTCTTGTTATCTGCACCGGGTGTTGCCACTATGACCTTTTCCGGGGTAATGATCAGAGCGCCCTTGGCCGTTGCTGCTCCGTTGAACATCTTCTCGACCATGGCCTTGAATGTATCGACAACGGTACCTTCCGTTACATACTCAGCTTTCCCCTTGATCTGGTACCCTTCAAGAGTCTGTGCATTGTAGACGGAGATGGCGATCCTGCCGTCATTGGCACGGATATTCTTCAGTGTGGTATCGAGGAATACATCTCCTACAACCAGCTTGCCGTCATCCGTAACATCCTTGAATGCAACAGGAACGACATTCGGCTGGCCATCGGCACAGGTTGCCAGATCCCAGATACTGTTCTTCAGCAGATTTTTAACGTTCTCATTCATCATGATCATATCTTCCTTTCTTAGGTGATCTTCCTGGCAGCTTCATCGCTGCTGCAACTGCATCATATCCAAGTCACGCGATGAAAGGAAGATATAAGCAAATTTATGAGTCACTATTAAATTTGATAGTATATTTTCCTTAAAAATGAAAATGTAAATACCCCCTTGACTTGGAGTTAACTCCAGGGAATATAGTGATTCTGGAACGAGAGAAATTCATCATGATCAGGAGGAAAACGTGGCGATACTGACAGCACTTTACTCAAGGGCTGATGAGAATTATTTCGGTGGAAGCCTGAGATACATCCAGACAGGAAATACAGAGAAGGCAGCGAAGATGATCGCAAGGGAAACAGGATCAGAACTGTTCAGAATCGATCAGAAAGAGCCGTATGCGGCAGATTACAAGACCTGCATCGCACAGGCCAAGGCGGATCTGAAAGCGAATAAACGTCCGGAACTGACAAGCCTGCCGGAAAATCTGGATGCCTACGATGAGATATATCTCGGTTATCCAAATTACTGGGGAACCATGCCCATGGCAGTCTACACATTCCTGGAATCTTTTGATTTTACCGGAAAGGTGATCCATTCGTTCTGTACAAATGAAGGAAGCGGCCTTTGCGACACGGTGAATGAAATCAGGAAAACGGTGGAAGGAGCTGTGGTGAAACCGGGACTGTCCATCTGCGGAAGTGATGTAGACAGAGCAGATCGTGAGATCCGGAAATGGATCAGTGAGAATGCGTAACGGAGTCAGTCGTATGACAATCAAAGAAGTTTCAGAGAAATATAATATCTCCCAGGACACGCTTCGTTATTATGAGCGGGTGAAGATGATCCTTCCGGTGACACGCACACCGGGCGGGATTTGGGATTACTAGGAAGAAGACCTTCGATGGGTAGAGCTTGTCATCTGCATGCGAAATGCCGGGCTGCCGATCGAAGTGATGATCGAATACCTGGATCTGTTCCAGAAGGGAGACAGTACAATACCCGCCAGATTGGAACTGCTCCGGAGTCAAATGAATGCCCTTGAAGAACAGAAGAATCAGCTGGAGCAGACAATGGATAAGCTGCAGTATAAGATCAACGCTTATGAAGATGCGCTGAAAACCGGCAAACTTGTATGGAAAAAGAAAGCT
>OMVU01000142.1 GCA_900314565.1 uncultured Eubacteriales bacterium
GTATCTGTCATTTCACTTAACGACCTTATGTCTATAATGCTACAGATGCATAATTAATCTAAAGTGACTTAATTATGACATTTTTGTCATTTTCGGCGCAAAACGACCTCTGGGCGCAAAACGACCTCTGGGGTAGTTTGTCCACAGATGGGGTCAAACTACCCCAGAGGTCTCTATGTCAAAAAAAGAGCAGCCCGCCGGAATCGGGCTGCTCTTTTCGCGATAGTTGTAACTCCATATTGAATGAAGTACTACTGTTGGCTGGCTTATTCAGTTTTTGTACTGCTGTTCATGATTGACAGCGGACTGCACCCTCTGTCAACCTTTTTATGTAAAGTCCTTCACGATCTTCATATATTCCTGCGCGTGATACGGGATATAGCTGTTCATACGGTACGCGGCAACAAAATCAACCGTTGTGTTCGGTTTGCCCACAGAGAAAAAGGCCAGTTTGTCCCTGCATGAGACGTATTTCAGATGCGTTTCCGTGATAAATGCGACACCGAAATTCCTGGCAGCCAATTCCGCCTGCGCATGGATATTCCCGGTCACCAGAATGATATTCGGTTCCATCCCGGCGCTCTTAAAGAGCTGTTCCGTGACGCTCCTCGTCCTCTGCCCGGGAAGCATCATGATCACATTCTGGTCAGATAAAAGCCTCAGGTCTATGTGCGGATATTTGCAGCCGCGCATCTTTACGCTCATCCGGCAAAGCTTGTTTTCCTTTGAAGCCACAAGAAGCAGCTCCTCGTTGCTCATCACCGTGTAATCTATATTTTTATCGCTCTCGAAGTGGTTGAAGAAAGCGAGATCGATCTCACCCTCCTGAATGAGCTTCACAAGTACGTCTGACATCTCCTCCCGGATCTTGATTCTGACTTCCGGATACAGACTCCGGAATATGGGCAGTGTACAGGGAAGCATATACGTCCCGCGCATCGGCGGAAAACCGATCTTGAGAACTCCCTCATTTCTGCTGATGATATCGCCCATCTCCTGATCCAGTTCTTTTTTCAAAAGCAGGATCTCCCTGGCCCTCTCGATATACCTCTCTCCTGCGTACGTCGGGATATACTTGTTCCCCAGTCGGCGGAACAGCGGCTGTCCAACTTCTTCCTCCAGCGCTTTAAGGAACTTGGACAGCGTCGGCTGTGTCAGGTAAAGTGATTCTGCCGCCTTTGTAATATTCTTGTATTTTGCAATCGCCATGACATAAGTCAGTTCCCTGAAATCCATTTGTTCCTCCTGTTACCGCATGAAGGTCACCAAATCTCTTGTTCCTTTCAATCAAATCATAGCACATGTTTTGCAGCATGATGCATTCCTATATCGAATAGTATTGTTAAGTACTATGCATGTTTTTCCCTATGCCTTTTGTGTAATTTGTTGAGTTCTTCACGGTTCATTCCATATATTTAAGCCCTCAAAATAGTGATTTATCCAAAACGTCCATCACCCGACATTATATAATCATTCAATAATTTCATAGCATTTATGAATTATACATATTTTTTTCTATCATTGAACCGTACTAGTATAAAATCACAGACATGTACAAAGAAGGCGGCAGGCAAAAAAGGCCGCCTGCATCAAGAACACAAAGGAGGTAAATGTATGGGAATCGGATGCAGGATCATCTGAATATAGAATGTATATGATTTTAGGAGGTAATGGTAATGGCAGTTTTTCGAAAAAGAAGCATCAAGCTGTCTGCAGTCAAAATAGAGAAAAGCCCGGGACGGTCGTCGGCCGTTCCGGGCTGTTTTTATCATGTCAGTATTCTGTTCATCAAATTCCTTACGTAAACTCTTTCACGATCTTCATATACTCCTGAGCGTGGTATGGGATATAACTGTTCATGCGGTATGCTGCGACGAAGTCCACCGTCGTGTTCGGCTTTCCCACAGAGAAAAACGCGAGCCTGTCTGTACATGCGACATGTTTCAGGTGCGTCTCCGTGATAAATGCGACGCCGAAATTCCTTGCGGCCAGCTCTGCCTCCGCCTGAATGTTTCCGGTCTCCAGGATGATGTTCGGCTCCATTCCCGCGTTCTTGAAGATCCGGTCCGTAATACTCCTCGTCCTCTGTCCCGGCACCTGCATGATCACATTCTGGTCAGATAAAAGCCTGAGGTCCATGTGTGGATACTTGCAGCCGTGCATCTTGACGCCCATCCCGCACAGAGGATTTTCTTTTGATACTACAAGCAGCAATTCCTCTCTGCTCATAATTGTATAATCGATATCCTTATCGTTCTCAAAACGGTTGAAAAAGGCAAGGTCGATCTCACCCTCCTGGATGAGACGCACGAGCACGTCCGACATCTCCTCCCGGATCAGGATCCGCACTTCCGGATACAGGCTCCTGAATATCGGCAGCGTACAGGGAAGCATGTACGTGCTGCGCATCGCCGGAAAGCCAATCTTGAGGACCCCTTCATTTTTACTGATGATATCCCCCATCTCCTGATCCAGTTCTTTTTTCAACTGCAGGATCTCCTGCGCCCTCTCAATATACCTCTCGCCCGCGTACGTCGGGATATATTTGTTCCCCAGCCGGCGGAACAGCGGCTGCCCGACCTCCGCCTCCAGCGTTTTGAGGGTCTTGGACAGCGTCGGCTGTGTCAGGTACAGCGATTCCGCAGCCTTCGTAATGTTTTTATACTTGGCGATCGCCATGATATGAGACAATTCCCTGAAGTCCATTTATCTCTCTCCTCACTCGCAGTATCATTCTCCCGCTTTTTTCTTTATCATCTTACCGCATATCATTCCTTTTGTCTATAGTTATTATTATTTATATGAATTCTGTATCCCCATTTCCGGCACCGTATATTCCGAATAAAAGCACAGGAAAACCCGCAATTATCCAAATATCTCCAGTTATCCGCATTTTGAGGGCTCCTCTGACTTCATGGCGCATTCTTATAATTCATTTTTTGAATACTTTTAATGGTTTATTTGTATTTCCATCTATACAAAAATTGCACTACGATTAATACAGGAAGACAGGAAAACGCGGCACACAAAACCGTTGCATCACAATCCAATAAGGAGGGAAATCCTATGGAAAACGAAAAGAAAGTGCAGTTAAAGCGGCTCCCCGTCACGATCATGAGAGGCGGTACCAGCAAGGGTGCATACATCCTTGAGACCGATCTTCCCGCGGAAAAGAGCGAGTGGGAAGGAATCCTTCTTAGAATGATGGGAAGCCCGGACCAGAAGCAGATCGACGGACTGGGCGGCTCCAAGTCCGTGACCAGCAAGGTTGCGATCATTAAAAAGTCCTCCCATCCGGGGGCAGATGTGGACTATACCTTCGCGCAGGTTTCCGTAGACAAGCCGATTGTCAGCTACAAAGGAAACTGCGGCAATATCTCTTCCGGCGTCGGGCCTTTCGCAATTGAAAAGGGCCTTGTGGAGATCACCGGCGACAAGACCAGCGTGCGGATCTACAACACGAACACCGATAAAATCATCATTGCGGATGTTGACACGCAGGGCGGCCAGGTGCAGTACAGCGGCGATTTCGCGATCGCGGGCGTTCCCGGAACGGCAGCTCCTGTCAAGCTCAAATTCGTAAAGCCTTCCGGAACCCTCGGGAACGGACTCCTTCCCACCGGCAATGCGGTCGATACGCTGGATGTCCCCGGATATGGCCCTGTACAGGTTTCAATCGTAGACGCCGCAAACCCGCTGGTATTTGCGAAAGCAGTTGATCTCGGACTCACCGGAACGGAGCTTCCCGACCAACTGGATGCCGATCCCGATAAGCTCGACCTTCTCGAGAAGGTACGCGGTCTTGCAGCTGTTAAGCTCGGGCTGATCGACGACTATACCAAGTCCGCCTGGGAGACCCCCGGCAT
>OMVU01000029.1 GCA_900314565.1 uncultured Eubacteriales bacterium
TTTTTGTGGATAACTCAGTCCGCGTTGCTAATGAATTGCCGATTTTCAAACTCCGAGCGGAAGATTCCGTATAGAATCTACCCTCGTGAATAATTCAGGCTATATGTTCGTTGCGCTTAAGTTCATCAAAAACTGCTGCATAATCTGACATACCCACCAGACGATTCTCAAGCCCAACTTCAATCAGTCGGATTTTAGTTGATGTGCGAGAAACTTTAAAAAAGTCGGCCAGCGCATCTACAAGATTATCGCAGGTTTCGGACTGTCCGTTAAGAAACTCCTCCGCTTTTTTAATAAACATGGCTTTGGGCATAAGAACGCGAGGAGCCAGCTTATGTGCCTGCCATTCCAGCCATTCCACTTCATTCTGTTTTGTGCGTTTCCCGGATGGGGGTTCGAAGTTACGTCGAGACTGGCGACACATGATGGGATATAGTTCTTCTTTTGCTTTTCTGTTTTTTCGCTCAAGAATCTTGAAATACACCTGATCCTTGTCCCAGTGTATCATTTCATGAATGAGCGTATTCCTTTTGCACCCTTCGCCATATGCCCATTCTGAATCAGGATCGAAAAGCAAAGTACCTGCCGGATAAAAGGTAGGGACGTAGTCACCCTTTTCAGAATCATAAATCCTGACATACCCATCCAAAAGCATGCAGCAGCCGAAGATGTCAAGATTCCTGGAGAGTGAAGCTGTTTTTACCGTTAGGTTGGCCTTTTGCAGCATAGTTTCAATCGGAAGCGGCATCGGCGTAGTTAGCGCCTCTTCACAGTATTTTTTCAGAAACTTTGTGGCATAGTCATCCAGTCGATTCGCTCCTAATATCAGCGCACCTGATTTCTTGTCTATATCATAAATATCGCTGCGTGTTAACTTACTCGGCATCCGTATCCTCATCTCCATCATCCAACGGGTCAAGAGGCATTTCACTGAGCATTTGCTTTGCCTCTTTCCAGTTAGGATAATACTTCTCTACCAGAGCTCTGAATCGATTTGTATGATTTTTCTCCAGCAAATGTACAAGTTCGTGGGTCACAACATACTCCAAACACTCAATCGGCTTGTGTACAAGCTGGAGGTTTATGAGGATTCTCTTTTCAGGGATATTGCAGGAGCCCCAGCGTGTCTTCATGTACTTAATGTTGCATGCATTCGTCTCAACACCGGTTCGCTCTTCGCATTGTTTGAGGATCTGCGGAAGTACTCGCTTTAATTCGCCTCGATACCACTCGGTGAGCGCCTTTTCCCGATTATCCTCCGATGCACCTTCAGGTGCATGCATAATAATCCGCTGCGGCGTCTTTTCTATTCGATACCGCTTTCCCTCATAAATGACCTGGAGCATATAGGGCTTGCCCCATAGATAGCAGGCCTCACCGGATACATATTCCCTTTTTGACTGTCTGGGCTGGGAAACCATCCGGTCACGGATCTTCGTGATTTCCGGGACTTTTCTTAAAACATAATAACGAATCGCGTCCTCTGTGGCATCCGCCGGAGCACTGACCGTTACATCACCCTCCGGTGGATTTATCCGAATATATAGATTTTTCTGCCGTTGCTTTCGCGTAACCGTAATGGGAATCCCGGCAACTGTTAAAGTTTCATTATCTATCATATTCCTCTTGCCTCTTTGCAATATCAAAGATACCTTCGGTCTTTTCGTTTGCTTTGGCTTCTTCAATAGCTGCCTGAATTAACGTCATGTAAATTGCAACACGGACTTTCTGCGCACGTTGAAAATTTGTATGCCAGTCAGGAGTAACCGTTATGCGGATAGACTTATCCACACCGATAGTAAGATCAAAGTCGTACTCCAAATAATCGTAAATAGCTCTACGAGCAGCACTTTCTCGGATGCCTTCAGGATAGGTATCATCTTCTTCGGGATGAAGAATAGCCTGAGCCAGCTCCACGACCTGACGAAGATACTCTTCATAGCTCATTGCTGCAATCTTGCGCTGCTCGATCACATCCTCCAGCATTTCAGAGAGTTTCCCGTAATAGACACTATTGGAACTCATCTTCTTTACAATCTCATGCTTGAGGTTGTTTTCGATGGTCTCAGCCTTAGCGTTCTCATCACCGGGAAGGTCTTTTACAAGATCAGCGGGAGTGGTTGTTTTACCCTCCAGCAACAGTTCAACGAGAGACATATCAGCCATCTTGTTTACGAGCTTAGAATCGTCCGCCCGAATGTAAGTGTCCAGAATATAACGCATATCCGCTTCATAGGGCTTCAGATCAATATAATCGCAGCTGGCCAGCTTGATCATCTCTTTGATTTTGTTATACCCGTCGATATCACTTCTCAGCTGTGTGACCTGCGGCTCTGTGTATCCATAGTCGGAAACGAGCCGATTACAACAACTGGCAAAGGATCGACTCAGTGATGCTGTCAAAGCATACAGGGTATCTCTTCGGGCTGTTTTTTCATCGGACTCACTGTCGGTCCCGCAGAAGTAGTCAATGTAATCAGTATCCGCTTTGGGATCGGGCACATTAGCCAGTAGATCCTTGATAGATGCAAGGCTTCCCACCATTTCAGATTTTGCTTCTTCGTACCGCTCCTTGAGAAGACCTTCGATATCCTCTTTGTCGTACTGATCAAATGCGCCGGAAGTGTAATCGTGGACCGCAGACTGAATATTGCGGAAAAGGTCCATATAGTCCACGATATAGCCGTAATCCTTGTCATCGCCATCAGGCCGGTTGACACGGCAGATGGATTGAAAAAGATCATGGTCGCGCATGCTCTTGTCAATGTAAAGATACGTGGCACTCGGCGCATCAAATCCAGTCAAAAGCTTGTCCACAACGATGAGCAGCTTCATCTTGCCAGGTGCCTTTTTAAACATTTCCTTGACCTCGGTCTCGAATTCTGACTGCTTCTTACCGTTCAGCATGCGCTCATAGATTTTCTTTTTATACTCTTCCTCACTGGCTTTTGTAGGATCATAAGTGGCTGTCCGGACGCTGGATGTGGTCGGCTCATACGAAGTCACCACAGCGCAACGAGTGAAATTATGCGATTGGAAAATTTCCCAGTACTTGCAGGCTTCATAAATGCTGTTTGCCACGAGCATAGCTGTCCCACGGTCCGTGGCCAGTCGCGGCTTACCAACAGTATCGCTCATGTCAAAAATAATGTCAGCCGCAATGCGCTCCAACCGTTCCTTTGAACTATACAGCTTGCTAATAGAGGTCCACGCCTGCTTCAACTGTGTCTTTGCTCGTTCTGTCAATCCTGCAGTTTTCAGATCAAACCACTGGTCAATCTTAGCAGGGCTGGATAATTCCTGGTTGACGTCACGCGCCTCATAACGAAGGTCAAGCACAACACCGTCGCGCACGCCTTCGTCGAATTTATAGGTATGAATGTAGGAGCCAAAAGTCTCGATGCTCTTTTCTTTGTCATCTTTGAGCAGCGGAGTCCCGGTGAAGCCCACAAGGATTGCATCCGGCATAAGTGTCTCCACTGCCTTGTGAAGCTTACCGGAGTTGGTACGGTGGCATTCATCGATGAAGCCGATGATATTACCCTTGGCCTTATAATCTTTAGGGAGGTTGGCCAGCAGATCTTTTACATATTTGTCGATATCCGCATCTTTGCCTGCGTTATGCCCGTACTTATGAATAAGGGAGCAGACAATCGGATACTCATTGTTATTGAGAATATCCCGAAGGTCAGCACAGCTCTTTGCCCGTTTGACCTTGTTTTCTCCCACGTCAAAGAACAAGCTTTCAATCTGATCATCCAGTTCATCACGGTCGGTGATGATAACGACACGGCTGTCCGTTATGTTCTCCCTGATCCACTTTGTAAGCCAAACCATAATGAGAGACTTGCCAGAGCCCTGTGTATTCCAAATGATACCGCCTTCGCCTTCTTTGATGCGCTGCTGAGCGGCCTGGACAGCGAAGAACTGATTATGACGCGCAGTTTTCTTTACTCCAGCATCATAGATCATAAAATCATGGATCAGCATGAGAAATCGATCATGCTGGCAAAGGGAAATCACACCATCCCGGAGGCGATTACTCTCCGTTTCTTGCAAAGCAAGAATCTTTTGGGTAAGTTCATTCTTGGCCAGACGAATAGGATCTGTGTCTTCTCGCCACTGGAGATAGTATTTCTCCGGAGTCTCAATAACACCATACTTCAGGCCCTCCGCCTCGTTGCCTGCCATGAGTAGCTGCATGGTGTTGAAGAAACCTTGGATGTTCTCCTTCTGCTGGTTTGTCAGCATCTGACGGATACCTTCTCCAATGGAAACAGAGGAGCGTTTCAACTCGAACATGCCCACAGCAATGCCGTTGACATACAGCACCAAGTCTGGCCGCTTAGTAGTACGGTTGTCATAACGGAGAACGGTAACTTCCTCTGCTACGTAGAAATCGTTCTTTTCCGTTTCCGTCCAGTCGATGTAATGCACTGTAATGCGGTTCCCATGCTCGTCCTTTACGCCTTGGCAACCGTAGCGCAAAAGGCTGTAAATCTCCTCGTTCACCTGATACAAGGAATCGGCTTGATTGCCTGCTTTTGTAACGAGCAACGTTATGGCTTTCCTAATTACATCCTGACCGTATCCGCGCTTTTCCAGATTGTTTCGTAGCAGATCTTCTTTAACGGGCTTGTTGTGTAGCGACTCGAGATTGCCAAGATAGGTATAGTGGAGATCGTTGATAAGCCAGCCTTTGACCCTGTTCTGAAGTTTTCTTTCGGAATCTACTGACATCTGCATAACCCCCTTACATCGGTAACCGTACCCGCCCGGACAGCAAGTCATCCATAGCACCCTCTCGGATTTGGATCATCTTGTTTCGTTCGTCTTCAAGTACATTAATTTCATTATCCATTGCTATAAGTGTATTGGCGATAGCTTTTTGCTCATTAATATTAGAAGGCATCAAAAGCATAAGTTGATTAACAATTCCTACGCTTAGTCCATCCATTATTCCTCCAACTGCCAGTCTCTCGGTCTGCTTTGATAAGAAAGTGTAGTTCTCAGAGAATAATTGTAGTAAGTATTCTGGTAGTAGAATGTCTTCATTGATTCTAAATCTAATCAAATGAGAATCCATAATACCTTTCTTTATTCCCTGAGGAGCTATAGCACATTTTCCAATAGTCCCCATCGTACTCATAAGGAAATCTCCTGGAACTATTTCGCAAGAGGATAGCCTATCAAAATGCTCTTTTATTAAATAGCGATCCCCAATTTGAAAATTACGAGCATAAATGTTTTCTTGTCCGTAAACTTTATACTCGCCCTGTGTTAAAAGAGTTTCCTTTTTTAATTGACTTCCAAAGGGCCCTATTTTAACTTTTTCCCTTAAGGCATCGACAAGCGGCACTTCCACCCAGTCGTCTTGGAAACCAGAAAGCCTCGTCCTGCCGCTCAGCAGATCTTCCAGCGCACCATCTCGGATTCCTTTTTTCTTTTCTATAAGCTCTGCAAGGTTATCAATATGTTCATCCATTTCAGACAAAACTTTGGCAATTCTCTTTTGTTCTGGAATAGTAGGCAGATGGACGACGACTTTCTTAACCACGGTCTTGTTGAGATTCTGCACTCCACTGCCAGCAGCAAATGTGGCATATTGTTTTTTCGTTTCTTCAGAAGAAAGAACATAATATAGAAATTCTTTGTCTACAGAATCTTGATAATCATAAAGCCGAAGCCAACCATCGTGAATGCAACCATCTATGGTTAAAATGTAAGGACGTCCAAAGCTCATAGAATTGGACAGAATAAAATCTCCTGCATTTACTCGTACAGAACGAGCTGCCCCGTCCTGTGTTACTTTCTCTGCCGTCTGTGTAATGTATTTCCCATATCGAGGAGCATCTCCAATTTTAATCCAATTCACGCCATCAATGCTCGTTGTTAGGAAGGCTTCGATTGGACGCGGAGATGCGCCTCTGCCAACATGTACAAACTCACCTATGGAACGCACGTCCCAGTCGTTCGGATAAGTCACCATTTGTACCCCATCCTTTCCAGAGCCTGCTTGACTGCCGCTTTCGACTTTGCAGTCTTATCCTCTATCTCGCCCAAAGTATGTTCATATCGTTTGGCGATCATGATGACACGTGAGGCGTAGTCATTCAGGATGCGGTCAATCTCGCCGTTGATGTCTCCGTACAACCGTGGCATCCACTTGCAGTCAAAGAGCAAGTACTTGATCTCCTCTTCAGTCAGTGTTTCGTACTTAGCCAGCACCAAATTATCCAGTGTCTTTTGAGCAGCCTTTATATCTTTACCCAACGAATCATACTCGTCCTGTTTTATCTGATAATTTAAGAGGGCCTCATATTCATCTTGGTAGATTTCTGGCATGACAGCATTTGTGGATGCCTCTTTGAGAGCAGATTTCAGTTTTCCCTTTGCCAGTGAGCCGTTCTTATTTCGGATGCCATAGTCTTCGACAGAGGGAGTCTCACAAATAACGCTCTCTGCAGCCCCTGCCGCACCGGATTCAAACAGCTCTACAATCTTTTGGAGGGCTGTCATTTCTGGAGAAGTCTTCCTACTTTCCAGTTCCTTAATACGCTTAGTCAGATTCCCCTTTGGCAGATCACCGCTATCGGACAACACATCTTTCAACAAACCTTCGTCACCTGACTCTTCTTCGCGCATTTCCTCCATTTCGGATGCGATCTGCTCTCGGCGGTCATTCAAGTCCTGAAGTGTGGCAAGCTCATCCGCACAATACTCCGTCTCTATGATGGAACGTGGAATGAGAGCACCGTCAAAAGACTTCACCTTGGACTTGTCGTCAACCATAATGGTTTCGCCGCTCTCATCCTTTGCCTTTTTCTGTGCATAAGTAAATTCAACTTCACGAGCAGTCCCATAACCATACGCCTTAATAGCGTATACATCGTCCTGGAGCTTCTCATTCCAGTAGTTCATTAAGCAATCATAGATATCGTAATTGTCAAGGAAGAGCGAATCTTCATAGGCCTCAAGAATCATAGATCCCAATTCCCGAATGAATAGCTTAGGATCGGTCTTCTCCGTAATTCCGAGGAGAATATCCCTAATTTCGTCACGCCAGATCTCAAAAATCTCGGTTCCTTCTTTGTGTTTTTCCCTCTGAAGTTTTTCATCCTGTTCAAATACAGTTTCGATATCATCAGAAGCAAGCGCGAGTTGATAAATATCATGCACCGAATCTACGCAGGTAAAAATAGTATTCTTCAATTCATCAGATACTGACCACAGATGGTCCAGCGTATCAATATCGTGTTTAGGAATACCTCCGCGCAGGTGTGCCGCGATATTTTGTGGCAGGGAATCATCTATCTTCTGAATATACCTCGGCACATTCATATTGCCGTCGTTAGTGTTTTCGTCCATTATTTCGGAGTACGGCACAAAGCGGGAATATCCCTTGATTTCTTCTTGTGCAGTGTACACGCGCACGATCTTCTCAATATCCTGTTCTCTCAGACGGTTCTTATTGCCATCTTTCTTGTAACCATTGCTGGCGTCAATGAAGAAGATGCCTTCGCGAGTCTCCGCATCTTCCTTATCGATGAAGACAAGACAAGCGGGAATACCTGTTCCGTAAAACAGGTTTGCAGGCAAGCTCACAATGCCCTTTATATATCTTCGCGCCAATATCTGCTTGCGTATAGTTTCCTCCGCATTACCACGGAACAGTACACCATGAGGCATAACAATACCGGCCTTGCCTTTACTATCAAGAGACTTGATCACATGCAGAAACCACGCAAAGTCACCATTTTTTTCAGGTGGGATGCCGAAACCTTCAAAACGGTGGTAATCATCTTTCTCCGGCTTTAATCCATCACTCCACGATTTATCTGAAAAGGGCGGGTTCATGACGATGAAGTCAAATGTGCGCAGCTGGCCAAACCCGTCTTTAAAAAACGGATCGACCAGAGTATTCCCACGCTCCACCCTGCCGGTTCCTTTCTGGTGAAGGACAAGATTCATATTGGCAAGACCGGCTGTGGAATGGTCTTTCTCCTGTCCGTGGATTGTTACCAAAGGATCACCAAAGGGATCGAGAGGGGCCTCATCTGCCGCCCGAATAAGAAGGCTACCACTCCCTGCTGCAGGGTCATATAACGTCCATGACTTATCAGGCATGGGCTTAATGTTCCCAATGCCGATGAGCCGCGCAATGATGCGGGAAACTTCACTTGGGGTATAGAATTGACCTTTGCTCTTTCCTGATTCCTGAGCAAATTTCATCATAAAATACTCGTATGCGTCACCGATGATATCGTCGCCGCTTGCACGATTGGTGCGGAAATCGATTGCCGGATTCTGGAACACACCGATCAGCCCAGACACTTTATCTTGCAGTTCCTTGCCCGACCCGAGTTCGTCGGTATTGTTGAAGCTCACTTCCGGAAGTGACCCCTGCAGATGGTTATCCTCCATGAATTTCTGGATAATCTTATCCACGCGCTCTCCGACATCAGCTTTCCCTTTTGCTCTAACGAGAGCGTCGAAGGAAGTCTCATCCGTGATGTTATACATAGCAAAAGGTTGTCCTTTATAGCGATCGGAAACATATTTGTGGAAGAGCAGCACCAGTACGTAGTCCTTGTACCGGGCAGGTTCCACGCCACCCCGGAGCTTATTACAAGCCTCCCAGAGCATAGAATATAGTTCTGATTTTTTCACTGCCATGACCTCTTAATTCTCCATTTCTATATCGTTGTGCATTCAATATTCGTTGATATCAATACCCTGCTTCAGCAGGCGCTCGTAGCGCTCATTAGAGATCATTACTACCATGGGTTTTCCGTGCTTCAGCACATACCCGGTTGTGTCCTCTTCAGCCACCTTCGTAATGATCTTTGAAGCCTGACCCTTCAAAAAATCCGACATATTGTAATGCTCCATAGGCTTGATGCTTTTTCTTTCGTCGATAGCCATATCGAACCTCCTTATCCGTGCAAAACACCATATTAAAGTATATCAAAATGTAATGACTATTTCAAGTACATTTTATTAACCTTTTAACACTTCAGATGACTGTCACAAGGGAAACACATTTTTTGAAAAATTTTTCAATTTGAAAAGTTGGTCTTAGAGCTCCGGGAGGAGCTCTTTTTTATCTTTCAGGACATTAATTACCGGTTCCTAAGCGGTTTTTGACCAACTTTCAGAGTTGGTGGCATCTACAGACTTTTTGCTGCAACAAGATTATTCTTGGATCATCACAACGGCACCGTTCATTCAGTCGACGGTTTGAACGGCAGGATCGCAGCCTTGTGATGATACCTGTAGCACTTCAAAGGAGCCAACAAGGCGATCTGCTGGAACCTTTCAGAAAATCATGAGGTGAAAATCTAATGACAAAAGCTGAAAGAGAGAACTGGCTCTGTAACATCCAGGATTATGCCACTCGTGTGGCAAGGCAGCTCGGTTGGGAAACTGTAAAGTTCATCCTAAACGAATACGGAGGCGGCGCCTCCAGTATCGAGGCTTTAACCTCCAACCACTATGAAGCAGTCTGGAATGCCTTATTCGATTATGAGATCGGCATGAAAGACTAATCCCCACAATCATCGCTGGTGGCGACATGCTCCGCTGCAGAGGAACATGTGCAAGGTCAATACCGGCGACACATCAGAATAATCGTCCAGCGTCTTGCACCGCTGGTCACCGAACTACGAAGCGGACTATCCGCGTGAGGTGACCAATGAGAAAACAGCTGGAAGCCATATTGGAATTTCTCCGCTTCGGCACAACACCAAGTGGAGGAAAACCTGAATGGCAAATAATGAAAAGGCTAAGTCGGAAGCCGAATTCAGACACAACACCAGTATCGGGCCAAACGGAAATCTTCTGTTTGATTGTCCGATCGAAATCCGAAACCAACAGGATCTCGACAACTACCATATCACCTGGAACGATTGCCGGACACTCAACTTCCACGGGAGCGACAAGGTGACGGTATACTTCTTCAAAACAGATAACCGCGCTCTTGCCGAATACCAGTGGAGCTATCTGGACACACAGCACTCTCGTGGTTATGCCAGCGTCAGATGCATGATTCCCGGCAAGAGAAAAGCATTCATCAAATGCCCGGACACCGTGTCCTGCGCCACCTGCCCCTACAAGGACAAGAAGCAGGTCGCCATCATCAGTTGGGATGGCCTCGTCGAAACCGGGTACGAGCCGATCGGAAGTGCTCCAGTGGATGCGCAGAGCATCGCAAAAGCTGAGTACGAAGACATCAAGGCAATGATGGATGCAGAAGATACCCGAATCGGAAAGGCATTTGAGATGAAAGAATTGCAAGGATACTCTGTCAGAGAAATCTCTGCAGAACTGAAAATCTCCCAGCCTCGCGTCTACCAGTTAATCGCCAGAGCCAAGGCAATCGGCATGGAGTACCGTAAGATTAACGGCTAATACAGAAAAAAGGCGGTGTCAGGACTCTACATCCTGGCACCGCCGCTTTCTTTCTGTCCGTCAGTAAAATCATAGCCTCGACCTACCCCAAATAATAAAATCGTTTTCTCGTTTTGCCCAAAATAGTAAAATCGTTGACTCGTTTTCTGAAATAGTAAACTTGTAGCCTCGACCCTGCCGCTGGACCAGTTCCCGCGAACATAAAAAGAGGGTTCCCATCACGATGAGCACGATCTGCTCCCGGTGACGGAAACCCCAGTATTTCAAGCTTTTTCAGCTCTATTTCTTCAAGAATGTGTTAGTAGACAGACGGTCTCGACGTGCATCGTCTGCGGGAACAGATCCACCAGACACCACCTCTTTACCCGGAACCCATGCTCCCTGAGCACCGCCATATCCCGCTTAAAGCTCGAAGCCTTACAGGAAATGTACACCATCTCGCCCACGCCATACTCAATGATCTGCGCCAGAGCTTTCGGATTAATGCCCTCCCGGGGCGGGTCCAGCACGATATAATCCGGCTTCTCCGGAATCTCGGCGAGCTTCTCCAGGACATCACCCGCTATAAATTCACAGTTCTCTATCCCATTGAGCGCCGCATTCTCCCTCGCCGCCCGGACTGCCTCCGGTATGAGCTCGATCCCGTAGACCTTCTCCGCTACCGGTGAGAGCACCTGACCGATCGTTCCGGTCCCGCTGTACAGGTCGTAGAGGATCGGAGCTTTGCCGGACACATACTTCCTTACCACATCGTAGAGCACCTCCGCGCCCGGAGTGTTCGTCTGGAAAAAGGAGAATGCCGTAACCTTGAATTTCAGGCCCAGCAGTTCCTCATAGAAGAAATCCTGCCCGAAAAGGGCTGTCGCCCTGTCGATCTTGAGCGCATCCCCCATACTGTCATCGAGCGCATGGAAAATCCCGGCATACGCACCCTCAAGATCAAGATTTCGGAGTGCCTCAGCCCAATCACTGAAATCATGATCCATCTGCGAGGATGTCACCAGGTAGACGAGAAGCTCTCCTGTCGTCTGGGAACGGCGGACCAGCAGAAAGCGAAGAAATCCCGTATGGTTCTTCTTATCATATTTCGGGAGATTCTTTTCTCTGCAGTATTTCAGGGTCGCCGAAAGGACCTTCCGCACATCGGTGTGGACCAGTTTGCAGGAGTCCGCATTGAGTACCGTGTAGGTCGTGTTCCGTCTGTGCAGACCGAGCGTCAGCGGGCCGTCCTGTATTTCATCCCCGAAGGAGAATTCCATCTTATTGCGGTACTCAAATTCCAGCGGGCTCCTCATGATTCCGTCAAAAATCGTGTCCTCATCCATTACATCGGCAAGAAGCCTCTTCACCATGTCCGATTTCAGGGCAAGCTGATCGTCATAAGGCATCGTCTGGGTAAGGCAGCCTCCGCACAGCGGAAAGATATCGCATGCTTTTTCACGAGTCTCGAGCGGAGACTTTTCCACCAGTTCAAAGAACCGGCCCTCGACCCGGTCCTGGTGTTTTTTGAATATCCTGCACTTTATTCGCTGTCCGGGGAGGGTGTTCTTGACAGTCAGCTTCTGTCCCTCCTCTGTCCGGAACCTTCCTTTGTTCGGATAGTCTACATGGTCGATCACACATTCAAAAACATCTTTTCGCTTAAGCATCTTACCTCCCGTACAAAAGCCCCGGCCATGGCCGGGGCTCACGTACTACTTATTTGGTTTGATCGTTCATGGAGAAACAATAAGAATAACGTAACCTGTGATCCTTATTCAGCAGGTTCCTCCGCTGCTTCCTCTTCAGGAGCCGCTTCTTCAGAAGCTTCAGGAGCTGCTTCTTCCGGGGCAGCCTCTTCCTCATCTTCGTCCTCGAAGTAGTCATCGAAATCATCGTCGAAGTCATCCTCGAAGTCCTCAAGATAGTCCGGAGTGAAGAAACGATACACAGCATAAGCGATCGCAGCTACTGCTGCAACACAACCAATGATTGCAAGGATCCAAACAATCTTATTGCCCTTTTCCTTATACTTCTTACCCATAGTAGCACCATCCTTTCCGAATACTGACGTAATTATATCATGAGTATCCTGCAAATGCACTAAAAATCGTGAAAAATAACCGCTAAATTTAAAACTTTTGGCCTAATAACCGCAAGTATTCATGAAATGTCCTGTAATTATGTCCTACTCCTCTTTGATGAGCTTCGCAAAGGATGCATACATCTTCTTGATTCCCCATCCGGGAAAATCCGCCGTCACAAGATAGTCTCTCCCGGAGTCAGTAATTGCCAGGACCTTCCCGACTCCGAACTTCACATGGCGGACCTGATCGCCGACGGCATAGCCGAGGCCGCTCTCAGAACCCGCTTTGCCTTTTATCCCATCGGCATCTCCCGTCCGGCTTCCTTTCCCGCTTCCGACTCTGCCCCCGGCAGGACCGAAAGGACCGGCTGTTCCCGCAGAAGGCTTTCCGGTATAAGATTCCCGTGTACCGCTGAAAGTACCCTGTGGCGTCCTCCCGGTGCTCTTCGCCTCCGGTGAGCTCATAAAGTCCTTTCCAAAGGACGGCTTCGGGGCGTACGCCGTTCCGTTGATCGCATTTTTCATGTCCGCGCCAAACCCGCCGCGGGTAAGATTGAGCCGGCTCTTAGCGGCATCCGGTCTCCCCTGCTCAAATTTATCACGTGAGATCTCGCGCACAAATCTCGAGACCGGATGCGGCTCAAATTCTCCGCGCACCATCCTGGTCCGGGCCGCTGTCAGCGTAAGCATCTCCTTTGCTCTTGTGATCCCGACATAGCACAGTCTCCGCTCTTCCTCGATCTCCTCGTCAGGATTGTCTGCGTTCATGGACATACGGCTCGGGAAAAGGCCTTCCTCCATGCCGGTCATATAGACGACCGGGAATTCAAGGCCTTTGGCCGCATGCAGCGTCATGAGCAGTACGCGGTCGTCGGTATCCTCGACGGTATCTATGTCCGCGATCAGCGCGACTTCCTCCAGAAAGCCTGACAGCGTCGGGACCGGATTGTCCTTCTCGTAACCGGCAGCCTTGTTCAGAAGTTCGTCGATATTCGACAGGCGGTCTTCCGCCTCCTCCGTCTTTTCCGCACGCAGGGCATCCGTGTAACCGGTCTCCGCAAGGACCGTCTGGATTAATTCTCTCACGGAGGCGGTCTTTGCCGTTTCCCGAAGCGAATCGATGAGCTTTGTGAACGACCGTATTTTCTTCAGTGTTCCGGCTGAGAGAGATCCTGCCCTGTCCGCTTCGCATAAAGCATCGAAAAATGAAGACCCCGCATCCTGCGCGTAGTTCATCACCTTCGTGACGGTCGCAGCCCCGATCCCCCGCTTCGGAACATTGATGATCCTTGTCGTCGCCACGTCATCGACCGCATTGTCGATGGTCTTCAAATAGGCGAGGATATCCTTGATCTCTTTTCTGGAGTAGAAATTCACCCCGCCGACAAGCTTGTACGGGATATTCAGGAAGATACACTTTTCCTCGAACAGACGGGACTGGGCGTTCGTGCGGTAGAGCACCGCAAAATCTTTGAAGTGCCTTTCTCCGTTCCGCACGCTTCTGCCGATCTCCGCGGCGACGTCCTCCGCCTCGTCAAATCCGCTGTCATAGCGCTTAAAGCGGACGTTCTTTCCCTTTCCGTTCTCTGTCCAGAGGCGTTTTGCCTTCCGCCCCCGGTTATTCCTGATCACTTCATTTGCCGCGTCCAGTATATTCTGCGTCGAGCGGTAATTCTGCTCGAGCTTTACGACCTTCGAATCAGGAAAGATCTGTTCAAAATTCAGGATATTTTTGATGTTGGCCCCGCGGAAACGGTAGATGCTCTGGTCATCATCGCCGACAACGCAGAGGTTCCTGTACTTTTCCGCCAGAAGGCTTACAAAACGGAACTGGGCCGTATTGGTATCCTGATACTCATCCACCATGATGTATTTGAAACGCTCCCGATAGATCTCCAGGATATCCGGATGCTTCTCAAAGAGCTCGACGGTCTTCATGATGAGATCGTCAAAGTCCATGGCGTTGTTCTCTTTGAGCCTTTTCGCATATTCTTCATAGAGGTCGGAGATAAGGTCCCCATAGAGGTCTCCGCGGGTCATTTTCGCGTACTGATCGGGCGTGATCAGTTCATTTTTCGCGGAGGAGATCATATTCAGGATCCCCTTTTCCTTGAATTTCTTCGAGTCAACGCCGCGGCGCTTAAAGATCTCCTTCATGACCGTGAGCTGGTCATCCGTATCATAGATCGTGAAGTAGCGGGTATAGCCCAGCTCCTCCGCATGCCTGCGAAGGATCCGGACACAGCAGGCATGAAAGGTCATGACCCAGATCTCGCGGGAACCGAACCCGATCATATCATCGACACGGCTTCGCATCTCATCCGCGGCTTTGTTCGTGAAGGTGATCGCCAGGATGCTTCCCGGCATGACGCCGAGCGTGTTAATGAGGTAGGCGATCCTGTGGACCAGGACTCTGGTCTTGCCGGAACCGGCACCGGCCAGAATGAGGACAGGGCCTTCCGTCGCGAGGACCGCTTCTTTCTGTTTATCATTGAGCATCTGCAGAATCTGATTTGTTTCCATTTATTGTCTCCGGATCTTTATAACTGGAACTTCCCACATGAAACAGCAAAAAAGTGATGGCAAGGATGCGGGAAGTTTTTGGTGATTCGCTTTTCCGTCAGAATAAGAAGTAACTGCCAAAGGCAGGTCTTATCAGTATAACACGCTGAGGCGCAAAGCACAAAACTCTTGCGATATGGTTTTTAAAACGATATGATACATTTATTGATACTCTGTTTTTCGTCTCTGCGCCCCGCTTTGTGTGGAATACCTATGAAACGGCGCAGCTCAGACAGGGCGAAGAGCGAAGCATGTCCCAGATTGCGCGGCCGTCGGGCGTGCTGCTTTCCGCCGCACGGCAGCCGCTTCTGCCAGGGGGTATGATGAACGACAAAGCAAATAACGAATCGGTAAAAAATCCGCAGAACAAGAAGCCGGACCTCGAGGCGTTCCTGAAAAGGGGCCTTACAAATGAAGACGATATCAAATATGTATCACCGGGCGCCATCCCGGATCTTGATCTTTACATGGATCAGATCACAACGTTCATGGAAACGCAGCTCAGGAAATCACGGCGATATCCGGACGATAAGATCATGACGAAGACCATGATCAACAATTACACGAAGAACAGGCTGATCCCGCCTCCCGTGAAGAAGAAGTATTCCAAGGAGCATCTCCTTCTTCTGATCTTCGTCTACTACATGAAGGACTTTCTCTCGATCGGAGATATCAAGACGCTCCTCGAGCCTCTCATTGAAACGTATTTCGCGAAGACTGATCCTGAACTCTCCCTTACGGATATCTATCAGTCTGTCTATGAGCTGGAACTCAGCCAGATCGAACCCCTGAAAAAGGAAATGCTCGATCTCTATCATGTGGCGAAAAACACATTTCCGGACGCGCCGGAAAAGGACCGCGACTATCTGGACAAGTTCGCCTTCATCTGCCTTCTGAGCTTCGACGTCTATCTGAAGAAGCGCATCATAGAGCACATAGCGGATGAGATGGCAGGAAATAAGGAAGATCCGAGAACAAAGAAAAAGAAATAATGTGGCATATTAAAAGGAGCTGTCTTTTCTATCAGAACCAGACAGCTCCTTTTCCTGTACTTTACCCCGGTCATGAAGATCGCCTCGGCGTTCTTACCGCACCGTGCAGGGTTTAAAGCATCTTCCCCCTTGCCCGCCTGCGATCCGCCGGAGGCTTTATTCCGCTTCCTCGGAAGGATTCTCAGCGAACTCCTGCATGTCCTTCATTCTGGACCATACAATATCATACCCGTTGTTCCCATAGTTCAAAGACCGGTTCACCCGGCTGATCGTCGCGGTCGAAGCGCCGGTCTTCTCAGAAATGTCAAGGTAGGTATGCTTCTTCCGAAGCATCCCCGCGACTTCAAATCTCTGAGAAAGCGAGAGAATTTCATTGATCGTGCACACATCCTCGAAGAATTTATAGCATTCCTCCCGGTTCTTAAGGCACAGAATCGCATCAAACAGACTGTCAACTTCTTCAGTGTGGAGTTTTTTATTCATATGCTGCGTTCTCTCTTTCTTTTATGCTGTGAACTACTGCTTACTGAAGTACTTTAGACAGGAAATCGCGCAGACGCGGGTTGGACGGATTGTTGAAGAATTCGTCCGGCGAGCCTTCCGCCGTGATCCTTCCGCTCTCCATAAAGAGGATCCTTGTCCCGACTTCCTTCGCAAAACCCATCTCATGAGTGACGCAGACCATTGTCATCCCGCTGCGGGCCAGATCCTTCATGATCTCAAGGACTTCACCGACCATCTCGGGATCGAGCGCTGATGTAGGCTCGTCAAAGAGCATGATATCCGGATGCATCGCAAGCGAACGAACGATGGCGATACGCTGCTTCTGTCCGCCGGAGAGCTGACTCGGGTAGCTGTTGGCTTTGTCCGCGAGGCCGACCCGCTCGAGGAGCTCCATTCCCTCTCTCTCCGCATCATGTAAGGAACGTCCCTGAAGCTTCTCGGGACCGATCGTCAGATTCCGGAGGATCGTGAGATGCGGGAACAGATTGAAGTGCTGGAACACCATTCCCATCTTCTGTCTGTGCTTGTCGATGTCGACGTTCTTGTCTGTGATATCAACTTCATTGACATAAATATGTCCCGAGGACGGCTTCTCGAGCAGATTCAGGGACCTGAGGAAGGTCGACTTTCCGGATCCGGAAGGTCCGATGATGACCATGACATCGCCCCTGTTGATCTCAAGGGACACATTGTCGATCGCGTTGACCGTCGGCTTCTTCACATCATTCTCGCCAAAAATCTTAAAAAGGTTCTCGACCCGGATCAGGGGCTTGTTAAATAAATTATCAGCCATTTCTTCTCAGCCTCCCTTCAAGGACTCCCCACAGTCTCGCAAAAATGAATACCAAAAGGAGATAGACCAGCGCTACAGTGACCAGCGGCATGAACGCATCATATGTACGGCTGCGGATGACATCGCCGATCTTGGTCAGATCGTTGATCGCGATATAGCCGGAGATCGATGTCTCTTTGAGGAGTGTGATGAACTCGTTGCCCAGTGCAGGAACGACGTTCGTGAACGCCTGCGGAAGAATGAAGTAGCGCATTGTCCGTGCATAGTTAAAGCCGAGAGATCTTCCTGCCTCGAACTGTCCCTCATCGATGGACATGATACCAGATCGGATGATCTCGGAAATGTACGCGCCGGAGTTCATGCTGAACGCGATGACCGCTACGACGACCTTCGGAATATTGACGGACGCGAACACGACATAGTAGATAATGAGGAGCTGGACAACTGTCGGCGTGCCTCGGATGACTGTCGTATAGATCTGAGCGATGATATTCAGGACCCGAAGGCTTCCGGTCTTATCGTGCGTGGATCTAATGATCGCGACAAGGAATCCGATCAGAACGCCGAATATCGTTGAGAAAAACGTGATGAGCAAAGTGACGCCAAGACCGGATAAGAGCATCTTCCAGCGTCCCGCCTGAAGGAAATTTCTCTTAAAACGGTCGATGATCGTCTCCTTCTGCGCACCGGCGCTCTTCCTTACGATGACGACCTGCTTACCTGTATAATAAGGGTTCGTAAAGTCGATGGACTGCTGGCGCTCCTCCGTCACGGTGAGTCCGGCCATACCGAACTGGGCTTTGCCGGTCGCGACGGAAGTGATGATCGAGTCGAACTTCATATCGGAGATCGTAACCTCATAGCCAAGATAATCGCCGATGGCCTTGGCGAGGTCAGCATCGATCCCGACGATCTCATTGTTGTCATCGTAGTACTCGTAGGGCGGGAATTCAGCATTCGTCGCCATGACAAGCTCCCCGTTCGGGTGCTTGATGCCCTTCGGAGAAGTATATCCCTCTCCGCTGTGGTCAATGTAGAAGTCTATGATCGTCTTGAGCGTTCCGTTCTCCTGGAGAGCGGCGATCGCCTCGTTGAGCTTCCCCAGAAGCTCCGTGTTGCCCTTCTGGACCGCCATCGCGTAATCTTCCTTGACATATTCCGTGTCAAGGATCGTGAGGCCGTTCATCTGGGCTACGAATGCCTGCGCCGGCTGATCGTCGATGACGACCGCGTCGATCTTGTTCTGCGAGAGCGCCTGTACCGCCTCAAAACCGGTATTGTACCGCTCAACGCCCTTGAGCTTCAGATCCGGATCATCAGAGATGTAAATATCACCTGTCGTTCCTGTCTGAACGCCGACGACTTTCCCCGCCAGATCCTCCAGACTGAAAATCGTCTGAGCGCTCTCCTCCGTCCCATCTGATCCCGCAAAGACCGGCAGTGCCATGAACATGGCGCTGACAAGTCCTATGATCAGGAGTACGGCGAAAGTTCTTCTCATGCTGCTGTGCTTTTTCATTGTCGCCTCTCCTCTTTTTTGGCAATATTGCCCTTTTTCGATGCACTTTATGAACGTGCATCGTTAAAATTTTACCATTTTACAGCATTAAATTCAATAAGCAGGAAACACTTCTTTGCAGCCTGACTGTGCCGGTGATCGTGAGTGCTCCGTCAGGATATGCATCCACCGTGAGCTCTCCTCCGGGCTGTCTGAGTGCCTTTACGACGTGCTTTCCGGACTCCGCTGCCAGATATGCGCCGACTGCGGTCGTCCCGCTGGCGCAGGAATTCTCCCAGAAAAGCGTCCCTGCAGAAGGGACATACACGAGCGGCGTCAGCGTATCCTGTGTCCGGTCAAGGAACATAAGACCGACTGCATCCGCTCCGAGAGCCCGGCACCATTCCCCAGCCAGGACCTCCGCATCCTCTTTCGGGATCGGTTCCTCAAGAATGATGTGCGAGATCCCGTCAAATGACACGACCGGGTGCTTTCCCGCACCCGGCAGCGCACGTGTCTCGATTTTCCCGGGCGCAGGCATATTTACGCTGCCCTTAAAGCTTCCGTCCCCCATCTCCTCAACTCTCGCTGTCACGAAGCCGGGCGCACCGGAAACACGCAGACGGATACTGTCTTTCTTTTTTCCTTTCCGCATGGCAGCGATCACGGCAGCGCACATGGATGCGTTCCCGCAGAATTCGCCGCCGGCCATCCGCAGCGAAAGGTCGCAGTCCCGGCCTTCGGAAAGAAAGCCGACCTGTTCCGCCGCAGCCTCCCGCTCCATAAGGACGGACGCCGCGCGGACCTGCAGGTCCTGCGGAACCGGCGTGCTGACCAGTATGGTAATGTTCCCCGTCGGGTCCAGTACATAATACTCCGCGTTCATCGCTGATAATTGCGCAGGAACTGTACCGTGCGCTCCTCCCGGGGATTTCCGAATACCTCTTCGGGATGGCCCTGCTCCACGATCACGCCCTTATCCATGAAAATGACCCGGTTGCTGACCGCGCGGGCAAAGGGCATCTCATGGGTGACGACGACCATCGTCATTTTTTCATCCGCGAGCTGGCGGATGACCTTCAGGACTTCGCCCGTGAGCTCGGGGTCGAGCGCACTGGTCGGCTCGTCGAAAAAGAGAATGGACGGCTTGAGGGCAAGCGCGCGGGCTATGGCGACGCGCTGCTGCTGTCCGCCGGAAAGCTGGCACGGATAGGCGTCCGCGCGGTTCTCAAGATTCATTTTCCTGAGAAGCTCCATCGCCTCCTTGTGCACTTCTTCCTTCGGGCGCTTCTGAACAGAGACCGGTGCGTCCATAATGTTCTTCAGGACCGAGTAATGCGGAAAAAGGTTGAACTGCTGAAATACAAGTCCGAAGTACCTTTTCACCTTATTGAGCTCGGAATGGTTCAGATAGACCGCCTTGCCCTGGTCCCCTGTAGTTGCGGCTGTCTGTCCCATATACCGGATCTCACCGGCATCAATCGTCTCGAGGAATGTTGCGCAGCGAAGGAGCGTGCTCTTTCCCGACCCGCTGGGGCCGATCACGCTGACGACCTCACCGGAGTCGACGTGAAGAGTTATGTCCTTCAGTACTTCAAGTCCTCCGAATGACTTTTGAATCCCACTCATTTCAAGGATCATGTGTCTGTCTCCTCATTCTTTTGATTTTCATTCAGGCAATTGCGATAGTCTGTGCTTCATGGAAATTGTATCGCAAGAGCCTGTTGATTTTCATTTATGACATTTCGGGCGTGCTGCCCGATGATTCTGCATCTTTGAAATTTACTTATAGTAGTCAAATCTCTTCTCAATACGCTCCATGATAAATGCCACAGCGTAGTTCGCGACAAAATAGAACACACCTGCCACCACGAACGGCACGAAAGATGTCTGCGATGCCGCGATCTGCTTTGCCAGAGAGAACATCTCGTTGTAGGCAAGCGTGAAGGCAAGGGATGTATCCTTGACGAGAGTAATGATTTCATTTGTCACAGAGGGGAGGATCGCCTTGACGACCTGAGGCAGGATGATCTTGAAAAAGGTCTGCGCCTTGCTGTAGCCGAGGACTTCAGCCGCCTCGTACTGTCCCTGCGGAATGGTTTCCATACCTCCGCGGTAGATCTCAGCAAAGTAAGCGGCGTAGTTCATCGAAAAGCCGATGATGATGGCGGCAAAGCGGTAGCCCCGGATATTCATGCCGAACAGATAGTACGGCCCGAAATACCACATAAGGAGCTGCAGCATAAGCGGAGTTCCGCGCATGATTGCAATGTAGAGCTTCGTTATGGTCCTCACGATAAAAAAGCGCGAACGGCGCAGGAACATGATGACGAGGCCAAGCGGAAGCGAAAAAAGAACCGTAAGGAAAAAGATAGCGCATGTGCGGAGCATACCTTCGCCCATGGTAGACAGCATGGTGGAAAAGCTCATAAGTATTCCTCCTCGTTATAGACGAGTTTTTCTGACCTGATCCGTTCGGATGTCGGCCCGTACCCCTGCGCTTTGCGGGTTTTCCGGAATTCCGGCTCCTAAAGCAAAGGAGCACAGGCCGTTTTGTGTCGGCCTGATGCTCCCTTTACTGCTTCACAGGAGAGAACACAGGATCATTTCGTTCTCTCCGGAGTTTTGTTTTCGGACTCGTTTCAGTCTCACTTATTATCGTCAGCAATAAGGAAAGATCCGGCGGTCATATCGATCGCGATGGCGTCGATCGCGCCTGCCTTCAGATCGTTGTACGCGACCGTATAGGTCTCATACACTTTCAGCTCTGCGAATGTGTCCGCAAGGTCCTTCTTGGAATCCTCAAGCATGTCATATGCGGATGTTGCAGTCTGAACACCGACGATCTTGCCCTTCAGGTCTGCCAGCGTCTTGATATCGGAGTCAGCCGGTACAAGGATACCCTGCGTATTGTTGGAATATGTGATTCCCCAGGTGTAATCATCCTCACGGCCTTCCTTGGTAAATCCGGACCAGATGCAGTCGCAGCTCTTCGCGTTGAGCTCCATATCCTTGGCATCCCAGTTGAACGGGACCGCTTCATAGCCCCAGCCGAGGTACTCGCAGACAGCCTGGCAGAGTTCCACGTCAAATCCGCCGACCGTTCCGTCATCCTGACGATAGGAATACGGCGGATAGTCAAGATCGAATCCATGCTTGAAAGTATAGCTGCTGTCTCCGGAACCCTTCGCCGGAAGCTTGGATTCATCGATTCCGTCTGCTTTCAGGCAGAGATAATCTTTGATGTCCGGATATTTTTCACCGATCTTCTCATATGTTCCGTCGAGAACAAGCGCCTGCACTGCGCCGCTGACCTGCTCCGCGAGCTCCTCTTCACCGACACGGAAGCCGATCGCGTAGGATTCCACGCCGAGAGTCTCGTCAAGGAATACATACTTTGCCCCGCTCTTCTCCTCAGACTTTGAAGAATTACCGCATCCCAGAATCGTTGCCGGTATAAGCAGCATGGCCAACATCACCGCAAGTTTCTTTTTCATATAAATCTCCTCCTGTCCGCTTATCGCGTTAGTCAGCTAACATATTATCACTTTACCACGTTAAATGAAAGACCTATTTATGCGGTCTGTCAAACTTTTTGGCTGAACTTTTTGGGCAATCGCACTTAAAAAAGTTGAAGCGGATTCTTTCAAATGGTATGATACCAAAGTCAAAAGCTCATAATGTCCGTATTTTCATGCAAGGCTTTGTGAACTTTCAGACGCTTGAACGAAAGGAGATCCTTATGGCCGAAGCATCCACTCTATACAAGCTTGTCATCCTGTACATGCTGAGAAAGGTCACCTTCCCGCTGACGAACGCTCAGATCACGGAATTCATCGTCGGCAAGGAATATACGGATTATTTCCATGTCCAGGAGGCCATCAACGACCTTCTCGACGCGAAGCTGATCTCGGGAGAGCGGATCCGCAACACATCCCAGTATCATGCGACGATCGACGGGGAGAACACCCTGGAATATTTCAGCTATATGATCTCGGATGCGATCAAGGCCGATATTGATGAATATATGCGGGAGAACGCTTTCGAAATGCGGAACGAATCCTGCACCAGGGCAGATTATTACCGCACAGAAAGTTCTGATTTCTCCGTACACTGTTATGTCCAGGAGGGTTCCGAATCTCTGATCGATCTCTCCTTCAGCGTTCCGACCGAGGAGGAAGCGGAGAAGGTCTGCGCGAACTGGCCTGAGCGCTCTCAGGAAATATATATGTATATCCTGAAAAAACTGCTCTGAATGAAAATGTCTTAAAAATGATCCGGAAATCACGAACGCCCCGGCATTCCTGCCGGGGCGTTCCAGTACCCGTCACCTTCCGCGAAGCCGCGCAAGGTGATTTTTTATTGTCTGTTCGTAACCGTTCTCTGTCGGCTCATAGAATTTCTCATCCCTGATCTCATCCGGCAGATACTGCTGCTCCACCCAGTGACCCGGGAAATCATGTGCATACTTATATCCCACAGCCTGGGGGACATCGCCCTCCCCGTTCGCGTGAATGTTCTTCAGATGTCCGGGAACGGTCGTCTTTACTTTCCGCACATTCTCGGCCGCCGCACTGACCGCCAGATAAGACGCGTTGCTCTTCGGAGCGCAGGCGACGTAGATTGCAGCCTGGGCAAGCGGGATCCTCGCCTCCGGCATCCCGACCCGCTCCACGACAAGGGCTGCGGACGTCGCGACGCTGAGCGCCATCGGATCTGCATTTCCGACATCCTCCGAGGCGCAGATCATGATCCTGCGTGCGATGAACTTGATATCCTCCCCGGCGAGAAGCATTTTCGCGAGATAATAGACCGCCGCATCGGGATCCGAACCGCGCATGCTCTTGATAAAAGCTGAGATCGTATCGTAGTGCTGGTCTCCGCCGTTATCATAATGAACAGCCCTCTTCTGAATACAGTCCGACGCCACCTCGAGGTCGACCGTGATCCTCCCGTCCTCACCCGGTTCCGTCGTCATGGCCGCAAGTTCGATGGCGTTCAGCGCCGCTCTCGCGTCCCCTCCCGCCACGTCAGCCAGGAACTCCCGGGCTTCTTTCGTGAGGTCTATCTTCATGCTGCCGAGCCCCCGGTCTTTATCCGTGACAGCCCGGTCAAGAAGGACTGCGATCTCCTCCTTCGAGAGAGGATGCAGCTCAAAGATCGTCGATCTTGACAGGAGCGCGGAGTTGACCTCAAAATAAGGATTTTCCGTGGTCGCGCCGATCAGGATAACAGTCCCGTCCTCAACGAACGGGAGCAGATAGTCCTGCTGGGACTTATTGAACCGGTGGATCTCATCGATAAAAAGGATCGTTCTCCGGCCGTAGCCGCCCAGTGCTTTCCTCGCCTCCTCAACACAGACCTCCATGTCCTTTTTCCCGGACGTCGTCGCGTTCAGCTGCCTGAAGTTCGCGTTGGTCGAGTTCGCGATGACCCGGGCCAGTGTCGTCTTGCCCGTACCGGGCGGTCCGTAAAAAATGACGCTCGTGAGCTTGTCTGCGCGGATCGCACGGTAGAGCAGTCTCCCCCTCCCTATAATATGCTGCTGTCCGACGACTTCAGAAAGGGTTCGCGGACGCATGCGGCTGGCGAGCGGGGATTCATTTTCCGAATGTTTTTCCTTCATGTAATCAAAAAGATCCATACTTTTCCCTTCTGTTTCCGCCTCTCGGCGCAGCAGGTCATCGTCTTTTCAGGGCATTCCGCAGACATCCGGAAAATGAATCTCTCCGGTCCCTGACAGTCAGGGACGAAAACCTCCCGTATCCGGACTCCTGAGGCTCCCGGCACACCGCGGGAACTCTGCTGCAAAAAAAGGCGGAACGCACCTGTTCCGCCTGTAGTAATTCCTGTGTTGAAGCTGATTTGACCGGTCTTACTGTCTTATGCCAGCGCGTTGTTTGCTGTCTCGACAAGTGCCTTGAAGCCTTCCGGATCGTTGACTGCGATGTCAGCGAGGACCTTGCGGTTCAGATCGATGCCCGCAAGCTTAAGGCCGTGCATAAAGACGCTGTACTTTGTGCCGTTCATACGAGCTGCCGCGTTGATTCGTGCGATCCAAAGCTTTCTGAAATCTCTCTTTCTCTGCTTGCGTCCTGCGAAGGAAGCTGTGAGCGCACGCATTACAGACTGCTTCGCGATCCTATACTGCTTGGATCTGGCGCCGTAATATCCCTTTGCAAGCTTCAGTACACGATTATGTCTCTTTTTAGCGTTCAATCCGCCTTTAATTCTTGCCATCTTCTAAATCCTCCCAAATATTATTTGTACGGTAAAAGCTTCTTCATGACTTTTACGTTAGTGGCGTCCGTGATTGTTGCCTTGCGGAGATTCCTCTTCGTCTTCTGGGACTTCTTTGTCAGAATATGGCTCTTGTAAGCTTTCATCCTCTTCAGTTTACCGGATCCTGTTACATGAAAGCGCTTGTCTGCAGCTCTCTTTGTCTTCATCTTAGGCATGATGTATAATCTCCTCTCTTTTACTTTTTGCTCTTCTCAGCCAGAAACATTGTCATAAAGCGGCCCTCCATCCTCGGCGGCTTTTCAACGACCGCGATATCGGAAAGCTGTGCGGCAAAATCTTCCATCATCGGACGGCTGGCGGCTGTATGGGCCATCTCACGTCCACGGAAACGGATGCTGACTTTAACTTTGTTGCCTTTCTCAATGAACTTGCGGGCCGCGGCTACTTTCGTATTCAGATCGTTGCTGTCGATGTTCGGTGACATACGAACTTCTTTGACCTCAACAGTTTTCTGCTTTTTTCTGGCTTCTTTTTCCCTGCGGGTCTGCTCATAACGGAACTTGCCGTAATCAATGATCTTGCAGACCGGAGGCTGTGCCTTCGGGTTTATTTTCACCAGATCCAGGCCGGCTGCATCAGCCATCGCCTGCGCTTCTCTCGTCGGCATGATGCCGAGCTGCTCACCGTTCTCGCCGATCAGGCGGATCTCCCGGTCCCTGATCTGCTCATTAATCATTAAGTCGCTAATTTCTCCACCCTCCCTTTATGAAAGAATTTGCCATTTATGCCTTAAGCCGAATGTTCGAACTCCCTTTGTGCCTTGCTCCTGCACTGTCCTGTGTCATGAGGTAAAATATCTCATCAAGGGATCCTGACAATAGAAAAGGAGCGGTCAGAGACCGCCCGCATACACACAGATCCGCAGAAAAATTCTTTCCTGCCTTCAGTGCTTCTTATCAACGCCCGGTCACAAACTGAATGCCGGGGTGAGAGCGGGTGCTCTGCTTCTTTTTCGAACTTCTCAAGTTTACTACCTTAAGGACATGGAGTCAATAGGTTTCAATAAAAATTTGCTTTTTCTGTAAGCCATTTTTGATAATGTCCTATTAAACCACAGATGAAAATGTCCCGAAAAAGTGGTATTCTAAACCTCCCTGAGAGGAGGTGGGTATTATCAG
>OMVU01000156.1 GCA_900314565.1 uncultured Eubacteriales bacterium
CGCAAGGAGATCGTTGAACTGCGCAAGGGAATGGATCTCCCGGGGATTGATCACAGAGAGCCAGCGGCTGCGGACGGTGCGGAAGTTCCGTTCGACCTTCCCTTTTGCAGCACCGTCCCGCACAGGCGCATGGGACTCGACGATGCCGAGAGAATCAAGGATGAGTGTGAGCTGCTCATTCTCAAAGGAGCTGCCGTTATCCATGTAGATCTTATCGGGGATCCCATAGGTCTTTATGGCGCGTTTGAGGACCTTCTGGTAGTTGTACCCGTTGTCGTTGTAGAAGATTTCGCCGCCGACGATCAGGCGGGAATGGTCGTCGATGATCATGATGAGGTAGGTCCTGTGGGGATGACCGTTTTCGGTGATGTAGGGGAGATAGCAGGTATCGGCCTGCCACATGCACCCGAAAAAGGGCATCTCATAGGCTTTCCGGTCTTTGACGGCGGGGTTCCTGGCAGACCTCAGGTCGTTTTCCTTGAGAAAGCGCTGTACGGCGCGGACACTGACCGAGGCATCGATATACCCCTGCTGCAGGAGCATGGTGTGGATCATGACACCGTTGATCCGCGGGTACTTCTCACGAAGCTCGTAGGTCGCGGCGATGGCATCTTCGCCCAGCTTCCGGGAGACGCCCTTATCGGACCGCGCTCCCGGAAGGAGTCCGTCCATCCCGTGTTTCCGATAGATGCTGGTCCAGCGTTCCAGGGTATCGGGACTGTACTTGTACTCCGTTCCATCCGGGCGCTTCAGCGGCTTCTCAGTGACTCTCCGATAGTAGGCAGCTTCACTCTGGTCGGGATAGAGCCCTTGGATCACCGGAGCAATCAGGGCAAACTTGAAGTGAGCGGTTTCGACCGGGCTGACCAGTTTCTTTCCTTCTGACATAGTTTTTCCTCCTTCGATTGAAAGATCGTCTTACAGGAGGAGCATACGGCGGCAGGAAACGGAGGTCGATTTCGGAATCATGTAACCCCATCCGGATGCCGGCGCGGGATCAGGAAGGCGGACCAGACGGTGACGCCGGAGGACGGGCCTGAAGGAAAGAGAAGCCGAACCGTGCGAAGAAATCCGGGAGGAAGGCAGATCCTGCCCGCACGGAAGCGATGGATGTGAGAGACAGCTGCGGGACCCGATCGAGGATGGAACGGCTGGCGTTCAGCTGGTTTTGAAACCGATGGATCCAAGAATAGAGCGTAGAGATGGAGATCTGCCACTGATCGCAGAGCGTGTCGACGCGGCTCTTCCTTGAGAGATAGGCTTCCAGCACTGCAAGGATGAAGCCAACCGTATACGAGCCGTAAGGGATGAGGCATTCCGGAAGGATCGCATGAGAATGGCCGCAGAGAGAGCAGCGGAGCCGCTGGACGGAGATCTGACGTTCGACCCGCTTTCCATTCTCGGCGGAGATCATGAAACGGGAATACGGCTGCATCTGCCGGTACGCTGGGAAGCTTGAACCGCAGGAAGGACAGGGGCCGGGACAGCGGAGAGCGGTTTCTGTGAGGATCTCAAAGAGGTGAAGATCAGAAAGTCCGGAAGTTTTCAGCTTGAGTAAAAGAGAAAAAGCCCTTATCATAACAGTGTCAGACGCTTCTGCCAGTGCATCCCCGGTCCTCAAGACCGCGGAAGGCCTGCAGAGCGGATGAGTTGGTGGAGAAAGGGCGAAACTTTGGTAGGGGACGCTCTTTCTCCTTTTTATATGCAGCATCAGACAGGATACCTCATCCGGAAGAAAGAAGGCAATAAAAAAGCGTCGCGATAAGCGACGCGGAGGAATCCTGACGCAATAGATCAGATGAAATTAATTCGGCGCTAAGTTGTCGTCGGCAGTGAGATTAAAAAGTCGCGCAACAGAACAGTCGGAGGCCTTTGGGCGGCATCCCCCGGAAACGTACATATCGTGTGAAAAATCTGCGTAGAATGCGGATTTGCATGAAAAACCGATAACTTTTACAGGCAGTGTTGGAGCTAGATCCGCCACTGCTTTTTTCATGCCCAGTAATCCTTTGTTTCCAAAGCCTCGGACATTTTTGCGGACAGGAGATATGCATGGAAGACATCGAAAGAAAGCAGAACGGTAATTCCGCATCAACATCTTTGCAATCATCAGATTGTCCTGTTTTACTGAAGGTTGCCTTTGATCAGCTGGGACTTAAGAAGATTCCAAAAGTTGCGGAGCTGAATGAGGAGTTCAACCGCTTCGCCAAGCAGAAGAACGCGGACTATGCCCAGTATCGCACCGAGCGGGAACGGATGAGGGATCTTGCCAATGCGAGAAGAAATGCAGAGATGATTTTGCAAAATGACGAATTTGCCAGGACAACTGAATTAATATCAAAATAACACTTGACTTGGAGTTAACTCCAAGGAGTATAGTCCGGTTACAGATGACAAAGTAAGAGGCAAACTGTAAAGAGGGTGATGTCGATGACGATAAAAGAAGTTTGCGAAAAATTCAATCTTTCTCCGGACACGCTGCGCTACTATGAGCGCGTAGGTGTAATTCCGGAAGTCAGAAGAACGAAAGGTGGCATCAGAGATTATTCCGATGAAGATCTGAAATGGGTTGAGAATGCTGTCTGTATGAGAAGTGCCGGGGTTCCGGTGGAAATGCTGATTGAGTATGTAAAGCTTTTCCAGCAGGGTGATTCTACGATCGCAGCAAGACGAGATCTTTTGATGGAAGCGCGTGCGGAGGTACAGAAGAATTTAGATAAGTATCAGGCCACTATGGACAGACTCAACTACAAGATTTCCCGATATGAGGAAGCAGTCAAAACCGGTGTCCTTTCATGGGAGGCTGAGAACATTAAGAAAGATTGAGATAAATACTATGGCAAAGACGTTAATGGCATTCTTTTCAAGAGCGGATGAAAATTATTTTGGCGGTTCTATGAGATATATAGAGGTTGGCAACACGGAAGTTGTGGCTCGAAAAATCAAAGATATGATTGGGGCAGATCTCTTCAAAATTGAAATGAAGACACCATATGCGAAGGATTATAACACCTGCATTGCTGAGGCAAAGGAACACCAAAAGCAGGATGCAAGACCTGAACTCAAGTCTCTTCCGACAAGTATCGATGCGTATGAAACGGTGATTCTCGGTTATCCGAATTACTGGGGAACAATGCCAATGGCAGTATTTACTTTCCTTGAAGCGTTTGATTTTTCAGGAAAGACAATTCTTCCTCTTTGTACAAACGAGGGGAGTGGAATGGGGTCCAGTGAATCAGATATCAGAAAGCTTTGCCCGGGCGCAGATGTGAAACGTGGACTGTCAATCAACGGAAGCAGTGCAAATAAAGCTGACGCTCAGATTAAGAGCTGGCTGAAGTCCAACGGTTTGATGTAGGAGGTTACATATGGAGAATATTATTCTGAACAACAAACTGGAATGTCCGGTCGTAGGAATCGGGACATTTATGTTATCACCTGCTGAGGCAGAAAACAGCGTCCGGGAAGCCCTGAAGATGGGTTATCGGCTGGTTGATACAGCAAACGCTTATGTCAATGAGCGTGCTGTCGGACGCGGAATGCGCGATAGTGGTGTATCGCGTGGGGAGATCTTCCTCTCCACCAAGCTCTGGCCAAGCGAGTATGAAAATGACAACGCAGTTGATGAGACGCTTGAACGCCTTGGTGTGGGCTATGTGGATCTCCTTTACATCCATCAGCCTGCAGGCAACTGGCTTGCCGGATACCGTCAGCTTGAAAAAGCATACCGTGAAGGCAAAGCAAAAGCCATCGGCATCTCCAATTTTGAAGGAAAGTACATAGAAGAACTTCAGACGAAGTGGGAAGTAGTTCCCCAGTTTGTTCAGGTGGAGGCGCACCCTTATTTTACACAGAAAGAGCTGTGTAAGACGCTCGATAAATATAATATCAGGCTTATGAGCTGGTATCCGCTGGGACACGGAGATAAATCCCTCATCAATGAACCAGTTTTCGCCAAACTTGGAAAAAAGTACGGAAAGACGCCCGCACAGATAATCCTTCGCTGGCATACACAGATGGGCTTTGTTGTCATCCCGGGAAGCAAAAATGTAGACCATATCAGAGACAATCTTAATATTTTTGATTTCAAACTTACGAATGATGAAATGGTGGAGATTACAAAGCTGGATAAGGGTGAGAGATATTATCACAGGACCGATGCCCAGCTTATGCAGTTTGCACAGTGGAAACCGGAATTTGAAAAAGCGTAAGTAATGCATTTATGGAGGATGAATATGCAGAGTTTTGATTATTGCACACCGACAAGACTGATTTTTGGTCAGGAAGCTGTGGAAAAGCTTCCTGAGGTTATGGGCAAATATGGAAAAAGAATTCTTCTAACCTACGGCGGCGGAAGTATCAAAAAGATTGGTCTTTATGACAAGGTAAAAACGCTTCTCAGTGATTTTGAAATTGTGGAGCTGTCAGGAATTCAGCCAAATCCCAAGTATGATCCGAGTGTCCTGGACGGCGTAAAGCTTTGCAAGGAACATGATGTGGATGTGATCCTGTCGGTTGGCGGAGGCAGTGTACTCGACTGCTCGAAGGCGATCGCAGCCGGAGCGAAGTATGACGGGGATCCATGGGATCT
>OMVU01000020.1 GCA_900314565.1 uncultured Eubacteriales bacterium
GAGGGATAAATGGCCGGATGACCTTGACACTGCTCCATCCAGGTGCTACCTGAAATTACCTGGGATACCACTAATCCCATAAGAAAAGTGATTGACCCAAAATATTTGAAAGACATATCATAACGAGACCTCTCAACAACGCTCTGATCCGAAAGATTATAAAAGTATTTCAAAAACAAATATTTGAAGAGAAGTATCGGGCTTTTTGCACAACGTCCATTATTAAGGCAATATTTACTTTCAAGCTCTTCGTACACAAAAGAAAAGTCAACTATCTCGTTGATTTTTCTCAGTATATGATCCTTTGGGATGATACGATCATACAAGTCTGAATAATAAGAAAGGTTCAATTTCAGTTGGGATGACAGCATAATAACCTCCAACTATTTTGATACCTTAATTATATCAGTACTATGATTCTACAGCCACTTTTTCAGTGGCGTCCTATAAGCGGGGGATAGGTCAATATCCTGCTCGTCTCAGTGGCGGGTTTCAATCCCCCACTGAGATAAACGCCTCCGGCGGATCGCAGCCGCGCAAAGTAAAACAATGATGATCTGAAAAAATGTTTGTGGTCCGGAGTTGATCCGAAACAATCGAACCCATTAAGATGACGGAGGAAAAAATGTCTTTTACTTTACACACGTACGGAGATGCTGATGCTGACATTATTCTTGTTCAGATGGTCGATGATCACGATATGGAAACGATTCAGCAGGAGGCAGCTTACATCAGGGAACTGACCGGAGGAAAGAAATTCTGTCTCAGGGCAGTTCATGTGGAGAGCTGGAATGGAGACCTGTCTCCCTGGCCTGCTCCGGCAGTTTTCGGGAAGGAGGATTTCGGAGACGGTGCGGGTCAGACACTGGAATTTCTTCTCACGCAAGTAGTGTCCGGGAAGGATATCGGGCAGACAGACAATAAAAAGCTGTTCCTCGGAGGCTATTCCCTTGCCGGATTGTTTGCGCTCTGGGCCGGTTATCAGACGGACCGTTTCGCCGGGATTGCTGCGGCATCTCCGTCTGTATGGTTCCCGAATTTTAACGGGTATATGCGGGAGAACAGGATCCTTGCAGAGGCTGTCTACCTGAGTCTCGGTGATCGGGAGGAGAAAACGAGAAATCCGGTCATGGCAAAGGTGGGGAGCGCGATAAAAGAAGGATACTCTATTCTCACGGAGACCGGGACAGACTGTGTTCTTGAGTGGAACAAAGGGAACCATTTTAAAGAGCCGGATCTGAGAACAGCGAAAGCGTTCGCATGGCTCATGAATCGAGGGCAGGGATGACCGGGTATCCCTCGCTAATCTGATGAAAGACAGGTATCCTATGAAAATACAAAAGTCGGACTCTCTGCAAATATATATTTTGCTCGCGCTTGCGGGCGGTGGAATGGATGCGTATTCCTACCTGTGCAGAGATAAGGTATTCGCAAATGCACAGACAGGAAATATGCTTCTCTTTGGAGTCAGTCTGGCAGAAGGTGATTTCGTCAGTGCATTGAGGTACTTTGTGCCGGTCTTTGTCTTTGCTGCGGGAATCTTTCTGTCAGACAACATCAGAAAGAGGATTACCGGAGAAAGGTTCCATTGGAGGCAGCTTTCTCTGATCGTCGAGATGCTCATACTCGCTGTGGTGGCTTTTATTCCTCCTTCTGCAAATATACTTGCCAATTCGCTGACTTCTTTAGCATGCGGTATGCAGGTAGAGTCATTTCGAACAGTCAGAGGCAATGCGATCGCGACAACCATGTGCATAGGCAATCTCAGGAGCGGAACATATAACTTTGATAAATATATGGAAACAGGGGATAAGGTCTTTGCAAAAAAATCACTGCTCTATTTTGGGATTATCGCTGCCTTTGTAATCGGTGCAGTACTGGAAAGTATCGTGATCAAATATTTCGGTCTGCAGTCGATCCTTTTTTCGGTGGCGCTTCTTATTGCAAGCTGTCTGATCATGATTGATCTTTGATGCGGCAGGATTACTCGGATATAGAGACAAAAAAGTGGCTCTGCTCCTTATAGAAGCAGAACCTCTTTTATTTTGTCATTATATGCATGACATCTGGGATCTGGTGGAAGCTGAGAAGCCTCTGGAGGATGGCGGTTTCTATATCACTGACGCTGACAGGGAATGGTATGAAGACTACAAATTTGACTTCGAGTGGAAGAAAGAGGAGTGTGGTCATAAGTACTGTTTCCCGAGGTATACGCTGGATTACTGACGGTCTGGAAAGAATCATATGTATCAAGAACGCCGAGGCGTTCTTGAAAAGAACGGAATGTAAACAATAACGTAAGAACTTGACAAGTGACCCTTCGTTCACTATAATAAGTGAACGAAGGGTCACCTTTTTTGTGAGGATGAAACCATGAAGGTATTAAAGAAAATCATCAAAATCGCAGTATTGCTGTTTCTTGCACTGATCCTGGGATTAACCGCTCTGGATATTTATATGATAAAAAAACCGGAACTGGACGCAAAGAAAAAGATTGACGGGATGGAAGAGTCAGCTCGTCAGGTGGAAGACCTGACGATTGATGAGAAGGAAAATGTCATCGGCCTCGGTGAAGCGGCTCACGGGAATGCGGAGTTTCAGGCGCTGAAGCTCGACGTACTGAAAGTTCTGGTCGACAAATATGATGTCAGCTGCTTTGCCATGGAAATGGATTACGGAGAGGGTGTAATTATAAACGATTACATAAACGGCTGCTCAGAGATGACGATCGATGAGGTGATGGATCATATCAGTTTCAGGATTTACAGAACAGAAGAAATCCGCGGACTGATTGAATGGATGAGGGAATACAATGATCTGCATGATGACAAACTGTCATTTTATGGGTTTGATCTCCAGAACCCTGATGTGGATCTGGCACTGATCCGGGATTTCGTCAAAGAGAATCCTATAGACGGGGATCCGGCAGGTGCATTTGAGCCTTTTGTGAACGGCGAAGTCAGTCTCAGGGATGAAAGCCTGAATCATGCTTTTGAAGAGCTGGAAAGCCTGAGAAGCGAGCTTTACAGCAATAAACAGACATATCGAAACCTGTATAACTATGAACGAATGTTGATCAGAGATACGAGACTTGAAGTAAGGGGAAATTATGGCAAACGATACGAAGGAAAGAATACTCGCAGCCGCACTTGAGATGTTTTCACAAAACGGCTATGCAGGGACAAACATCCGTGAACTGAGTGCATCACTTGGGCTTGTCAAGTCCGGAGTCTATAAACACTATGAGAGCAAGGAAGCAATCTGGAATGCATTGCTGGACCAGATGATTGCCTATTACGGAGAGCATTTCGGTTCGCCTGACCACCTGCCGCCTGTGCCGGATTCGCCGGAGGAGCTGACACGGCTGACCATGCATATGGTGAACATCACTGTTCATGATGAGAAGATCATCATGACGCGCAAGGTGCTGACGCTTGAGCAGTTCCGGGACGACCGCGCCAAAGATCTTGCCACAAAGCATTTTCTCACCGGTCTTACGGAGATGTTTACGCAGATATTCACGGGCATGATGGAAAAGGGAGTGCTCAGGAAGGACGATCCTAAAATGCTTGCTTTTGCTTATACCGCGCCGATTTCTGCCCTTATTCATCTGTGCGACCGTGAACCCGGGAAAACAGAAGATGCGCTAAAACAGGCAGAGGAATTCAGCCGGCATTTTATCCGGACTTATGGACAGGAGGGCTGACTGTATGAGCAGACCACGGACGGTTTTGGAAACAGAAAGACTATTGCTGCGGGAAATGAGACCGGATGATTTTCAGGCTCTGTTCCTGGTGCTCGGCAGCCCTGAAACAATGTGGCATTATCCTTACACCTTCGATGGTCAGCATGTCAGGGATTGGATCGAACGAAACGTAAACCGCTATCAGAAGGACGGTTTCGGGCTGTGGGCTGTCTGTCTGAAGCGATCCGGCGAGATGATCGGTGACTGCGGGCTGACACTGCAGAATATCAACGGAAAAACACTGCCTGAAATCGGCTTTCATATACGCCGCGACTGTCAGCGAAAGGGCTATGCCGGTGAGGCGGCAAGGGCCGTCCGCAACTGGGCATTTCGCAACACGGATTATCCGACTCTATATTCCTACTGCAAATACACAAATGTACCTTCCATCAAAACAGCAGAATCCATCGGGATGCATTTTGTATGCGAATATCCGGATGAAACAAACGGAACGACCCATGTCTCGGCTATTTCAAGGAAAGAATGGCTGAATGAAATTAGTGAGATTTCCTGATCAGGAAATAGAGGTCAGAAAAAATGAATAGAAAAGCACTCGTCGTCATTGACATTCAAAACGACATTACGAAGCATTACAGGGACATCATTGATAACATCAATTCCGCGATCGATTGGGCAATGAAGCAAGGAATGGCGATCATTTATATCAAACACAACAATTTGTCCGCGAAAACCCGTACCTTCAAACCGGATACAAAAGGAGCAGAACTTGTGCCGGTGCTCAGGATTGTCTCGGATCATATTTTCGTTAAGACAAAGGCCAATGCTTTGACCAGTGAGGCGTTTTCAGAATTTATCCGGTCAAAGGATATCAGGGAGTTTTACATTACCGGTGCTGATGCCACTGCCTGTGTGAAATCGACCTGTTTCAACATGACAAAGGCCGGATATGCCGTTCATGTCATTTCCGATTGTGTGACCAGCTATGACTTAAAGAAGATGCCGGAAATGCTTGCCTACTACACGGACAAGGGCTGTGAAGTCGGGAACCTTGCCACCTATATGGGAATGAATTATCAATACGAGAGATTGGATAAAAACAATTTCACAGGTAATTCATTGGATGATTTTGTCCGTCACCAGACTGTTACAGAGTGTTGGAGAAAGACAGGCAACGATTGGAAGCTTGTGCCGAATGTCTATGAAGAAAACTGGTCGCAGGCGCAGTGCCGGGAAATTGCAGAAGACGTGGTGCATAATTTGAACCTTGATCAGACCGGCTTTGGCGCGTTCGATGGCGAGCGGATCATCGGGTTTGCGACCGTCTCCCGCCGTATATTCGGATCTGCGGCAAGATATGTGCAGCTGGTTTGTTTTCAGATATCAGAGGAATACAGACGTCAGGGCATCGGCAGGAAGCTCTTTTCAATGTCCTGTGAAGAGGCCCGGCGGCTGGGTGCAGATAAACTGTACATTTCGGCTCATTCCTCCAAAGAGTCACAGGCGGCATACCGGGCACTTGGCTGTACTCCTGCGGAGGAGGTCAATGAGAAACTGGCAGCAGCGGAGCCCTTTGATGTCCAAATGGAATACAGATTATAGAAGAGTATCCTGACGGATATGCTATTTGAGAAAGTGAGATCATGAAATAATGCGTATCTATGTTGATTTTGACGATTGCCTGTGCGAGACAGGAAGGGCCTTCTCAAAGCTTGTTCTGGAAATGTTCAACAAGCATGTTCCTTATGACCGGATGCATTATTTTGAACTGGACAGGTCTTTTGATCTGGATGCGGAACAATACGAGCGGTTTATGCTTCGGGCACACGAGCCGGAGATACTGTTGTCGTATGATGCGACGCCGGGAGCTGCGGAGACCATAAACGAATGGATTTCCTGCGGGCACGAGGTATCGATCATTACCGGCCGCCCATCAAGCGCTTATGAGCCATCTCGTAAATGGCTGGATGAGCATGGACTTAAGCACGCCAGACTGTACTGTCTCAATAAATATGGAAGGGATCATTTCATCAAAAACAGTAACAGTACTCTTGAACTTGAAAACTATTACAGGATGAAGTTTGATTACGCAGTTGAGGATTCTCCAAAGGCGTTCAGATTTTTCGAACATCTGCCGGAACTTAAGGTTTTGGTGTTTGACAGACCATGGAACAGAGGATGTGCCTTTCCGAATGGGAACTATCAAAGATGCGCCGATTGGGAGAGCATTCGCAGGATTGTTACAGGTAAGTGAGAAAGAGATGTATAATAAGAATTAATATATCTCAGTGTGAGATGTCCCCGCCTCTATAGGCAGCGCGGCAAGAACGCCGAGGCGTTCTTGAATGCCTTACCCTCCTCTCAGGACGTCTGAATAAACACCCAAAAGGAGATTTTCGTAATGAATAAAGAACAGCTGTACAGATTCATTTCCGGGAGCACCGGAAATGAAAGCAATATATGTCAGATCCACGCCATCAAAGATGGCAGAACCTTTTATGATGACTGCTGGCATGGATTTACGGCCGGGGATGCAGTGAATGTCAATTCCGTGACAAAAGGGATCATGGGCCTGCTTGCGGGAATCGCTCTTGATAAAGGCTGCATCAGGAGTATCGATCAGAAAGTGATGGAGTTCTTCCCGGATTATTCCGTAAAGCGCGGAGAGAAAACAATCTATGATGTAACGATCCGGCACCTGCTTACGATGACGGCTCCGTACAAAGGAAAGTCAGAACCATGGAAAAAGGTGTGTACTTCGGATGACTGGACGCTTGCGATTCTTGATTATCTTGGAGGCCGCAAGGGGATAACAGGCGAATTCAGGTATGCGACGCTTGGTATTCAGATCCTGGCAGGAATCATTGAGAGAGCAAGCAAAGAAAAATGCATTGATTTTGCAAACAGGAATCTGTTTGAACCACTGGGACTTCCGAAGCGGATATCACATGGCGACAGTTCCAAAGAAGACCAGTTTGATTTCCTCATGAATAAGAATCCGAGAACATACGAGTGGTATTCCGATCCTCAGAACACGGTTACTGCCGGCTGGGGACTGTGTATGTCGGCAAGAGAGATGGCTGTTGTTGGAGAACTTGTACTGAATAACGGTATGTACAATGGCAACAGGGTCATCTCTGCAGAATACATTCATGACATGCTCACGCCGTATCTTAAGCTCGGTGAAAGATTCGGATACATGAATTACGGATACTTATGGTATAAGCCTTTTGATGACAGAGAGGTTTATGCGGCGATCGGTGACAGCGGCAATATTATTTATGTCAATAAAGATATGAACGTATCCGTGGGTATGACGGGAACATTCAAACCGAGGATATTTGACAGAGTCGATTTCATCGAACAAAAAGTACTGTCTGTGATTGACGGGTGATATCGGCTGTCTTCGCAGTGAACGGTATAAATTCTCTTTTAGGGATCTCGACAGATCGGAATCTCTCGACTTGTTTCCGCGAACGGGCACATGTTGCCGGGCACCGATTAGCGAACGGTCGAAATCGTGGACAAGTTCCTGGTCGTCTAGTAGCGAACGATCGAAATAAAAAGTTCGTGCTATCATGGTCTCAAGCCACGTCGGGACCGTCTGTTTACTGACACATAAAGGGTAAAAAGAGGCTGAAGAAGCCTGCAGTCAAGGGGTATTTAGAAAAAATTCTAAATACCCCTTGACTATGATATTTTGAAGGTCTATATTCTATTTAGAAAATCATCTAAATGACTTTTCGGGAAGGAGGATGAGGATGGCATTTGCGGAAACGTTTAAGGCCCTGTCTGATCCGGTGAGACGACAGATTCTTGAATTGTTGAAAAAAGGACCTCTTTCTGCCGGAGAGATTGGATCACACTTTGAAATGACTGGTGCAACGATCTCTTATCATCTCAAGATTCTGAAGCAGGCAGACCTGATTTTTGAGAGCAGGGAAAAGAATTTCATATATTACCAGTTAAACACAACTGTATTAGAGGAGATCATGCTGTGGATCTCGGAACTTAAAGGAGGCAATTCCGATGATGAAGGCAAATAAAAAAACATTGATCATCACAAGCATCGTGACGATTCTTCCCGTGTTGATTGGTATCATCTGCTGGAACCGTCTGCCGGATGTGATGGCGACACATTTCGGATTTAATAATGAGGCAAATGGGTTCAGCAGCAAGGCATTTGCTGTGTTTGGATTACCGCTGATTCTTCTTGCTGTACTTTGGGTTGGAGCATTTGTCACAGCACACGATCCAAAAAGGCAGAACATCAGTCCGAAGATGTTCTCGCTTATGCTGTGGATCGCTCCGGTCATCTCGCTTGTCGCTGCAGCAACTATATACCCCGTCAATCTGGGCTATGAACTGGACATTGCTTTTTTCAGTGAACTGTTGGTAGGTCTGATGTTCATCATAATCGGGAACTATCTGCCAAAAGCAAGGCAGAACTACACGATCGGGATAAAGATTCCCTGGACCCTTGCAAACGAGGAAAACTGGAACCGGACACATCGTCTCGCCGGATATCTTTGGATGATCTGCGGTATTCTGATGATTTTAATTAGTCTGACACGGTTTGTTCCGGCTGAATGGCTGGTCGGCATATTTCTGATCATGGTACTTGTGCCGTGCATTTATTCCTTCTGGCTGCATGCAGAGAAAGCTCTGTGACTGTTACTATTCACGGCTCAGGGATTGTTTCGCCGTGTAATGAGCAGAAAACTAATCAAGTGTGAGCAGCGTGTCCAAAATCGGATAAGAAGTTCATTGAGGAATGCCCGGAAAGAGTGCCCCATACCGGAATATCAGCAGTAAAAAGGATGAATACGGTCTGTGGATCAAGGAAGTGCTTGATCATTACGAGGAGAAAAAGATTTCGTTTGTTGTATCTTCATATAGTTCATCAATGTTTCTTTCATTCGCGAAAAGATGGCCGGAGAGAGTTGAGAGTGCCTTGCTGCTTGTCCCTTCAGGGATTGCCCACGGGCCGGTTCTTCCCATGATGGGTAAGATGGTCGTTCCGTTTTTAAAGTATTATCTGCGTCCGTCGGAAAAGACGCTTGATGCGGTGATTGAAACTATGGGTGGAAAAGATGATCCCGTCTGGAGAGAATTTTTCAATCTAATGATGTCTTCGTATAAGATGGAAATGAAACCGCCCAGAGAATATACAAGAGAGGAACTGACGAAATTCAATGCACCTCTTCTTATAACTGCATCGGAAAATGATATTTTCTTTCCGGCAGGCATAGTGTTCAAAAAGGCAAAGGAAATATTTTCGGGCCCGGTTACTACAGTTGAAATAGACAGTAAGCATTTACCGTCGGAAGAAACGATGAGCGATGTATGTAAGCAGACAAAAGAGTTTTTATTCTCTGACGCAGAATTCTCGTGATGTAAATCTATGATGAATGCGCAAATTGAAACTTTTCTCTGACATGGGATACAAACCCGCGTCAGTAATTATAGCCTTATGCGGATCGCAGCCGCGCAATCAGGAAGGTGCTTCGCACCTCACGCGGCGCGCCAAGAACGCCGAAGCGTTCTTGATTCGGGATTTGTAAAGGAGAAGAATAATGGGGTTATTTGATAAGTTTAAGAAAAATACGTCAGGTGTAGATTGGAACAGTGCTTACAAAGCAAATCCGCATTTTTATTCAAAACCGGATGGAAACCCATTCTGTGCTTTTGCCCTGACTGAAGACACAGAAACCATTTTGCCAAAGGCTCCACATTACGCTGTTGATCCTGCATTTCCGGATAACGTTTTTTCATTTCCGGCGCGTTGAAGCTTCCGACCCAGGTCGAACCCAGTCCCGCATCGTGGATTCCGAGCATTAGATGTGTAGCGACGATGCTTGCGTCGATAGTAGAAATATTCAGGCCATCATACTTTCTGGTCCAAGCTTTTGACGGATCTGCGCCTACGACGATGAATGTGCCTGCACCAAAAGTGTATTTTGTCAGCTCTGACATCACTCTGCAGTTCTCTTCGCCTGTCAGGACCCAGAGCTTATAGGGCTGGTAATTGCATCCGGTAGGCGCTGCAATGCCGGCTTCAAGAATCCGCCCGAGCTTTTCTTTTTCAATCGGTGTATCTTTCAGCTTTTTGCAGGAATAGCGCTCACGTATGAGTTTTTCAAATTCCATGGTATCTTCCTCCTAAATATGCAAAATAGTTTTGTGGATAATCCCGATCTGTCGAGATCCCTAAAAGCGAGGATTTATAATTCTTTTTTTTTCAGAATCGGAATCTTTTGAATTATCGTTATTGTTAAATACAGTTCCTAATGCAAGTCCAAGGCACAGTCCGACTGGCATCCATGTTCCGATGTTCTGTGTTGCTGCGCCGATAGCTGTCCCGATCGAAAGTCCTATGCACATACCAATTACCAGGCCGGATGAAGTATCGTTTTTCTTGCCGTTTTTTCCATTATCGTTCATAAGAAAAAACCTCCAAAAATACCGATATGATGTCAGAATTGAAGTGGACAGGACCTGCGGTTTACATAAGGAACGAAATCATAAACCTCAATTCGGGATGAGTAAAACGGGTTATGATATTCTTGAGTGAAGAAATTTGAGCATAGCCGTTCTTAATTGGCACCTGTCATTGTCGTGACTGTTCACATTACAACGAAAGTGATATATGATATATACGACGGAGGTATATATTATGCAGATTTCCAGCAGGTTTACGATAGCGGTTCATGTGCTGATAGCGATAGAAACATTCAAGAATGACCGTAAAGTCACAAGTGAATTTCTTGCATCCAGCGCAAATGTAAATCCGACGGTGATCAGAAGGCTTCTGCAGCAGCTGAAGAAAGCAGATATTGTAACGGTGAAGCGGGGAAGCGGAGGAGCTGATATAGAACGGCCGTTGACAGAGATAACGCTTCTGGATGTTTACAATGCTGTAGAGGCTGTGGAGAATGGCCGGCTATTTCATTTCCATGAGAACCCGAATGAACTCTGCCCTGTGGGGCGGAACATTCACAAGATCATGGATCGCAGGCTTGAAGAGATTCAGAATGCGATGGAAGATAAGATGAGGCGCATTACTATAGCTGATGTTATGGCAGATGCGAACAGGCTGATCGAAAATTAAAAAAGATTGGTTGTAACACTTGACATCACAACGGTGCGGTGATATATTCTTGTTGTATCAATCAATATCACAACAACAGAGGTATCAGAGATGGCAAATTATAGCAAGGTAAGTGTTGCAAACGATCCGAGAACGGAACTTCATGACAGTTTAGGACTCACAGGGGCGGAAATCAGTATCAATCATCTTCCGGCAGGCGCAGGCGTTCCTTTTGTTCATTACCATAAGACGAACGAAGAGATTTACATCATTCTATCAGGAAAGGGAAAAGCTGTAGTTGACGGTGAGGATGTAGAGCTGGCTGCCGGTGATATCGTGCGTATTGCACCGGATGGGAAGAGACAGTTCTTTGCGGCAGCTGATTCAGAGATCAGTTATGCATGTATCCAGGTGAAGGCCGGTTCTCTTGAAGCATATACCGCTGCTGATGCTGTGATAGAATAATAATGAGTTGCAGAGTTATGGGCATTCCGGTGAATGGGTGCCCATGTTTTTTATTCTTCATCGCGCAAAGAAGAAGATGCTTCGCATCCAGCGCTGCGCGGCAAGAACACCGAGGCGTTCTTGAAGGAGAACTATGAGTGTTTGTATAAAAGATAATATCCGGAATATGAATCCGGTCATTGGCTGTACAAATGTTGGAGAGTCAGAAGAAATGGAAGAAGTGAGAACGGAAGATATTCTGATCAGGGATGTGGAAACAAAAAATATCATGACAAAGTCCAGCCTGCCGGTGGGCGGATATTCCGTGAATCCGTATGTCGGATGTACCCATGCCTGCAAATACTGCTATGCTTCCTTCATGAAGAGATTTACAGGACATACGGAAGAATGGGGAACATTTCTTGATGTCAAGCATTGGCCTGAAATAAAGAATCCGAAGAAATATGCAGGGCAGCGCGTGGTGATCGGTTCCGTGACGGACGGATATAATCCGCAGGAAAAAGAGTTTGAAAACACAAGAAAGCTGCTTGAACAGCTGCGGGGCAGCGGAGCAGATATTCTGATTACGACAAAGTCCGACCTTGTGGTAAGGGATCTCGATCTCTTAAAGGAACTCGGACAGGTCACTGTGTCGTGGTCGATCAATACGCTGGATGAAAAGTTTAAGGACGACATGGATGCTGCTGTTTCCATTGAACGCAGGATCGAAGCTATGAAGCAGGTATATGATGCTGGTATCAGGACGGTATGCTTTGTATCACCGGTATTTCCCGGCATAACGGATTTCGAGGCTATTTTTGAGCGGGTAAAAGACCAGTGTGATCTGTTCTGGCTGGAAAACCTGAACTTAAGAGGCGGTTTTAAGAAGACGATCATGAATTATATTGCAAAGGAACATCCGGATCTCCTGCCGCTTTATGACGAGATATACAACAAACGTAACAGAAGCTATTTCGAGGCGCTTGAGGGAAAGGCCAGGGAAATGGCTGAGAAGCATGACTGTCCGTTTGCGGATAATGAGATGCCATACGGCAGGGTTCCGCAGGGACATCCGGTAATCGTGGATTATTTCTATCATGAAGAGATCCGCGGATCAGACAATACCGGAAAGAGAAATCGCGGATAGTGCAAAAAATGCTGGAAACGAGCCGCCTGTGCCTAAACGGGACTCAGAGACAAAAATTCATGTAGAACAAAAGCTGGAACTCAGTCTTCTGTGCCTAAAGGGCACTCAGAGACAAAAATCCTGGTAGAACAAATGCTGGAAATCAGCCTTCTATACCTAAACGGCATTCAGAGACAAAAATCCTTGTGGAACAGATGCTGAAAATTATCCTTCTGTTCATAAGCGCCCAATAGATTCAAACTTCTTTTGAGGATAATAACTGGACAGCTGCTTTGCTGTATCAGGGGCACATCTGTCTGCAGTGAATCCACACTGCAACAGATGTGCCCCTGTCAAATTGCCGGAAGTTCTTACGGATTACCCTATGTACTCCTCGTTATGAATGACCGGCACCGTATTATATCTGTCATATATAATGACCGGTACTTTATATCCCATCGCCGGATGGTTGTAAAGCTCCGCCATCGCGCTGTACGGCGTGTTGATGCAGCCGTGGCTTCCTGAATACAGCCAGATGTCTCCGCCGTAAGAGTCTCTCCAGGAGCTGTCATGGATCGCGATTCCGTTCATACAGATGGCAAGCACGTAGTTGGTATAGGACGATCCGTAGCTGCCGGTCATCATATGATCCACCAGCATATCAAGAACCATGTAGCATCCGGGCGGCGTGGCCCGCGTCTCCGTCGCAGTACCGGTGACCACATCCGTTTCCAAAGCGACTTCGCCATCAACGTAGAACCACATATGCTGCTGGTCGATGCTCAGTTCTATGTAGGTCTGTCCGAAATCGCTTCCGTTGTCGTCACGCGTCTTCGCGAGGTGATCCCATGAGAGATCGACTGTCCGGGATTCTCCTGACATGATCGCATCCCGGATGATCGCCGCGCTCTCCTCCTGATTCAGCCCGTACCCGTAATTATCATAATCACCGCCGCCTACCATGACGGTGTCGCCGTCATGTGTGACAAATTCCCGCTCGTGCTTATAGGTGTCATACTGATCGGCGAGGTTATATACGTAATCCGCAAGCTGGGCGTCGTCGATATAGAAATCTCCTTCAGAGTAAACGAGCCAGGGAAGGAACGTCTCTTTGGTCAGGCTGCGATACCAGCCGCCCTCCAGATTGAGTTCCAGCTCTGTATTTTCCACCGCCTCGATGAAAGACATCTGCGCGTTAAGATTCTCGTCATTTTCATAGACTGCGGGGTGCTGATAGCAGTCTGCGGCGTCAAGATCGATCGACAGATCCCTGTTTTGGATCGCATTTTTGATGCTCTCGGAGAACTTGTCCATGTTCAGCAGGTTGCCTTCTGTCTGCGGCTGAAGTACGAAGCCGTCCTCTGTTTTTACGATCTCCGCATCTGTAGGAGCGGCCACTTCTCCGCTCACAGCCTGCAGTGCGTTCAGGGAATTGTCGAGCTTTGATGCGTCATATAAAATCGTCTCCACGGTCGTAAGCGCAGGCTTTTTTATGTAAGCGATCGGCCAGAGAAAATGATTCTGGCTCTTTTGAAGGTCCGTAAATGACTGCTCTGTCTGAATCGAATAGTCGATGTTATCGAAATTCAGAGACTCATTGGATCCGCCTCTTTCTGAGATAGAAAGTGTTCGCCCCTTGTATGCGTCGTGGAATTTCTTATCTGCTTCCTCCGCTGTCATTCCGCTGTAGTCAACGCCGTTCACGGTAGTGTTCGGAAGAAACTTGCCTCGCATGAGGAAGAGCCCGATACAGTAAATTCCCAGAAGCACAATGGCTGCAATGAGAATGATCCGTGAAGTGAGCCGGTTTTTTGTGTCTTCATTTTCCCCTTTTAATGCCATACTTTATACCCCGTTTTGTGCGACTGTTTATACAGGCTGACTGTACTGCGAATTTGCATTTTTTGACTGTAAGAACTGTGCTGATAAGATGCTGCGTCGGATCGCAGGACAGTCAGAAAAATCCGTGCCGCTAAACCTATTTAACATCAGCGATGAAATGATTTCAAGCGGAATGTTGAGGACAGAGGCCTGTCAGTCAGAATGTGAGGATTTCTTCATAAATTCTACTGAGGATGTTTACATTTCTGTCAAAATCAGGAAATATTCCTGATGCCCACCGGGCGGGTGAGCGGTAAAAACAGGCTGTCAGCTTCTCGGAGATTAAATCTCCGAGGGGCCTTGACTAAATTTCCTGAGATAACAGGATTCGCCACCGAAAAGGGAACGCTGTGGTATACTGAAAAGAGGAAAAATCCATGTTGCTGAAGGGAAATCAGGGAAGGAATCATGGGACTGTTTGACAAATTAAAAAAGAGCAGGACGAAGGATAAAAGTGAAGCGCATTTACCCGGGTATTTGTATACGGACAGTGAAATCGAAGAACTGGACAGTTTTATCAGTGAGATGATCGGAGAATACAAATATGTTTTTCATGAACTTGCTTCTCCCGATATTCATCTTGATGTGTGTATCGTGGAACCCGGTGAGGAAGAACCGTACTATAAACTTGTGACAATGGGGGCCGGTGCTTACCGCATGCGGATTCCGGAAGTTTTCCAAAAGTACCGGCTGGACTATGCTGAGTATATGATCTGCCTGCCGAAAGACTGGAATATCAACAGCGGAGAAGAAGAGAACTATTGGCCGATCAAGCTGCTGAAGGATACGGCGCGCCTGCCGATCTGGAATGATACATGGCTTTCTTATGGCCATACGACCCAGAACGACGCCGACGGTTCTCCATATGCTTCCAATACAAAAATGAACAGTGCCATTTTGAACTATGCAGAAAATCAAAAAGGGGATGTAAGGCTGATCATGTCTTCCGGTAAAGTGGTCAATTTCTATGAAATCATTCCGCTTTATCCGGAAGAACTGCAGTTCAAAATGGATAATGACGCAGAGACACTGTTTAAGCTGTTCGATCAGAAAGATATTTCATATAAAGTTCTTGATCTCAACAGGAAAAATGCAGTGGAGTAAATCGTACAGAGCAAGATTGCCGAGATGTTCCTGAAAGAACGGACCGGAAGCGAATTTTCGATGTGCTTCTTTCCGGGAAATGCAAAAAAGCTGAGAGGATACCATGAATACAGAAAATATGAAAGTGCCTTTCCCGGGCTGGTCGGTCGTCCGTGAAATCGGACACGGAGGCTACGGAAAAGTATATGAGATCCGCCGGCATCTGCTGGATGTTGACGAGCGGTCTGCCATGAAGGTCATTCCTGTCCCGCGGGATCCCGCTGAGATCCGGGATTACCTGAATGACGGGTATGATCCTGACAGTCTGCAAAAAAGGTATGAGAACAGCCGCAACGCAGTTCTCCGCGAGTATACGATGATGGCGAGGATGAAAGACTGCGTCAACATTGTGCGCTGCGAAGACATAACGGTCGTGATGAACCCGGACAGGATCAGCTCCCGGATCTTTATCAGAATGGAACTGCTCACCCCGATGCGCGAATATGAAAAGCTTCGGATATTTGATGAAAATGAAGTGATCCGCCTGGGCCTTGATATGTGCAGCATCCTCTCTGTCTGCGAGAGGGAGGGAGTCGTTCACCGGGATATCAAGCCTGCGAATATTATGGTATCCCCGGGAGGAGATTATAAACTGGGGGATTTTGGCATAGCGCGCATGATGGATCATACGACGGCAGGGACCCGGATTGGTACCGTCAACTACATGGCTCCTGAAGTGTACTTCGGAGGAAGGTACGGGCACACAGCGGACATATATTCTCTGGGGCTTGTTCTTTACTGGCTGATGAACAATCGCCGGATACCGTTTCTTCCGCCTGCAGATAAGGGCGGCAATATCAATGATGAGCTGGAAGCGCAGCAGAAAAGACTGGGCGGACTTCCTGTTCCGCGCCCTTGCTCCGGCAGTTCCCGCCTTGCGGAGGTCATTCTGAGAGCACTTGCATATAAGCCGCAGGATCGTTTCCAAACAGCGGAGGAGTTTAAGGAAGCGCTTCGCCTGTGTGTGAAAAATCCGGATGAAAAGACGGCTGCCTATGGAGACGGACTTCTGTCCGAAGGTGACCGGACGGATGTATATGGAAGACAGCGGACGGATACGCTTTACGGTGCCGGAAATACGGCCCGTGAGTTTATCCAACGGAATTCTGCCGGAAATACGGCCGGTGGGCTGAACCGACGGAACCCTGAGGAAGAGACATTCTCTTACGGGGACGCACATCAACCGCGGTTTGCGGGACAGACATCTTCGACCGGCCAGTATAATCCATACGACAGCAGCAGCGGAAATTCGCCGGGCGGCAGCAATGATCCTCGGAAATCAACACGGGATGACCTTAGGAGGCAAACAGGACCGGTCGAGCCGAAGAAAAAATCCACACGCGGCAGAATCGTCCCGTTCCTTCTCGGTATGATTGGAGTCCTTGCTGTAATGGGGCTGATCTTCTATATACATCACAGAACAGTGTCTCCCGATGATACAGATACCTCTTCGAAGACGTCCGGGGAGAATGCGGTGACAGCAGTACCGACAGAATCCGCTGTGACACCAAAAGTGGCAGAGACACCTGCAGCAGCAGACAGTCCTTCCGTACCGGAAACACCTGCACCGGCAGAGTCATCTGCTTCAGAGCAGGAACCGGTGACAGTGCATACGCAATACGGAGTAATAGAATATGGCTCTGATCTGCTTCCGATTAAAAACGAGGTAAATATCCGAAGTGAACCGACGCACGACAGCAACTTACTGTTAACGTTCGATCCGGTGCCGCATGGAGATTCTTCAGGAATGATCTTCAAAGGGCAGACGGCAGAAGGTTACGGTTCGGATAATATTCTGCATACGTGGTATCTTGTCGGGACGACAGGGGATGTTCAGGCCGTCGGCTGGGTCCGGTCGGATCTGGTCAGACTGCCGGCATTTGACAACGGTCCATGGCATATTTATTATGACGGCAATGCGGGCGACCGAAAAATCTGCGTGCTCTATGATCCGCAGGGAGGACTGAACGTTCGAAGCGAATCAAAGCACGAGAGCGGGCTTGTCGACACGATTTATGGCGGAACGAAATTATATTTCTATGATGAAGTCGGTCAGGGATACGGTTCAGACGGGCTCCTGCATGACTGGTATCGTGTTGAGTGGGCGGTCCCGGGGACCACTGAGGAGAAGGCGGGATGGATCAGGAGCGACCTCGTGATGGTACAGTATGAGTAAGGTTTCAGGAACGCCGGGGCGTTCCTGAAAATTATAACTTTAATGATGGCTATTATAAGAACCGCATCCCCGAAGGCAGGCTCCATAGTGAGGGGAATACCGCGGATCGCTGCCGGCACGGCGGCTTTCGGGATCCGGGGGAGAACCTTCAGGGATGCAGAGTTCTCAACACTTATAGATCTTATCGGAAGTTCCGATAGGAACTCCCGATAAAAGGCTTGCAGAGCAAGCCGTATTAGGATTATCGGGTTTGCGAAGCGGTTCCGAAATCGGTAATACTGTCATAGATTGCTCTCATATACTCAAAACCGAGATAGATCGTTTCCTCTATGTTCCTGCCATGTCTGGCGCCGTAATCTACAGGGATCATTTCGGTCAGAGAGAGAAGATACGCGTAGTAATCATAATCGATGTCCCCGCGCACAGCCGGATCCGCCATGAGCTCCTCCTTGAAGATCGGAGCCAGCAGGCCGGAAGCGACACTCATCTGTACATAATTGCGGATGGCGCCGGGAGCTTTCAGCATGTTTTCGAAAAGGATGAAATCTTCTTCATCGAGAATAGCCTGAAGATCCTGTGAGAAAAGCTCATACCCCTTTTCATAACCCATGTTCTTCATGCGAAGCAGGCCTGCTCCGAGAAGGGATTCGCTGTTCCGCATCCGCACTGCAATGATCTTCTCATAGACAGAGAAAATGCATAAATAGAAAAGATCGGATTTATCATCAAAATACTGATAAAAACTTCCCTTTGGAATTCTGGCATCATCGAGGATCCTGTTGATGCTGGACTTCTCATACGTATGCTGTGTGAATTCGCGGTGAGCGCTTCGGAGAATGCGCTCTTTTTTTTCGTCCGGAAGCCGGTAAAATGTCTGATGCACCATAATTATCACCTCGATTCTGTATTTTACTTGAAAAGAGGTTTCCCGTCAAATATAATATGACTAAAGTCACATTTTGATCTCTGACGCAGAATTCTCGTGATGCAAATCTACGATGAAAGCGCAAAGTGAAACTTTGGAGAAGGTCCATGATCATTAATGATATTCAATTCGAGGTGAAGAGGTTCCGATTCGAAGAACCCATGAAAATCGCATTCGCTGAGATCGTCGATATGGAGACATGTATTGTCAAGGTCCTCACGGATGAGGGGATTATCGGCTATGGGGAAGCAGCGCCCTTCCCGTATGTCACAGGAGACAGCCTTTCCACTGTAATCTCCGTCGGAAAGGATCTGAGAGACGGGCTGATCGGGATGGACCCGCGCGCGATCGGTTCCATACACCATAAGATGGACAGCATGTATGCAGGGAACACGGCGATCAAGGCGGGCATAGATATCGCCTGCTATGACATCGCATCCAAAGCTGCTGGAGTTCCGCTTTATAAGTTCCTCGGAGGTGATGACCCGCATATTCATTCAGACGTGACGATCGGGATCGATGAACCTGACCGGATGGCCGCCGCAGCGCTCGCCTGGGTCAATAAAGGTTTTGAAATAATCAAAGTCAAGCTCGGAGAAGACATTGAGACGGACGCGGAGAGGATCAGAGCGATCCGGGCAGCAGTTGGTGAGAAGATCAGAATCCGGATAGATGCAAATCAGGGCTGGTCAGTCACGGACTCGATCAGGATAAGCCGTACGCTCGACAAACTTGGAGTAGGTCTGATCGAACAGCCGGTCCCTGCCCATGACTTTGAGGGTCTGGCGGAGATCAGAAGGAATTCCGATGTACTGATCGCTGCGGACGAGAGCTGTCACTCAATTTATGACGCTTCAAGGCTTATGAAGATGCGGGCGTGCGATGTAGTCAACATCAAGCTCATGAAGTGCGGAGGAATATATAACGCGATCAAGATCTCAGCCATATGTGAGGCGGCAGGCATTCGCTGCATGATCGGCTGCATGGGAGAGAGTACTCTCGGAAATCTCGCCGGAATGCATTTTGCGGCTGCCACAGAGAACATCAGGGAAGTGGATCTTGATTCTGTGTATATATTGAAGCAGGAGGATGTTTACGGAGGATATGACCACGACGGAGGACACGTGACTTTGTGGGAGACGCCGGGAATAGGGTGCAAAGTGAAAGGAGAGCAGTGATGCAGTTGGAACAGATCGTCGCAAAACTAAGAGAAGACTACAATGTTGCCGGTATGAGTGTCGCGCTTATAAAAAATGGAGAAATCGTCAGTGTTGAAGGATACGGCGTGAGGGACGCTGCGGAGAATCTTCCGATGACAAAGGATACGGTGATGCCGATCGGTTCTGTCACGAAGACGTTCACATCGCTTGCGCTTGCCATGCTTGCGGACGAGGGGAAGCTTGACTGGGATGAACCGGTCAGGACGTACATTCCCTGGCTGAAGCTCAACAATGAGATGCTGACGGAAAATGTGACCGCGAGAGATCTCATGTGCCACCGCACGGGAACGCCGAAGTATGATCTTCAGGCGATCTATGCCGCGAAAGACGACAAGGAAGAGATGGTCAGATCACTCGAGTATTTACAGACATTCGCTCCCTTCCGCACAAAGTTCATGTACTCCAATCAGATGGTTTCGCTCGCCGGATATCTCGTCGATGTGCTCTCCGGGAAATCCTACGAGGACTTTGTGAGAGAAAGAATTTTTGAGCCTCTCGGAATGACATCGAGTGATTTTGAAATCGAGTCACTCAGCAAGTATGAGAAGGCTTCGAAAGGGTACGTTTTCGCGAATGGGATGTTCATTGAACCGCCCTACGCGCATCTCGGCGCTTTCGCGCCGGCGGGCGCTATCGTGTCCACAGCGGAAGATATGGCCAGATTTGCGCTGTTCCATCTTGGGGACGGCTCATGGAACGGGGAGCGTCTTGTCAGCGAGGCTATGTTAAATGAAGTGCATTCGCACCAGATGATCGGAACACCTTACTTCTGGGATTTTGAGGAGACGCAGTGTGCCGAATACGGGCTTGGCTGGTTCACCGATATTTACAGAGGAAAGAAGCTGATCAATCATGGCGGAAATACCAACGGTTTCTCCGCACAGATGACGCTGATCCCGGACGAGAAGTTTGCGGTTGTCGCCCTTTCCAACGCGACATCAAGCTTCTCTGTCAATGCGCTCGGACATTACGCTGCCGATGACGCTCTGGGCGTGGAGGAGATTCCGGACTGGTCCGCGAGATTCAATAAGGTATTCTCCGATCTGATGAGCGGCGCTATGGCCGGGATGCAGGCAAAGGCCGAGGCTAAGGTACCTGACACGACTACGACCGGACCAATCGAAGAGTATGCGGGTACATATACGCATCCGGCGTTCGGAAAGATGGAATTTGCACTGACCGATCAGGGTCTGGCGGGAACCTGGAACGGACTTCCGGCGATGCTCGTCCACTATAACTATGACGCGTTTGACCTGATGCTGCCTGTACTGGGAGCTGCTGTCCCTGCTGAGTTCGTTCTTGAGGATGGTAAAATCGCAGGACTCTCCGTAGTAATGGAAGGTACTCCGGGAATCAAGCCGGAATTTTTTACAGCCGTCGGGTAATGCATAAGCAATAAAAGGAGGCAACACAATGAATGAAGTATTAAAGTGTCTCGAAGAGAGACGCAGCTGCCGCAGCTATAATCCGGATATGATTCCGGAGGATGTACTGAATCAAATCCTCGAAGCAGGAACGTACGCCGCGACCGGAATGGGAAAGCAGTCACCGATCATGATCGCAGTGACCGATCAGAAGGTCAGGGATCAGCTCTCTGCTATGAATGCGAAAATCATGGGAGTGAACATCGATCCGTTCTACGGAGCTCCGGTCGTTATCGTGGTCCTGGCAAATCGAGCTGTGCCGACCTGTCTCTATGATGGAAGCCTGGTGATGGGAAACCTCATGAATGCAGCGCATTCTCTCGGTATTGCCAGCTGCTGGATCCACCGTGCCAGGGAAGAATTTGAGAGTGAAGAAGGGAAGGAGATCCTGAAATCTTTGGATATTGAAGGAGATTTTGAAGGCATTGGGCACTGCATTCTGGGCTATCCGGCTTCAGAGGCAAAAGCTCCTGTGCCGAGGAAGGAAAACTATATCTACAGGATCTGAGAGATGCGTCTCTTAAAAATTTAATCTCTGACGCAGAATTCTCGTGATTTCAATCATGAGATGAATGCGCAAAATGAAACTTTTCTCTGACGTGGGATACAAACCCGCGTCAGAGATTAAAGCCTTCGGCGGATCGCAGCCGCGCAATTAGGAAGGTGCTTTGCACCTCGCGCGGCGCGGCAAGAACGCCGAGGCGTTCTTGATATGTAATCACGGGCAAGAGGTTTGAAAAGGCTGCTTTCGCAGGACACATGTGGTCTATGCGGAAGCAGCCTGATTCGTATTATATATAGAATTATATACAGAATCAGATGTATAATCAGATATAGAGATCAGCGAAGTGGCTTAATGTACTTTATGAATTTGTAAGGAGAACCTATGTTTATAAGAAAGATATATCGTTCTGATATGCTTCGCTGTGTGCTGTGCAGCGAAGCACCCTGCAGCAAAAGCTGCGGAAAGATCGACCCAGCGGGGATCTTGAGAAGTATCTGGTTCGACAACGAGAAAGTTTCGGCGGGAACCCTGCCGGATGAGAATCCCTGCACCGGCTGCCCGGGAATGTGTATGGATGCCTGCGTTCGCTCCCATGAAGTACCAATCAAGGAGCTCATAAAGCGTCTGTATGAAGATGTGAGACCGGATCTGGAGATAAATCTTCCTCAGAAAACCGACCGGCTTCGAACACAGATCTGCGGAATTCCTCTGGAGAATCCGTTTCTGCTGTCCTCGTCCGTGGTGGCGAGCACATATGAAATGTGCGCCAGGGCTTTTGAAGCGGGATGGGCCGGAGCAGCATTTAAAACGATATGCAATTTTGAGATCCATGAGGCTTCACCGCGCTTTGCCGCAGTGACCGGAGATAACGGTACGATCATCGGATTCAAAAATATTGAGCAGCTCTCCGACCATACCGTCGCAGAGAATATGGCTGTGTTCCGGAGACTGAAGGAAAAGTATCCGAATAAGTTCATCCTTGCATCCATCATGGGGCGGAATGAAGAAGAGTGGACGGAACTGGCAGGGCTCTGTCAGGAAAATGGTGCGGATGCTATCGAGCTCAATTTTTCCTGTCCGAATATGGCCGATGAGGGGATGGGCTCGGACATCGGACAGGTGCCGGAGCTGGTAGAGAAATTTACCGCAGCGGCCAGGAGGGGAGCGGATATTCCGATCCTTGCAAAACTTACGCCGAATATTGAACGTATGTCTCCGGCTGCGGAAGCGGCAAAACGCGGCGGTGCGGATGGAATTGCGGCCATCAATACGATCAAGAGTATGGTAGATATAAATCCGCACACCTACGTATCGTCTCCCTCTGTGCGAGGCATGTCCGCGATCGGCGGTTACAGTGGAAATGCCGTGAAACCGATTGCGCTGCGCTTTATCGCGGAACTGGCAAAAAATCCGAACCTTTCTGATCTGCATATCAGCGCAATGGGAGGGATCGAGACCTGGAAGGACGCTCTTGAATATATCCTTCTCGGTGCGGGCAGTGTCCAGGTGACGACGGCTGTCATGCAGTACGGGTATCGGATCATTGACGACTTGATCAGCGGATTGAATTATTATCTGGCGGAGCTGGGATTTCAAAGCGTGGAGGATGCCCGCTCACTAGCGCTTGATTCGGTGAGTGAGACGACGGATGTGCTGGAGAGAGATACGGTCATTTTTCCGAGATTTCAGCGTGAGAAGTGCATAGGATGCGGGAGGTGTGTGATTGCCTGTGCAGACGGCGGTCATCAGGCGCTGAGCCTGAACTCTGACAGAAGAGTGCTTTTCGATGCAAAGAAGTGCGTAGGCTGTCATCTTTGCCGTCTGGTGTGCCCGCAGAGAGCAATCGCACTCGGCCGGAAACGTATTTCCGGAAGTGCTGTCAGGAAGAGGACAGACCATACCAATTGATAGTGTTTTGCAGGAACGGCATGGCTTACGGGTCATGCCGTTTCCTGTTTCATCAGTTCATCCGGAGGGTTAAAGCCCACGAAATCATAGCAGATGCTGCTTCTTCATCGACGATCCATTCCTTTACATGCGTGGTTAATGAAAAAAGCCGGTGGATTACAGTTGACAAGTGACCTTTCGTTCACTATAATGGGTGAACGAGAGGTCACTTGTGTGTGAGGATGAAAATTCGATGATTTTTGTTTATGAATGCACACCGCTGAACCTGCTCGCATAATAAGAAAGGTTTAGCGGGACAGAACACAGCTGCACAATAATGAAGACGGTGCACACCCGGCTCGGCAGGAATGCCGTGGCGTTCCTGATATTACTCAAAGATACGAGACTTGAAGGAAAGGGAAATTATGGCAAACGATACTAAGGAAAGAATACTCGCAGCCGCACTTGAGATGTTTTCAAAAAACGGCTATGCAGGCACAAATATCCGTGAACTGAGCGCATCGCTCGGGCTTGTCAAGTCCGGCGTCTATAAACACTATGAGAGCAAGGAAGCAATCTGGAATGCACTGCTGGACCAGATGATTGCTTATTATGCAGATCACTTCGGATCCGCAGACCATCTGCCGCCTGTGCCTGATTCGCCGGAGGAGCTGACACGGCTGACCATGCAGATGGTGAATATCACCGTTCATGATGAGAAGATCATCATGACACGCAAGGTGCTGACGCTGGAACAGTTCCGGGACGACCGCGCGCGGGAATTGGCGACGAAGCATTTCCTGACCGGACTGACGGAGATGTTCACCCACATCTTTGCCGGGATGATGGATAAGGGCCTGATCCTCCGTGATGACCCCGCCATGCTGGCCTTTGCCTATACCACGCCGATCTCGGCGTTGATTCACCTGTGCGACCGGGAGCCGGAGAAAACGGAAGACGCGACAGCGCAAATCGAAGCGTTCAGCAGGCACTTTATTGCGACCTATGGAGTGAAGTAACCATGTTTGATCTGGACAAATACCTGGCTGATCTGATCCTGAACTGCCGGTCGGCTTTCGGAGAGCGGCTGCTGTATATGGGTCTGCAGGGAAGCTGGCTGCGCGGTGAGACCCATGAGAACAGTGATATCGATATCATGGTGATTCTGGACGGGTTCTCCGTGCGGGATATGGATACATACCGTGAAATCCTGAAGGAAATCGGTTTCTACGAGAGATCCTGCGGTTTCATCTGCGGAGAAGACGAAATGAAGCGCTGGAATCCTCTGGAGGTATGTCAGCTGCGTCATACAACGAAAGACCTGGTCGGCGTACTGATGGATTTTCTTCCGCCCGCGACTCGGGAAGACGAAATCAACTATGTCAATTTGAGTCTGGGGAATCTGTATCACGAACTCTGTCATCGCTATATTCATGAGAACAGGGACAAGAACACAGCCAAATTCTGTGGGACCTGCAAGAGCGTGTTTTACCTGATCCGGGATTTGCATTTTCTGGAAAGCGGGCATTTCATCCTCAGCAGAAAAGATCTGAAGGAAGCGGTTACGGAGGAAGACCGGATCGTTCTGGAAATGGCTGAGCTGCCGGACTCCTATGATTTCGACGGGCGTCTGTTACCGGCTTTTGTCACCGTCCCTGATATCTTACATATCGGTTATTTTCTGTCATATGCCCGATCTGCCGATGCCCGTCATACACGCTTCCATCATCTGTAACATAGACGATATTCCCGTTTTCATCCCGCATTTTCGTAAAGGACGGCATCGCCAGATCCCAGATAAAGGGAAGGAAGAAGAGACAGATCTTCATGGTGATTCCTATACCGCTGACAATCAAGCTGATGAACAGCCCTCCCCGGAGATGTGCGGGGCATTTGGCAAGAGAAGTCACATAGATCAGTATGGCCAGCGTTATGATTACCAGTCCGCTGATCCGCTGCTGGGAAGGAGTCATGTCTCCCAGGTCATGGAGAAACGGAATGAACTGACTTCCGATCAGCATAAGGCCGGAAACCACAAAATCGTAGAAGAAGAACGCCTTTATTCTGCCATATACGCCCCATGCATAGTAGAGACCTGTAGTCCGGCTTTCAAGGCCGGCACAGATGAAATGAATCAGAAGTCCGACGACACATACAATGAAAACAACGAGGACCTCGTGCTCGGCTGTCGCTGCTTTCACTTTGTCGACCACTCCTGTCAGAGATCCTGAGAATCCTGCTGCCGAGTGCAGATTTTTTATTTTGATGCCGGGAAGATTATCCGGGATGTTCCCGCATCCTGTGAGGAACTGACTGATCAGTACCGTAAAAAGAGCTGTCAAAGTAGATTTTTTCTTCATGATAACTCGCCTCCGTTCGTTTTCGGTCCCCTGCCTGTCAGGTAAGAAATATTCTTTTTATATGAAATGTGGTAAAGCAGCTGGGGAATTAATTTTCCATGTACTGTTCTTATGCTGTCAGTATAACTGCATAAATGCTTTTACAGGACGAGATGCGACGAACGGTCTGCGAAAACGGACGAACAGTATAAGGCGCCTTATGTTATACTGAGTACGGAATATCTTTAGCTGTGAGACAGAGGAGAACAGTATTCATATGAAATTTGAACATACAGACAGGCCCGGCTTCTGGCTCGGCTTTACAGACTTCTTTACAGCCGGTCTGTTTTTCCTGGTATATATGCCGATGGGACTTCAGGATGAGCTGGAATTCATTCTCGGACATAAGGTCCGGCCTTATTGGCAGGCATACCTGCTGGGCATACCGGATTTGTTTATTTATCCTCTGGTCTGGATGGCCGGGATTGCGGAAGAACTGAAGGAGAAGGCAGCAGAACTGGGTATAGAAGGTCCGCATACATCCTGGAAGCATATGTTCTGGTGGAACATGCTGGGCTGCCTCTGCTTTGGGCCGATGATAGCTACGCACAGGTTTTTCAGAACGTTGAATCAGGTGGAGAAGGAATTGAACAGACAAAATGGTCTGTAATGATAAGAGCAGCAGAAACCATATGGTGAGCCGGCCGCAGCAGAGGTCTGTGGCCGGCTCTGTTTTCATTTTTTCTCTATAAAGATCTTCTTTCCCGGCTCATCCGGTTCGAATTTGTCAGAGCCTACCCGGACGATTGCCGTCCCGTATGGAGCTGTTATGAATTCGACCAGGGCAGGATCGTAGATCAAAGCAGAATTAACGACCCATAGCTCCAGATTCCCGGGATCGTTCGAATACTCTTCCGTCTCATCGCCAACACAGAAGAACCAGCCGCTGTCACGCTCATTCGTGGGTTCATCGCGGACTCCGTATCCGATCTTCCATCCGCCCTCGCGCACTTTCTTTGAAACGACAACGGTCTTCGGGAGAAGATTTCTTCGCTCGATCATCGGTTCATGGGCTTCTTCCAGCGATCTGAAAAAGTCCACGGCCTCCGGCTCCGGTCTGCCGTCTGTTTCAAGAATGCGGATATCATCATCCCATATTCTCTTGCTGTCCGCATTTTCAGTCAGCATAACGGCCAGGTCCAATAATTCTTCGGCAGTCGCTTCGACCTGTTCCTCAAAGGTGACCGGCTCTGCGTGACCTTTCTCTCCGTAAACATATATTGTCAGGCCGCCATCGGTATAGAGCGTTGCCTTTACCGCACCAAGGTTCTCCGTATCGTTATAGAAAATAAAAAAATTCGGAAAATGCTCATTGACGTACCAGTCGAATGCCGTACCGTTTTTCCCGTTCATGTAGAAGACTGCTTCGTCTTTTTCCAGTTCACAAGGCTTTATATCCGGCAGTCCTTTTTTCAGGGCTTCGTGCATATAGCGGTCGACCTGCTCAAATATCTTATTCATCCCAATAGTATGATCCGATCATCAGCGAAGGTGATTGGATTTTCCTTTCTCCCGGGTCCTCCGGGTTTTTCGGCTTCTGCATCTTATTCAGTTCTCATTGTCGGGCAGAGAGATTCCGGTGATGATTTTTTTGACGTGTTCCTGATAAAATCATTTTATCAGAAGTCGGTTCTGGAAAAAAGCGAAATGCGGTGTACGCTTCGTTTTCAGGCTGGATCTGAAGTTTTGATGCACCTTAATGTTTGGAAAAAATGATTGTAACTGTTGACATTACAACAAAGAGGTGATATGTTAGTCTGTGAAAGATGTAATGACGATGATTACAACAAGAGTGAAACAATGATCTGTAAGATTTTACTATAGGAGTTTCAAATGTAACAGTTCAAGAACGCCTTGGCGTTCTTGAACTGTTACATCAATGCAGGAGATAAGAACAGATGCAGATTTCCAGCAGATTTACCATTGCGCTCCACATCTTCGCCTGTGTGGATACATTTAAAGAAGAATATAAAGTGACCAGCGATTTCCTCGCTGCCAGTATCAATACGAACCCCGTGATCGTCCGGAAGATCCTTTCGCAGCTGAAGAACGCCGGGCTGATCAATGTAGCCAGAGGGACCGGGGGGATCACGTTCACAAGGCCCCCGGCTGACATCACATTTCTCGACGTATATGAGGCGATCGAGCCGGTAGAGAACGGCGACCTGTTCCATTTCCATGAAGCGCCGAATCCGGCATGTCCCGTTGGACGCAACATCCATGGGCTGCTGGACGGGAAGCTCTTGGCAATCCAGTCAGCGATGGAAACGGAAATGAAAAAATACACGATTGCGGACATTCATAATGGGTTGCAGGAGCTGCTCGCAAAGGAAATGTCAACACACGTATGACTGAGCCGTGAGCATCCTGCGCCGGTCAGTGAAAGCACAGCAATCCGCAGAAAGGAGTCAAAATGAATCAGAATGAGAGACTTGATTACCTGGCAGAACAGTTTGCCAAAGAATATGATGAAACAGTCCGTCGGACTGCTTCCCCGTACGAAAGAGCGTCCATGCAGTACCGAAAGCTGGAAATTCCAGTTGATGCCGCGGGGAAATGGCGGCTCCTTCGGTCCCTGATGAACGTCCGTATGCCTGGAAAGCTGCCATCTTCCGTTCTGGAGGTTCAGGATGCTTATCTGAAGGAGCGGATCCTGGAAAACGGGATCGTACAGATCGCCGATTTACCGACGGCTGCCGACCAGGGAAGTTCCCATCCTCACGCGGAGCATATTTCTGTCTGGCAGGGCGACATCACGAGACTGGCCGCAGACGCGATCGTAAATGCGGCGAATTCGCAGATGCTGGGATGTTTTGTCCCGATGCACAGCTGCATTGATAACTGCATCCATACCTTCGCCGGAGTGCAGCTGCGGGCGGAGTGCAGTCGAAAGATGAATGAGCTTCGGGCAAAGTTCGGTCCGGAGTATGAGCAGCCGACGGCTGTGCCGATGCTGACCGACGGATACAACCTTCCTGCTAAGAAGGTGGTCCACATCGTGGGGCCGATCGTATCCGGCAGGCTTACGAAAGCTCTGGAGGAGGACCTGGCGGATTGTTATCGCAGTACACTGGATCTGTGCCTGGAAAATGAGATCAAAAGTGTCGCCTTCTGCTGCATTTCCACGGGTGTCTTCCATTTCCCGAACAGGAGGGCAGCGGAAATTGCGGTTCAGACTGTGACAGAATGGATGGATCAGCATCCCGGTCAAATGGAAAGGATAATTTTCAATGTTTTTAAAGAAGAGGACAAAATCTACTATGAAGCAGAAATACAGTGAGCTCCCGAACGGATATCTGGAATCGATCGACAGGGGGATCCGGGCGGTCCGTCATTTCCGGGGAGGCCTGACAGAGGGAATTTTATCCCGTGATGAGGCAATTTCCCGTCTGAAGACTGAGATCGAGACCGCTGAGGCCATCGTGATCGGTGCAGGCGCAGGACTCTCGACAGCAGCCGGTCTTACCTACAGCGGTGAGCGCTTCCTTAAGTATTTCGGAGATTTCGCGGAAAGGTTCGGGATCCGGGACATGTACTCGGGCGGCTTCTATCCGTTCCCGGATGCGGAGACGCGCTGGGCCTGGTGGGCAAGACATATTTACTATAATCGCTATGTCCCCGCACCGAGACCGGTCTATGAAGACCTGCGGAAGCTGGTACAGGGCAAAGACTGCTTCGTGATTACCACCAACGTGGATCATCAGTTCCAGAGAGCGGGATTTGATAAGAAACGGCTCTTTTATACCCAGGGTGATTACGGTCTGTTCCAAAGTGTAAATCCGGCAATCCGGAAAACCTATGACAATGAAGAATGGGTCATGCAGGCAATGGAGGCGCAGGGCTTCGTCCGGAATGAGAAGGGAATCTTTGAAATGCCTGCGGGTGGCAGCGTTTCCATGAAGATTCCTGCTCTGCTGATTCCGAAATGTCCGGATGACGGCTCTGATGTGACCATGAACCTCCGTGCCGACGATTCCTTTGTGGAAGACGAAGGCTGGCACAGGGCCAGTGCGGCCTATGCGGATTTTCTCCGCCGGCATGAAGGCATGCACGTTCTCTTTCTGGAGATCGGGGTCGGGATGAACACGCCGGTGTTTTATGTATTGAATCCCATTCGGCCGAAAATGGCCAAAAACAGCAGATTTTACCCTGAGAATGGATATTTTATAAAGGAGCTGTCAAGGATCACGGATTCTGAGAGGCTCCGGAGGTGCGCATGATGTTTGGAAGAAGATTACCAAAGACAAAGACCCCAGACGGGATCGCAAAGCTGCGCAAGGCACTTGATGAGGCAGATGCTGTCATCATCGGAGCAGGCGCAGGGCTTTCGACCTCCGCCGGATTCATTTATACCGGAGAGCGGTTCAATAAGTACTTCTCCGACTTTGCGGCAAAATATCATTTCAGCGATATGTATTCCGGTGGCTTCTACGTACTGGAGAGTCCTCCGGAAGAAATGTGGGCATACTGGAGCAGATACATCTGGATCAACCGCTATATGCCGATCCCGAATGACACCTATGACCGGCTGTATGACCTGGTGAAGGATAAGGACTACTTCGTGATCACGACCAATGTAGATCACTGCTTCCAGCGGTCCGGTTTCGACAAGAAACGGCTCTTCTATACGCAGGGCGACTACGGACTGCTGCAAAGCTCCAATCCGCATGGCGCATCCGCACACAAGACCTATGAGAACGAAGAAATCATGCGGAAGATGATCCTCGCCCAGGGATTCGAGATCGGCGAGAACAATGAACTGATCATTCCGGAAGGCAGAGAGATATCCATGCGGATCCCCTCAGAGCTGATTCCATACTGCCCGGATGACGGAGAGCCGATGACCACCAATCTTCGCTCGGACGACAAGTTCGTGGAGGATGAAGGCTGGCACCAGGCGGCAGAGAGGTATTCGGAATTCCTTCGCAGACATGAGAATCTGAAGGTCCTGTTCCTGGAAGCGGCAGTCGGCATGAACACGCCAAGTATTATTAAGTTCCAGTTTTGGAAGATCGTAAACCAGTGGCCGGATGCGACATATGCCTGCCTGAATTACGGCGAGGCCTACGCGCCGGATGAAATCATAAACAGATCCATCTGCATCAACGGAGATATCCGGGAGATCCTGATGAAGCTGTAAACACTGAAGACAACTGAATAGCAAGTACAGGCAGTAAGACGTTTATTTGTTTTTCCCTCAGGGATACAGGTAAGCGTCTTTTTTTATTGCCGATACATACGGAGGAGCGATATGAGTTTTGATTATTTTTACGGTCCGGATGACGCAGAGCAGTATTCGTTCTACCGTATCCCGAAAAGACTGATCACCGGAGATGAGTTCCAGGAAACCAGCACGGAAGCCAAGCTGCTGTATGGTCTGATGCTCGACCGGCTGCAGCTGTCGATCCGCAATCAATGGCTCGATTCCCTGAAACCTGGCCATTACGACAACGCGGCTGTCAGTTCAGACGGTTGTTACCGGGATCCGGATGTATCTGAACCACAGAAACAATGTCTCCAGACAGAAGGTGGTGCAGGGGATCCATGGAAAACAGTCGGTGAAGGAGCTGATCGGCCAGAATCAGGGCGTATCGCGCATGCCCATCGGAGATGCCAGCATCCGTGAGTTTGAGCGGGAAGCCAGAAAATATGGCGTGGATTTCGCTGTCACCAAAGACAAAATGGTGAACCCGCCGCAATATACCGTGTTCTTTAAGGCGAGAGATGCAGATGCACTGCAGCAGATCGCAGATTCCCTGGTGGCAAAGCAGATGAATGCCCAGAAGAAACCGAGCATCCTGAAACAGCTGACCAAGCTGAAGGATCTGGTTGCTTCCCTGCCGTCCAAGGTCAGAAACAAAGAACACGACGATATCAGCCTGTGATGAGCAGCGCGATCAAGAAGAAAATCATCCTGCATATCCCATATGCGGTGGCAGGATTGCTGGCGACAAACTTCGGAGAGGCATGGCGGCTGACAGAAGGTGTGGATCCTTCAAGGAAGGTCCTCACACTGATGACGACACTTCAGACCGCCTTTACCAATCCGCTTCCCAGCTTTCATCCGTTCGACCTGATGGTTGGAGTCATCTGTGCTATGGTCTTTTATCTGGCGGTGTATATGCGAGGAAAGAATGCAAAGAAGTACCGTCACAATACGGAATACGGATCTGCCCGCTGGGGAACGCACAAGGACATTGAGCCGTATGAGGATCCGGTCTTTCAGAGAAATGTAATCCTGACGAGAACGGAATGGCTGATGATGAGCAACAGGCCGAAGAATCCGGCCTATGCCAGAAACAAGAATGTTCTGATCGTCGGCGGATCCGGTTCCGGCAAAACAAGATTCTGGCTGAAACCGAACCTGTTACAGATGCACAGCTCTTATGTCATAACCGATCCCAAGGCCAGCGTCCTTATAGAGTGCGGAAAAGCCTTGGAGCGCGGCGCTCCGGTACTGGATGCGAAGGGTAATCCTGTGAAAGACAAACATGGGAAACCACTTTATGAGCCGTATGTGATCAAAGTCTTCAACACGATCAATTTCAAGAAGTCGCAGCATTACAATCCGTTTTCCTACATTCATTCCGAGAAGGACATCCTGAAGCTCGTGACCGCATTGATCGCCAACACCAAGGGCGATGGCAAAGCCGGTGATGAGTTCTGGACCAAAGCGGAGACACTGCTGTACACGGCACTGATCGGATATATCCATTACGAAGCTCCGGAGAATGAGCAGAATTTCGCAACACTCCTGGAAATGCTGAACAGTATGGATGTCCGCGAGGATGATGAGGACTATCAGAATCCTGTGGATGTGATGTTTGAGGAGCTGAAGAAAAAGAACCCGAATCATTTTGCCGTACGCCAATATGTCAAGTTTAAGATGGCTGCCGGCAAAACTTTGAAATCCATACTTGTGAGCTGCGGCGCACGCCTGGCTCCCTTCGATATCCAGGAGGTCCGGGACATCACGATGTATGACGAACTGGAGCTGGATAAGCTGGGAGATCGGAAGACAGCATTGTTTTTGATCATGTCAGATACCGATGCGATCTTCAATTTCCTGATATCCATGATTTACACACAGCTCTTTAACCTGCTCTGTGAAAAGGCAGATGATGTGTACAACGGCAGGCTGCCGGTGCATGTCCGGTGCCTGATCGATGAGTGCGCGAACATCGGCCAGATCCCGAATCTGGAGAAGCTGATCGCCACGATCCGAAGCCGGGAGATCTCCGCATGCCTGGTGCTGCAGGCAAAAGCACAGCTCAAAGCAATCTATAAGGACAATGCGGATACCATCATCGGCAACTGTGACGCCCAGATCTTTCTGGGTGGCAGCGAACCGACAACGCTGAAGGATCTGAACCAGTCTCTCGGCAAGGAAACGATAGATACCTTCAACACCGGTGAGAGCAGGGGCAGAGAGCAAAGCCATTCCCTGAACTATCAGAAGCTCGGTCATGATCTTCTCTCAGTCGATGAACTGGCTGTGCTGGATGGCAGCAAATGCATCCTGCAGCTTCGCGGCGTCAGGCCGTTCCTGTCAGAGAAATATGATCTGACGAAGCATCCTAATTATCCTTTGACTTCCGATGCGGATAAGAAGAATGCATTCGACATCGAGAAGTTTCTGAATCACAAGCTCACCCTGAAGCCGGAGGACCGGTACACGGTCGTAAAGCCGGATGAAATGAGCTGACAACCAAATAACGTCCATGGACATAAGCCTTCTGTTTCAAAGCAGAGGGCTTTCTTTATGTCAGAAGGAGGCGCGAATGGACAGTGCTTTTTACAGGCCCAGAGCTCCCGATCAAAGGGATCGCGGCAGGTAACCCACATTGGCAGCTGCAGACAAAGAAAAGAATGGAGGAAAGAAACCAGGGACGCCGGATACCGGCGCAGCTGCCCAGGATAAAGATCCCGTTGGTTTCGCAAAATAGTAACCAGAAATTAAGAGACAAAACCAAGATCAGACATTTACTTCCGGAATTCCCAGGGAAAAGGAGACCTTTATGAGTTTTGTCGAAGTCAATGAAAAGTGGACAAAAAGAAAAACCGACAAAAAGAGTTTTGTCGGAGTTCCGAGGGAGGGATTTTGTTTGAGAGGGGGTTACTGGAGTTTTTTAAATGCATCCATATAGGCCATCAGTCTCATCAGGTTAGTAACCTCCTTCTGCCCTTCGGTATTCAGATTATGATAGAGAGCATACAGGTGTTCTGTCTCGTCCGGTTCTGATGTGGCAGCGTTGTCAGACAGGTGCTCAGATAAACGCCGTATATGCTCCTTTGATGCGGCGATGATCACAGACGAAGGATCTACCCTATAGTAGTCGCAGATCGCATTTAACGTGTCATCATCGATACGCCGCTCACCGTTTTCTATCCTGCCCAGAAGAGTGTTGGAAATGTGGAAACCTTCTTCAGCCAGTTTAATCGCGACATGGCTGATGGTCTGATTGTTGTCTGTGCGGATCTTTCTGAGTTCGGCGCCGATCTCTTCTATGATTTCGGTGGCTTTGAAGTTCTTATATGCCATTTTTGAATCGCTCCTTTGGATCAGTGGGTAAAAGTATTATAAACCGAGACGACACATTTGGCAATGACGATGACAAATAAAGAAAAACACGTTGATGAAAATGACAAATAAAGATATAATATCAATTAGAAGTGCCAAATAGGGACAAACCGGGAGGCGGACATGACAGAAAGAAAAGTGACAGTGATAACAGACGCTGACGGAAGAAAAATCGTAATGATCAATGACATTCTGTTTAAGGGAAGAAAGATTGACTGGAAGCTGGTCAGGGATTACCTGAAGAGGTTCGTCGGGGACTGCTATGAGGTAGAACAGAGTTCGGAGAAGATCTATATCGGTGGAAAACTTCCGGATGAATACACCGGTTCAGAGAGCAGGATCGCATTGAAAAAGGTGGAAGCGAAAGCGAAAGCCAATGTCGCACAGGGGATTCCTGAACTGATAGAAACAGCCATCAACCCGATCTGGGAAGAGAATAAAAAGCTGAAACATGAGAGGGATGCGAAATATGGCTGGTACCGGTACGATGTACGATTTGCTATTCCCGTGTACAGCGATGCCGGTGAGCTTGACAGATATAACATTTTCGCAGCGAGATTGCTTGTAAATCACTCAGCAAACGGAAAGAAGTATCTGTACGATATCCTGAACATAAAAAAAGAAACGAGCCGCCCACAGCATGATGTGTGATGTATAGCCCATCTCTTTTACTCCCTCAGCTTATCGTGAAATCGCATAAAAGTCAACTTGTTTTTGGGCGGGGATACATCGCATGAGAGGCAGAGAGGAGGAAACGACGTTCTACAGGAGGGACACGGCTGTCCTATATGCAGTGCCAGGACGGCTGCGCTGAAAAGAGGGATCAATGATCTCCTTACAGTAAGTCCTGATCTGGCTGCGCAATGGCACGACATGAAGAACGGGAACCTGAAGCCTTCTGACGTCACAGCCCACTCCATGAGGAAGGTGTGGTGGCAGTGCCGGAAGGGTCATGAATGGGAAGCGTCAGTGAATGGGCGGCAAAAGGGCCGCGGCTGTCCTTATTGTTCAGGAAACCGCATACTCCCAGGCTGCACTGACCTTCTATCGATAAACGCGCCGTTTCTTTCGGAATGGGACTATGAAAAGAACGGGGATCTCAAACCGGAATCTTTCGGCAGGGGCAGTATCCGGAAAGTCTGGTGGAAATGTCGTGAGGGACATAGTTGGGAAGCCGCCATTTACAGTCGTACAGCTGGATCCGGCTGCCCGTATTGTGCCGGAAATATCGTGGCACCAGGCGTAAATGATATCAGAAGCCGTATGCCGGAATGGCTTTCCGAATGGGATTTTGAGAGAAATGATGTTGCTCCGGGGAAAGTAGCTGTGACAAGTGCCAGGAAAGTGTGGTGGAAATGCGGAAAAGGACACGCCTATCTTTCCAGTCCGTCCTGCAGGATCCGCGGTCATGGTTGTGTTTACTGTTCAGGAAAAGAGATCCTGACGGGATTCAACGACTTTGCTTCCGGATATCCGGAACTTCTTGAGGAATGGGATTACCGGAAGAACCGTGTTGATCCGTCGAAAATCTCAAGATTTACGCACCGACGGGTTTGGTGGATAGACCGAAAAGGGCATGAATGGATGGCTTCTGTGTCGAACAGATCTGCCGGAAAAGGCTGCCCCTACTGCGGTGGGACAAAGGTCCTGAGTGGTTTTAATGATCTTCGTACAGTGACACCCTGGATTGCGGAGGAATGGGATGATGAGAGAAACGGGAATTTGAAGCCGGAGCATGTCTTCCCTTATACAAACCGGAAGGTCTGGTGGAAGTGTGAAAACGGACATCATTGGAAAAGTACAATAAACAGCCGTCAGAAAGGCGCGGGGTACCCTTATTGTCATGGGTTGATCCCCCGGACGCCGCACTTTATTTCATAACAGCAAAATATGGTCATTCTTGGAGCCATTTCCGTGATACAGGTGATGGCTCCATTTTTATTGGAGGAAAAGTCATGAGAACAAGAGTAAGGTCTCCCACTTATGGTCGGGAGAAGAAAAAAACGACAAGCCCAGAAGACTTCACCAACAAAAGAGTAGAAAGGAGAAGCCAAAATCGCAGTAAGACAATATGAATACGAGGTTGAGGTCGAATATGAGTATTACATCTTGAACGTAACTCTGAAGAACAAGACACTGGAGGCTGCCGTATTTGATTCCGGCATGACGGATGATGAGCGGGAACGCTATATGGTCCTGAATGAGACCATGGGCAACCGGCCTTATCTCTTTGAAGGCGATGTCTATGCCAATGTGACGCCCACTTCGGAATATCTGGATTATGACATTCCGGGTGAAGCGCTGAGCGATGTGCGGTTTGCCAGGATGATTCAGGAGGCAGAGAAGTACCTTGGTTATCCGTATGTATGGGGAGGCTCTTCGCCGTCCACCAGTTTTGACTGCTCCGGCTTTGTGTGCTGGGTGATCAACCACTGCGGCAATGGCTGGAATTATGGTAGAACCACGGCGGAAGGCCTGAGACAGCAGCTTTCCATCATTCCAAGGAGTGAGGCAAAACCGGGAGATATCATCTTCTTCCAGGGAACCTACAACACATCCGGTGCAAGCCACGTTGCCATCTATGTGGGCGACGGGATGATGATCCACTGCGGGAACCCGATCCAGTACGCTTCGATTAACTCAAGCTACTGGCAGGCTCATTTCTATTGTTTCGGCAGACTGCCATAAGGAAGGGAGAGTAAATGACAAAGAAAAGAAAACGTCTGGAAGACGAACTGAAGAAGCTGATTGCGAAAAAGGCAGAAGTAGAGGCGCGGATTACGGAGACCCAGGATCAGATCCAGGAAGAAACCAATATCGAGATCCATGAAATGGTCCATGCGGCTCATCTGACACCGGAACAGCTGGCCGATGTGCTGGCAGCCTTCAGGAAAGGAAGTATTCCGGTCAATGCAATGGATATGATCACGGAGGAGGAAACAGATCATGATTAAGAGAATATGCACAGCGCTGATCGCTGTGATGATCGGAGCCGGAGCGTTCACCGTTCCGGCTTTTGCTTACACTGGTGAAGATGCAGATGCTGCAGTACCTGCGGTCACAGCCGATGTTATAGCAGATACCGGATCAGACACAGAAGAATCGGAGGATGGAAAAGGAACCGGCATCCGGGTCACGATTTCAAAGGATGGAGAAGAATCCGCCAACCAGGTAGGCACTGTCCAGACCAACGGATCCAGACTGAATGTCAGATGCGGCGGCGGAATGGATTATCAGGTGATCGACCAGCTGTTATGTTCATAAGAACTATCTCAACATTCATACAGAAGCATCTTCCGGATCAGAGACCTTTGAACTCACAGAGGACAATCTGCAGTCATTCCTGCAGATGTTCGGGCAGGGATTTGGAAGTACTCCCCTGACGCCGGACGGAAATCTGACTCTGGTAGATGACTTCGGAAGCATCACAGGTACAGGAAAGCAGTTCGTAACACTGGTCACGAAGGCCGGCAACTACTTCTATCTGATTATTGACCGTGATGAGAAAGGCAACGAGAATGTGCATTTCCTGAATCAGGTGGATGAAGCAGATCTCTTCGCACTGATGGATGAGGATGAAGCGGCTGCCATGAAGGAACAGATCGCAGCAGAAGAAGCTGCAAAAGCTGCAGCGGAGGCTGCGGAGAAGGCAAAGACGGAGCCGACGGAACCTCAGCCTACAGAACCGGCAGAACAGGAACCGGAGCAGAAGCCGTCAAAGCTGCCATATGCAATCGGACTGATCCTTCTGATCGGCGCATGCGGTGCGGGTGGAGCGTTCTTCTATCTGAAGAACAAAAAGAGCCAGGCTGAATCTGCAGAACGCCCGGATCCTGATGCGGATTATTGTGAGGATGATGACGGATACGATATCCCGGAGGAATCTGAAGAAGATGAAGCGGAAGACTTCGATGATGAGGAGGAATAAAAAAATGAGCGAGCAGAACAGAAACTATGAACAGATCGAAGAGATCACCCTGCATTTTGGAAAAGGAACGGTGGAACCCTTCACGGCAAAAGACGGCAGAGAAATGCTGAAGATCATGATTCCCAATGCGGATCGCAGTGATCATACTCCCTGGGCAAGCTTCGTGCTTCCGGCAAAAGCGGTTCATGAGAACCAGTATGGCAAAGGCCTCTGGGCAAAGATCCCTGCCGATGGCCACACAACCCTCACCAAGCCGTATCTGGCCGGTCAGAGTGAAGATGGCAAGAATATCTGGAAGGATGAGAAGGCGACCATCAGCAATCGTGAACTGAAATCCATGGTCGAGTTCTACAAAAAGGATCTGGTCCCGAAATACGATATTCCGGAGCTTTGATCCGGCGGGCAGCGCATGCTGCCCCATACATAAAGGCATTAACAGCATCTTCACATTTATATGCTATACTGTGCCTGATTAAGGAAGTTGTGAGCGACAAATCGAGATTTGTAGGGGGTATAGCTATGTGGTTTTGGTTAGCACTTGGTTCAGCATTCTTTGCCGCACTGACATCAATACTGGCAAAAGTCGGAATTGAAGGTGTCGGATCCAATCTTGCTACTGCTATCCGCACAATGGTCGTTGTTATCATGGCATGGGGAATGGTATTTATTACGCATCAGCAGGGCGGTATCAGATCAATCAGTCAGAAAAGCTGGATTTTCCTGATCCTTTCCGGTCTGGCAACGGGAGCTTCATGGTTATGCTATTACAAGGCATTGCAGATGGGAGATGCTTCCAAAGTTGTACCGATAGATAAGCTGTCCGTAGTTATTACTCTGATGTTGGCATTTATTTTTCTTCATGAAGATTTTACTGCAAAGTCAATGGTTGGCTGCATCCTGATCGGTGCCGGAACATTGCTGATGGTTCTATAAACAACTTCCGATTTGTCGAAACAAAAACTTCATAGCTGATGATACATATCAGTCTTTCACATCCGGTGGGAGGCTGATTTTTTATGCTCAAGAACAGGAGGTAAACGTATATGAGCAATGCATTAAGAATCGGCAACCGCAGCATCAGCTATGAACAGGCAAAGGAAAAATGCTCTTCCCGGAGCTGATCCCGCAGAAAGGAAACGAGGCCATGCTTTCTACAGTTCCTCATGAGAAGGTAGAGGATATGGCGGTCGTGTTTCGGCTGGATCTTCATTCGGAGAGCAGCATGATGATGTCCTCCAGAGTGAACCAGGCGATCCTGGACGGATTCGGCGTCACTGCCGATCAGATCAAGCAGGATACACTGGAGAATGCGCCGCACACGCATCCGGCATCGCTTCGTTCCATGCAGGAAGTACTCGGTGACATGATGGGAGGCTTCCCGGTGCCGGGACCGGATCCGGGTCAGCCGACGCTCTATGTGGCAACCATGGAGTCCATGAACCGTGGCGCTGGCGTGCTTGCTTATCCGGGATTCCTGGATGAAGCAGCGGAAAAGCTTGGCGGCAGCTTCTTTATCCTGCCGTCTTCAATCCATGAGCTGCTGTTCCTGCAGGATAATGGAACCATGGACAGACATGAACTGACGGCCATGGTCCGCAGCATCAATGCGGCGGAGGTCAGCCCGGAGGATCAGCTCTCCGATAATGTCTATCACTATGACGGCAAGGACAGAGTGTTTGAGCTGGCTGAGAAGTACGATGCCAGAAAAGCAGAACGGCAGACGGAAAGACCGTCCGTCCTGCAGGCACTGAAGGAAAAGAGTGAAGCCGCAAGACCGCAGCCTATGCATGCCCGTGCGGCCAGAGCCGGAAAGGAGGAAGTTCTGTGATGATGAAGTTTGAAGAGATGAGAGGTGCCAGAATGCAGGCCTATGCCAATGCGCTTGGGATCCGTGTGAACAATGGCGAAGGCGGGATGCCGGCTTTCAGTACTGCCGGCAGTCTTCGGGAAACGATGGACCAGATGGGAGATCAGGAATATATGATCTCCGTTGAGATTGGAGGAAAGGATGAGTTCGAGGAGACCGTATAAGCTGGACAGGGTGGCGATCCGCATGGTAAAGGAGCCGCCGCTTTACAGCTCAGAACCGCTCAGATCCCCGGAGGCTGCCGTAAAAGTCATCGCTGACATGCTGCGGCAGTACGACCGGGAAGCGTTCTGCATCGTGAATCTTCGGAATGATCTTTCCCCGATCAATATGAATATCGTGAGTACAGGGACGCTGAATGCGTCCCTTGCTCATCCCAGGGAGATCTTAAAGAGCGCTGTGCTCTCCAATGCGAGTGCCACGATGCTGTTTCATAATCATCCGTCAGGCAATCTGACGCCTTCGCAGGAGGATATTGAGATCACGGATCGTATGAGTAAGCTGTTTGCCATGGCGGAGATGCCGCTTCTGGATCACATTATCATCGGCAACGGCGATCAGTATTACTCCTTCAAGGAAAACAGCATTATGCCGATCGGAACACAGATGTTTGCAAGAGATCCGGCGGAGATCAAGTTTGAGAATGTTGCAGAAACGGTCGTTTCCGAGAAGAGAGGATCCTATCATACGACGCCGGAGCAGCGTCAGGAGAAAATCAAACAGATCACCGATAAGCTGGAGCAAGGTGTGCATCAGATCTTTGAAAGTGATAACTACAGGGCGTATCTTTCCACGATGGCAAAGTTCCACAGCTATTCCCTGAATAATACGATCCTGATCGCCATGCAGAAGCCTGGAGCCACGCTGGTTGCCGGATATACCGCCTGGCAGAAGGACCATGACCGTCATGTAAAGAAGGGGGAAAGGGCATCCAGATCATCGCACCTTCTCCGTATAAGGTGAAGCAGGAACGGGACGCCCTGGATCCGAAAACCGGAAAACCGCAGATGGATGCCCAGGGTAATCCACTGAAGGAAATCATTGAAGTGGAGAGACCTGCCTTTAAGGTCGCAACGGTATTTGATATCAGCCAGACGGAAGGAAAAGAACTCCCGTCCATCGGTGTCAATGAGCTGTCCGGCGGTGTTGAGGGATATGACGCCTTGTTTAATGCGCTGAAGGCAACCTGCCCGGTGCCGATCGCCTTCGAGGATATTCCGTCCGGCGCAAAGGGCTATTACCATACGGAGGACCATCGGATTGCACTGCAGGAAGGCATGAGCCAGATGCAGACAGTCAAGACGCTGATCCATGAGATGAGCCATGAACGCATGCACTCTCATGAAAAAGAAAAGCCGGTGGAGGAAAGACTCAGCCGCCGCAGCATGGAGGTGGAAGCAGAAAGCGTAGCCTTTGTGGTAGGAACAGCGCTGTCTGCAGAGCATCCGGAGCTGAAGCTGGATTTCTCGGATTATTCCTTCGGGAAAGCATCTCTTGGAAGGATCCAGGCGACTGCCAGTGAGATGATCTCGGAGATCGAAGGGCAACTGCAATGAGGACCGGATAAGTTGACAGAATAAAGAAAAAGTATCGCGGGATTTCCACTTGACAAAGCAGTAAATTGCCTGTAACATGTTAGACGTAACTAACCGCTGTGTTTTTTGCGCGGCGGTTTTTACAGTCCTCTGGGTTAGAAATAACTAACTTAAAACGGGAGGTTTTTATGAGTGTTGTGATTCTTGGCGGGAATGAATGCATGGAAAGAGAGTATTCGAATGTCTGCCGGAAATACGGATGTAAAGCAAAAGTGTTCTGCAAGCCCTGCGCAGACATGAAAATCAGGATCGGAACGCCGGATCTTCTGATTGTATTTACCCATACAATTTCCCATAAGATGGTCCGATGTGCTCTGACAGGAATCAGCGGGGAAACCAAAATTGTGCGTTCCCATACCAGCTCCATGAATTCACTCAAAGATATTTTAAAGGAGCATACAGCATAATGCCTGAACAATTATTGATCGACCAATGCTCTCCCACGCTGGCGGGCCTGAAGACCGGAAATATGTTCCCCGTCAATATCGAGCCGGGACATGATATCTTTGATGATCTGCGCTGGCTGAACAGACTGCTCGGAGAGAAAGGAATACGGGTCGTACTCCTCAGGAAGACAGATAAAAAAGCATTGCTGTACCTGTACCGGCCGGATTACCTGGAGCGGGATCTGGGCCGCCCGGAGGCTCGGCAGATCCTCCTGGAGAAGGGATATTGCTGCGACAGTACCGGGAACTGTATTGTCCAGCTGATCCGGCATATGACGGAAGATGATGAATTTCCGCATGAGGTCGGCCTTTTTCTGGGGTATCCGCCTCGGGATGTGCAGTGTTTCATGGAGGATTCACGACGCGGGGTGAAGTGCACAGGCTGCTGGAAAGCATACGGAAATGAAGAGGAAGCGCAGAAGACATTTTTAAAGTTCAGGAAATGTAAGGAAGTTTACCGCAGGGAATTATCAAAGGGAAAATCTCTGCTTCAGCTGACAGTCCGGACGGATCGGAAGCGGTGGCGGGATTTCAATAATGAACAAGAAAGGAATGAACGATCATGAGTAAGGTGGCAGTTGTTTACTGGAGCGGAACCGGAAATACGCAGGCAATGGCGGATATGGTGGCAGAAGGCGCAAAAGAGAAAGGGGCTGAAGTATCTGTAATAGAAGCAGGAAACTTTACGCCGGACCAGGTGAGTGCATACGACGGAATCGCATTCGGCTGCCCTGCCATGGGTGACGAGGTCCTGGAGGAAAGTGAGTTTGATCCGATGTTCACTGATGTGGAAACAGTCCTTTCCGGTAAAAAGATTGCGCTGTTCGGCTCTTATGGATGGGGAGACGGACAGTGGATGCGTGACTGGGAAGAGCGGTGCCAGGCGGCCGGAGCCGAATTGGCAGCCGACAGTGTCATAGCGAACGACGCACCGGGAGATGAGGAAGCAGAGCAGTGCAGGAATCTCGGCGCGGCACTGGCCTGACATCAATGGTGAGATGAAGTTAGGGTTTATGGGAAGACTGTTCCCCGCATTGCTCAGTAAGGCCGTCTGGCAGTATACGGCAGACGCTCTTCCGGATGTGGATATCCGTGAACTCAGGAAAAGACAGAAGAAAGAGTACAAAGCCATGGTGGCAAGGACTCCTTCTGTCGGTTCTGTTAAGGACAACATGTTTGCCTCGGTCATGTATCTGGCATGCTTTGGCTTCTCCTATTACAAGGCAGATCCGGAGCATATCACGATGGATGTTTTTGACGGCATGATCAATGCTATCTACACAAGCGATGTGATGAAGCGGGCCTATAAAGGTAAGAACTGTTTTGACCGGAAGGAAATCGACAGGTATGTCCGCGGGTCGGAGCGGTCGAAGAAGAGAAAGTATCCGATGGACTGGGTCTTCGATTTCTCCTATGACCTCTCCGTTCCGGAATACTATGTGACCCACCGCGAATGCGGCGTCTGCAAGATCGCCAGACAGGAGGGCCTGATGTTCCTCATGCCGCATATATGTGTCATGGACTATCCGACCATCGAATATAAAGGCGGTAAGCTGATCCGTACGAAGACTCTTGGCGCCGGAGATGACTGCTGTGATTTCCATGTAGTAAAGAAGGATTGAAATTTATACTGCGGGCAGAATGAAAATCCGGTACAGATTCTGGGTGAATTGTCGTGAAAATCATTATTTCTCCGGCAAAGCAGATGCGGGTGGATATGTGATCCGGTAATACGAATAAAATCACAGAGGAAATGCAACTGCATCCGTATACAGCTTTGTAAGGATGGCGAGGAAGGACCGAAGACTGTCTCTTCGGTCTTCTTTATGTGTACATAAGACACAGGAGAAGCTCTCGTCACAGTCAAAGGGGATCCATGCGAACTGCCCGCTGTGGTCATTCAGGAAACCCGGCGCAAGGCAGACGCCGCGCCCGGCCGCCACATTGGTCAGAGTCGTGTCATGATCGGCGCTGTTGAAATAATCGATCTTCCCGGAGCTGATCAGACGGTGCTGGACCATCCTCAGTGCGAGAGGAGATCCGCCGCCTACCATCAGCGTTCTTCCGTACAGGTCCTCTTCCCGGATCAGGTTCTTTTCTGCCAGCGGATCGTCTTTATTAGTGATCAGGTAGATCCGGCTTTCAAACAGATCGTGAACCTGTATTCCCGGGACCTGCCGGGTCTGCTCCCTCAGGGTAAATACGATATCCACCTCGTTCTGTAAGAACTTTTCTATACTGTTCTCATACTGAAAGACAGGCGTGATCTGTACATCCGGCCGGGCTTCAGCAAAGATCCGCATTGCTTCCGGAAGGAAATACAGCGCCTGCCGCACCATCATACAGACGGAAATATTGTCCTTATATCTGGCGCTGAAGTTCTGTCCCTGTTCGATGGCACGCTTCAGGTCTTCGCGCATGCCGGTCAGGAAGGATACGAACTGTGCCCCGGCAGGGGTCAGAGATGCCCCCTTGCCGCTCCTCTCAAAGATCGTAAAGCCGACCTCCTCCTCCAGTAGCCTGATCTGATAGGAAAATGTCGGCTGGCTGACGAACATATTGTCAGCACCCCGGCTGAAGTTCAGAGTATGAGCCAGTTCAATACAGTAATCAATTTGTTTTGTGGTCATGATCTGCCCCTGTTATTTAAAAATTAAATAAATTATAACATGTTTCGATTGGACTATACAATATATGTCCCATATAATAAAACCGGAAACAGAAAATACAGAACCCTTAAAGGGATGATGAATATGACCATTTCACACAGAGTTTCGCAAGAGCCTAAGCATCAATTAGATCATAAAGGAGATCATCATGGAATATATCGTACTGAATAATGGCGTCAAATGCCCGGTGGTTGGAATCGGAACCTTCATGCTTGCTCCCGCAGAGGCGGAGAACAGCGTTCGGGAAGCACTGAAGATGGGTTATTCCCTCGTGGATACTGCCAATGCATATGTGAACGAGCGGGCGGTCGGACGCGGTATGAAGGAGAGCGGTGTCGAGCGCGGGGATATCTTCCTCTCCACCAAGCTCTGGCCCAGTGAGTATGAGAATGAGAATGCAGTGGACGAGACCCTGGAACGTCTGGGTGTGGATTATGTGGACCTGCTCTACATCCATCAGCCCGCAGGGAACTGGCTGGCAGGCTACAGACAGCTGGAGAAAGCCTGTAAAGAAGGCAAGGCCAGAGCAATCGGTATCTCCAACTTTGAAGGTAAGTACATTGCCGAACTGGAGAAGGAATGGGAGATTGCTCCGCAGTTTATCCAGGTGGAGGCGCATCCTTATTTCGCACAGAATGAACTTCGGCAGACGCTTGATAAGTATGGCATCAAGCTGATGAGCTGGTATCCGCTGGGACATGGTGATCGTTCCCTGATCGAGGAGCCGGTCTTCAGGAAGCTGGGTGAGAAGTATGGCAAGAGCAGTGCTCAGGTCATTCTCCGCTGGCATACGCAGATGGGATTTGTCGTGATCCCCGGCAGCAGGAATGTGGACCACATCAGGGATAATCTGGATATCATGGATTTCACACTGACAGATGATGAGATGGCTGAGATCGCGAAGCTGAACAAAGGCGTCCGCTATTATACCAGAACAGATGAAGCGCTTGTCGGATTTGCTGCCTGGCAGCCACAGTACGAAAAGGCATGAATGACAGAAGCAGATATATTACCTGCATCGTATGAGCGGTGTTCCTTCTCAGAACTGAATAAAGAAATGAGGCACTCCTCCGGGAGTGTCTTTTTCGTTCAGCGGATCGAAAAATGAGCAGATCCGGGATGAATGCGAAAAGTGAAACTTTTCAGAGGTAAAAACATCCCCCCCGGGGGCATTCGCATCGTTTTTTGACGTGCTATAATGCAGATGGTCTGTCATGCCCGTTATGCGGGAGTTCCTTGTGCTGAAGGGAGGACAGACCGACGACCGTACAGAGAGGAAAAGAATATGGAACGAATCAAGCATCGCGTGACCTCCTACTGGGCTCTCCGGGCGGAGGGCTTTGAGACCCAGCGCCTGCGGGAGTATGACAGTGAGAAGCGGGAACGCTGGCTCACAGAGTTTCGCAGATATCTGCCCGAGGGGAAGCCCCTGCGTATTCTGGATGTGGGTACCGGTACGGGCTTTTTTGCCTGTCTGCTGGCCGCCGAAGGGCATGAGACCACCGGTATTGACCTGACGCCGGATATGGTCGAGCACGCCAGGCATATGACGGCTGTACTGGGCCTGGACGTTCGCTTCCTGCAGATGGATGCGGAGGAGCCGGAGTTCGGGCCGGAGAGCTTTGACGTGCTGGTGACCCGAAATCTCACCTGGACTCTGCCGCATATCGAAAAGGCCTATCGGGAATGGTATCGGATTTTGAGTCCCGGCGGAGTCCTCATTAACTTCGATGCGGATTACAGCGCCGCGATGGAGAGTGTGGAGGAGCACGAGCTGCCCGAGAACCACGCCCACAAGCTGGTACCGGACTATATGCAGGCGGAAAACGAGGCTATTACCATGCAGGTCGGCGCATATCATCAGCCCCGCCCGCAGTGGGATGTGCAGCTGCTGGTGGAAGCCGGCTTTGAGCGGATCACGGTGGACATGGGTGTGTACAAGCGCATCTATGCCGAGATTGATGAGTTCTTCAATCCGACGCCGATCTTTACGATCGCAGCGTACAAATAAACAGTTGTTTTTCTTTTGATTCCCACAAAAAAGTGAGGCAAGACCATGAAAAAATACGCTGTCAGGCGTCTGCTGCAGCTGATCCCGATCCTGCTTGCGATCACATTCCTGTCTTACGGCATGATGCGCATCGCGGGCAGCGACGTAGTCGAACAGAAAATGGAGAACACAGGCGAAACGGTCTCTCAGGAGATTGTCGATGCCGCCAGGGAGGAGCTCGGCCTGGACAAGCCCTTTTTCGTCCAGTATTTCAGCTGGCTGGCCAATCTGCTTCGGGGCGACATGGGCACTTCCTATGTCTCCAATAAACCGGTCTTTTCCACCTTCGTATCCAAGCTTCCGGCGACGCTGCTGCTGACGTTCGTCTCCATTCTTCTGACGGTGGTGATCTCCATTCCGCTTGGAATCTGGGCGGCCGTCAGGCAGAACAAGGCCACAGACTATGTGATCCGCACGGCAAGTTTTATCGGGAACTCACTGCCGAACTTCTTCGTATCCCTGCTTCTGATGTACCTGTTTGCCATTCGGCTGGGGTGGTTCCCGGTCATCTCCAAAGGCGTCAGCCTGCAGAGCGTGGCGCTGCCCGCGCTGACTCTGGCTATCGCCATGTCTGCCAAATACCTTCGACAGGTGCGCGCCACGGTTCTCGACGAGCTGAGCAAAGATTACGTCCTGGGTGCAAGGGCCCGCGGCGTACCCTTCACTACCATCATGATGAAGAGTGTTCTGAAGGCCTCGCTGGTGACGATTATCACACTGCTGACCATTTCCATCGGTTCGCTGCTGGGCGGTACCGCCATCGTCGAGTCCATCTTCATGTGGGACGGCGTGGGCAAGATGGCAGTGGACGCCATCAATATGCGCGACTATCCGATCATTCAGGCATATGTCATGTGGATGGCCATTATCTATGTGGTTGTCAACCTGATTACAGACCTGAGCTATCGGTTTCTTGATCCGAGAATCAGACTGGGAGGAATCGAACAATGAGCGGAACCGTCACAGTCCGGATCCAGAAAATCAAAAAGAATACTGTCAAGGGCAGACTGATCTTCTTTCTTATCCTGGCGGTGATCCTGCTGCTGGTCACCATCTTTGCTGACCGGATCGTTCCCTATGACCCTTATGCACAGGATCTGTCAAAGTCCATGATGCCGCCTTCGTCAGAACACCTCATGGGCACCGACCGCTACGGGCGGGATATGTTCTCTCGTGTTATCGTCGGCGCGCAGGTCAGCATCTTCTCCACACTGGCGCTGGTGGGCGTCATCTCCGTGTTCGGTACCATCGTGGGAACGCTCTGCGGTTATTACGGCGGTGCGGTCGACGCCATCGTCATGCGCATTTCGGACGTGTGCCTGGCCTTCCCCGGTCTGGTCTTTGCGCTGGCGATTGCAGCGCTGCTGGGCGGCGGTGTCGGCAATGCGGTCATCGCGCTGGCGGTGATCAGCTGGCCAAAATACGCCCGTGTGGCGCGAAGCCAGACCCTGGCGCTGAAAAATGTGCCCTTCGTGCTGGCAGCGCGGCTGTCCGGCTGCACGTCCCTTCAGATGATCCTTCGGCATATTCTGCCGAATATCCTCGGTCCGATCCTGGTGACAGCCATGTTGGATATCGGCACGATGATGATGGAACTGGCAGGACTTTCCTTCCTTGGCCTGGGCGCACAGCCGCCCACGGCTGAGTGGGGCAACATGATGTCCGGCGGGCGGAGCATGCTGCAGACTTATCCCTGGCTGGTGCTTTCTCCCGGCCTTGCCATTTTCGTCACGGTGGTGATCTTCAACCTCCTGGGCGATACGGTGCGCGATTATATGGACCCGAAGAACTCCCGCGCCCGTTGATCTGTGATCTCCGGCGGATCGCAGACGTGCGCAGTGGAAGGCGCGGACGCGCCGCGCACGTCGCGGCAAGAACGCCGAGGCGTTCTTAAATATAGATAAAATAGGCTCTTGCGAAACTCTGTGCGAAATGGAATTGTTTGAACAATTCAAACAATCTGCACAAGCCTTAGAACTTCTTCATGAGCGAAAGATGTGGAATGCTTGGCGCGGAAGCCGTTTGAATGTTCATACAATTTCCATGAAGCACAGACTTTCGCAAAAGCCTGTATAGATAAAAAAAGAAAGGAGAAGACAAACATGAAAAAGATCCTGGCAATCCTGATGGTTCTCTGCCTGTCTGTCGGCATCCTGGCCGGCTGCGGCAGCAGCGCCAACGCACCCGCCTCCTCCGGCGAGAACAGCAGCGCCTCTTCTGATGCTGCTTCCGGCACAAAGAAGACCTTCGTCTTCGGCGATAACACCTTCAACGCATCCAACGAGGATCCCACCATCAATCCGCACGAGGCTTACTCCGGCTGGCCCTGCATCCGCTACGGTGTGGGCGAGACCCTGATGAAGATCGCGGATGACGGCACACTGGAGCCCTGGCTGGCGGAGAGCGCCACCAACGTGAATGAGACCACATGGGAGATCGTGATCAAGGATTCGGTCTGCTTCTCCAACGGCAGGAGGTGCGATGCCGCCGCAGTCAAGGCATGCCTGGAGCACCTGATCGAGGTCCATGAACGTGCGGCTGACAATCTGAAGATCGCCTCCATAGAGGCCGACGGTCAGAAGCTGACGATCGTAACCTCTCAGCCCAACCCTGTTCTGATGAACTACCTCTCTGAGGCTTATGGCTGCATCATCGACATGGATGAAGGCATCACCGACGATGGCATCGTGGTCGGCACAGGTCCATTCGTTGCCACCGAGCTTGTCACCGACGATCATCTGAATCTGGTCAAGAACACCAATTACTGGGATGGCGAAGTCCACATCGATGAGGTCACCATTCGCAACATCACCGATGGCGACACTCTGGCTCTGGCGCTGCAGTCCGGCGAGATCGACGCTGCTTACGGTATGGCCTACGGCAGCTATCCGATGTTCGAAAATGACAGCTTCAAGTTCTCCGGCATTCAGACCAGCCGCTGCTTCTGGGGCATGGTGAACTTCAGTACCGAGAACCCCAGTGCTGCCATCATGCTGGATCCTGCTGTGCGCAAGGCGATCGCGCTTGGCATAAATAAGCAGGGCTTCGTTGATGTGCTGCTCAACGGCTACGGCTATACCGCGACCGGTGCCTTCCCTGAAACATTTGCTTTCGGCCAGGGGGTCAAAGCTGAGTCTTATGATCCTGAGCAGGCCAAGGCTGTCCTTCAGGAGGCCGGCTGGGTCGATACCGACGGCGACGGCATCCGCGAGAAGGACGGCGTCAAGCTGGTCATTCGCTGGCTGACCTACCCGACCCGTCTGGAGCTGCCTCTGCTGGCGGAGTCCGCACAGGCCACTCTCAAGGAGATTGGTATGGACGTGCAGATCAATAATACCAAGGACCACAACACCATTCGTAAGGATCCTGCTGCCTGGGATATCTGGGTCAGCGCGAATGTCAACGCCGGCCTCGGTGATCCTGCCAACTTCTTCGCTACCTACTGTCTGGATAACTCTGTCAAGAACTCCGGCGGCCATCATAGCGACCGTCTGGAGCAGCTTGCTGCTCAGCTGGATGTCACATTCGACGTCAATGAGCGTGCTAAGCTCGCCGTCGAGATGCAGCAGGAGCTGCTGGACGATAACTCTTACATCTTCTGCTCCTTCCTTCGCATGAGCATGATTTCCAAGGCCAACGTTACCGGCCTGGAAGCGCATGCCTGCGACTTCTATGAGCTGACAGCCGATCTGGACATCAAGTAAGCTTTTCACAATGCAGGGGGCGGATCTCTCCGCCCCCTGTACCAAAGTATTTTGTACATGGGCTCAGCACAGACACAGCTTCTGTTCTGAGCCGATGCTCGAAAAGATCAGAGAAATTGAGGTCATATATGTCAGTATTACTGGATTATCAACACGTGGAAATATCCTTCAACGGAAACGCCGTGGTCCACGATGTGAGCTTTCAGCTCCACCCGGGTGAGATCCTCGGCCTGGTAGGTGAATCCGGCTCCGGAAAATCCACACTGATAAAAGCCGCTATGGGCCTGCTTGGAAAAAGCGGCATGGTCACCCGGGGCGACATCTGGTTTGAGGGAAAGAACCTGCCGGATCTTCCCGAAAAGGAGATGCGCAAGATCTGCGGGGAAAAGATCGGTATGATTTTTCAGGACTGCGGTGCGTCCATGAGCCCGATCCGCACCATCGGAGAACAGATCGTGGAAAGCATGGCTGCCCACCACAAGGTGAATGTAGCGAAGGCCAGGGCGACCGCTATGGAGCTTTTCGACAAGCTGCGTTTCAAGGATGGAGAGAGGGTATGGAACAGCTATCCCTTTGAGCTCTCCGGAGGCATGAACCAGCGCGCGGGTATCGCCATTGCCATGCTGATGAACCCGGCCATCCTCATGGCCGATGAGCCCACCTCCTCTCTGGATGTGGCAGTGCAGCGTCAGGTGGTGGAGGAGATGCTGAACATCCGGGATGTTTTCGGAACCGCCATCATCATCGTGAGCCACGATATCGGCGTGGTATCCGCCATGGCGGACAGTATCCTGGTGCTGCAGAACGGCAATGTGATGGAATACGGCAAGGCGAAAGACGTGCTGGAAAATCCCCGGAATGACTATACTAAGAAACTGCTCAGCGCAGTTCCCAGATTGCGGAGGTAGTCAATGGAACCGATCCTGAGAGTAACAGACCTTTCAAAATCATTTTCCCGGGCAGGGAAGAACGAATTTTTTGCTGTGGATCATGTGAGCTTTGACGTGATGCCCGGCGAGATCCTGGGCATTGTAGGCGAATCCGGCTCCGGTAAGTCTACCATCGCCAGGCTTATTACCCGGCAGATTGACGCCACCACCGGCACCATTGAGATCGATGGTCAGGATATCACCAGACTCGTCGGGCGTCATCTGATTCCGGTCTACGCGAAGATCCAGATGGTCTTTCAGACACCGGCAGGTTCTTTTGATCCCAGGCGCACACTGGGCGATGGCATCTGCGAGAGCCTGCGGAACAAGGGCGTCTCCAAAGCGGAGCGGGAGTCCAGGGCTCGGGGCCTGCTGGAGAAGTGCGGCCTGCCTCCTGAGTTTCTCGAGCGCTATCCTCATCAGGTCTCCGGCGGTCAGTGCCAGCGCGCAGCGATCGCCCGGGCACTGATGTGCGACCCGCGGATCCTCATTTTTGACGAGGCCACTTCCGCGCTGGATGTGACGGTCCAAAAGCAGATCATTGAGCTTCTTCAGCAGCTGCAGGAGGAGAAGGGCCTGGCCTATCTCTTTATCTGTCACAACCTGGCCCTGGTGCAGCAGTTCTGCGACAAGGTCATCGTCCTCTATGACGGGAAGATCGTAGAGCATGGCCTTCCCGACGAAGTGATTCTTCAGCCGCATTCAGATTATGCCAGAAGGCTGGTCGATGCGATTTTCTAAATAAGAAAAAATGCCCTTCCTCTTAAGGAGCTTCAAAGTACCCGGTATAGGACATCGGAAAATTATCGATGCCCGATACCGGGTTTTTGCATTTCAGGATATTTGGGCAGGGCTTCTCGGAGATTCAATCTCCGGGAAGCTGACATTACATATGCTCATGTACGCGAGGAAGGCAGATCCATCAGACAAAGAAAAAACTATCCGAAAAACTATTGACACTGTGTCAGCGGCAGTGTATATTATAATCGCTGACACGGTGTCAGCACCACGTCAGTGAGGAATCTTCGGAGGAAAGATCAATGATAAAAGGAACGCCTGAACTGATCGCTCAGAGGCGGGAAGAGATCATAAATGCCTGTGAGCAGCTCTATCGGACGATGAGTTTCCGGGAGATCACACTCAAGGAGATCGGCAAGATCACTTCCTTCTCCCGTCCTACGATCTACAATTACTTTGAGACGAAGGAGGAAATTTTCCTGGCGCTTTTTCAGCGGGAATACGACCTTTGGAATGAAGATCTGACCGCCATACTGGACGGGAATGAGAAGCTGACGAAGACGGAGCTTTCTGAAAAAATTGCGGCGTCTCTGGCCGGCCGGGAACTGCTCTTAAAGCTTCTGTCCATGAATAACTACGATATGGAGGCCAACAGCCGTAAGGAAATGCTTACTGCGTTCAAACAGTCTTATGGGCGTTCCGTACATCTGATGGATCTGCTGCTGGAAAAGTTCTGCACGGACATGAGTACGGCAGATATTCAAAATTTCATCTATACATTTTTTCCCTTCATGTTTGGGATATACCCATATACTACGGTCACGGAAAAACAGAGGATCGCCATGAAGGATGCCGGAATCAACTTTGTGTATCAAACCGTATATGAGCTGACTATGAGTTGCCTGACCCGTCTGCTCGGTAAATGAAAGACAGAAGACAAAACGGAAAGGAGACGATACTTACATGAAATACGCGTTACTTGGCAATTCAGACTTAAATGTATCCAGGATCTGCATGGGATGTATGGGATTCGGTGATCCCGGTCGGGGCCAGCACAGCTGGACTATCGACGAGGAGCATACCAGAGAGATCATTAAGAGAGGCCTGGACCTCGGCGTTAATTTTTATGATACGGCCATTGCTTATCAGAGCGGCACCAGTGAGCAGTATGTTGGCAGAGCGCTGCGGGATTTCGCGAGGCGTGAGGATGTGGTCGTTGCCACCAAGTTCCTTCCGAGGACACAGGAGGAGATCGAAAAGGGCATCAGCGGTCAGCAGCACATCGAGAACATGATCAATACCAGTCTGCGGAACCTTGGGATGGACTATGTGGATCTCTACATCTATCACATGTGGGACTGGCAGACACCAATTTACGACATCATGGATGGCCTGAACCGCATCGTGAAGGCGGGAAAAGCCAGATACGTCGGTATTTCCAACTGCTTTGCATGGCAGATCGCCAAGGCGAACGCGCTGGCGGAAAAAGAAGGCTTTGCGAAGTTCGTCTCCATCCAGGGACATTATAATCTGATCTTCCGTGAGGAAGAGCGGGAAATGGTTCCTTACTGCGACGAAGAGAACATCGCGCTTACGCCCTACAGTGCACTGGCTTCCGGCAGACTTTCCAGACTTCCCGGGGTGGGAGGAACGAAGCGTGCCGAGGAAGACTCTTACGCGAAGTTCAAATATGACGCAACAGCAGCGCAGGACAATGTGATCATCACTCGTGTTGCGGAACTGGCGGAAAAACATGGAGTGACCATGACAGAGGTTTCTCTTGCATGGCTGCTCACGAAGGTCACATCTCCGGTAGTCGGGGCGACGAAGCTTCACCATATCGAAGGGGCGGCAAAGGCAGTGGATCTGGAACTGAGCGCTGACGAGACCGCATATCTGGAAGAGCCCTATGTGCCGCATCCTCTTGCCGGTGTGATGGCGCAGAACAAGCCGGCAGCAGCGAAAGAAAAACATGTATGGTCCACAGGCGATCAGAAGATCTGACAGTCAGCACCCCATGAATGAAGTCGCCAATCTCAGCGCACTCGAGGCAGACACGAGCCTTAGTAACAGCTGTAAAAGCATGGGAGAAGTAAAAGAAGAGAATCTCAGCTCACTCGTGATGAACACGAGTCTCAGCTCACTCGGGATAAAAAGGAGGAAAGTAAAATGGCTGAAAAAATCGTACAGACAGCAGGAAGAAACCAGCTCGGAGAATTCGCTCCGATGTTCGCGCATCTCAATGATGATGTGCTCTTCGGCGAAGTATGGAATGAGGAAGCGATCGATGTAAAGACAAAGTGCATTATCACAGTAGTATCTTTGATGGCTTCCGGGATTATCGACTCCTCTCTCACCTATCATCTGCAGAATGCGAAAGCACATGGCGTGACAAAGGAAGAGATTGCGGCCATCATTACGCATGCCACCATGTATGTAGGCTGGCCGAAGGGGTGGGCGGTCTTCAGGCTTGCAAAGGAAGTCTGGAATGAAGAAGCATAAAACGAACTGAAATAAACGGAGACAGGAATAAACTATGAAAAGAATTCTTTCAATCATTATGGTGACTTTTCTGCTTGCTTCTCTTGCGGCTTGCGGAAACAATTCAAAAACAGAAACGAACGGAACACAGACTGTAACAGAGGAACAGAAAAAACCGGCTGAAAGTACAGCACAGACAGCATCGAAAGCAGCGCAGGCAGCGGGAACCGTCACGGAAGCACCTGCCGCTGCAGCTGAGAAAGCACCTGAAACGGAAGCACCTGCAGCTGAGACACCTGCCACAGAGACGCATTCGGATGTACTGGTCGCATTTTTTTCCGCGACCGGTACCACAAAGGGCGTGGCCGAGCGGATCGCGTCCGTCACCGGCGGAGATCTCTATGAGATCTTGGCAGCAGAACCCTATACGTCAGACGACCTGAATTATAACGACAGCAGCAGCCGATCCACAAAGGAGCAGAATGATAAGAACGTCCGTCCTGAGATCGGAAGTGAGGACATTTCTCTGGAAGGCTATACAACTATTTATCTCGGGTTCCCGATCTGGTGGGGCGAAGAGCCGCGTATTCTGGACACATTTGTCGAGAAATACAGCTTTGACGGAATCACAGTGATCCCCTTCTGCACATCAGGCGGCAGCGGGATCGGCCGGAGCGGCCCCAACATGGAAGCACTGGCAGGCACAGGTACCTGGCTGGATGGACAGCGCTTTGACGGCAATGTGTCGGAAGCGGATCTGCAGTCCTGGATCGAAGGCCTGATGTAAAGACGATGAACGGAGGGACGGCGTCATGTCCAAAGCACGAACAAACAATATCATAAAGAGGATCGTGGATGCAGCCATGACCGTCCTTCTTCTGTTCCTTATGGCCTACCAGGTCACGGGGGAAATGGCACATGAGTGGATCGGCATGGGAATGACAGTGCTTGTCATCATCCATCAGATCCTGAACCGGAAATGGTACGGAGCTCTTTTTAAAGGAAAATATAATCCGTACCGTACTGTCACAACGATCCTGAACATCCTGCTGCTCCTCGGCATTGCGCTTACAGCTTTCTGCGGCATGTCCATGAGCGGCTATGCGGTGCCGTTCCTTTACGGCATGGCACCGGTATCTTTTGTGCGCAGGATGCATCTTTCCATGTCTCACTGGGGCTTTGTGCTGATGGGGCTGCATCTGGGAATGCATATCCCGGCAATGACTGCCGGTCTGAAACTGAAAGACAGGACAAAGAAGATCCTGACTTGCATCTTTGCCGGTATCGGCGGAATCGGCCTCAATCTGTTCCTTCAGAGCGGTATGCCGGACTATCTGTTCTTCCGTGTGCCGTTCGCATTTCTGGACTATGAGAAGGCCGGATGGCAGGTACTTCTGGAAAACATGCTGATGCTGTCGTTCTGGGCGTTTGTCGGAACTCAGACAGCAGCTGTCTGCAGGAAAGCTGTGCAAAAGGCTGAGACAAAAAAGAATCCGATCCTTCCGGTCGCCGCCGTCATGGCATCCGTGATCATCGGGATCGTATTGACATTCCTGTTCCCGTCCGCTGACGGACAGACATCCTTTGGAAATGCAGACTGGTCCGCACCGCAGGCAGAAGGCACACAAAAGGAAGCTGCCGGCGGAGTACAGGAAGGCACGCGAACGGAAGGTGCAGGCAGAGAACAGGACGCTTCACAGACGGAAAATGCATCTGCGGGAACGAACACTGCGGCAGCAGGTGCAGTTTCATCTGATACTGCTGCAGGCGCGGATTCTTCGGTCGTATTTTTTACTTCCGATATTTCTGCCGAAGGCCTTGTTAAGATCTATGATACGCTCGGCTGGACACCGGCAGGCAATGCAGCTGTCAAGATTTCTACCGGTGAACCGCCGGCGAGCAATTATCTTCGTCCGGAACTGATCGGTGATCTGGTAAAGAAGGTGGACGGAACCATCGTGGAATGCAATACGGCGTACGGCGGTTCCCGTTCAAGCTCTGCCATGCACAGGCAGGTCGCGGAAGATCACGGATACACGGCGATCGCCGATTTTGATCTGATGGATGAGGAAGGCGAAGTGGAGTGGCCCATGTCCGGCGGAACGAGGATCGACAAGGTGATCGTCGGAAGCCATGCAGAGAATTACAGTGACTGGGTGATCCTCTCTCACTTCAAGGGACATGCGATGGCAGGCTTTGGCGGTGCAATCAAGAATGTCGGCATCGGTATCTCCTCCCCGAGCGGGAAAGTGTATATCCATACTGCCGGTACGAAGACGAGCGGCAGTATCTGGTACAGCGATCAGGACGCCTGGCTGGAAGCTCTGGCGGAGATGGTGTCCGGTTTCAGCAGCCATGTGGGGAAGGAGCACATCATTTACATCAATGTGATGAACCGGCTCTCCGTGGACTGCGACTGCGACGGACATCCGGCGGAACCGGATATCCACGATATCGGTATACTGGCAAGCAGTGATCCTGTCGCGCTGGATCAGGCCTGTGTGGACCTGATCTATCAGGCAGAAGGCAATGAATCTCTGGTAAAACGAATGGAATCCCTTCATGCTGTTCACACGCTGGAGCATGCGGAGGAGATCGGGCTTGGCAGACGGACCTATGAGCTGGTAAATATCGATGGCTGAGCTTTTTACAGTCCTTAGAAGAGAATGCACATATATCTGGTACTATTTCGAGATCCAGTTCCGGCAGATCTGCGGGTACTGGATCCTCGGCATGCTGATCGGATCTTTTATTTCCGTCTTTGCAAAGGATAAGATCCACGACATTTTTGCTCGCATGAAAGATAAGAAATGGGGTTTATTCGGGATCATTCCGGCCTGTATCCTGGGGATTGTCTCTCCGCTCTGCATGTACGGTACGATCCCGATCGCAGCATCGTTCCGAAGGCAGGGGATGAGGGAGGACTGGCTGGCGGCCTTTATGATGGCTTCCATCCTGCTGAATCCGCAGCTGATCATTTACAGTGCCGCACTCGGTCCGACTGCCCTTGCAGTCCGGATCATCAGCTGTTTTTTAGGCGGTCTGGCTGCAGGCCTTCTTGTTTTTCTGTTTTTCAGGAACCGGGACTTTTTTGATTTCAGCGGCTTTGAGGAACGGGCCAGCCATGATACGCATCCGAACCTGTTCATCCGCTATCTGCTGAATGTCTGGAGGAATGTGAAGGCGACCGGCATGTATTTCTTTTTCGGCATCCTGCTCTCCGCCATTTTCCAGCGATATGTGCCGTCGGATCTGATGTCGAAAGTCTTCGGAGGAAATGAAGCCTGGGGCGTCCTGATGGCGGCGACTGTCGGAGTTCCGCTTTATGCCTGCGGCGGAGGGACCATACCACTTCTCAGGCAGTGGCTTTGGGAGGGCATGAGTATGGGAAGCGCTGCCGCATTCATGATTACCGGACCTGCCACAAAGATCACGAACCTGGGAGCATTGAAGATCGTGATGGGACTTCGGCGTTTTCTTTTGTACCTGACCTTTGTCATGCTGTTCTCGTTACTTGCGGGAATTCTGGTCAACGCACTCATGACCCTGTAGTAATTACAGGCATCCGGCATCGGTAAGGTAAATCGTATTCTTCAGCTGACCGGGGACGGGAGACAGAAGGCCGGAAAGTACAGGGACAGACCGTAAAGCGGGATCTGTTCACGAACAAACTGGGAAGCGGATTGCGGGTGTCCGCTTTACATATTACGAAGATGAGGATATACTGAGGATAGTTAGATTATTCTAACTATCCTCAGTGTCCTTTTACGAGTCGGATTCAGCACAACGGAGCAAAATGAACGCTAAAGAAATAGATAAAAAAATCAAATCGTACTCTAAATATTACAGAAAGATTCTGGTAAACGAAGGTTTAGAAGACATTGACCGACGGATGTCATCGTATAAGACAAGGCTTAAGGAGATGTACAGGTCCGACGGGTTCAAAACGCATAATATCTACCCGTCAACAAACGTTTCTTTCGTGTATGCCGTCATAGCCATGTGCCTTGAACTGAAGAATGCCGGGTATACAGATGACAGGATTATTCCGGCAGTAGAAAAAAGTATGGAAAAACGATGGAATGCCTTTGTTAAGATCCTTCAGTTCATCGACCTTTTTCCGTTCAGCTTTTCGGTCGTGCGAAAATGGAATCAATCTGATCATGCAGACAGAGTAAAAGACCGCAGTATTACATATGATTATTTCAATCTCGGAAGAGAAAAAGTCGAATACTATATAAGCAAGTGCATGTATGTTGAGATGTTTTCATTTTACGGGATCAGACCGTTATGCAAAATATTCTGCAATACCGATCGTATAGCCTATTCCGGCCTGACCAGACATGTGGAATTTATCCGTCATTCCGATCTGTCAGATGGGGATGCCTGTTATGATGAGATCATCAGGAAGTCAACCTACTCATGACTAAAAGTCACAAGTATCCTGCGCTGATCTGATGAATCTGCGTGATTTTGCGCCTACCATTCTACTTTGCAAGGAAAGGGGAGGAACGCCAACGGGAAGTGACTCGTAAAGTAGGAGAGTAATGACTCCACTCTGCATGGGAAGGGGAGGAACGCCGGAGTAATTTTGATATGGAAAGGTAAAGAGAGGTATTTTATGAGGGTAAAACGACAATATTATGAACCGGAGAAGGATGGATTCTATGGAGCATTTTATGAATGCCCCTCCGACTCTGACAGAGCAGTAATTTTGATGCTCGGAGATGCGATCGATGACCGGATGGCTGTATCCGGCGTAAAGTGGCTGCATCAGCAGAAATGCCATGTGATGGCGATGTCTCCGGATAAAAAGGATTACGGGCATCATAATTATCCGTTGGAGAGGTTTGGAAAAGCCATAGAAGTGATCCGTAAAAAGGGATGCAGTAAGATTGGAATCGTCGGTGCCTCCACGACCGGAATGCTGGCGTTACTCGCTGCGTCTTATTATCCGCAGATCAGTTTGACGATCGCAATTTCACCGTCGGATTTCGTGATGGAGGGATTCTATCAGGACGGAAAAGACGGGATGCGGGAACGCCCCGGTGACAATGAATCGTCTGTCTCCTGGAAAGGAGAGCCTCTGCCGTATCTGCCGTATGCATACCGGCATCCCGAGTATTGGCTGAAAATAAAGGAAGCGTCCAAAGCCGGAAAAGACATGGTGGCTTCCCGCCCGATGTTTGATGAATCCGAACGACGGCATCCGGTCCGGGAGGAGGAAAGGATCCGGGTAGAGAATATTCACGGGAAGGTCCTCTGCATCGGAGCGGAGGACGACGTCCTGTGGGATACGTGCAAGTATATACGGCGTATGGAGAAACGGCTTAAGGATAAGCCTCACAGCTGCAAATTCAAAGCGCTGCTCTATGAACATGGGACACATTTCGCTTTTCCGGAGACTATGCTGAAGATCATGCTTCCGGTGGGCGGAAGCCTGCTGGTAGGAGCTGCATTCCGGGCAGGCCGGCAATATCCGAAGGAGTGCAGGGAAACCCGCCGGGATATTGATCGGAAGCTTGTGCAGGTACTCAGAAGATGGTGAGATCAAAGAGAGCAGAGGAGAGAGTTCAAGAAGAATAGGCAAGGATTCTCGGTAATTCAATTGCCGAGAGGAATTGCCCCTTTTTTATCTATTAATATGAACAAATGTTTGCAAACATGTGTTTGGCGTGATATACTAGATGTATGAAAACAAATATTGTTAGATACAGGACCTGTGTGTGTAATATTAACTACCATGTGGTATGGTGCGTGA
>OMVU01000019.1 GCA_900314565.1 uncultured Eubacteriales bacterium
AATGTAAAGAATTTTCGAGTATAATGTGTTTCGCTGTTCAGTTATCAATGTGCTCTTTGCCGCCGTTCTTTGCGACAGCTTTAATAGAATATCAACTTGCGCTTAACATGTCAAGCACTTTTTTTATTTTTTTGAGAACTTTTTCATTTTTTTCTGCGTCTTTATGATCAGTCCTGTTTATAACCCCATAGCATAGCGGGCAGACAGATAAATCAGATTACTGTCGTCCACTATGGAAAGGAGCGAACTCGCATGTATGAACCGGAGTATATCCCCGGCCGGCTCATAGAATTCAACAAGATGCAGCAGGGCGAGTATCATCCATACAGCGATCAGCCCTTCAAGAATCCCGAGAACAAACCCCATGACCCGGTCGATCACCTGCACCTTCGGACTCTTTACGATTTTATTAAATATGAACATCAGGATCAGCAGAGCGACAAAGGAAACCCCCATCGTAAAAAAGACTGCCAAGGCATAAATGAAAAGAGCTTTCACTGCATTTTTGAGGCTGAGCTGATTGGACTCAGACTGAATGATACTGACATCCCCGTTCTGAAGCGCCGCTTCCAATTCATCAGGGATCGAAATGTTCTGAAGAAAGCCGCGGTCTGTGCCTTCCGCAATTTTCTGTGTTTTCTCGCTGACGAAATCTGCCGCTTCCTCATCCAGATACGAATTGATAAACCGTAACTTCCCCAGAAAATCTCTTGCTTTCGGCGAGAATGCAATCGTCAGGATGGTGAGCACAATAAGAAAGCAGGTCAGTTTTACCGCGCCATAAAAGCCCTGGATGACCCCCAGCAATGCGGTGACCAGAATAAAAAGAATTACAATTACTGTTAAAAATCCAGCTTCCATTACTTCAATCCCATAACTTCAATCCCATGGCATACCGTTCTGCCAGGAAGACCAGATTATACTCGTCCAGCATGGAAAGCAGCGGACTCGCATGAATATGCCGGAGAATAAATTCGCCCGCATCAGTAAACTCAAAAAGATGCACCAGAGCGAACAGCACCCAGACACCGATCAGGCCTTCAAGAAGACCCAGAAGGAACCCCATGACCCGGTCGACCGTCCTGATCCCCGGAGTCTCGACAAGTTTGTGCAGGATGATCGCCAGAATCAAAAGAATTACAACAGAAAAAAGCATGGTAAAAAAGACTGCCGCAGCATAAATAAGAAGCATTTTGACTGCATTCTTGAGATAAATCTGCACCGAGTTCGACCGGACGATATCGGTATCCCCGTACTGCAGAGCTGCCCCCAGTTCATCCGAAATCGGAATATACTCCAGAAGGCTGTAATCCACGCCCGCAGCAATTTCCTCTGCTTCCTCTCCGACGATATTCCACGCCTTTTCCTCCAAATACGCATTGACAGTCCGAGAGTCCTTGATCACATTGTATGTTTTCGGTGAAAGTACGATCGTCAGGGCAAAAAGCGCAATCAGAAAAAACGTGGAGATCACGGTACCGGCGAAGCCTTTGACGGCTCCTTTCAGCGCAATGAGGAAAATGAAAATAATTATAATTACAGTCAGGAAGTCTGCTCTCATAACTCCAACCCGTAAAACTATCTGACCAGTCCCTGATTTACAGATCATCCCGCAATGCAAGTCATGCGCGCTCTGCGTCAGATACGTCAGTGACAAGCTTCACCCGGCGCATTCATCTCATGGCCAACGTCGCAAAAAAGAGTGTCAGAAATCAGGCAAATCGCATCATCAGCGCATTCATATCGGTGATGACAAAATACTTATTCCGGCCCAGCTTAAGCATATCATAAATGATTCCTTCATCCAGGCTGCCTGCGAAGCGGCACACTCCTCTCGTCGTATAGACAGCCACTTCAGACCCGTTCACCAGAAGGATCTCATTGTTATACATATGGATCCTGTCATAGATGATATCGACATAGCTCTTCGATACGAACGCACCGCCGGAGGTATAGATTTCCATGCGATACCGGTGTTCCGGATCCTCACTGGAAAAAATGAATCCGATATATTTATCGTCATAAAAACAGCTCTCGATCTCATCCGCGAAATCGACCGACTTCACAGGTTTCGGATCCTGATCACCGCGGTAGACCGTAAAGCCGTTATCCCTCACTGCCATCAGGGAACTTCCGCTGAAATACCGAAGCACCGGAACAATCGTTCCTGCCAGTTCCCAGGTCGCGAGCACATGCTCATCACTTGTACTGTCCCTGAAATCATAAAAAACAAGCTTCGTCCCCACAGCGCCGCCCGAGACAGTTACATAGGATACCGCCATATATTTCCCGTCTTCCGAGATTGCAAGGGCTGCCGGACTGCCGGTCTCTCTCGCTGAAACATTAACTGCCGCGATCACCTGTCCCTGTGCATTGTAATACTGAATCTCAGATTCATCCTGCATATCGAGTATGGCGGCCACAGTACCGTTTTTTGACACCCGGGCAGTAAGGATCGGCATATTTGCGTTGAACGATCCGATCGCACCCTTCGAGTCGCAGATATGGATCAGCGTCCCGCGCTTATCGTAAATGAGGATCGTATCTCCGCAGACATCCACGACCGGCTGGGTCATATTAAAGGCATAGCTCCAGATCTCCTGCATGTCCTTTTTCAGGAGCGACGCCCCGTCCGAGGAGTATCGAAGCACATTGCCATTCACATAACTGTACGTAGAGATCGTATCCATCTGCTCCTCTGATTCAATGACTTCATAAGAGGAATAGCTGTGATGAATGACCATATACCGTATGACAAAAAACAGCAGGATACCGGCCGTGCAGATCAGGATCGTCCTGATGTACATCGTGCGCCTGTGCTTCCGAAGTCTGATGTCATATTCATCCTCACCGGGGGCTCCTGCGCCTGTGATCTTCATTTTCAATTGTCCAAGCCAGTTTTTTATTTTCTCTGCAAGAACACTCATAACCCACCTGGTATGACTTTCTGTGTCTCAATCCCGCCCGCGCAGGGTGTGAAGTTCCTTTCAGACTGCGCGTTCAAAAAGACGGAGTGCACCCCGAAAGAAAGCTCTTCCCGCACACCCCGTCAAAAGCTCTCAGCACGCTTCACTGAGATGCCTGTTATTTCTCACACACAAAAGCCTTCGTGTGCTCATAAATTCCCTGCGCATCGAGACCGAAATACTTATAAAGCTCCTGCGCCGGACCGGATACGCCGAAGCAGTCCGGAATACCGATCCTTGTGACCGGGACGGGGCATCTCTCGGTAATCGCCTCGCAGACTGCGCTGCCGAAGCCGCCGATCACGGAATGCTCCTCCACGGTAACGATCTTTCCTGTCTCACGCGCCGCCTTGACCAGGATCTCCTCATCGATCGGCTTGATCGTATGGATATTGATCAGACGTGCGCTGATTCCATCTTTAAGAAGAAGGTCACATGCTTCCATAGCCGCCGTGACCGGAAGTCCTGTCGCCACGATCGTCACATCGCTCCCGTCGCGAAGGGTAATTCCCTTTCCGAACTCGAACTTATAATCCTCCGCCGAGTTAAAGACCGGAGACGCAAGTCTTGCAAGACGCAGATAGACCGGACCTTCAATGGCATAGGCTGCTCTCAGGGCAGCTCTGGTCTCCACATCATCCGCCGGCTGAATGACAGTCATATTCGGAATGACGCGCATGAGCGCAATATCCTCAATACATTGATGAGACGCTCCATCCTCTCCGACCGATACGCCGGCATGAGATGCGCAGATCTTGACATTCAGTTTCGGATAAGCGATGGAATTGCGGATCACTTCATATGCGCGGCCGGTCGCGAACATCGCAAAGGAGCTCGCAAAGACGACCTTGCCGGTCGATGCAAGGCCGGCAGCAATGCCCATCATGTTGCCTTCCTGGATGCCCACGTCAAAAAACCTTTCAGGAAATCGCTTCCCGAAGATCGCGGTCTGTGTGGAGGCCGCAAGATCCGCATCCATCACGCAGATATTATCATGCTCGGCTCCGAGCTCTGCAAGCTCCTGGCCGTAACTTACTCTCGTCGCAATTTTCTTTACATCCGGCATATCTCTTCCTCCGCTTTCGTGAGTTCGTCCATAGCAGCTTTAAACTCTTCGGCGTTGGTCGCCTTTCCATGCCAGCCGACGTTATTCTCCATAAAGGAAATACCCTTCCCCTTAACGGTCTTCATGACAATACAGGTCGGGCACCCTTTCACTGAAGCCGCCTCCTCAAAGGCTGCGGCAAGCTGATCGAAATCATTGCCATCCTCGACATTGATCACATGGAATCCGAATGCGTCGAACTTTTTATCGATCGGATAGGGAGCATTGACTTCACTTAAGTGTCCGTCGATCTGAAGGTCGTTGTTATCTACGATTACGCACAGATTGTCAAGCTTGCGATTGCCCGCGAACATGGAGGCTTCCCAGACCTGCCCCTCTTCAAGTTCGCCGTCGCCGAGCAGCGCGTACGTTCTGTATGATTCATTGCTGATCTTCGCAGAGAGCGCCATGCCGACAGCAGCGGAATAGCCCTGTCCCAGAGAGCCCGTCGACATATCGACACCGGGCGTCCAGAAGCAAGGATGTCCCTGAAGTCTTGATCCGAAATGGCGGAGCGTCTCAAGCTCCTCCTTCGGGAAATACCCTCTCTCCGCAAGAACAGCATAAAGCGCAGGCGCTGCATGCCCCTTGGAGAGCACGAAACGATCCCGGTCCGGCTTCTCCGGATCTTTCGGGTCAATATTCATGACATTGAAATAGAGATATACGATACATTCTGCTGCCGACAGTGATCCTCCCGGATGTCCAGACTTTGCGTGAAATGTGCCGACAATGATGCCCTTTCGGACTTCATTGGCGGTCAGGAGCAATTCCTTTTTGTTCATAACTGCCTTCTCCCTTCCAGCGCCCTCAGTAAAGTCACCTCGTCAATATTCTCCAGATCTCCTCCCACAGGAACACCGCTGGCGATCCTGGTCACCCGGATCCCTGTCGGTTTGATCAGCCTGCTGATATACATCGCAGTCGTCTCGCCCTCGAGTGATGAGTTCGTAGCGATGATCACCTCATCGACATCTCCCGAAAGCCTGGCCATGAGCTCCTTCAGCCGAATGTCATCGGGTCCAATACCGAGCATCGGAGAAATTGCACCGTGCAGTACATGATAGACGCCACCATACTTGCCGGTTTTTTCATATGCTGCCTGATCCCTGGGCGTCTCAACGACCATAATCGTCTTTTTGTCCCGCTTCGGGCTGCTGCAGACGGGACACAGTTCAGCGTCTGTCAGCGTACAGCAGCTCTTACAGTACCGCACATTTCGCCTTGCGTCAAGTATACTGGCGGCCAATCTCTCTGCTTTTTCAGCCGGCTGGCTGATAATATAGAATGCCAGGCGCTGCGCCGTTTTCGGCCCGATGCCCGGCAAATGGGATAACTGCTCCACAAGCGCGGAGATATATCCACTAAAATAGTCCACTGCCAAGGCCTCCCATACCGCCGCCGAACTGGCCCATCATCTTTGCTTTCTGGTCGTCGACCTGCCTGAACGCTTCATTCAGCGCAGCGATGATCATATCCTCCAGCATCTCGACGTCTTCCGGGTCGACAGCTTCCGGATCGATCGTGAGCTTTGTCACTTCTTTTTTCCCGTTGACAGTGACCTCGACCGCACCGCCTCCGGAGGTCGATTTAAATTCCGCCTCCTCGAGCGCTTTCTGGTTCTCCTCCATCTGGCGCTGCATCTTCTGAGCCTGCTTCATCAGGTTATTCATGTTTCCAGGCATACCGCCTGAGAATCCGCCTCTTCTTGCCACTTTTTTCCTCCTTATATATGGAAGTTTCACAGACAATTGCGAAAGTCTGTGCTTCAGGGAAATTGCATGAACAATTCCATTTCGCACAAAAGTTTCGCAAGAGCTCGTCTTCACTTTGCGTATTCATCTCATGATTGAAATCACGAGACTTCCGCGTCAGAGATTAATATATCAGAAATCCTCCGAAACTTCCACGGTAACATTGATCTTACTGTGATCCTGCAGAATATCATCGACAGAAATATCGTAAAGCTTTTCTCCTTTTTCGCGGGAGCTCTTCAGCACGACCTCCACATCCCGGCCATACCGCTTTCTGATCGCTTCCCGTATCTCCGCGCAGTATCTTTCAACATCCCGGGCCCCGGTCTCAATAAAGCCGTCGAGGGTGTCGTTCGCAGACCTGATATACAGCTTTCCGTCCATATCCACGGCATTATAGAGAGGATCAGACTTCAGGAGCAGCCCTCTGAGAAGTCCGCTCGCGACTTCCTGCCTGACAGATTCCCATTCAGCCCGGATCTGCTGAAGTTCCTCCGGCGCAGCGTGCGGCGGAGGTGCAGTCTCCTCTTTCGGATCCGGGGAGGATTTCTCAATTTCAGAAAATGCAGTGCTCTTTTCGACTTCGCGAACAGGCACGCCGAACGTCTGAAGTTCATCGAGCCTGGCCTCCAGCGCGCGAACACGGTCTCTGAAAGCAGTATCCGTCGTTTCCATCTGCGGACGGCACAGTCTGACGATCGCGACCTCTGTGAGCACGCGCCTGTTCGACGCCTGCCGCATTGAATTCAAAAGATCGGACAGAATGCGGATATAGCGCATCACCGTCTCCGGCTCAACACGGGACGCATGCTCTTTCAGCACCTTAAGCTGCTCCTCTGAAGCATCCACCGCTTCGAGCGCCTCGTCCGATGTCGCCGCGAGAAGAAGATTCCGCATATACCAGATGAAATCGCTGACGAACTGGCCGACTTCCCGCCCGCGCTCTATGATTTTTTCAAAAATGAGGACCGCACGACCGGCATTTCCCGCGATGATCTCCCCCAGAAGCTCTCCGAACACATCTGTATCCACTGCGCCGAGCGCACTCAGAGCCTTCTCGTAGGTCAGAGTCTCTCCCATATAGAACGCCATGCACTGGTCAAGCAGAGACAGCGCATCCCGCATGGATCCGTCTGCGGACCGTGCCACGAACCGGAGCGCACGCTCCTCGGCTTCGACATTTTCCCGCTCGGTAAGCTCCCGCATCCTCGCGATCATCGTCTCCTGATCGATCCGGCGGAAATCATAGCGCTGGCATCTCGACAGGATCGTGGTCGGGATCTTTCCGGATTCGGTCGTCGCCAAAATAAATATGACATAAGAAGGAGGTTCCTCAAGTGTCTTTAAGAGAGCATTGAACGCTCCGGCAGACAGCATGTGAACCTCATCGATAATATAGACTTTGAAATTTCCCTGTGTCGGACGATAGCGCACTTCCTCCACGATCTCACGGATATTATCGACACCGTTATTGGAAGCGGCGTCGATCTCGATCACATTCATGGAGTTTCCTGCCGCGATCGCGCGGCAGGAAGCACACTCATTACATGGACTGCCATCCACAGGATGCTCGCAGTTCACGGCCTTCGCCATGATCTTTGCGACAGATGTCTTTCCCGTTCCTCTTGTACCGCAGAAGAGGTAGGCATGCTGGGCACGGCCGGCCCTGACCTGATTTTTCAAAGTCTTTACGATATGATCCTGGCCTTTGACCTCTTCAAATGTCTGCGGCCTCGCTTTACGGTACAGAGCAACATAGGACATAGATCAATCTCCGAAGCTGATACCCATGAACTTGGCAAGCTGTACAGTCTGATCATCCGGATCGACCATCTTGAGCTGTCCGGCACTTGCCTCGAGCGGTACCTTAACGATCTGATTATTAACGGAAGCTACCATGTAGCCGTATTCCTCATCAATGATGAGCTTGGAAGCATATACACCGAGCTTCGTGGACAGGACTCTGTCGAACGGATCCGGCGAACCGCCGCGCTGTACATGACCCGGGACCGTTACGCGGACCTCAGATCCTGTTCTCTCAGTAATGTCAGCAGCAAGCTTGTAGGAGACCGACGGATAATCCTTGAGGAGCTTCTCCATCGCTTTCTTCCTGTCTTTCTTCTTGAGCTCGGCCATCTCCTTGGAGATCGCACCCTCAGCGACAGCGAGGATCGTGAACTTCTTGCCGCTTGCATGACGCTTCTCAATTGCTGCGCAGACCTTGTCCAGATCATACGGGATCTCCGGAAGGAGGATGATATCAGCACCCGATGCAACACCGGCGCTCAGTGTCAGCCAGCCGACCTTATGTCCCATGACTTCAACGATAAAGACGCGGCCGTGGGAGGAAGCTGTCGTGTGGATCTGATCGATTGCTGTCGTCGCGATATCGATTGCCGACTGATAGCCGAATGTAAGGTCCGTCCCCCAGATATCGTTGTCAATGGTCTTCGGAAGATGAATGACATTGAGTCCTTCCTCGCGAAGAAGGTTTGCGGTCTTCTGTGTTCCGTTTCCGCCGAGAATTACGACGCAGTCAAGGCGAAGCTTATAGTAATTCTGCTTCATGGCAGCGACTTTATCAAGGCCGTTGGCATCCGGAACTCTCATCAGCTTGAACGGCTGTCTCGAGGAACCGATGATCGTGCCGCCGCGTGTGAGGATGCCGGAGAAATCGTTGGATGTGAGCAGGCGGTAATTTCCATAGATCATACCCTTGTAGCCCTCAATGAAACCGTAGATCTCAACATCCTTGAGATTATTCGTCAGGCCCTTGACAACACCGCGCATTGTCGCGTTGAGAGCCTGGCAGTCACCTCCGCTGGTTAAAAGACCGATTCTTTTCATGACTTATACCTTCTTTCTTAGAATAGATGTACACGCATTGCTCCAGCTGATTTTCGAGCTGAACAGATAATAAAATTATACACTTCTTATTCCTGTTTGACAATTCGTGTTTTTTCTGCTATCCTCATAACATCCGTGCAGCCGGGGCATTAGCGGGGCCCTGTAACCTGCAGTCCGCTACAGCAGGGGTGATGCCGATCCGAGGGTCTGTATTTATGGAGCTGCCCTTCTTAAGTGGCGTTGACGTTTGGGTCTTATGCAACGGGAACCTGTGAACCGTGTCAGGGTGGGAACACAGCAGCACTAAGCAGGACCTCTCGTGTGACGTAAGGGTGCCTGGGCCGAGTTAACTGGGGAGGTTCCGTCTGTGGGTGCCGATTCAGAGTGAGGCGCACGGATTTTTTTCTTTATTGCGCAATACGCAAGGACGTCAAGGCGTTCCTGCACATCATACGAAGGGGCTGTCGCATTAAGCAGAAAAAGTGCATAAATATTCATGAAGGGACATCCACAGCGCCGGTACTTTAAATTTTCAAACGAAAGTGCAGAAAATTTATTAGTACCGTTGCGCGAGGACTAAGCGCAAGCGGTCCCTGAATGAATATTTATGCATATAATGCTTAGTGCGACAGCCCCTTATCAGCTTCATCTTATTCAGGACCGGTCTTTCGGCGGGACGAACGCCTGGCCGGCCTTCTCATTGCCGCGGTCTCTGTCCGCGCCTCTTCGCCGCAGCCCTTCTCCGCTGTCTGGCTTTTCTCTTCTTCTTTTTATTTACGGCAATACCGGTACTGACGACCAGAGCCGTAAGAAGTATTACAAAGAGGACCGCGAGAACGCCCAGTAACACTTTCGGGTTCATCCCGCTCCCGTTCTTCGGCGAAGCGGTTTCCTGTCCGGCAGACGCACTTCCTTCATTTTTCTCTTTTTCCGTGTTCCCTCCGCCGAAGATCGCGTCAACGATGCTCGCCTTCTCAGCAAGAGGAACGTCCCCGACCGGATTGTCTTCATAGGTATACCGCATGACCGGCTCTCCATAAACATTCTCCGTCTCTGTCATAGCAAGTGAATCCGGTGAAAAGCCTGTCGGGATCGTCACGCTGCCTGCATAGCGCCCCTTCTCCGTCTCAGCCTCGACCGGACAGAGCGAGAACCCGTTAAAACCGTACTCAAAGAGATTCTTCGTATCGATAAAATCCTGCGCGTTCGGGCCGTGCATCGTGACGCAGATCAGTGTTTGCCCGTCCTTTTCGGCCGCAGTGACAAGTGTCCTCCAAGCAAGATCCGTATATCCGGTCTTCCCCCCGATGCAGTATTCGTAATAGCGGTCATCGGCAGGCTGTATGAGCTTGCAGTGATTATCGTAGACACGCTCCGATGCCGTCATATTGGTGGGCGGGACCGTGTAGCGGGTCGTAGAGATGATCTGCCGGAAAGTCTCATTTCTCAGGCACTCCCGCATGATCAGCGCCATATCGTATGCCGTCGTGTAGTGATCATCCCCGGGAAGACCGTTCGGATTGTTAAAATGCGTACCCGTACAGCCGATCTGCGCTGCCCGCTCGTTCATCCTGTCGCAGAACGCCGGAACGCTCCCTGCCGTGAAAGCGGCGAGCTCGGCGGCGATATCATTTGCGGACTTGAGCATCATCATGTAGAGGCACTGCTCGACGGTGAACTCCTCTCCGAGGACCGGGTTTACATTGGCGCTGCCCGAATAGGCTTCCGCCATACCGGCCTCCGTCATCGTGACAACGTCGGACATCTCTGTTCCCTCAAGTACAAGAAGGCAGGTCATGATCTTCGTGATCGAGGCAGGGATCCTCTGCGTATCCCGGTTCAGGGAGTAGAGAATCGCTCCGTTGTCCGCATCCATAAGAACAGCAGAGTCCTCGTTGATATCCGACATCTGCGGCCAGTTGGTGAGGTGATTGGTGAGCGGGTCCGAGGCCAGGACAGTCTCCGGGGAAATCGCGCCGAAGGCAAGAAGTGCTGAGAGGATCAGCACGGTATATTTCCATATAAAACAATTTCCGTTTCGGAACATAAATCATCCTTTCATTAAGGGAAACCGACAGGCTCTTGCGAAACTCTGTGTGAAATGGAATTGTGTGAACAATTCAAACAATCTGCACAAGCCTTAGAACTTCTTCATGAACGAAAGATGTGGAATGAGCAAAAGCACAGACTTTCGCAATTGCCTGAGGGAAACCGACACAGGCTTTCGCAATTGCCTGAGGGAAACCGATTGCGGGCAAAACAAAGAAAGAGATGCCCGGGGCATCTCTTTCCTGAGCGGAGAGGATGGGATTCGAACCCATGCACCGGTTACCCGATGACCGCATTTCGAGTGCGGCTCGTTATGACCACTTCGATACCTCTCCGTATTTAATTGTTGTGGCAGCTTTTACCGCCTGTATGGGACAGAGCATCCAGCTTTCACTGTACATCCTCATGTGAGACCAGAGAAGCCACTCCCTGGCGCAGGATCCGTTTCCGCTCAGCGTCCCGCACACGCAGTTCCCTGAAAAATGTCTTCAGCATATTGCTGCACTCTTCTTCCAGGATCCCGCGGCGCACTATGACTTTATGATTGAATCCGTCCATCTCCAGAAGGTTCGTGACAGATCCGGCACAGCCCGCTTTCGGATTCATACATCCGATCACACACTCCGTTATACGAGCCTGAACGATCGCCCCCGCACACATAGGACACGGCTCAAGCGTGACATAAAGAGTACAGTCCTCAAGGCGCCAGTCGCCCAGCTTCTTCGCCGCTTTGCGGATCGCAGTAATCTCGGCATGCGCAAGTGTACTCTTATCCGTATTCCGCCTGTTATAGCCCCGCGCGATGATCTTTCCGTCATGTACAATGACGCAGCCGATCGGCACTTCACTCTTCTCATATGCCTTCTGCGCCTGCTTTATGGCTGCACGCATAAATGTCGTATCCGTATCCATACCAGAGAATTATAACCGAAAAGAAATGTAAAATCAACTCAAACATCTAAAATAATGGCAGCTGCACGGAGAATCAGGTTTCACTTTGCGCATTCATCATAGATTTACATCACGAGAATTCTGCGTCAGAGATTAAATCATACAATAGACACATTTCCATGCTATCGTTATAATTTATTCAAGAACTCTTCGGCGTTCCTGCCGCGCCATGCTCACGTGCGAAGCACCTTCCTGATTGTGCGGCTGCGATCCGCCGTGCCTGAGCATGCGCAACAATGCTCCGGTGGAGCATTGTGCAGCGGAGGCTTTCCTCTCTGACGTATACTTTGCATCACAGATAAAAGAGAAGTATCTTTTTGCGCGTTCATTATAGATTTACATCACGAGAGTTCTGCGTCAGAGATCACATATCGTTTTACCCACCCCGGCAGGGACCGGGCACATAAGGACTACAGTATGAATTCCATTTACGGCACACATCGACCGGAGCTGGAACGCACACGGGACTTTTTAGTTGACCAGATTGAAGCGATCCGCTCGGAAACAAAAGACCGGACCGGTCAGGACCCGATCGAGCACCTCCTCTTCAGGATCAAGAGTGAGGAGAGCATGCGTGAGAAGTGTATTCGAAAAGGGCTCCCGGAGACACCGGAGTCCGCGCTCAGCCTCATTTACGACGCCATCGGGATCCGGGTCGTCTGCTCATTCATCAATGATGTCTACATGATCCGCGACCGCATAGCAGCCCTTCCCGGCTGCAGGATCGTCAAAGAAAAGGACTATATCCGGAAAGCAAAGCCGAACGGCTATCGAAGTTACCACATGATCATTCAGACGGATACCGGGATCTATGCCGAGATCCAGCTTCGAACGATCTCCATGGATACCTGGGCGGCGCTCGAACATCATATGAAATATAAGAAGAAGCTGAACGGAAATCTGGAACTGCTCACCAGCGAGCTGAAGCGCTGTGCAGACGAGCTCGCCTCCACCGACCTGTCCATGCAGACACTGCACGACCTGATCTACGACGAAGGAGATATCACGCCATGAAATTACTGCTAGCAGAAGATACATCCGATCTGAACCGGGCGATCACTGCCATATTACAGCACGAACACTATGAAGTTACATCCGTTCTCAACGGCACAGATGCGCTCCGAAGTATCCTCGAGACTCCCTATGACGGGATCATCCTCGACATCATGATGCCCGGTCTTTCCGGACTCGAAGTCCTCAGTGAACTGCGGGCGCACCGGATCACAACTCCCGTGCTTCTGCTCACGGCAAAAGCCGAGGTGGATGACCGTGTCGCCGGCCTTGATGCCGGGGCGGACGATTATCTGACAAAGCCCTTTGCCATGAAAGAGCTTCTCGCCCGTGTCCGCTCAATGACGAGAAGAAACACGCTCTTTGCGGACGATGAACTTCATTTTTCAAACCTTTCGCTTCATGCGGAGAGCCTGGCGCTCGCGGCTGAGAACACAGTCCGCCTGTCCAAAAAAGAATTCGAGCTCATGAAGATCCTGATCCTCAATGCAGGACGCCCGCTCGACGCGGATTTTCTCCTCTCCCATGTATGGAAATCTGAACCCGAAGCCAGCAAAGACACCGTATGGCTTTATGTCTCTTATCTCAAAGGAAAACTGCGTGCCGTAAGCGCCAAAGCCGAAATTACCGTAAAACGCGGAGATTCCTGCACCCTGAAAGAATTATGAGCGAATCATCCATCCGAAGACTGCAGAAACGTTTCATCCTGCTCAGCATGACGTCTCTCGCAATCGTCATATTTATTATTTCATGCCTGATGAATATCGGGAATCTCATCACTTCCCGCACTATGATCAAAAGTCTGCTGACCGAGATCTGCGACAATAAGGGCGTTCTCCCCGAGCTCTCGGACGAGGATGCGGATGACGAGGAACGCGATGCGGATATCTCGTACACCGACACTCTGCATTACGACCTGCTGTCGATCTTCGGGAACGACCGCAACGTAGATGCCCTCTCCCCCGGATATCGGGACTCGACCCGCTTTTTTGCCGTCCTGTTCAACGTGGATGATTCTCTGCGCGAGATCAAGACAGAGCGGATCTCTGCGATCAATACAGATGCCGCCGTCGAGCTCGCAAGGATGGCAAAAGACCTGGGCGAAGGGTTCGGAAGATCAGGCGCTTTCTATTATAAATACGATCGGTACCGCGACGGATCCTCGATCGTCGTCTATATGGACTGCACTGCAGAGATCCGGGCCTATCTCCGTGTCTTCTACATCTCGATGATCATCGGCCTCAGCCTGCTCCTGTTCGCTTTCCCGGTCATCTGCTTTTTCTCGAACAGAGCGGTTCAACCGGAAATCAGAAATGCCGAACGGCAGCGCCAGTTCATCACCAATGCAAGCCACGAGCTGAAGACTCCGCTCTCTGTGATCCGGGCGAACACAGAGCTCCTCGAGCTTATGGAAGGGGAAAATGAATGGACTGAATCCACCCTGCGCCAGGTAGACCATATGAGCGACCTGATCAAGAACCTGGTCCTGCTCTCCCGCTCCGAGGAGACTGTCGACAGATCCGCGATGGCGGAGATCAACGTCACAGATGCGCTCCGCGAGACCGTGGAGACTTTCACGCCTGTCGCCACCCAGGCAGGCAGGACGCTGACCGGCGATATCCAGGATGAGATCCGCATCGTCGCCGACAGCGGAACGATCGAGCAGCTGGCTTCCCTTCTCATCGATAACGCCATCAAGTACTGTGATGAGGGAGGCACAGTCAACGTGAACGCTGCAAAAAAAGGAAAAGGGCTCCGGCTCGTTGTCTCGAACACCTGCGCGGAGGGAAAAAATCAGGATTACAGCCGCTTCTTCGACCGCTTCTACAGGGCTGACACATCCCACAGCGAACAGAAAAAGGGCTATGGAATCGGACTCTCGATCGCACAGAATATCGTTCAAACGTACAGAGGCTCCATTGATGTTTCCTGGAAAGACGGTGTTATTTCATTTACATGCGTGATCCCATGATGCATTCTGTGTAAACCCCGCATGCGGACGCGCCGCTTGAAAAGCAGGATGAACGTGACAGGTAATAGGTCATTTTGCACATCAACTTTCAAAAAACCCCCGAAATTACTGTGTTTTTGGCAAGGCCCGCCTATCTTACAAAAATTTAACATTTATGATAAAATATAATTGTTAACATAAGCTGGTTTTGGTGTGAACATGCAGTCATCGAAAGGGGTACCATGGAAAATTTAGTCATTGACAGTGCAGTAATGCATATCCCTGAAGGCGTGTGCAGAGTTACGGGAATGATCGAACGCGATCTGTCCAGATACGGAATACAAAAGTATTATGTCCTCGTACCGGTCTATGATTCTGGGACAAAGATTTATATTCCTGCAAATAAGAATACGGATAAGACCAGAGAGCTTCCCTGCAAAGACGAGGTCCTCTCCCTGATTGACGAAATACCGGAGTCAGAATCGATCTGGAGAGACAATGACAAAGAGCGGCAGGAATATTTCAATGCTGTCCTCTCAAGATTCGACCATCACGAGATGGTACGGCTGATCAAGACACTCCGGGATAAATCCGCAGAGAAAGTCCGTACAGGAAAGAAATTCCACAGCGCAGACGAGCGTGTGTTCAAGGAAGCGGAACGCATCCTGTTCGGCGAGTTCGGATTTGTACTGGGAATTCACCCTTCCGAAGTCCCTGCATTTATCGACGACCGGATTGGCGATCAGATGAAATCCGTGTCCTGATCCCGACGCACAGAACAAAAAAAGAGTAAAAGCAAAAAAGCCCCGGCCGGAAAAGGCTCCACCAACAGGTGGTGTCCGACATCCGGCCGGGGCTTTTTGCATTCAGATACTGTTTACGGAAAGGCACTGTGCCCGCACAGCGCCCTCTGTCAGCACTCTTCATTTACTGATCAGGAACGCCGAAACGTTCCTGATATTTTCAGTCTACCAGGCACTCGTCAAGCTGGCGCTCGATTTCCTTGCGGTTCATATTCTGTCCGATAAAGACAAGCTTCTGCATGCGGTCACCATACTTCGGATCCCACATCTCACGGACCTGAGGATACTTCTCGAGGACACGTTCGATGGAAGCCCGGTCCGCTGAGGCGAGGAAGCGTCCGCTCTGCATTTCCTGGATCAGGCGTCCCGCCTGTTCAAAAATGTAAGACATATCCGGCTCTTCCCGATACCAGATCATGCCCTTGCAGCGAATGATCGATCTGGGCCACTTCTGTGCAAGATTGATAAGTTTTGTGCGGTCGAACGGACGGCGGCGGAAATAAACAAAAGATCCGATGCCATACTCTTCGATCTGATAGGATGCATCCGCATTGTGATGGTGATGGTGGTGATGATGTCCATGACCATGACGCTCCTCATGCCCGTTATCGTCATCATCGTCATCATGGTGATGATGCTCATCCTCATCGTCGTCATCACGGTGGTGATGATGGTGCTCATCCTCATCATCGTCATCATCGTCGTCATCGTGGTGATGGTGATGATGCTCATCCTCGTCATCGTCATCGTCGTCATCATGGTGATGGTGATGATGTTCATCCTCGTCATCGTCATCATCCCCATGCTGGATCGCTTCGATCCAACCTGCAGATTCCATGGATTTGTCAAGGTCAAAGCGGTTCGTATTCAGCACATCGCTGATACTGACTTTCGCATAGTTCGCCTCGATGATGACCGCCTTTGTCTGAAGGCTTCGAATGATCGCCTTCAGCTCGCCGAGATCATACTCGCTGACCATATCGACCTTATTCATGAGGACCGTGTTACAGAATTCAAGCTGCTGGATCAGAAGGTTTTCAATATCTTCCTCCTCATAGCTCTCTTTCGTAAGGCTGCGTCCGTCCTCGAACTCATCATGCATACGGGCACAGTCGACGACTGCTATGATGTTGTCGAGCATCATCGGAATGCCGTTCTCCGTGCTCTCCTCGCAGATGTCCGCGATCGTCTGCGCGATCGGAATCGGCTCACAGATACCGGATGCCTCGATGATAATATAATCGAAATCGCCGGTCTTCGCGAGATCTCCGAGCTGTGCGGCCAGATCATCTCTCAGTGTGCAGCAGATGCAGCCGTTCGTGAGCGGGACCAGGTTGCTGTTCTCCTGTGTCACAACGCCGCCCTTTGCGATCAGATCCGCATCTACGTTGACTTCGCCGATATCGTTGACGATCACGGCTGCGCGGATCCCTTCGTCATTGCTCAGGATATGGTTCAGCAGAGTTGTCTTGCCTGCGCCGAGATACCCCGTGATCAGGGCAATTTTAACAGGTTTTCTTGTCATGAGTAAAACTCCTTTCTTATGTGGACCGCAGAAAAATCTGCAGTGAAAAGCTGTTTTACTAAAACTTCCCGCATCTATGCTCTTCGTGCGCAGCGGAAGGCGCTTACGCGCCGCGCACGTCACGGCAAGAACGCCGAGGCGTTCTTGCATTCCGGCCGCCGCAAAACTAATGCATGTGGGAAGTATTAGTGATCTATACTTTCCGGAATTGCCTTATCTATTTTCTCACGATTTTTACACTTGTCAAGTCTATCCTTCTGCCAAACTTCTCCTGGGTGTGGATCAGACTTCTTTGGCAAAGCAAAGACTTCCGATGAAGCGAGCGGACGCTCGGGACCGGTATGATCTCAGAGCAAGCAGGAAGGCTGCCTTCCGGCAGCCTCTTCCCTTACTTTTTCTTTTCCTTTTTTCCCTTCCTCACAAATGACAGCCTGACTCCTTCGATGACCGGCATGCTCATGCGCACGACCATCACCAAAAGCGCAAGGGCTGCTCCCGTAAAGACTAACGCTGTATTGCTTGTGACCCCTGTCACGATAAGGAGCGTTCCGACAGTAACAAGAACTGCGGAGAGGATCATCATAAATCGGATGATTCTCCAGGCTGTCTGTGCCGGAATCCTTCCGCGTTTTCCTGCGGACTTTCTCCTCTGCCTGTAATAGGAGTCCGCCACCTCATCCGGGGATCCCAGTTCCCTGAGGACCGCGCGGGCGTCCCTGCTCACAGGTTTCTCCCCGTCCGTATATTCGGTCAGCATCTCGTAGATTGCTCCCCGAAGTTTCTTTTCTGCCTGCCTTCTTCTGCTCACCGGCAGCTGACGAACGACATCGTCAACATACTGGTCGATTATTTTCCTGACCACTCTCAACCCCTCCACGACCTACATCATCCGATCGACGGCTTCCGCCATCTTCTTCCACTGATTTTTCAGGTCTCCCCTGACCTGTTTTCCTTTCTCAGTGATGACATAATATTTTCTCGGTTTGGATGTACTCGTGTCCCATCGATTATCGAGGAGACCCTGGGAAGAAAGCCTGCGCAGCAGAGGGTACAGAGTATTGGCCTCAACAGGAACACCTTTCAAAGCCAGTTTCTCTACCAGATTGTATCCGTAAACCGGCTCGTCAAGGCATAAGAGCACAACAAGGACAATTGTCCCCCTGCGCATCTCCATAGCCAGAGAAGCTTCGACAGTCTCCCTCCCCATTATTAATTCTCCCCATCATATGACAAGTACACTCCCCAGTGCACTGGTACTGCCCGGATCCCTGACAAAGGCCCTTCCCCCGCACGGGTCCTTCATTCCCGAACGGGTCCTCTGTCAGTGTATCGAAGACCTGCTCACTGCCCTTTCAGGTATTGAATTTCAGGTCTGAAATACCATGTGTTACACATTAACCATTAAGAGTTAAACAATGTGTGAATATTATTAACACAAAATTTATTATAATGTGTATAACACATCATGTCAATGAACAAAAAAAGACATCCGTGCGTATTTTATGCACAGATGTCTTTAGTGATTCATGTACTTGTTTTCCCGGAATGCTTCAGCACGACCGCCTCATACGGTCTGAGATCAAGCGTCAGGATCCCGCCTGTCACGAGTCTCTTTGTCCGCTCAACTGAGAACCCGTCGCGGTCCGTCACCAGAATTTCTTCCATCTCTGTGTTGACGGTCTGCGTGATGCCGGTCTCCCATACCGGCACTTCGATCGGTATCGGATCTTCCCCGGAGTTGACTGCAATGACGAACTGCTCCTTATCCGTGAATCTTCCGTAGGAAATGAAATGATATCCCACGCCCAGGCTCTTGATCGATCCCTCCCGGAAAGCCTCGGAGCTTTTATGCAGACGGATCGCCTCCCTGTAAAAGGCAAGCAACTCCTGATCTTCCGCTCCCCACGGATACGTTCTCCGGTTATCCGGATCCGTAAATCCTACAACACCGGCCTCATCCCCGTAATACAGGGTCGGCGCGCCGATGAACGTCATCTGGATCACGACCGCAGACCGCAGCACTGCAGGGACCACATTGACGCCGGCTGCAAAAGAGCCGAGCTGTGCGACCCTTCCGACCATGTGATTGGTCCTGGTCAAGAACCGCGAATGATCATGATTATCCAGTTCGTTCATCGCGGAAAGAAGCGATGCCCCCATAAAACCGGCCATATGGTACCGCATCGCGCTTGCAAAGACTTCTCCGTTGCCGAGAAGATCCTCTCTGAACTCGTCGCTGTGCTTCTCCATACCGGTAAGGAACCAGGATACAGGCTCCATAAAGGCGTCATAATTCATGACGGTATCCCACTCGTCCCCGCGAAGCCAGGACGTCGCGTCCCCGTAATGCTCCGCCAGTATGATCGCGTCCGGATTTACCGATTTGACCTCTTTCCGGAACTGTTTCCAGAAATTATGGTTATATTCCTGCGAATGTCCGAGATCCGCGGCTACATCGAGACGCCACCCGTCGACGGAGTAGGGAGGCGATACCCATTTCTTTCCAATCTCCATGATATAGTTGAAAAGCTCCGGGCTGTCCTCATAATTCAGTTTCGGAAGCGTGGTATGGCCCCACCAGCCGTCATAGAACTCATTGTAAGGCCATGCATGCTCATTGTTGAATTTAAAGAAGCTGTGATACGGGCTGTTCGCATCCACATACGCACCCTTTTCATACCCCGGCTGATCCTCATAGATCCGTTCCCGGTCCAGCCACTTGTTAAAGGATCCGCAGTGGTTGAAGACACCGTCGAGAATGATCTTCATCCCCCGTCTGTGGATCTCCCGACAGAGCGCCGCAAAAAGCTCGTCGGAGGCTTTCAGATTTGCGGGATCTGTCACACGTTTAATATACTTTGTCGCATGTCTGTTATTCTTGTCGTCCCAGCTTAAGAGCGCCCCGCCGTCCTTTACGATCTTTCCAAAATGCGGATCCACATGATCGTAATCCTGAATATCGTACTTGTGATTGGACGGAGAGACAAAAATAGGATTCAGGTACAGGACCTCCACGCCCAGATCCTGCAGATAGTCGAGCTTCTGCCGGATCCCTTCCAGATCGCCGCCGTAAAAATTCCGCACATCCATCGCCTCGGGAGGTGTGTTCCAGTCCGTGACCTTGTGCGCATATTCATTCAGGTACACATACTCCCTGGTCTGCACATCGCCTGACGTATCTCCGTTGCAGAAGCGGTCCGTATAGATCTGATACATGACCGCTCCGTGTGACCATTTCGGCGTCGAAAATCCCGGGACGATGCGAAAACAGTTCCGGTCGGCGAGGTCCCTGGTAATCCCCATTTTGTTGTAGTAACATGCAGAAGCTTCGACCTGAAGCTCAAAATAATAGTAAATCGTCTCTGTTCCGACAGGGATCACAATCTCATAGAAATCAAATCCCCCTTTGGACTCTGCCCTATGCATCGCCATGCGCTGGGATCCGCTGATAAAATAGGCGGCGTCGACATTGTTCTTCATCGTCCGGAGCCGGATCGTGACGTCATCACCCGGTTTCGGCTCCGCGGGACTTCTGTAGAACTTGCTCTCGTCGCTGAAAACCGCCCTTTTTCTGAAGATTGGACGCATCAGAGATACATATCTCATCCGTTCATATTCTTCTGACCCTTCTCTGGCCATACTCAAACTCCTTGCTGTTCAAATAGTGCTTCAAATTCTTCTCTGCTGATCTTTTCTTTTTCAAGGAGAAGCGCCGCAGATGCGTCGAGCACCTCTCTGTGCTCAAGAATGATCTTCTTCGCGCGTGCATAGCACTGATCGATGATCGTCTTCACCTCTTCGTCGATCCCGTCCGCGGTCTTCTCGCCGTATCCCCTGGTCTTTTCATAATCGCGTCCGATAAAGACCTCACCGGAATCGTCATCATAGGCGACAAGACCCATTCTGGAAGACATTCCGTACTTTGTGACCATGGATCTCGCAAGCTCTGTCGCCTGCTTGATATCCTGGGAAGCACCTGTCGTTATATCATCAAAAATAATCTCCTCGGCAATTCTTCCGCCGAGATCCACCATAATACTCTCGAGCATTTTACCGCGGGTGTTGAAAAGATCGTCCCGCTCCGGGAGAGGCATCGTATAGCCTGCCGCTCCCATCCCCGTAGGAATGATCGACACGGAGTAGACCGGTCCGACGTTCGGAAGTACATGGAACAGGATCGCATGCCCCGACTCATGATAGGCAGTGATCTCCTTGTCCTTTCTGGACATGACTTTGCTCCGCTTTTCGGCACCGATGCCCACTTTGATGAACGCCCTCCTGATATCCTCCTGGATAATATAGGGACGGTTCGCGGCCGCCGCGTAGATTGCCGCCTCATTCATGAGGTTCTCGAGATCTGCTCCCGAAAAACCGGCCGTCGTCTGGGCGATCTGCCTGAGGTCAACATCATCCCCGATTGGCTTGTTCCTGACATGTACTTTGAGGATCTCCTCCCTTCCGCGCACATCGGGCATTCCCACACCGACCTTGCGGTCGAAGCGTCCCGGTCTTAAGATTGCCGGATCCAGGATATCCACACGGTTCGTGGCGGCGAGGACAATGATCCCTTCATTTACGCCGAAACCGTCCATCTCGACAAGCAGCTGGTTGAGCGTCTGCTCACGTTCATCGTGACCGCCCCCGAGGCCTGCGCCTCTCCTTCGGGCGACCGCGTCGATCTCATCAATGAAAACGATGCAGGGATGATTCTTCTTCGCATCCTCAAAAAGATCACGGACACGGGAGGCGCCGACACCGACGAACATCTCGACGAAATCCGAGCCGGAAATCGAGAAGAACGGCACACCTGCCTCTCCCGCAACAGCTTTTGCGATCAGGGTCTTGCCCGTTCCGGGAGGCCCTACAAGCAGGACACCTTTCGGAATGCGGGCTCCGAGAGCAGTATATTTTGCAGGGTCTCTCAGGAAATCGACAATTTCCTCCAGATCCTGCTTCTCCTCCTCAAGACCTGCGACATCCTTGAATGTAACTTTCGTATCAGACGGTGAGGACATTCTGGCACGGCTCTTTCCGAAATTCATCATCTGCGCGTTCGTCCCGCCGTTCTGACGGTTGATCATCGCAAAGAAGAAAATGAAGATCGCCGCCGTCGCCAGGATCATTAGAGCCGAATTGATGAACGATTTATCCTGCGGTATGTCATCGACAACGACATTTACATTGCCGTAGGACTCCCGAAGGAGCGTATCCACCTGTGCTATATCGGTAACGTACAGCTGGTAGGTATCGCCCTCCTTCATCTCGATGATCACCTTGCCCGCCGTGCCGGATGCATTGGGCTTTAAGAGCACTTCCTCGACTTTGCTCTGATTGAGGGCGTCAACGAACTGCCTGTACGTAAAGGAGTCCGTACTCCGGATACGTCCTGCAAAATAATAGTACCCGGTCACCATAAAGGCGATGACCAAAAGGTAAATTAGGATTGATCTGGATGGTCTTTGTGTCACTGTTCCTCCTCTGACAGAACGACCTCGCCGATATAGGGCAGGTTTCTGTATTTCTGCTTATAATCCATTCCGCAGCCGATCACAAAGCGGTCCTCAATATTGAACCCGGTGTAATCGACATGCACATCCCGCACTCTGCGCTCCGGCTTGTCGAGCAGCGTGCAGAGCCTGACCGATGCAGGCTTGCGGCCCCTGATAATATCCATAAGATAATACAGCGTGCGGCCCGAATCAATGATATCCTCAACGATCAGGACATCTTTTCCCTCGAGCGGCTCATCGAGATCCTTGACGATCTTCACGATACCGGATGATTTCGTATCGTCGCCATAGCTTGAGACAGACATGAAGTCAAGCGTGACCGGGACATCTTCTGAGATCCTCTTTGAAAGAGCCGTCATAAAATATACCCCGCCCTTCAGCACACAGATCATGTGCACTGTTTTTCCCGCATAGTCTCTGCTGATTTGTTCACCGATTTCACGTGTGCGCTTTTCAATTTCGCTCTCCGGGATCATTATTTTGATTGATTCTTTCATGCTGTCTCCTCTCAAAAACAAGTTGTCATGAACTCCGCGGAAATCTTCAGGATAGTCTTCGTCTCTTCATCCACCCTGCAGGATTCCCCTGATCGGAGCCCGGGTGCCCAGAGCACCTCCGATCCTGCACAGATCAGCGGAATCTCATCCCTCCTCATGCGGGGAACCTTCCGGTCGATCAGGAAATCCGAGAATTTCTTTCTGTTCCCGGACGGACTGATCACGATATAATCCCCCTGCTTTCTTCTCCGGATTTCGAGAATTCTTTTTATTTTATCATAATCGAACCATTTCGTATACATATTTTGCGGAATCGGCTCTCCGCGATTAGGCTCAAGTACGCAGCGAAAACAGATCTCACGGTCATATGTCATACCCGGGATCTCGAGAAGAACCGGGACATCGTTGCCTTTCTTCTCCCCGTCTTTATCTGTCTTCTGAGATGCGTGACCGGCACAGGCGCTCTCAGTCTTTTCATTTTCCGGAAGCTTCCTGATGAGGATCCCTTCCCCGACCCGCCGGGCTTCCATATTATAAGGAAGACAGATCCTCTTCCCCTCCTTTCGCCCGTAAAGTCCCAGGATCGCCGTCACATGCCTGCGGTCAATATCTGAAAGACTTCCGGCTACCTGTCCGGCGATTTCCCGCACAGTGAGTTCCCTGAGAATTTCAGATTCTTTCTCGAAGAGCGCATCGGAAATGAGGACCTCACCGGGCAGATCCGAATTCCCGGCAGCACAGGGCTCTATTGTGCGGTCAGTATAGCCGGAAATGCACCTCCCGGTCTCTGCCGTCAGGAAATCCGCAATTTTCGCGGAAGTCTCCGAAAGGCCTGCAAGATGATCTACCGTCCTGACATTTACGAACCCGGTAAACATCGGCAGTATGTCATTCCTTATCCGGTTTCTCGAATAGGAGACGTCCCCGTTCGAGCTGTCCTCCACAAAGGGATATCCGTTCTCCTTAAGAAAGCGGTCAATTTCATCGCGGGTCACCCCGAGAAGCGGACGGATATAAGGTCCCCGGACAGGGCGAAGACTTGAGAGTCCCCCGATCCCGCTGCCGCGGGCCATGTTGAAAAGAACTGTCTCCGCGACATCATTCTTATGGTGGGCAAGCGCGATTTTCTGCGCGCCCCTTCCCGAGCATTCTTCCTCTAAGACCCGGCGGCGCAGAAGACGTCCGGCTTCCTCAAGGCTAAGGCCCCGTTCCGCGGCAAGCTCCGGGACGGATGCCCGAACGATTCGAATCGGTATCCCGTACTTTCGGCAGAGCGCATCCGCGAACTCTTCGTCGCGGAGAGCCTCTTCTCCGCGGATCCCGTGATTGACGTGGACCGCGGTAAATGAGAAGCCCATTTCCGGGCCGAGCCTTTCAAGCACATGGAACAGGCAGACGGAATCACGGCCGCCGGAAAGACCGAGGATGAGCCGGTCTCCGGGGTCGATCATATGTTTTTCAGTTATAAATTTTCTGACTTTTCTGAGCATATCGTATTCTTTCAGGGTGGCCTGTTACTGTCCTGCTGAGACGGGCAGGATATTGATCTATCCCCCGCTTGCAGAAGCGTGGGGCTTCTCCACGCTTTTATTCTTCATCGCGAGATTGTACTCACGATGAAGGCGAGTTTCACTTTGCGCGCGTATCTCATGTCTGAAGACACGAGTATTGCGCGATGAAGATACGGGATACTGCACACAGCTATGATCATGACGCGTCCCGTCCGCGCTCCGGCGGAACTGCGCGCTTACTTTATTGCTGGGATTCTCTGAAAACGATGTCACCGTCCTCGACCAGGCCAAGCACGTTCTTTGCGACCTGCCGGATATACTCGTTGGTCTGCATATATTCCTTCAGATCCTCGATCTCTCCGGTCCTCGCCTTCTCCTCTTTTATCTGTTCCTCCAGCTGTTCCCTTGTCTCGTCGTTCGCCCGTATTCGCTGTTTCAGCTGAACGCCCTTCGCGAGCAGCACAATGAACAGAAGGCAGACGACAAAAGTAATGGCGATCATTGCCGCACGGTTCCCCTTCCGGCGCGCAATCTCACCCCTTCTCTTATTCTTTTGTTTATCCATGGACTCTCCCCTTATCCCACGAATCGCAAATAGCAGTTATATTGTACACCGACCGGGTGCCGTATGTAAACCATTTCTGAATTGTTGGCCGGGGAGATTTCCCGTCAAAATGTGCATATGCTCTGCTTTCCTGCCGGTATGTTCCGGGCTTACAGATAGCGGTACATCTCTGCCGCATTCTCCTTTTTTGTGGTGTCCATGATCGCTGTGATCTCGACTTTTACGGTCTTTTCGCCGAAAACAATCTCCACCACGTCTCCGGTCTTCACATCGGTCGATGCCTTCGCGGTCTTTCCATTGACGGAGACACGGCCTGCATCACAGGCCTCATTTGCAATTGTACGCCTTTTGATCAGGCGAGATACTTTAAGATATTTATCCAATCTCATATTATATTCCGTCCGGATGTCAAAGGGATCCGGATCTTCCTTTCAAAAAACAGATGCTGCAAATATTGTTATTTCTTTCCGTTCACGAGATCCTTCAGTGCTTTTCCTGCCTTGAACTTCGGTGCCGCCGAAGAGTGGATCCCGACCGTCTCCCCGGTCTGTGGATTTATTCCGGCCTGCACCGCGCTCTCAGATACCTCCATGGATCCGAAGCCGTTCTGCTGTACCCGCTCGCCTTTCCTGAGCTCCTCTGATACGATATTCACGAAAGCTCTCACTGCGAGTTCAGCATTCCTTCTGGGCAGGCCTGTCTCCCTGGCGATGGCATCCACGAGCTCTTTCCTGTTCATGATAGTCCTCCTCTTTAAAGTACGCATGTGTAAATCCGAATCTTCACCAGTGAAGCCTGTGCAGCTCACCATATTCAAGAAGTCCCTCAAAATGATTCTGCCTCAGCATCTCGTAGAGAACAATGGCCACAGAATTCGACAGGTTGAGGGATCTCTCCCCGGGCAGCATCGGGATCCTTATGCAGTGTTCTCTGTTCGCATGCAGGATCTCCTCCGGGATACCGCAGCTTTCAGCGCCGAACATGACAAGGTCATCCATTCCGAATCTGACATCCGTATATACGCGGCGCGCTTTTGTCGTCGCATACCATACCGTCGCACCTTTATGACGTTCCATGAACTCTCTGTAGTTTATGTACCGGGTCACATCCAGCCGTTTCCAGTAGTCCATCCCGGCGCGCTTCAGATTCCGCTCCGTGAGCTGAAAGCCTAACGGCTCGATCAGATGCAGAGAAGCCCCTGTCGCCACACAGGTACGGCCGATATTTCCCGTATTCGCGGGTATTTCAGGTTCATGCAGAACGATTCCGGGCATTTCCCCTCGTCTCCTTCACTTTTTTGTGTGTCAAATGTCCTTTCCTTCTTTCTTTTCCGGTCTCCCCTGCCGGTCCTTCTCCGACCTCGCATGTACTTCTGCAGCGTACTGTAAAAGAATTTCCCGGTCATTGAGCTCCGGCGTGTCAAGGACCATGAGGAGCGCCGATTCGAGAATATCCCCCGTCTCTCTGCCCCGGATCCCGATCGCCCTGAGATCCTCCCCGTTTATCGCCAGTTCCTTTCGGCTGAGACACGGGTTCTCCGCCATGATCTCCTCGTAGACACGGGCGACCCGGGATACCCGCTCCTGTTTTTCCCTTCGCTTGTAGAGGCTCTTCCCGCAGTTATCCGCCCACTGGACCTTGATATAAAGGGGAAAGAGCTCCGGACCGATGAGATAAGCCGCCCTCCGGACCGCTTTAGGTTCGGGTTCGGGTCTGTAATCGTGATAATAGATGAGCTTGCTCACCTTATTGATAGTATCTTTGTCAAAGCGGAGCCGCTTCATAATATCGCAGGCGATTTCTGCACTTTTCGCAGCATGCCCTTTGAAATGATCTCTCCCCAGACTGTCGTGGAAACGCACGGCCGGTTTCCCGAAATCGTGCATGAGCATCGTAAGCCGCAAGATCCTGTCCGGCTCGACTGCCATGAGCGTCTTTACCGTATGTGTCCCGACATCATAGAAATGATGCGGAGTGTTCTGCGGAGTTTCCATACACAGATCGAATTCCGGCATGACAGAAGCAGTGATCCCGGCTTTATAAAGATCCATCCAGTATTCCGGATTCCGGGAGACAAGGATCTTCACAAGTTCATCCCGGATCCGCTCTCCGCTCACATTTTGAAGCCTCTCCGCAAAGTAAGGGATCCGATCAGCTGTACTCCGCTCAATAGCGAACCCTGTCTCGGCGGCAAACCGAAAAGCGCGGAGGATTCTCAGCGGATCCTCATCAAACCGATCATCCGGTTCTCCCACACATCGGATGACCTTTCTCTGCAGATCCCTCATCCCATCCACGATATCGACAAGTCCTTCCCTGTCATTGTAAGCCATTGCATTGATCGTGAAATCCCTGTGGAGAAGATCCTGCCGAAGATCCGGAGCATCCTCAGAAGAGAGCTGATCCATTCCCCGATAGGTCGTGATCTCGAACTGCTCATCGCCGATCAGCACCGTGACTGTTCCGTGCTTCAGGCCGGTCCTGACAGTCCGATGGAAGATCCGGCAAACATCCTCCGGTTTCGCGGATGTCGTAATATCCCAGTCAGACGGCTCCCTCGCAAGGATGGAATCCCTGACGCAGCCGCCGACCACATAGGCCTCATATCCGTTTTCCGACAAAATGCCGAGTATCATTTTTACCTTTGGCGGAAGATGAAGTTTCAATATATAATTCCTCGTTTCCTTTAAATGAAGCATCCTGCCCTCAATACCCTGCAGAACGTAAAGGAAACGTACCGAAGCTCAGTAAGCCTCAGTACGTCCCTCATATAATTCACACTTTACCGGATCGCCCTGCGGACCGCAGACTGTTCCACTGCAGAGAACTCCAGCCCGGATCAGCCCGGTTCAGCTCTTTCTCTGATCAATAGGCCTTTCCCCAGTAAACGAGCCGTTTTGCCTTCTTACCGCAGCATACACAGACTGTGCCCTCCGGCGCTTCCCCCTCTTCACCGAACGGCACGCATCTCGACGTGCAGGTCGTATCCTCTTTTATTTTATCCTCACAGGACTCCTCACCGCACCAGTAAGCGCGGATAAAGCCCGGTTTCTCATCCGCCGTCTTCTTGAATTCCTCGTAGTCAGCGGCATCGTAGGTGTGCGCCTTGCGGAAAGCCAGCGCCCGCTCATACATATCCCTGTGGATCGTCTCAAGCAGAGCGGCAGCTTTCTCCGCCACTTCCCCGATCTTCACCTGGAGCTTCTCCCTCGTATCTCTGCGGACAAGCACACACTCGCCGCGCTCGATATCTTTCGGGCCGATCTCCACGCGGAGCGGGAAGCCGCGCATCTCCTGATCCGCGAATTTCCATCCCGGTGAACGGTCGGAATCATCAAGCTTCGTCCGGATCCCGGCGCGTTTCAGTTCCTCACAGATCCCCTGTGCGCAGTCGAGGACTCCCTCTGCCTTCTGGCGGATCGGGATGACAACACACTGTGTCGGAGCGATCTTCGGCGGAAGGACAAGACCTTCGTCATCCCCGTGGACCATGATGACCGCACCTATGAGACGGGTCGTCATTCCCCAGGAGGTCTGATGGACGTACTTGAGGGTATTGTCCTTATCCGTGAACTGAATTCCGAACGCTTTGGCAAATCCGTCTCCGAAATTGTGGCTGGTCCCGGACTGCAGCGCTTTCCCGTCATGCATCAGGGATTCGATCGTATACGTCGACTCTGCACCGGCGAATTTTTCCTTGTCGGTCTTCTTCCCCCTGATGACCGGGATTGCAAGGACTTCCTCAAGGAAATCCGCATATACATTCAGCATGAGGATCGTTCTCTCCTCCGCCTCTTCGGCCGTCGCATGTGCTGTATGACCTTCCTGCCACAGGAACTCTCTGGATCTCAGGAACGGACGGGTCGTCTTCTCCCAGCGGACAACAGAGCACCACTGATTATAGAGCTTCGGCAGATCCCTGTAGGACTGGATATCTTTCTTGTAGAGATCGCAGAAGAGCGTCTCGGACGTCGGACGCACGCACATGCGCTCCTGGAGCACGTTGAGCCCGCCGTGGGTGACCCAGGCGACTTCCGGTGCAAATCCCTCTACATGATCCTTTTCTTTCTGGAGGAGACTCTCCGGGATGAACATGGGCAGATATACATTTTCCACGCCCGTCTCCTTAAATCTGCGGTCGAGTTCCGACCTGATATTTTCCCAGATCGCATAGCCTGCCGGCTTGAAGACCATGCACCCTTTGACGGACGTATATCCCGTCAGCTCAGCCTTCTTAACAACGTCTGTGTACCACTGCGCGAAATCCACATCCCGTGCGGTGATTGCTTCAACCAGCTTTTTGTCTCCTGCCATAACCAAATCCTCTGCTCTCTTATAGATTTATTTTCATTTCGCGGTTCGTCCGGTTGTATTTATAATACCGCACGCCCGCCGCGTCAAACATCCTTTTGGATGCGATCACGGACGGTGTATCCGCGTATTTATCACTGTCATAAATGACTGTACGGATCCCGGCCTGAATGATCGCCTTCGCGCACTCGTTGCACGGGAAGAGGGAAACGTACAATTTCGCACCCTCCAGACTGCCGCCACGATAATTCAGGATCGCGTTCAGCTCGCTGTGCGTCGAATAAAAATACTTGCTGCAGAGCGGATCCTCCGCATCTCTGTTCCATGGGAAATCGTCATCTGAGCAGCCTTTCGGAAAGCCGTTATATCCCATGGACAGGATCTTGTTGTCATCGCTCACGATGCAGGCACCGACCTGCGTATTCGGATCCTTGGACCGCATTCCGCTTAAAAATGCGACTCCCATAAAGTACTCATCCCATGTCAGGTAGTCCGAGCGCTTTTCACTCATACCGGCACCTCCTAAATAAATGTATGTTCATATCCGACTGAACTGCCACACACTCTTTACTTTGTACCGAAGATCCTGTCGCCGGCATCGCCGAGTCCCGGAACAATATAGCCGATCTCATTGAGATGATCATCCAGTGCGCCCACATAGACGTCTACATCCGGATGCGCTTCCGTGAGCGCCTTGAGTCCTTCAGGGGCTGCGATAATGCACAGGAACCGGATATTCTGGCAGCCGTGCTTCTTCAGCTGATTGATCGCGTCTACTGCGGATCCGCCGGTCGCAAGCATCGGATCGACGACGAACACGTCTCTCTCCTCAATATCTGCCGGAAGCTTGCAGTAGTATTCGATCGGGGCAAGCGTTTCGGGATCACGATAGAGACCGATGTGTCCGACTTTTGCAGCGGGAAGCAGGGTCTGCATTCCCGGGACCATGCCGAGACCTGCGCGCAGGATCGGAATGATCGCAAGCTTTTTGCCGCTGAGCCGCTTACAGGTGGTATCCCCCATAGGTGTCGTTACCGGATACTCCTCAAGTTCAAGATCTCTCGTTGCCTCGTAGCATTCAAGCGTCGCGATTTCCCCGACCATCTCGCGGAAATCCTTCGTGCCTGTCTCGGAATTGCGGATAATTCCGATTTTGTGCTGAATGAGCGGATGTTCCATAATAAAAACTTTTCCCACGATATACCTCCTTATGTAAACTTCAAGCCCTGCTTGCGAGCCTTGCATTATGTCTGACTGAAACTGTCGAATGCCTGTGCTGTCCCAGGCTTTCCTGCCGCATCGTTCAGGATGCGAAGCATCTTACTCCTTCGGGGATGCGAACCCTGTCACCTGCCGCAGTTCACGCTGCGTGCTGCTCCTTAAAGAACAGACAGTACTTTATGTCCCGCTGCCTTCAGCAGGCGGTTCATGATTGCCTGCCCCATGCGCGGGGTATCAAATGATTCCGAATAAATAACGTCCACATTCTCCGCATCGAACTCACGGAGCACAGAGAAGAGATGCTGCGCGATCTCCTTGTCCGTATTCCTGTCCCCGATGTCCTTTACGATGGACGCGTGATAGCAGGATGCGGTATCGTCCGCTGCAATGACCCCGACTTTCTTCCCTTCGCCGATTGCCTTCGCAGCCAGCTCATTGATCCTCTCCGTCACGCTCTCCCGAGGCCCCTCCACGATGGTCAGGGCTGCCTTCGGAGCATAATGACGGTAACGCATCCCGGGAGCCTTCGGCCGCACTCCCTTCCCGGCTGCTCCATCCAGGATTCCGGGATCCACCCGGACCTCCCCGAGTGTCTTTCTGAGCATCTCGATATTGATGTACCCCGGTCTAAGGAGGACCGGCACCTCTTCGGTGAAATCAACGATCGTCGACTCCAGACCGATCCGAACAGGCCCCGAATCGAGGATCATGTCGATTTTCCCGCTGAGGTCCTCCGCAACGTGCTGTGCGTTGGTCGGGCTCGGCCGTCCGGATGTATTGGCCGACGGAGCCGCGATATATCCTCCTGCTGCCCGGATCAGGGCCAGCGCTGCCGGATGATTCGGCATCCTCACAGCGACCGTTGAAAGGCCGCCGCTCGTCTCATCAGGGACCAGATCCGTCTTGTTGAAGATCATCGTGAGCGGGCCCGGCCACCAGATCTCCGCCAGCATAACTGCCTTTTCGGGCAGCTCGCGAACGATCGGGACGAGATGCTCCATGTCTGCTATATGCACGATCAGCGGGTTATCCGAAGGTCTGCCCTTGGCGGCATATATCTTTTCTGAGGCTTCCGGATTCAGGGCATCTCCGCCGAGGCCGTAGACCGTCTCTGTGGGAAATGCCACAAGGCCTCCCGCCCGTATGATCTCCCCGGCCCGCCTGATCACGCCCGGATCGGGTGAATCCGGATCCAATACAATATATTCCGTTTTCCCATCAAATCGCTGCAAGCTAATTGTACCACCTTTCAAAGGTCATTCACAGATTCACTTTTAAAAAGGGAAGGTCTCTGAGCGTCGGCCGGAAGTTATCCTTCGGCAAGATGATCCGAGATGACCTGCCAGATGTCCTGCGTCTCAAGGCCCAGTTTCCACTCCGCCACGCCGGCACACCCCGCCGCCATCACTTCTTTCATCTTCTCACTGATCGACTGCGCATCTTCGATCCATATTTTAGATGTCCCGTCGACCCCTTTTGCCTCCGCGTAATTCTGACCGGTCTCCTCGTCCCAGACCACATTGGCCGCATTTTCAGAAAGCCAGGCCGCCGCTTCTCCCATCCCCATTGCAGAGCTTGTGGGGGCAGCATTTTCATTGACCTTCCAGAGCCGTGTGAAGAAGGGAAGCGCTATGACCGTCTGCTCCGGCGGCACCTCTTTCAGCGTGTCCCGGATCCCCTTCTGAACGAATGAGAGGGAAGAGACCGAGCCGGCAGTCTCAGACCCGCTCGTGTGCTCGTCATAGCACATGCATACTATATAATCCGCTGTCCTTGCGAGCTCTGCCCTTCCTAAATATTTTGTGTAGGTCGGGACATAGGCGTCGATCGAGAGGACAAGGCCCTGTGTCCTGCAGGAGACTGAAAGCTCACGAATGAACTCCTGAAAATAAGGAGCGCAGTCCGCATTTACCTTCTCAAAATCGATATTGATCCCGTCTGCCCCGACACGGACAGTCTCGGATACGATCGTATCGATTATTTTTGAACGTCCGGCATAAGTCGACAGAGCAGAAAATGTATCCTTCGATGAATTGACAGCTCCGTCGAAATCATTTGCGACAGTCCAGACTGAAAGCCCCCTGCTGTGCGCTGTTGCCACATAGGTGTCACTTGCGACGGAAGACATGTCTCCTTCGGGTGATTCCAGGTAGAACCAGGTGGGCGCGATGACATTCACACCACTGACCCCTTCGAGCGACTGTGCAAGCATATTGTTGGAGGCCTGATTATCTGTCTGGTGGAAGACCATATTGATCTTGTCTTCACGGAGAATGTGCGTATAAATAAGCTCGGGCCGTACCCGGTCTTCTGTCACATGAATCATATCTCCCTCAAGGTATTTGTTTTCTACATACCCAGTATAACCGGTCGGTGTTGTAACGCGGGTCCAGGCACCCGCATCCATGGAGCCGTCCGCTTCCAGAATACTGACCTGTGTTCCCGCTTCCGGCTTTTCAAGGACCAGACCGCGGATCGTGGGTCTCTCACGGACGACCGCCTTTTCTCCGACAGTTCTCATGTCGTAATCAAAGACTGTGCGGATCACGATGCGGTCCGTGTCGCCAAGGACCACATCCCCATCCATATCCGTATACTGATATAAATAATTGTAGGATATGTAATTTTTACCATCCCGGGAGACGAAAAGATTCTGCTCCGCCGAATCCGCCACCGAGACCGCGATCTTTTCGACGGGGGTCGTGATGATGAACATGTTTTCATTTTCGGAATAAAAAAAGCCGGGATTTAAATACTTACTGACTTCGTCGATCGGCAGATAGATCTCTTCGTTCAGAGTGATTCCCGGCGTCTCAAAGACATGGCCGTTCACGACCACGCCGACCTCATCCCTGCCCTCGATACCGAAGTACTCTTTCGGATCTCTTTTAGACGAGGTAGGAATAAATCTTCCGGCAGCGAAGGAGATGATCCCGATCAGAGCAACGGCAGCTGCTAGCAGCAGGACGATCCGGACCGGATCCTGCTTTTGCCTCTTCCTCATATTCCTCTTTCTCGTATTGCTCTTCCTCATATTTTTATTCCTCATATATGACGACCTCCGCCGCTGCCCGGGCACCGTACAGGAGAAAAAATAAAGTAAAAGGGCACCTGTCACAAGACCCTTGCGTCACATTGTAACATCCAAAGGGCTTTTCGTAAACTTTTAACTGATGCAAAAGAATAAGAAGACATACAAAAGAGATCAGCATCCCGGTGAGCACGACAAGTACCTCGAATTCCGTGAATGCTGATCCTATTCTATTTTCGCTGATTTCCGGAAGCTATATTTCCGTATATTATATGATAATAATTATTATCCGCACCCCCTCCTTTTCTCTTCACCGGAGCTGCGCATTTCCGGTCATAACGGAAATCTGCAGGACCCGGCTGCCGTATTTCGAGTGTTTTCACAGTATGGGCCGGCAAAATAATGCCCATCAAAGAAGGCCTTCTTATAATCCGCATTATCTGTTCCGAAATTCGATCCGTCAACGGATTCCTTGAAGGTTCGTTGCTTTCTGCTATGAAATCCAGAAAGTTCCGAAAAAAATACCACTGTTTTCGAAGCCCTTTCCACTTGCGGACCGTGCGAATTCCGTTATATAATATCTCCGCTTCCCGCGAAACAAAAGGGAAGGCGGCTGTCATGCAGCCCGCATCAGTGGCAGAAACAAGGAGGTTCACATGGTACAGGTAACAAAAGATATGACGATCGGCGAGATCCTGTCGATCAATCTGAATGTCGCTCCGGTCTTTTACGCGATGGGAATGCATTGTCTCGGGTGCCCTGCTTCACAGGGCGAAACACTTGAGGAGGCCGCATGGGTGCATGGCGTGGATCCGGACCGCATAGAAAAGGAGATCAACGATTATCTGGCAGCCCACCCGGATGAGGACAGTGCGTCCGAATCCTGACCATACTGAAATACTGACATGAACAGAAACCGGACCGCGAACGCTCCCTGTTCGCGGCAGCCGGCAAAAAAATGCTCCCCTCCGCAGCAAGGTCTTTTTGAGACCTTCCCGTTCGGAGGGGAGCATTTTTTCATATTTTCAAATCAGTCGTCCTTCCCGTCACTCATTACCCGGGACAGCTCCTGCAGCGCGTTGCCGCTGATCACGACCTGTTCATGTTCTCTGACATAAGCTTCAGAGGCAGCCGTGACCTTGCGCCCGGTCCCATACTCGGACATGATATTGCATACCTTATTAAACTCCTCAGGTGTATGTTCACTCCTGTGAAGTGTCAGCACATAGCTTCCGTTCTTCATATGATACAGCGAATTATCTCCGGTATAAAAGCTCCCGATGCTCGCTGCCGCCTGTAATACATCATCTATCCGGGAGAAAACATAGCTCAGCAGAATATCGACATTGGGTTCTTCCGGTATGTCTGCGTCTTTTTCCCTGCTGCCCTGTACTTCTTCCTGACCGGACCCTTCCTGTTTCTTTTCTGCGTCTTTTGGCTTCCCGCTCTTTTTCCGCTTTTCGATCGCCCGATGGACCGCATCGAGAATATCATCTGCTCCGGCCGGTTCCTTTCCGCCCGCCTGCGCCTCACGGGGCATCGTAAATCTTGAAAATCTCGTATCGAGCTCTTCAGGATCCTCGACTTTCGTGATGATCAGGACAATTCCTTCCGAGCTCATCGGAACTGCCTCGATCATGATCGGCACATTGTCCACATTGAATCCGAATTTGTGATAGGCCTCTGTCATCATATCCCGGAACAGATTTCTGGCCTTCTCAGAGCCGTAGGCCAGCTCGCCCAGATTGATTTTCCGGCTCGCGAGATCTGCCATCGTAAGCGTACAGCGGATCTGATTGTCATTTATTTTTTCAATTTTCATAAAGTTCCTCCATGCAGCGTAGTGTATGGCTGTATGAATGGACGTCTGTCTCCTGTGTCCATCTTCAATTACTAAAGATCTGTTCTGGAAATTATACCGCAACCTGAAAGCCCGTGTAAAGTGCCCGGTATGAACTTTGGAATTCGTATCCTGAAATCCCGGACAGGCTCCGGCATCAGATCCGGGGTGTCCCGAGAGCCTCTGTTTTCCCGGCGGAAAATCCTCTTCGTTTGCCAGCGCTAACAGAATGCATATTAAAAAACACTTATTTTTTGCATGGTTTGTCTTGTTTAACTGGGATATTGAGTCTTATTATCTAAATATAACATATGTTTTTTGTTTTAAAGGAGGTAACTACTATGGCATATGTAATTTCTGATGATTGTGTAAGCTGCGGAACATGCGAAGGTGAGTGCCCGGTAGGTGCCATCTCTCAGGGCGAAGAGCATTACGAGATCAATGCAGATGAGTGCATCGAGTGCGGAACCTGCGCTGCTGCATGTCCGACAGAGGCAATTTCTGCCGAATAATTATACTTACGAGTATGCCGAAAGCCGGTCCTGTGGGACCGGCTCTTTTTTTGCAGCCGGATCGCTCCTTCGGAATGAAGCGGTCTTTTGCCTGATCTCCTGTATTCGTCGGCATCTCGTGACAGTCTTAATGCGCAAAGAAAAAGCCTGCATGGCAGTGCAGGCTTTTCTTCTTAAAGGGAAGGAGTTCCGTCTCACGACGGATAATGAAAAAGAAAAAGGTAATTGGCTTTTACTAAAGAACCATCTGTTCTTTACATTGTCTATCATAAAGTTCTTTTATGAACTCTGTATGAAGAGTTTTCCAACTAATTATGAACGATTTGTTACTCCATCCCCCCAAACTACCCGTTCAATTATGAACAAATTATGACATCAGTCCGCAAGTCCGAACGCGTCATGGATCGCATTGGCCGCACGCTCCGCTTCCCTCTCGGAAATGAGGACCGTAACACGGATCTCGGATGTAGAGATCATATTGATATTGATGCCTTCATTGTAAAGAGCTTCGAACATTTTCGCGGCAACACCGGGGTTCGTCATCATGCCTGCGCCCACGATCGAGACTTTTGCGACATCCGAGTTCATATCGATCTTGTGATATTTCAGGCGCTCACGATTCGACTCGATCGCCTTGATCGCTTCATCCATCTGACCGTCGTCACAGGTGAAGGAAATGTCCTTCGTGTCGTCACGTCCGATCGACTGGAGGATCATGTCGACATTGACATTGGCCTTCGCAAGAATATCAAACAGCCTGAATGCAACACCCGGCTGATCTTTCAGACCGATCACAGAGACACGGTCTGCATTTTTATCTACAGCGACACCGCTGATCAGCATTCTTTCCACTTTCGCATCCTCCTTGACTACCGTTCCTTCAGAATAGTTCAGACTCGACCTCACAACAAGCGTTACTCCGTATTTTTTTGCCATCTCGACGGAGCGGTTGTGCAGTACGCCGGCTCCGAGAGAAGCCATCTCCAGCATCTCATCATAAGTGATCTCCTGAAGCTTTCTCGCATTGCGGACAATGCGGGGATCCGATGTGTAGACACCGTCAACATCCGTATAGATCTCACATGCATCCGCGTGCAGCGCTGCAGCCAGTGCGACCGCTGTCGTATCCGAACCGCCTCGGCCGAGCGTTGTATAATCGTCGTACTTGTTGATCCCCTGAAAACCTGTAACGATCACGATCTTGCGGTCTTCCAGTTCATGCCTGATCCTGTCGCAGTCGATCCTTTTAAGGCGCGCATTGCTGTACTGGCTCGTGGTGTGCATAGCCACCTGGAAAGCATTCAGGGAAACTGCGCGGACGCCAAGCGAAGCCATCGCCATCGCCATCATGGACACCGAGACCTGTTCGCCGGTCACAAGAAGCATATCGAGCTCACGTTTCGGCGGCTTCGGGTTCACTTTATGTGCCAGTGAGATCAGATCATCCGTTGTCTTTCCCATCGCGGAAAGAACGACCACGACATCATTGCCCTTCTTATAATCTTCAACGCAGCGAATCGCCACGTTCATAATTCGCTCCGGCGAACCTACCGATGTTCCGCCGAATTTCTTCACAATAAGCATCGTTTACCTCCAAATGAACCGCCTGATGCCGGTTTCCCGGACTCTTACGACGATTTTCCCTTTACTCCACCCGGCAAAGGGCATTCCCTTCGTCATGTCCGTATACTTAAGTAATGCCCGATGTACATAAGATCCGGCGGGACCGTCAGCACATCGGGCTGATATTTTTTATTAAAGGCGGTTATTAAGCCCTTCGAATTGCCTTGACTACACGCCCTGAAAGCTCTGCCTTTTCGTCAAACTCCTTCCGGCTGAACTCGCCCGTCATAAAGCCGAATTCTCCCTCTGCCTGTTCCACGCGGATCGGCTCGATCTCGCCGAACACGGTCTTCGCCTCTTCTTCTGTTCCGCTGAAACGGACAAAATATCTGAATTTCACATCTTCAGAAGAAATCATCTTCATCGGCTCCGATGTCCAGTCTGACCGCAGTGTCTTTCTGAGATGGCGCGCGCAGGAGACAATATCGCCCGCGACCGCACTTGCCGTCGGAAGACTTCCGGCTCCGCTGCCGTAGAAGTAAACATCACCCACAGCATTGCCGTGCAGATAGACTGCGTTCAGGACACCGTTCACATTGTAGAGAAGATTATCCGCATCAACAAGCATGGGAGCGACCATCGCCCACGTGCCGTCATCTGTATTGCGGCTCATGGCCAGAAGCTTGATCTTAAGCCCCATCACGCCTGCATAGGCAATATCGACCGCATCGATATTCGTGATTCCTTCCGTCGCGACGTCCTTATACGTGATATGTCTTCCGTAAGCGATGGAGGAAAGGATCGCGATTTTTCTGCAGGCATCCCAGCCCTCTACATCTGCTTCCGGATGCAGCTCGGCAAAGCCGTTCTTCTGGGCTTCCCTGAGGGCTTCCTCAAAGCTCTGTCCCTTATCCGTCATCGCTGTCAGGATATAATTCGTTGTCCCGTTCAGGATACCGGAGACCCTGTCGATCTCATCCGCAGTCAGAGAAGAATCCAGCGCGTGGATGATCGGAATGCCGCCTCCGCAGCTGGCTTCGAAGAGATAGTTGACATTGTTTTCCTTCGCAAGGTCGCGAAGAAGAACACCGTGCTCCGCGACAAGTTCCTTGTTGGAGGTACAGACGCTCTTTCCCGCGCAGATCGCCTTCTTCGTAAACTCAAATGCAGGTCTGAGACCGCCCATCGTCTCTACGACGATCGCGACATCCGGATCATTTAAAATATCATTATAATCATGCGTCAGCACATCCTCGCAGGGATCTCCCGGAAAATCACGAAGATCAAGGACATACCTGACATTCAGCTCCTCTCCGACTCTCTCGGCAATCTTCTCCCGATTCATATGAAGAACTTTGTAGACGCCCGCTCCGACTGTGCCGTATCCTAAAATTGCTACATTGATCATAATTTATTCCTCTTTCTAAATCCTGACGGAAATTACCACGTCTGATCTCTCCCTGTCCCTTCAGGAAGGAAGCCCGAAAACAGGTCCCGATATCATCGGATCGCCGTTGCGTCTGCTGCAGCTTCTTTCGCCCTTCCACCAAGCGCTTCCCACTTGAGGAAAGCATTGATGAACGGATCGATATCTCCGTCCAGTACTTTCTGCGCGTTCGTCTGCTCCTCATTGGTCCTGAGGTCCTTGATCAGCTGATACGGCTGCAGGAAGTAGGAACGGATCTGGTTGCCCCACGCGATTTCCGTCACCTTGCCGCGAATATCATCCAGCTTCTCAGCATTCTGCTGCTGCTTCAGCATGAACAGCTTGATCTTCAGTTCCTGGAAAGCTTTGTCCTTATTCTGGAACTGGGATCTCTCGTTCTGGCAGGTGACAACGATCCCTGTCGGAAAATGTGTGATGCGGATCGCCGACGACGTCTTATTAATGTGCTGGCCGCCCGCGCCTGATGATCTGTAGGTATCGATCCTGATATCCTTCGGATCGATCTCGATGTCCAGATCTTCCTCGATATCCGGCATGACTTCGCAGGCCGAGAAGGATGTCTGGCGCTTTCCGTTCGCATTGAACGGCGATATTCTGACGAGTCTGTGGACGCCATGCTCGGACTTCAGGAGTCCATAGGCATTTTCCCCGTTGACCTGGAACGTCACGGATTTGAGACCGGCCTCATCTCCTTCCAGAAGATCGAGGACTTCGACATTAAAGCCGTGTGCTTCGCTCCAACGGGTATACATACGATACAGCATGTTCGTCCAGTCCATCGCCTCTGTTCCGCCTGTCCCGGCGTGCAGCGTTATGATCGCGTTGCAGTTATCGTACTCACCGGACAGAAGCGTCTTCATGCGGATCTTCTCAAATCTCGCCTTGAAGTCGTCAAACATTTCCTGGACTTCCGGTACAAGTGCCGGATCCGGCTCTTCATCGGCCATTTCAATCATATCCCGGATATCGTCGCGCGAGGAAACGAGCGCATCGTACCCGTGTACATCCTCTTTCAGGGACGCGAGAAGCTTCGTCTTCTTCTGTGCTTCTTCCGGATCGTCCCAGAGATGAGGATCTTCCATCTCTCTCTCTAATTCCTGAATTCTTCGCTCTTTAATAGCGAGGTTAAAGTGAATCCCTCATTTCAACTAAAGGTTCGTCGTAGGAATTCAGAGCATATCTGATAGGATCCATTTCTACCATTAGTCTCACCCTCTTTCATATAGATCGCTCCCTTTCGGGCTGATCGTGCAGGCTTCCCGACGTAAGAAGCCCCTCACTTGTTAATAAATTCCAGGCAATTGCGAAACGCTGTTCTTCACGGAAATTGTATGAACATTCAAACAATTTCATTTCGCACAGGGTTTCGCAGGTGCCTTGCTATAAATACAGACGTTTGTACTATACACAATATCGGACGTGTGTGCAAGTTCTTTTTAAATCGGAGATGCCGTGCACTGCGTTGCGTTCCTGTCCGGATATCGTTCTCAAATCTGACAGGACCCGGCGATTACAGAAGAAGCTGTCTTCCCCATCCGAAGGACCAGATGATCTTCTCCTTCACCTTCTTCCCCGTCACGCGCGTGAGTGCCTCCGCATAGGAGTCGAGCTGCACCTTGTACCGTTTTCCCAGTACGGCAAGCTCCGGCACGCGGTCCGTCTTGTAGTCCAGGAGGACGATCTCTTCCTTTTCTCCCTCACCCTCGTAAAAGAAGGCGTCCATGATTCCCTGCACGATGATATCCTCATCCTCCGGATAAGAAGGATCGATCTCGGAGGCCTTCACCGCGAGCACAAAGGGCTGCTCTCTTCTGAGCTTTCCGGCAAGCGCTGCCTGCCGCATCCGCCCGCCAAGGCTGCTCTTTACAAATCGGGCGATGTTCTTCGGGTCCACAAGCCGGATATCCTCCTCCGTCATTTTTCCGGATCTCACGAACTCCCGCATCTGTCCGAGGATCACTGCCTCAGTGCTCTCCTTCTGATCCGGAGAGAACCCGGAGTAATCAAGGAGCTCCATGACCTTGTGATAGGCCGTACCGCGTGCTGCGCCGCCCGGGCCGCCGGAAGGAGCACTGCTCTCAAGGAGCAGATCCTCATCGGATCCTTCTTTCATCCGGATCCATGCATCCAGTGTTATCTGTCCGTCAGGCGTCTGCGCATCTTCGCGCTGTCCGCCGCCTTCCCTGATAAAGGAAGGAATGAACGGGACCACGATCTCCTCCGCAAATACCTCCGTCGCATCCTCATCCCGCATGCTCTCTTTCTTGAGCTCCGAGACAGAGACCTTTACCGGTACTGCCCCACGGCCGTCAAACGGATACTGATAAGAAAATCTCTCCTCTATGATCCTGCGGACCGCAGGATCATAGACCGCCTCTCCATTCATTTCAGACAGGATCCGCAGGGTCTCGCCCACACGGGAGCCTTCCCTGACCGCCGATCCGACAAGGGAGGACGGTTTTACGAGCTCGATCCGCACAGGGCACCGGCTGCCCTCCATGGCAGCCCTCTCCTGCAACCTCGATGCAGCCGGCAGGATCCATGTCAGCATGTTTTTCGCATTTAATATATAATTCTCCTCAAAGAGGATCTCCGAGAGCGGCTGGGGCAGGTTCACAAGATCCTCAAATTCCTTCTCTGTCCCTATTGTTCCGGTAACGATCAGTTTCTGTTTCGCCCTCGTAAGCGCGACGTAGAGGACTCTGAGCTCTTCTCCCGCTGCTTCCCGTCTTTTCTTTCTGGCCACCGCGTTCTTCTTGACGGTCGCATATTTCACTCGCCTTGAAAGATCCGTATAGTCCGAGGCAAGCCCCATCTCCGGGTCGATCAGGAGCGACGCCCGGATATCCTGAAGATTGAACTGCTTGCTGCACCCCGCAACGAAAACGATCGGGTATTCCAGACCTTTGCTCTTGTGGATGCTGATGAGGCGCACAACATTTTCGCTCTCTCCGAGCACGTTGACCTCGCCGAAGTCCACGTCATACTTTCTGAGATTCCGTATGTACCGGATGAAATTGAAAAGACCCACATAGCTCGTCCCCTCATAGGCGATGGCCTTCTCGACCAGCATTCGGAGATTCGCCGCGCGCTGAGCCCCGCCGGGAAGTGCCGAGACATAGTCCAGGTAACCGGTCCCGGTCAGGACCTCCCAGATGAGCTCATGGATCGGCGTATAGGGAACGCTTTCCCGGATCCTTCCGTAAAATGAAAAGAACCTCTCCAGTTTTCCGGAAAGCTCTCCTTCTGCTCCGGCCTCTGCTCCCGCATAAAATGCAAGATACCTTCTCGCACACTCCGCCATCGTAAGGAACTTCGCATCCCTGTCTGACGAGGGCGATCCCGAAACGATCCTGATCCGCGCGATCTCCTCCGCACTGAGCCCGACGATCGGAGAACGGAGGACAGCAGTGAACGGAATATCCTGTTCGGGATTATCGACGATCGACAGATAATTCAGGATCGTCATGACCTCCATCGCGCTGAAATATCCGGTCTTCGCCGTCGAGAACGCAGGGATCCCGCACGCCGTAAGCACTTCCGCAAACGTATCCGCATAACCGCTCATCGTGCGGAGCAGGATCACAATATCCCTGTACTCGATCGGCCGGTCCTTTCCCGTTTTTGTATCCGTGATCTTCTCATGCCGGACCAGCTCGCGGATCCTCTCCGCGATCATTCTGGCCTCAAGCTGCTTCAGAGCGTCCCGGCGCGTATCTTCGAGGAATGTGCTCCCGTCCGCATTTTCCTCCTTTGCCTCGGCGACGAGGATCTCCGTATCGTACTCTCCGCCGTCCGTCTCCGGATAGGATGCCCCGCAGAAGAGCTCCGCATCCCGGTCATAGTCAACGCCTCCGATCTCCCTGCGCATGATCTGCCTGAAGAGACCGTTCGAAAAGTCGAGGACTTCCTTTCGACTCCGGAAATTCTTAAGGAGATCGATCCGGACTCCGCGGGATATGGGATCATCTCCTCCCTCCCCTGCGTAATCGTGAAACTTTTGCATAAAAAGATCCGGTCTCGCATGTCTGAACCCGTAAATGCTCTGCTTGACATCTCCGACGCAGAAATAATTATCGCTGCCTTCCTCCATCCGTGTCACTGCGGTAAGGATCGCCTCCTGCAGGTAGTTGCTGTCCTGATACTCGTCCACCATGACGCACTCAAAATTTCGCGCAAGCTCTTTCGCAGCGTCTGTGCGTTCTCCGTTCTCGTCCCGCAGGATCTTTAGCGCATAATGCTCAAGATCCGGAAAATCGATCAGTTTTTTCTCCCGCTTGGTCTCCGCGTATCTGCTGAGGAAGGTCTCCGTGACGGTGATCAGTTCATCAAGGACCTCCCCGGATTCTGCGAGCGCGGATACGACCTGCTCCGGTGAGCCGGCGTAGTACACACCACTAAGATCACTGCGGATCTTTCCGTGCCTCGACCTGTTTTCTTTGAACAGATCCCGGAGCGCGGGATTTTCTTCTTTCCCGGCCCTCTTTCTTGACAGAGTCGGTGCAGTGAAGTCACGGCACCACGCAAGCCGTTCCTCATAGCCTGAGAGCTCGAAGAACTTTTCATAAAAATGAAGATCCTCCTCCGCCATCGGAAGATATGCCTCCGGCCCGTCCGCCCGGGTCGCAAGCGCCAGATTTTCCTTCGCAAGGCGCAGGCCTTCCCGGGCGAGCATTTCTCCGTCCGCAAGGAACATCCGCATCCATTCCGTCCCGAGGATCTCCTCAAAGGATCCCGCACGGTTATTCTCCCGGCACATCGCCAGCCAGGAAAGAGGATCCGGCTGGCTCTCACAGGCGTCAAAAACGCGGAAGACCGCCTCCGTGAGCGGTTTTTCCGACTTGCCGGTCGCAAAGCTTTCCACAAAAGCCTGAAATTTTCTGCTCTCCTCCGGATCCTCCAGCGCATAGTACTCCTGAAGGACATTCTCCAGTGTGTCATGCTTTAAAAGCTCGCTCTCCCCTTCTTCGGCAATTCGAAAGCCCGGCTCAATATCTGTCAGATGGCAGTAACTTCGGAGGACGTTCGAACAGAACCCGTCGATCGTCGTGATTTTGGCGTTATGAATCAGACCGGACTGCCGCATAAGGTGTTCATTGTCCGGGTCGCTCTTCTGCGCATCGTTGATCGCGGCAGCAATGCGGTCCTTCATCTCTCCCGCTGCAGCTTTCGTAAATGTGACGATCAGCAGGCGGTCTATATCAAACGGCTTCATCGGATCCGTGATCAGTGACATGATCCGTGCGACAAGGACGGCAGTCTTCCCGCTGCCGGCGGACGCGCTCACCAGAATATTCTTCGCGCGCGTCGTGATGACTTTTTGCTGATCGTCTGTCCATTGCACGCTCATCGATCCTCCTCCTCTTTTCCGGTCTCTTCCCGCATCTTTCCAATCGCCTCGTCTCTTTTCATCGAAGTGATCTCACGGAATCCATAGCCCTCGATCTTTGTATCGAACCCGCAGATACCTCGGTAAGGACAGTAATCACAGGCATTCCGCGTCCCGTATCTGTACGGATCGATATCTGCCTTCCCGTCCATGATCTCCCCGCCGATCCGACGGATCTTGCAGTCCACGAATTCGCTGATCGCTCTGAACTCCTCCGGAGCGGCCGTCTTCGAGTTCTTTGAAACTTCATTTTTCTTTGTAATGCTTACCGGGATGACATAGGAACTGACGCCGGGACCGAGCGTCCGGTCGAGATGCAGAAGAATCTCCTCATCGGAGGAGACGACGCCGGAGCCTTTCATTTCCTTCAGCACTCTTGTCCGGACATCCTCCTCGGTATCCCCTTCGTCAACAGATACGATCGGATCCTGCAGTTTATAATAGAAGATTCCGGCAGGCTCCGCATGAACACCCTCATTTCGGGCAGCCTCCAGGGCAGCATTCATATATACGACCAGCTGGAGCTGAAGCCCGTGATAGACCTCTGTCATATCAAGGTTCCGATCCCCCGTCTTATAATCAATGATCTTGATCAGCATCGTCCCGCCGTCATTGCACAGGTCCATTCGGTCGATCCGCCCGGTCAGGATCATCGTCGCTCCGTCTGAAAGAGTGTGCCGTACGCTCTTCAAATGTCCGAGATCCCGGAAATCCACCTCGAAACGCGCAGGGATAAAATCTCCTCTTTTCAGCTGCTCCTGCATTGCCCAGACAGACGTGCGCATAAAACGCTGCATCCTGACGATCTGATATTCATTGCGCGCGGAATCATGCAGGATCATTCCCCCGTACGACTGCGCGGCTTCACCGACGCACTGATCCGCGAGCGCATTTCTCCTGTCTTCATCGATCTCGTCCCACTTTTCCCCGGATTCCCTGATCCTCTCTGCGAAGATCCGCAGCGCATCGTGCAGGACATTGCCCATATCCATCCCGGAAAATTTGTATTCCTCCCGCTCACGGAGCCGCAGCCCATACTGAAGATAGTGTGCGAAGGCGCAGGCAGAGAAGCGCTCCAGCCTGGAAGCAGAGTTTACCAGTGTCTTCCCGTAGAGCGCAGCTGCGACCGCCCGTCCGATCTGATCCTTCGGCCTTCTGGACTCCGCCGCCTGAATGAGCGCATCGGTCCTTGCCCGATAATCCGGATTTGCACGGTACCAGGAAAAAAGCTCATAGAAAGCCGTTCCGGGCGGCTGATCCGCCAGGGTGCCCATGGTATCCGTAAGCAGCATCATTCCGTTCTCAGGGCGCTCGATATTATCCCTGATCTCTGCGGATCTGACTTCCTCGCGGAGATTCGGGAACAGTTCATGGATCTCTCCGATCAGATAGGAAGGTCTCATTACGTCCCCGCCGGAATCTGCCGCCGAATAAGACAGGACCAAATGCTTTGACGGCTTCGTGAGCGCGAGATAAATGTAGAACCGTCCGATGGCAATACTCTCACGCGGAGTGGGTCTGAGACGGATATTCCTGCTTCTTAAGATTTCACGGTCCGTCTCGGACAGGAGTCCTCCTCCGCTGTCCGTCTTCGGAACCAGACCCTCGTTGACACCGGCAAAAAGGAGCACCTTCACATCAGACAGCCGGCTCCGCTCCATATCCCCGACAAGGACCTGGTCAGCGGCAGGCGGAATAATGCCGATCTTCTCCTCGGCAAATCCGGCTTCCAGGACCGCTTTATAATCTTTCTTTGAGATCTTCTCTTCCCCCAGCACATCAACGAGCTTCTCGAGAAAGCTCATGACATGGGAATAGACCTGGGTATACTCACGGGCGAGATCCTGCCTGCCGCGGACGGAAAAGTCGGAGGCCATGGCGGCAAGACGCGTCTCACAGCCGCTTCGCACACAGAAGTGATACAGAGCTTCCGTCTTTTCCCGGACCGTACCTCCCCTCCGGCTGAAACTCTCTGCCATAGGGTCCAGAAGATACAGGACTTTTTCCCGGATCTCATTGAGTCCGGGGAGGCACGCGGGATCTTCGTTCTGTGAGTGAAGGATCCACTTCTCCCTCCACTTTTTCCGGCCTCTGATGCCCAGCGCCAGCACATGATTCTCCAGAATATCGATCTCTTCCCGGTCAATTCCGGACATATCGCTCCGCAGCATCCTGAAGACGCTGTCATAGGAATAGTCGTCACAGACCGCCGAGACCGCCGCCCGGACATACTCGACGAACGGGTCGTTCAGCAGGACCCTCTTCTCGTCGATAAAGTAGGGGATCTTTGTCTCCCCGAAGATCTGGCGCACATAGTTGCCGTATGTACCGAGATCACCTGTGATCACAGCAAAATCCCGGTAACGGAGTCCCTCCTCCCGGATCATGGATGAGATTGTCAGTGCTGCATGGCGCACCTCCTCCAGAGGATTCGCAGCCGCAAAAATCCTCACATCCCCCTGCATGTCCGTATAGACCTCGTTCGATCTCCGGAAGAGATTCCTTTCGAGATGCATGAGCGCAGGGGAACCGGCGAACCGGGCGCCTTCCTGCGTACGTGCAGAGGATCCCGCATTTTCCGAACCGTCCTGCCCGGCTGAACGTATACCGGCTCCTCCCGAGGCGTCAGCCTGCACCGCGCTCTGTCCGGCCGTTGCCCGGCCTGCCTGCTTTTCGCAGGGTCTTCCGTTATCCAGATACGTGACGGACTCGATTCCGACACCCGCCTTCCCGAAGGCAAGCCGCAGGCTCTCCACAGTGTCCCGGCTCATCGTAAAAAGCGGATTTCCGCTCTTTGCGAAAGGGTTTTCCCGAATATCAGCCGTCACAGAAATATGCAGTTCCGATGAGACCAGCGCAAGCTGCTGCACGAGACGGATCTGGACCGGTGTGAACCCTGTATATCCGTCCAGCGCTATGACAGCCCCCTGAAGAAGAGCGGAGTCTTTTGAGACCCTTGCCAGCGCATCCGGCACCCCCTCCGCCGTGAGGTAGCGGTCGGAAATATAGTCCATGAAGCTCCGATAAACATTTGCGATATCGGAAAGCTTGCCGTCAAGGAGGCTGCCTGCCCCCGCCTCCCCGCAAAGAAGATCGTCGGGCCTGATATCGTAAAGCATGAGCTCGGAAATCACGGATTTCATGTCGGCGAGATTCCCCGGTCTCGCAAGATTCGCTCCGAGAACAGGCAGTTTCTTCCCAAGGTCCAGCGCGATCTTTTCCAGGACAAAACTCTTCCCGATTTCTTCCAGCCTTCTCCTGCTGCTCATTCCGACCTCATCGAAGACCCTGTAGGCGAGCCGCTCAAAGGAGAGGACGTCCACGTTCATGAGCCCTCTTCGCGGGTGGCGCAGGACCATTTCCTTCTGCGTCTGCATCGTGAACTGCTCCGGCACGAGCATGATGAACTGCGTGGACGGCTCAAGGATCGATCTCCTGATGATCTCCATCTGCAGAAAGCGGCTCTTTCCGGATCCGCTGCTCCCGAAATAAAAATGAACACCCATACTCACCATTCCCCCGTTCACTCTTTCACTCGTTCACTCCTTCAGGCAATTGCGAAAGTCTGTGCTTCATGGAAATTGTATGAACATTCAAACGGCTTCCGCGCCAGGAACTTCTAACATTCACTCAAGATGTGGAAAAGCATTCGCAAGGCTTGTGCAGATTGTTTGAATTGTTCACACAATTCCATTTCGCACAGAGTTTCGCAGCAGCCTGGTCACTCTTCGACCGCAAGAAGCTTCTGTGCTTCATCCGGATCCATCTCACCGATCTTCTTCATTCTCTTCTGAATGATCTGCGTCCGGTGCTGAAGCTTCTCTGTCGACTGGGCAGCCTCATACAGCTTTTTCTGTGTCTTCTGGACTTCCTCATCCAGCTTTGCGAACTGCGCCTTGACGGCCTCAAGGAGCTTCATGACCTCAACTGATTTCTTTGAGAGCATGATGTTTCGGAAACCGGCCTGCAGGCTGTTCAGAATAGCCGTCACCGTCACCGGTCCCGCAACAATGACACCGGTCTGCTGACACTTTTCCGTCAGCCCGTCTATTCGAAGTACCTCTGCATATAGTCCTTCCGTCGGCAGGAACATGATCGCGTAATTCGTCGTGACCGGCGGATTGATATACTTATCGCGGATCGTCCTTGCCTCCGCAAGGATCCGGAGTCTGAGCTCCGCCCTTGCAGTCTGGACCTGCTCCGCGTCCCCGTTCTCGGAGGCCTCCACGATCCTGTTATAAAGATCGGACGGGAACTTGGCGTCGATCGGCAGATAAACGATATCCTCCGTCCCGTCCTGGGAAGGGAACCGGACCGCGAATTCGACCCTGTCGTCGGAATTTTTCTTTGTCGCTACATTTATCTCGTACTGGCTTCGCGCCATTGTCTGCTCAAGGATCCTACCCAGCTGGACTTCTCCCCAGACACCCCGCGTCTTCACGTTGGAAAGCGTCCGGTTCAGATCCGTGACGCCGGAGGACAGGGCTTCCAGCTCGCCGAGAGACCGGTAGAGCTTTCCGAGCTGGTCTCCTACCATCCTGAAATTCGTGTCCAGCCGCTCGTTCAGCGTCCGATCCAGCTTCTCATCCACGACACCTTCAATCTTATCAAGCCGCTTCTCGTTGGATTCCTGCATCCGCTCCATGGACTCGTTGATCTGCCTGGACATGCTGTCAGACATATTGAGGAGAGATTCCGTGAGAAGCTTCGACGTCGAAAGCAGCTGTTCGGACTGGATCTTTGCCGCTGACCGCATCGCATCCATCTGCTCTTTCGCAGACCTTCTCTGCTCTCCGCTCTGATCCCGGAAGCCCTCTCTCAGCTGGTCTGACTGCTCCCTCAGCCCTTCGCGGATACTGCCGTTGACCTCCGCCCTCAGCTGGGCGTTGAATTCCGCGTTCATTCTCGCTGTCGACTCGACCTGCCCGCGGATCCGGACAAGCTCGTCCTGAATATCTTCTGCCTCAAGATCGCGAAGGATGAGCTCCATTCGGTTCTGACGCAGGGCAAGGAAGAGAACGCCTCCGGCCGTGATCAGAAGCAGCAGTATGATCAGCACGAACTCTGTATTTCCCATTCTTATCCTCCGGTCCTTTTCTTCGCAGTTCTGACGTCTGCGCTGCGGCATACAAAACATTCGTTCGATTTATTATAGCACTCCGTCATCAGAGAGACAAGTTTCACTTTATGCTTTCATCTCACTGCATGAATCACCGGATTCCCGCAAAATAGTCAGTGTGCACTTTGCATATCCATCTTCACGATAGGCAGCACGCGATTTTTGTGGCAGAAAATGTTCTGATTTTCACACTGCACTATTCAGGAACGCCCCGGCGCTCCTGCCGCGAACTGCACGGCGAAAGAGCCTTCCCGACGCAAAAGGACCGGGATCCGAACCTTCATGAGATTCGGATCCCGGTCCTTTACATTTTTACAGATCGCAGTTCTTCACGGTCCTCGGATACGGAAGCACGTCGCGGATGTTGGCCATGCCGGTCATATACATGACACAGCGCTCAAATCCCAGGCCAAAGCCCGAGTGTCTGACCGTTCCGTACTTTCTCAGATCCAGATAGAACGAATACTGGTCGATATTCATTCCAAGCTCGTTCATGCGATGAAGGAGCTTGTCGTAATCCTCCTCACGCTGCGAGCCGCCGATGATTTCGCCGATCCCCGGTACAAGGCAGTCCATCGCCGCAACGGTCTTCCCGTCCGGATTCTGCTTCATATAGAAGGCCTTGATCTCCTTCGGATAATCCGTGACGAAGACCGGCCCCTTGAAGACCTCTTCCGTCAGATACCGCTCATGCTCTGTCTGAAGATCGACGCCCCATTTGACAGGATAGTCGAATTTCTTATCCGCCTTCAGAAGAATATCGATTGCCTCGGTATAGGTCACGTGGGCAAATTTCGCCTCCGCGACCCCTTTGAGCCGCTCGATCAGACCCTTGTCGATGAACTGATTGAAGAAAGCCATCTCCTCGGGGGCGTTCTCAAGGACATACCCGATAATATATTTCAGCATGTCCTCGGCGACATCCATATTGTCCTCAAGATCTGCGAACGCCATCTCCGGCTCGATCATCCAGAATTCGGCTGCGTGGCGGGCCGTGTTGGAGTTCTCAGCGCGGAAAGTCGGCCCGAATGTGTACACATTGCGGAACGTCTGCGCGAACGGCTCGACATTCAGCTGGCCGGAGACCGTCATATTGACTGCTTTGCCGAAGAAATCCTTCGAGTAGTCTACCTCCCCGTTCTCCGTCATCGGAATTTTGTCGAGCGGCAGGGTCGTGACCTGGAACATCTCGCCTGCGCCTTCCGCATCGGATCCCGTTATGATCGGGGTATGGACATACACAAAGTCGCGCTCCTGGAAAAATTTGTGGATCGCATAGGCGATCAGGGAGCGCACACGGAAGACAGCCTGGAAAGTGTTCGTCCTGGGACGAAGATGAGGCATGGTCCTCAGGAACTCGAGCGTGTGACGCTTCTTCTGGAGCGGATAATCCGGTGTGGATGCACCTTCCACCTCCACGCTCTCCGCCTGGATCTCAAAGGGCTGCTTTGCGTTCGGCGTAGCGACGAGCTTGCCCGTCACGATGACAGCCGAGCCGACATTGAGCCGGCCAATCTCGGAGAAATTCGGAAGGCTCTCGCCATAGACGACCTGAAGTGTATTATAAAAAGATCCGTCGTTGATGACGAGGAATCCGAACGCCTTGGATCCTCTGTTGTTCCTGACCCATCCGCCGACCTGTACGGTCCTGTCGATGAATCTGTCTGTCTCCTTAAAGAGCTCGCGTACTGTAATGAGTTTTTCCATTCTGTCACCTCTTCTATATTTGCGTATCCGGAAAATGAACACCCGGATCCGGTCTTATTCTTCCTTCGATATAGACAAAGATGATTTTATCCCAAACAGTCGGTAAATGCAACAAAAACGCGCTCTACCGGACATCCCGGTAAGCGCGCACGGCGGAAATCTTCTGTTTCAGGGCATAGTTAAGGGCTGCTCCAACTTTCTCGTCATTGTGAGCAGCCCCTTTAATGAAAGTTTAGAAGTTTCACTGTATAACCTCCTTTGTCTTTATTCAATTTTCAGAAAACGATCTGCCAAAATTAATTCTCAGCAGTACATCGGATTTTCCTCCTCTACGTTTCAATTATCAAATGAGATGAACTGAAACGATTTACTATGGTTGCTTCCTGTATGCCTTCTTTGAAATGCTTTTTTGTTGAGATTCTTTCGGATTCTCCTGAAACCTCATTCTTTAAAGTGTTATCGGTGGCCATCTGATCGGGTTTCATAAAAGGATTTCTATGAAGACCTCGGATGCTAAGGAAAAATAAATGATGAAAACTGACTATCTCAACGGACCGCCCTCCTATAATTGTCTGCAATTTTGTAATAAATTGTTTGTAAATTTAAAAGGTTATTAGTATTTGTTTGAGCCGGTTTTGTTTTGATGGTCTTATTTTATATAATCTCAGCCGATTTGTCAACTATTATTTATCATTTTCTCTTATTTATTTTAATTTTCGCAATATTCATACATTTTATCATGACCAGCCTGCCGTATCAGGGCAGAGTCTTTTTCACTCTGCGCACTTAACACAAGTCTCAGATCGCGGAAATACTGCATCAAAGACTGAAAGAAGCACCGCATACGGTTTGGATCAAAGTGTCCTCCGCATGCAGTGCTTTCTGCTGATTTGCTGCCGCCGCCTATAGTGGCGGGGGCAGCTCACACTGAGTTCAAGTCTCGCTCGCGAGACTTGGCGCGGGATTCGTGTCAGCGTCAGCTGACATAATACCGAAACGAATCCCTGCGCATCCTCGCGTGCCTATGCATGCGTAACAATGCTCCTGTGGAGCATTGCGGAGCTGAGCGTATATCTCAGTGGGGGATTGGCACCCGCCACTGAGACTGGTTTGTTGCCCCCACCTATAGAGGCGGGGGTCATCTCACACTGAGATATACTGATCTTTGTATTCTGTCTGACCGCCTCTTTTATGGGCGGCTCATCAGGAGCTCATTCTAAGCTTTCTCAGAAGTTCGGCTCCTAATCCTCGAACGGGAAGTGATAGGACAGATGATACATATCGCGGACAGCGATAAAGTCCTTCTGGACGCCCTCTCCCATCGGAACGCCCTTATCCTTTCTCACCTGCCAGACATCCCACTCCTTTTCGCCGGCCGTATAAATACGGTCATGGAACGGATCCTTCGTGGAATTCCGGAGCGCCCTGCAGATATCTCCTGCCGTCTTCTTAAAGTTCTCAAGACCCAGGAAAAATTCCGGATTGATGACAATGAAGAAATGGCCGAGGCTGATCGGCTGCTTGCTTCCGTCCGGGGCTTTGTTCGTGATGTCCTTCATAAAGACATTTCCGGCAAGCGCAGCGGACAGGATCTCAACGACCGCAGCATAGCCGTAGCCCTTATACCCGCACATCTCGTCCCCCGCGCCTCCGAGCGGTGCAAGGGCTGCGGTCCCGTCCACGAGCATTTTCAGGATCTCATTGCTGTCTGTCAGGACCTCGCCGTTCCGCCCGATGACCATTCCCGCGGGTGTCGGCTTGCCCTGTCTCGCATAGTATTCGATCTTGCCGCGCTGTACCGTAGAAGTCGCACAGTCCAGAACGAACGGGAATTCCTCATCCGTCGGAAAAGCGAAGGTCAGCGGGTTCGTTCCCATCATATTGTCGACACCGTAAGTCGGCGCGATCGACGGACGGGCATTCGTTCCCGTAATTCCGATCAGACCTTCCTTTGATGCCATGGTCGTCCAGTAGCCCGCGATCCCGTAGTGCGAAGAATTGCGGATCGCGCCCATGGAGATTCCATAGATCTTTGCCTTCTCGATGAGCGACTTCATCATCTTATAACTGGCGACCATGCCCATGCCGTCATGCGCGTCCGCGACGAGCGTGGTCGGCGTCTCCTTGAGGATCTCATACTCTGTCGTCGTCTTGAGGATCCCGGCGTTGATTCGATCGAGATAAATCGGCTTAAAACGGTTCACGCCGTGGCTCTCAATGCCTCTGCGGTCACTCTCCATAAGTACATCTGCGCAGATCTTCGCATCTTCCTCCGGAAGTCCGGCTGCCTTGAATGCGTCGACCATGAAGTTCCCGACGAGCTCCCATGAAATATAGGGTCTGTTTTCCTGATCCATTTGCATAGTGTCCCTCCTTAAAGTCCGGTCAAAAGCCATTTGCGGCTGAACGCACAATTTCAGATAAATTAAGTACTAAAACTTCCCACATTCAAACTCCGAAGACTCCCGGAATAAATATTTCCACGTCGGGACGCTCCCGCTCGCTCGCACTGGCAGCGGTACTAACTTTCTTTTGAAGCCATTGGCTTTAAAAGAAAGAAGTACCGGCCGTGCTCGGACGCCCTCCTTTGGAAATAATTTATTCCTGGTCGCCGCCACACCAAAGTATGCGGGAAGTTTTAGTTAAGTATACCATAGAACACTCAGAACTGCCATGCTCCTGACAGTTTATCGGCGCACCGTTCCGGCTCACAGGTTGTGTTCGCGGGCCTGCCGGTGTTATGATAACGTACAGGACCGTCCGACAGGTCACCACAGCAAGCCAAACAGAATGTCTATGGAGGAAAATGAAATGCCGAACCGCCTCACTTCCCATGATCTTGCCCGCATATCCTGCAGCGCCTGCGAAGGCTGCGGCGAATGCTGCCGCGGTATGGACGACACGATCCACCTGGACCCCTATGATGTCTGTCTGCTCAGTCAGAACCTCGGCACAGGCTTCGGAGAGCTCCTGAATACGCGCATCGGGCTTCATGTTGACGGCGGGCTCGTGCTCCCTCACCTCCTTATGGACAAAGAGACAGACGCCTGTTCCTTTCTCGGTCCCGACGGCCGCTGCAGTATTCACGCCTTCCGGCCGGGCTTCTGCAGACTCTATCCCCTCGGACGGGTCTACGAAAACGGTACCCTCGGCTATTTTGTGACGGATTCCGTCTGCCCCGAAGGCCGGAGCAAAGTGCGTATCCATAAATGGCTCGAAATAGCCGACCTCCCCCGCTACGAGGCTTTCCTTCTGACCTGGCATGACTTCCGGAAGGAGGTACAAAAAAAGCTCCTCTCCGCACAGGATATGGAGCTCTCTCAGAAGACCGCGCTCTATATTCTTGACCTCTTCTACGGGACTCCGACAGCGCCCGGAAGAGATTTCCATACGGCTTTCGCACGCAGGATCAAAAAGGCCCGGAAGGATCTCGGCCTTTCGGTCTGAGCAGCCGGAAAACAGATCAGTCCGTCCGATGATCGGCAGGAGGTGAAGTTCTGCGCCGTCCGATGATCGGCAGGAGGTGAAGTTCCGCGCCGTTCGAGGATCAGATCTGCTGCACAGCCCCGGGATCAGGCCTGCAGATCACACAGACTTGTGAACGGATCTCCTCTTCCTGAGACTGACAAAAAGAAACGGAAGCTCACAGGCGAGCATCGAGACCCAGCCTGCCATGCATGCCCACGGGACCGCTTCGATTCCCATATGGAAATGAAAAACCATGAAGAAGCACGCGGCGAATCGAACCCCCATGTTCATGATGCTGCTCACGAGTGTGATCCTGAGATCTCCGATCCCGCGGAAATAGCCCTGGATCGCATTGGTGCAGGAAGGCAGCACATACATGAGGGCGATGAGACGGAGATATTTTTCGCCTTCACGAATTACTTCCGCATCTACGGTGAACAGTCTCATAAAAAAATCAGAGAAAAGAAGAAGAACGATCCCCGAAAGAAGACCATATCCCGCATCGAGAAGGATCCCCAGGAAAAACGTCTTTCTGACACGCGCCTTTTTCCCCGCTCCCTCATTCTGCGCCATGACCGATGTCATCGCATGCGCGATATTTCTGCCCGGGATGAGAGCGAAGTCATCGATCCTGTTCGCGGCCGCAAAGGCAGCCGTCACGGCTACCCCGAGCGAATTGACGACGCCCTGTACGCCTACGATCCCAAGCTGAACGGTCGACTGCTGCAGTGCGCTGACAGCCCCGTAAGAAAGCGTTTTTTTAAGCATCCCGGAATCAAAGATCCGCCATTCCCGCCCCATGTCAAGGAGCAGGACTTTTCTCTTTATATAGAGCCAGCAGAAGAGGCAGCTCAGGGCTTCGCTCAGGACCGTGCTGACCGCACACCCTACCACGCCTGCGCCCAGCCCGACTACAAAGAGCAGGTCTCCGACGATATTGACAGCCGCGCTCACGCCAAGGAAAATGAGAGGCGACCTGCTGTCCCCCAGAGCCCGGAGCGTCGACGCGAAAAAATTGTAAACATAATTGAAAATGAGCCCGCAGGCGATGATCCGAAGATAAACTGCAGCATGCGGTATGATCACGGGATCGACCTGCATGACATGGAGGATCGGATCGGCGAGAAGGAGCACCGCGATCCCGACGCTGAGCGAGAACACACTCCCGGAGATCATCGCCGTGCTGACCTGCCTTTTCAGTTTCCCATATTCACCGGCCCCGAACAGGTTCCCGATCAGAATGCCGGATCCGAGACTGATCCCCTGTACGAACATGATGATAAGCGTCATGACCGGGTTGCTCGTGCCGACAGCAGCCAGCGCCGTGCTGCCGACGAACTTTCCGACGATAATGCTGTCGACGGCATTGTACGTCAGCTGAAGAATATTGCCGAGCACCAGGGGAATCGTGAACCGAACGATGATCGGAAGGAGCGCCCCTTCCGTGAGATCCCGCACGGTGCTTTCATTTTTTCCTTTTTCAGACTTCATCAATGCTCTTTTATACCTCGCCAAGAGTGCATTCTGTCACACACATACGCCCCTGTCATTCCCGGCTGAATATGGGATATGACAGGGGCGCATGACGCGTATCGCTTCTTCCTCTCTCACGCGTAGCTGTGCACGCCCGGGAGGAATGTGTTAACACCGATATAGGTAAAGATCACACAGACAAAGCCCACGACGGCGAAAATCGCTGCGCTTCTTCCCTTAACTCCCCTCCGGATGCGGAGATGCAGATAAAACATATAGATGAGCCAGGTGACCAGCGACCATGTCTCCTTCGGATCCCAGGACCAGTAGCTTCCCCAGGCGCGCTCTGCCCAGATCGAACCCGTGATGATCGTGAAGGTAAGAAAGAGTAGTCCGAGGGACGCGGCGCGATAGCTCACCATGTCCAGCCATTCCCGGTCCGGAATGTGCTGATTCCAGAAGTCGCTGCCGTTCATCTTCTCACGGAGAAGGAACATCAGCGACACGGCAAAGGAGACCCCGAATCCTCCGTAGGCTATAATAGCCGTCGACACGTGGAAGAAAAGCCAGCTGCTGCGGAGGGCGGGCATGAGTTCCTTCACTTCCTTGCTCTGCATCGCGGCATACCCGATGACCAGAAAGATGACCGGCACGGAGAACGCTCCAAGTGCCTTGAACTGATATTTAAAAATGAAGATCAGGCTCACCAGCGCGATGCCCCAGGCAAAGCTTGTCGCAAACTCATAATTGTTCGTGAGCGGAAGACGGCCTGCCCCGATCGTCCGGACAACGAGCGCCACTGTGTGTACGCCGAAACAGGCGGACAGCAGATAGGCCGCTGTCGATCCGGCCTTCTCATTTTTCATCGCAAAGAACACGAAGAACAGGATCATCGTGATAAAGTAACCGATCATCGATACTGTGAACAGAATATTCTCAGCCGAAAGAAACACTTCATTTCCCATATTGCACATATTCCAATCGCCTGTGAGGGTGACTGGATCTTCCTTTCTCCCGGATCCTCCAGGTCATTGCTCTTCTTTATCAAATTTTTTCGCAGCGCGTTCCCGGGCTTCCTTATACGCAAGGGCTGCTTTCTTTGCGCGTTCCTCCGCTGCCCGGTAGGCCTCGGCCGCTTCATCTGCAAGCTTCATTGCCTCCAGGGCGGCAGCTTCGGCTTCGCTCAGATCCTTCCCGGAAAGCTCTCCGGATACTTCAGCCTTTTCATCGGGCTCAGCTCTCTCTCCGGGCTCTCCGGACTTCTCATCTTCCTCAGATTTTTCTCCGGACTTCTCATCTTCCTCAGATTTCTCTCCGGACTTCCCGTGCTTCTCATCTTCCTCAGCTCTCTCTCCGGGTTTCCCGGGCTTCTCATCCTCAGAAGAGCCCTTCGGAGGCTCCTTATCATCCTTCTCCGATGCCGGAATCCCTGCTTTTTCAAGCTTCTCCCTGAGCGCCCGGTCAAATAGGACGCCTCCTTTTCTGCTTGATCCGGTGACCAGCCACAGGCCGTCCTTTTTCCTTGCCCACATCTCAGCCGGCTGTACGTAAAGTGCCAGAAGAAGCCCCAGCATGATCACGATCCCTCCGGCCAGAGCAAGCTTCGAAAACGGCTCGGTCGTGATCTGGATCAGTGTGTAGGACTGAGGATCTGTGAACCACACCGTCAGATCATCGATCGTAATGTACTCCGAGGCTCCGAGGGCATTCATCCCGATGACCCGTTCGTTGTAGTAGGCAATGTACAGATAATAAGGATTCCTGAGCTCTGACGTCCTTGTTCCGATCTCCCCGTCTGCATCCATAAAGAAATCCGGATAAAATGCCTGAATGAGGATGGACAGTCCCGGCACTTCCGTGATCGGCGTCACCTCGCCGACACAGACGACGCCGTTCTGGATCTCCTCGCCGCCCTTTGAGACATGCATGGCCGCCGCCCATCCGGTGGAATTCTGATAGAACTTCATGCCGAACATGGCCGCCGGATGATTGACGCTGGTCGTCCCGCTCATCTCATCGCCATTCGATACATTCCGCACCGTAAAGTCTGTCGTGTACTGATCCACGGTCTCGTCGCCGCGCAGATCGATCCTGAAATCATCGATCGTGAGCACGTAACTCGTATCCCCGATCCTCTTTGACTGGCCCGTGACACCGTATACGGCCGTCTCGGTCTTCAGCATCTGCCCGACGCCGAAGCCTATGATCAGGATGAGTATTCCCAGATGGCACAGCCATGCCCCCCATATGCCGGCTTTATTTTTTACGGCATATATGTACTCTGTTCCGTCCTCAAAGCTTCCGGAGACCGTTTTCCTGAATCCCATCTCCGAAAAAAGCCCTGCAGGATCCTTCTCCGAAGTCCCGTATATTCTGCCGCAGGACTTTTCCCTCTTTTCCGGGACGAACCCCGCCTTCCAGAGACGGATCAGTCCGGGAGCGCGGATCACATTGCAGAATATCAGATTCAGACAGAGGAATGCGGTGATCACGACGAACCATATACTGTGGAATACATCGTCAAGACCGAACAGCATGATCGCCGCAGCCGCTCTCTCCCCGTAAGCGGTCGTATACCACGAAAGGGTCTGTCCCTGCGTGATAAAGCTTCCGAACGCGCAGGCCGCTGCCAGCACAAGCAGAAGAATGAGTGCGAACTGCATCGAGCTCAGAAATTTCAATATTTTTCGCATATACGGTACTGTCACTTTCCCCGACAGACGGCAGTCTGATCGGAAGTCACCGGAAGACATGTCCTTCCAAGAAAGAAAGGGCCGATTCCTCAGCCCTTCCCATCAAATAACATCATGCATTGTGCGTTTTGTAAGCGGAGGACATCTCACGCAAACAGGAGAAGCGCCTGATCTGCGAGTCCCTCTGCCGTGTCAAGACATTCATTGGCCAGCTCGGAATTGTGTGCCCCCTCAGCGTTCTCGACATAACAGAAATCCCAGTACCACTGAGCAGACCTGTAAAGGCTGCGCACCTCATTCAGCTGTTCTTCCGTCATCGTTCCGGCATTGACGGCATCCGTCAGCTTATCGTTCAGATCTGACAGCTTCTGTCCGACTTCCGTCTCCCTCTTTGTGACCTGCTCCTGGATTTTTCTGACTGCATTGGTCATGTCCGCATCGCCGTGGCACTGTGTGCAGCTCTGAAGCAGGGTCTTATTTTCAAGAGGACTCTCCCACGTGTGGCTCAGATAGACGGTCCCGTCCTCGGTCTCCATCTTGGCCATGTGGCAGTCCGCGCAGGTGAGGGTCGCGGCATGCTTGCCGAGCAGGAATGTCTCCATCTCCGGATGCTGTGCCTTCAGATGGTATGTACCCGTGCTCTCCTGTATCCAGTCAGCAAAACCGATCGAATTATAGTAATTGAGGATCGCTGTCGGATGCATATTCGCAACACTGTCATACGGCATCGTCGTCGCCTTGTCCTCCGGGCGGAAGTAATACTCGATGTGGCACTGTCCGCAGGAGAGGACCGCCGGATCGATTCCCGCCATATCCTCGCCGAGGCACCGCTGCACATACTCATGAGTGATCGTGATCTGCCCCTTCTTCCCCGCGTCGTTGCCGTGGCAGTTGTAGCAGCTCGTGCTCTCCTCCATCTGGGAGAAGACCTCCCCGAAGTCCATCGAGTAAGCGCCGAGTCCCTGATCGTTGACGAGTTTTGTGAAATCCGGCGTCTTACAGGTGAGACAGTTGGCAAGCGCGTGCGGACGCTCCGTAGCCGCCACATCCTCCAGACAGTAGTTGTGCCCGACCGCACTGGTGTAATCCTTCGCGAATCCGAAGCCCTCATAAAGGTTCACAATATACGGATCCTGGTCGATATAGCTCAGTCGGTTATTATTCTCCGCGTTCGCGTTCATGGTCTTCACGATCTCCGGATAATACTGCGCCCACTCATCCGCCGAGACGACACCGTTCGCGCGCGCTGCACCCGGAGCCTCGACCTCTATGAGCGTCGGTACAGCCGCTTTGGCGGCCGGATGGTCGGCGGGCGGATTTGCGATTCGATAAGCGTGCATACCGCCTACCAGCGCAAGAGACAGGGCCACCGCCCCTGCAAAGCTGTATATAAATCTTTTATCTGCCATAAAACTACCCCTTCTTTATATACAAACACTTTTCTTTCTGTTCGTTTTATACAAACACTCTTCTTTCTGTTCGGATTCCCAAAAGCCGGAATCAGGAAAGTGTGCACGATGGCATCTCATTCCCCGTATTGAGGCCCCGGCAGTTCAGGAAGCGGGAATCCTTCCAGTCACTTCATCTTATTCGGCTCATTGTCCGCCCCCATGCCCGAGGGCACACTTCACCCCTGAAATCACTTTTATTATAACAAAATAGTAAAGGATTTTCACACACTAATCAATAGACATCCGCTAAATTTTCTATACGCTTTTCCTGATTTTTTCCTTCCTACTCTTCACTGCCCGGATCATGGGAATTCTGCATTATAGAATCAGGAACGCCTCGACGCTTGCAGAACGCACCAAGAAAGGGAATTGAATGAACAGGGAAAGCGTACATTTTTTGCAATTACCGGCTTTCACGCCAGGTTCCCTATTTTGAGCTTGTGTCTCCTCGAAAGCAGGGCGTATTATTAGAGCAGTTAGAGGCAACAGTCATCTCACTTATTGCATACAACGAAAAGGACATTGTTTATGAATACCATCGATCCGATCTATATCACCGGTCACCTTCATCCGGATACCGACTCCATCGCTTCCGCGATTGCCTACAGCTTTTTCAAGCGCGCGATGGGGGTCCGGGCAATTCCCTGCCGTCTCGGGAAGCTCAATGCGGAATCTTCCTATCTCCTGAAACGTTTCGGCTTTGAGGAGCCGATGCTCCTCACGGATGCGCGCGTCTGCCTCAGCGAGATCAAGCTGGATCCTCTCCGCTATTTCAAGCCGGACACGACGATCTTCGAAGCCCTTCAGGAAATGAACACCGGTCACTTCACCTACTGCGGTATCGTCGACGATGAGATGCATCTCGTCGGTCTCGTCACCAAAAGCGATATCGCTGCCGTAGGGCTGGGCGATACAGCCTACAACATTGATATCCTGAGCAAAGTATCTCCCGAGGACATCGCCCGGACGATCGACGGAAAGATCCTTTTTAATGATCCGGAAATGCAGATCAACGGCAGGGTCAGCATGCTGGCCATGGCCGAAAAGAGCCGTATCGAAGACTACGATATCAGCGGCCGGATCGTGATCATCGGCGATTATGCCGAGGCCCAGAAGGCCGTGATCCGGAAGGGGGCCGGACTCCTCATCATTGTCTGGGCTGAAGGCGTCGATGAGGAAGTCCTCGCGCTTGCAAAAGAGCACCATTGCCCGATCATCCTCTCCGGTCATGGCGCGATGAACACTTCCCGTTATCTGTTCTTCGCCCCGGAAGTCCGTCACATCATGAAGACGGACCTGATCACCTTCACGACCAATGAGCTGGCAGAGGACGTCGGTGCCAAGATGATGCGCAGCCGGTACCACATTTATCCGGTTGTCACGCCGGACAAAAAGCTCTTCGGATATGCCGCGCGCTACCATATCATGAACTGCGAGAATAAGAAGATCATCATGGTCGACCACAATGAATTCTCCCAGTCTGTCCGCGCGATCGAGAAAGCCCGCGTCCTCGAGGTACTGGACCATCACCGCATCAACGATTTTTCGACGACGCAGCCGGTCACCTTCAGAAATGAGATCGTCGGTTCGACCGCCACGATCGTCGCGACGATCTACAGGGAAAATCAGATCCCGATCCCGCAGAATCTCGCAGGACTTCTGCTCGGCGCTCTGCTCTCGGACACGATGAATTTCCACTCCCCGACCACGACGGACAAGGACCGGCAGACCGCCAATATTCTCGCAGCCATGGCTGACCTCGATATCGACGAATTTGCGAAGGATATGTTCGCAGTCACCGCGAACACGGAGGGCCGTACGCTCACGGAAATGCTGAATCAGGATATGAAGATCTACGATGTCCGGGAGACAAAATTCTCGATCTCCCAGGTCATCGTCACTTCAACGAAAGATCTTCCGGATGAGAAGGCCTCCATCACATCCACTGTCGAGGCGTTCGCCGACAAAAAGCAGCTTGACCTGGCAGTTCTCGTCTTCACGAGCATTCTGGAGAACGGCTCTGTCGTCTATTACGGCGGGAACCGGGCGATGTGGGCACATGAGGCTTTCCCGGACGAAAACAATGAGGAGCATAGCTTCCAGGACGGTCTGCTGTCCAGGAAGCAGCAGATCCTGCCGGCGCTTACGAAGGTGATTTCCTCCTACTCATAAATGACAGCCGGCTCAGCCCGAATGATGCCGGAATGATGCAGGCATCGGACCCCGGACCTTCTGCCGGTGAGACCGGCGTCAGGAACGCTCCCGCGATCGTCATGCGCTGTGCGTTCATCATGTACCTGCGCGAGGAGCATCCTGAGTCAGAAATCATTAAAATTGATAACAGGCGATATAAAAATCGTATATATTTCAGTAAAACCGCGGGATCTCTCTGTCTTGACAGAAAAGACCCGCGGTTTTATCATCTTGATATTGAAAAAGCCAACAAAAAAGATTCGAATCCGGACAGCCGGCAGGCCCTTGAAGATCCAGGAACGCCTCGACGTTCCTGCTGCGACGCGCAAGGTGCGAAGCAGCTGCCCATCGAATGAAAACCTCAGCGAAAAGGAGGCATTTATGACAGACACAAAAATCTCGCGCCTTTCGCTCGGCGCACTCTTTGCATCCCTCGTCTTTATCGGGACGTTCATTTTGAAAATACCTACCCCCGGCACCGGTGGATACATCCACCCCGGAGACGCGCTGGTCATTCTCTCCGGCGTATTCCTGGGACCAAACTACGGTTTTCTGGCAGCTGCCGTCGGTTCGGCACTTGCAGATATCCTCGGAGGATATGTTTTCTACGCTCCGATCACGTTCGCTGTCAAAGGCTGCATCGCACTCCTTGCAGCAATCGCTTTCAGAAAGCTTGCGAAAACGCACTCGCCGAGCGCCGCGCTCATGGCCGGCGGCGTCATTGACATCCTCTTTACCGTACTTGGCTACGGAATCCCGGAGGCATTGATCTACGGACCTGCCGGTGCGCTGGCTTCTGCATTCCCGAATTTTGTTCAGGGACTGTCCGGTATGCTTCTCGCTATGGTCCTCTATCCGATTCTCAGGACGGTACTAACGAGAATCCCGCACAGCGTATCCTGAAAAATAAGAAAGATCCCGCTCCGACCTGACGGTCGTAAAAGCGGGATCTTTCTTATTTTTCTCATTGTGCAATACTCGTGACTTACTCCTTGATCGTCTGCTGCGGCTTCACATAGCTCACGAACACGTTGCCGGCCGCCTGAAACTCCGCGCGGCTGTCATTGATTCCCACATAGACGTGAGAGCCGTCCGCGTAATTAAACCGACGCGTGTTGTAATTATCGTAGCCGACGATGATCGAGACACTCCCGTCCGCCAGCAGTCCTGCGACTGCGCGGCCCTGGGATACTTCGTAGAGCACCTGATCCAGAGAGCAGCCGGAAAGGTTCATCGCCGTCCCGCCGTCACCGAAGAGCTGCTGGATCTCATTCACATTAATCGACCCGGAGAGGATCGGATACGGAATATCCTCGTTGTAGAGATCATTTTTTTCAGGGAGGTTTCCCCGTTCGTAGATATACTGTCCTTCGTTGTTCACGACGACGCCGACCATCGAATCGGCAGTCATGATCGCATTGGCAGGATCCGTCATGACTCTCTGCAGATCTCCGTAGGCGTAGACGTAATAGAGCGGATATCCGTCATTCGTGACAATGCCAAGATCGACAACATTCCTGCCGGACGACGATGACATGCGGAAGTCCGTGACAAGCGGACTCAGGTTCCGCTGCTGGTCAGACATCTGCAGAGTAATGACTGCTCCCTGCCGCCCGGTAACGGCGACTGCCACCCCGATCTCCGACTTGGCGACCTGCCGGTTGTTCATAATGTTATCCGTCGGTGCCGGCAGATAGCCATACTCCGTCATCGTGACGCGGGACATCTCGACAAGCCCTTCCGTGATCGTGACATTCGTCACCCAGCAGTTCGCCGGATTATAATCCTTGACCAGCTCGCCGGAGAAGCTCTCGATCTTCAGTTCCTTCATCGCGAAGAGAACATTACCGGCAGGCAGCACCTGGATGTCGGGAATATTGGCGAGTCCGTAAATAAAGTCGTCGTTGATAAATCCGAGCGCCCGCAGATACTGGTCCGCACCGGCTGTGATCTCACGCTGCTCCTCTGTCTCAAGGTTCATCAGAGTGATCCTGGTCGAAGCGGACGGCTGCATTTCCTGCATCCATGCGATCAGGCTGTTCGTCCCTGACGACACGAAGCAGTCCGGATTCATGTTCTCGACGATCTGGCGGCTTCCGCCCTCGTCTGTATTCACAGCATAGACCGTGCGGTTCAGATAGAGGAATGCAGTACCTCTGGAATTGACATAGCAGAGCCGCTCCATATCCGCCTTCAGATACTCATAGGACATCGGATAGGAAATGAACCCCTTCTCCTCCACCGTCTGCCCGTCTCCGGAATAGTGACACACGGACACGCCCATGTGCCCTTCATGCCTGCCTCGGTTCATGTAGCCGTAGACGACGAAATCGATGTCGCCGGATTCCGAGACCCGGATGATCTTGATCCCGTAATCATTGTGGTCGTATCTCTCGTCCGAGTCCTCCGAGATCTGATGGAATGTAAAGACTGCGGAAAGCTTTTCGGCCGCCTCGTTGTACTCCCACAGTGAATTGTCCGCCACAAAAGCAACGATGTTGGATTCCGCGTTGGACATGTACTGGACATCCTTTTTGTTCACACCGAGGAACACACCTGTCGCGCTGATCGATCCGCCGGCACCGTCATAGATCTGGATCGCCTCCCTCTCAAAATTGAGAAGCATGATACGGTCATTGAAATAGCGCATGCGGTAAAATTCCCAGACATGGTAGTACTCTGTCCGGTCGTTTTTCCCGACGGCGCTTATGATGTAGTCGTTGACGATCGAGCAGGTCGTCTGATTGATCTCCCTGATCTCAGGGATCGCCTTGTGATAGATCTGCGGTTTAAGATTTCCCCAGGTCACCTGGTCAAGAGACGATCTGATGTCCACTGTCGTATAGGAATTGTTCGTGACGGTCGGATCAGATTCCAGATACGCGTTCAGCTCTCCGGCGTTCGGCTTGTCCAGGCATGTCTCATAGAAATTGTAGACAAAGTCCACATATTTCTCAGTGAGAAGATCGGCGCGCTGGAGAAGTCTTGAATAATAGTAGATGTCTCCCTCCGGCGTACTGATGATGAACTTGATCGGATATTCCCGGTTCATCAGGATAGGCTCCGCCAGTGAGATCTCCGCCGTCCTGTATTCGCCGTCCTCACGGAAGTTCCCGATTTTCGCGTTTTCAATGACAACGCCCGTATCCGGCGCCGTAACCTCGTAAGAAACGGAATCCACACGGTTCCCGAACGCTTTATAGGAGACGGATATTTTCCGGTCCGTCGTCATCGGTATGATGCCGTCCCGCATGTTGATCGAAGCCATCGGCTCCTTATAGCCATACATGCGGTTCACCCTGCTGCCTTCAATATTTACACACATGACAGGAAGCGTCGAATCCTGAAGATCCGACGCACTCTCTGTCACCTGTGTATTCATAAAATGTGAAAATATAAATACTCCGCCGATGAAAACGGCAATTAGAACAACGATATTAAGAATTCTGTTTCTCACTGTAACCGTGTGCTTCCTCCAGCATCATGTCCTTGACCTTCATGAGACGGATCTGAGAGCTGCGCTCATTTTCATCCAGCTTCATGGTAATATACTTTATACCTGCCTGTGTCTCGGGAATGGTGACATGCTCAAGAGCATTGACACGGCGCCTTGTCTTTTCGATCTCCGCAGCCATGAGCTGACAGGATTTTTCGACTTCGGCAAGCCTCAGCATATCCGGAAAGATATCTGCCAGAGACTTTACCGCACCGTCCAGGTCGCTTGATGTAAAGGCAAAGCCGTAGGCGTAGATATCATTGGGATCCGGTGTCCTGGTCGAATACCTGAAGACCGGAATATTTACGCTCATAACATTCTTCTTATCTGAATTCAGGCTTACCTCCTGCTTCGGTGCCATCAGCGCCGCATGCAGTGTCTCCTCCGACATGCCCGCCTTCGCGACGACGAAATTCGTATTGGCCTGCCGGATTCCCTCTTCCACTTTCTGCCGGAGTGTCATATTTTCACGGACCAGATCGAGGAACTCACGCATGAGTTCATCTCGTTTATCCTTCAGCAATCTGTGCCCCTTCACCGCAGTCATGAGCTTTCCCTTGAGACGGGTCAGCTCCATACGGGTGGGCGTTACCTGTTTGGATGCCAAGTGTCCTCACTCCTCTCAAAATGAAGTTCTGAAGTCTGATTTAATGACCTCAGATGACTATTTTGCAGCCACGCCTGCAAAAAGCGCAGCCGTGGGCAAAATATGTCTCCTTCCTGCAAAATCTTACTTTTTCTCGTAGTACTTGTCAAGCATCGCGTCATTAATTCGCTTCAGCTCTGATCTCGGAAGGAGGCGGAGCAGATCCCAGCCGATATCCAGTGTTTCCTGGATCGTACGGTCGGTGTTAAAGCCCTGCGAAATGTATTTTGCCTCGAACTCATCGGCAAATTTCGCATACAGAAGGTCGATATCGGACAGAGCGGCTTCGCCCAGGATCACCATGAGCTCCTTCGCGTCCTTGCCGCGGGAATACGCGGCGAAGAGCTGGTTCATCGTGGCTGCGTGATCCTCTCTCGTCTTGCCCTTGCCGATACCCTTGTCCTTCAGACGGCTGAGCGACGGAAGAACGTTGATCGGCGGTGTGATTCCCTTTCTGTAGAGCTCACGTCCGAGAATGATCTGTCCCTCTGTGATGTAGCCCGTAAGGTCGGGGATCGGATGTGTGATATCGTCTTCCGGCATGGACAGGATCGGGATCATCGTGATCGATCCCTTCTTGCCTCTCTGGCGTCCTGCTCTTTCATACATCTGAGCGAGGTCGGTGTACATGTATCCGGGATATCCGCGGCGTCCCGGGACTTCCTTGCGGGCTGCGGAGACTTCGCGGAGCGCATCCGCATAGTTCGTGATGTCTGTCAGGATGACGAGCACGTGCATATCTTTTTCAAATGCAAGGAACTCGGCAGCCGTCAGCGCCATACGCGGTGTCGAAATTCGCTCGACAGCCGGGTCATTGGCAAGATTGATGAAGAGGACTGTACGGTCGATGGCACCCGTCTCGCGGAAGGACTGGATAAAGAAGTTCGCTTCCTCGAATGTGATACCCATTGCCGCGAAGACAACAGCGAACGGATCATCCGTCCCGACGACCTTCGCCTGTCTCGCGATCTGCGCTGCGAGATTGGCGTGCGGAAGACCGGAAGCGGAGAAGATCGGAAGCTTCTGTCCGCGGACCAGCGTATTCAGTCCGTCGATAGCGGAGACACCGGTCTGAATGAACTCGGACGGATACTCGCGGGCTGCCGGGTTCATCGGCAGGCCGTTGATATCGCGTCTCTCCTCCGGAAGGATCTCCGGACCGTCATCGATCGTACGTCCCAGACCGTCAAAAACGCGGCCCAGCATGTCCTCCGATACGCCGAGCTCCATGGAACGGCCGAGGAAACGCACCTTGCTGTTCGAAAGATTGATGCCTGTCGAAGCCTCGAAGAGCTGTACGAGGGCATCATTTCCGTTGATTTCCAGTACCTTGCAGCGGCGGGTCTCGCCGTTTGCGAGCTCGATCTCACCGAGCTCATCGTATTTTACATTTTCGACGCTCTTAACGAGCATCAGCGGTCCGGCGACCTCCTGTATCGTGCGGTATTCTTTTGGCATTTACCGGCCCTCCTTATTGATGAGACCGGAGATCTCTGCAGCGAGCTCTCCGAGGATCTTCTCGTATTCTGCTGCGATATCCTGTTCACGGGTATACTTGTAACGCCCGATCCTCTCGCGGACCTCCATCTTGACGAGATCATTGATCTTCGCGCCGGCATCCAGTGCCTTGAGGCCCTGCTCATAGAACGCGTAGACAAGCTTCATCATATTATACTGCTTTCCGAGAGATGTGTAGGTATCGATCTCATCGAAAGAGTTCTGATGCAGGAAGTCCTCGCGGATGGATCTTGCAGCTTCCATCTTGAGGCGGTCGACCGGTGAAAGGGCATCCATACCGACCATCTTGACGATCTCGTTCAGATTATCCTCCTCCTGAAGGAGCGTCATCAGCTTCTGGCGGGTGCTCATCCAGTCCGGAGCGACATTTTCATTGAACCACGGAGCCATGCTGTCCAGATACAGACTGTAGGATGTCAGCCAGTTGATCGCCGGGAAATGTCTCTGATGGGCAAGATCCGCGTCAAGTCCCCAGAATACCTTGACGATACGGAGCGTCGCCTGGGAGACCGGCTCGGAAATATCGCCGCCGGGCGGTGAGACCGCACCGATCGCGGACAGCTGACCCTCACGGCCTTCGCTTCCGAGTGCGATGACATGGCCTGCGCGCTCGTAGAACTGGGCAAGGCGGGATGCAAGGTACGCGGGATATCCTTCTTCACCGGGCATCTCCTCAAGACGTCCGGACATCTCTCGAAGGGCCTCCGCCCAGCGGGATGTGGAGTCTGCCATAAGAGCTACGGAATAGCCCATGTCGCGGAAGTATTCCGCCATCGTGATTCCTGTATAGATCGAAGCTTCGCGGGCTGCGACCGGCATATCGGAGGTATTCGCGATCAGGACAGTCCTCTGCATCAGGGACTCGCCTGTGCGCGGGTCGACCAGCTCGGGGAACTCGTTCAGAACGTCCGTCATCTCATTTCCGCGTTCACCGCAGCCGATATAGACGACGATGTCCGCTTCCGCCCACTTGGCAAGCTGATGCTGTGTGACTGTTTTTCCGGAACCGAACGGTCCGGGGATCGCAGCGACGCCGCCCTTTGCGATCGGGAAAAACGCGTCGACAACGCGCTGTCCTGTGATGAGCGGCTTGACCGGCGGAACTTTTTCCTTATAAGGACGTCCGCGGCGGACCGGCCACTTCTGCATCATAGTGAGCTCTTTGTCCCCGTTTTCCGTAGACAGAACACAGACCGTCTCGTCCACTGAGAACGAACCTGCTTTGATCTCCTTGACTGTTCCGCTGATCCCGTAGGGAACCATGATCTTCTGAGTGACGACCGCAGTCTCCTTGACAGTGCCGATGACATCGCCGTTCGTCAGCTCATCTCCGACCTTGCACGTCGGAACAAAGTCCCACTTAAGAGACCGGTCCAGAGCGTCTACTTCGACGCCGCGGGACAGGTTATTCGTTCCCGTCTTCTCCATGATCTTATTCAGCGGGCGCTGAATACCGTCATAGATGGAACTGATGAGACCCGGTCCGAGTTCGACCGAGAGCGGCATTTCCGTCGAATAGACGGGCTCGCCCGGCCCGAGACCGGAGGTCTCCTCATAGACCTGAATCGATGCCTGGTCACCATGCATCTCGATGATCTCACCGATCAGGCGATTTTCACTGACGCGGACAACGTCGAACATGTTCGCGTCACGCATGCCTTCCGCGATTACAAGCGGTCCGGCTACCTTTTTAATCGTGCCTTGGCTCAATTTATGTCTCCTCTCAAATAATGATCTGCACTCTGACTAAAGTGCTTCGGATGACTGAATATTTCGGATGACTGTTCTGCAGCCGCTCATGCCAAGGGGTATTCGCGGGCAAAAAATGTCTCCTTCGGTTTACGTGTCTCCAAATAAGATATCGGAACCGACAGCCTTCTCGACGGAATCCTTGACCTTCTGAATCCCCTCTCCGGTATTTCCGAATACCCCGGGGATCAGAATGATCGCCGGAAAGACCTGTTCGGCATATTCTTCTCTGTCAGCCGAGAGTATTTCCCCCAGCTGTTCGGTCATATAAATGACCTGGTAGTTGCTGCCCACGAGTCTGTGAAGAAGAGCTCCGCCCTCCTCCTTGTCAGTCACAGGAAAAATATCCAGACCAAGGGCGGCAAATCCATAGATACTGTCATAATCACCCATGACTGCTATCTTAGACATACATTTCCCTCGTTCTTTCCCGGATCGCATCATCCGAAAGCGAATTCGCCTTTCCGGAGAGAATGATCCGCGCCGTCTTGATCTCGTTCTGACGGGCCAGCACATACGCGACAAGCGGACCGACCGAGCAGACCTCGTACTTCTGAGGTTTGATCGCGCGGATCTGCGCATTGTCGCACCAGCGCTCGAACGCTGACGGTGACTGTTCCAGTGCCTCCGCAGCCTCGGAATATCCTGACTGATTCAGGTACTCCATAAGCGCGTCTTCCCCGGCGAAAGCTGCCTGCGCGAGAAGCCTCACATCGAAGGCTTTGCAGGGAGCCAGGGCTTTCTGAAGAAAGTCAGGCGACTTTCCTGTTCTCGCCGCGCGCACCGCAATTTTAATGTTCGTGACTGCGACAAACGACTCGGCATACGCACGGATCACCTTCGCATTGGACTTCTGTCCGGCTGCCTCGATCGCGTCAAGGCATGCACGGTCGACCAGAATATCGCAAAGCTGACCGTCGCGGGTATGCAGCATGGTCTCCAGAGCCTCTTCCGCCACCTGGCGCATGGCTTCGGGCAGCGCTGAAAAATCCCTGTCCTGTATGATCCGGACCATCTGGTCGCGTCCGTACCGATCATCGGCATAGAACGCCCTCTCATTGGAGTAGGACGTGCATACTTCCTTGATCGCAGCCTTCAGGTTGTGATAGATCTTCGGAAGTGCCAGGACATCGAAGACGCTGCTGTCCACTCTGAGTTCCCTCATCGTAGCCCACGTCTTCTCATCCTCGATCTTAAGGATCTCTTCGGCATCTTTTGTGCCGGACGCGTCTCCCCAGCCCTTATCCCGGAGGTAAGTAAGGACCGCGTCTTCATCCTTTGCCGCGACCATTGCGCCAACGTCGGCGTCGGACAGGAGATGTGTCTCAAGAACTCTTATTCTTGCTACCGCATAGGTAAAATCCCAATCTGATGCCATTTAACGCTCCTTAGGAAAACAGGACCTTCATAGCCGTGTCCTGTATCTGATCTTTATTTGCTGCAAAAATGGATTTCAGAGAACAGTTCTCCTCGATCCCCCCGTAAGAGAGAATAAATCCGCTCTCGATGGGCGCAGGCTTGCTGTCAAATGAAAGACTGCCCCCTGCGCGGGAAGCGATCTTCCCGGCTTCCGTCCGGAAGGATTCCGGTATTCTCGAAAGATCCTTTTCGGAGAAGGAGATCACTCCGTTCTCCGCCCTGACGGACTTCAAAAGGATATTCCGCATGAGATCAAAGTAGGATGCGGTATCCTGTTCATTTAATTTTTTATAGGCCTGCTCTGTCACCTTCTCGATGAGATCCTGTCTGGCTGCAAGGACCGCCTTCTTCCCGGCGATATCACACGAAGACGCGATACGGGCTTCGTAGGTCTTCACCTCACGTTCTGCCCTTGCCTGTGCGGCTTTCGAAGTCTCTGCCGCCTCCGCCTGCGCCTTCCGGAGGATCTTATCGGCTTTTTTCTTCGCCTTCGCGATGATGCCGTCCGCCTCCGCCTGTGCGTCCTTAAGGATCCGGCCGGTAATATTATCTATTCCTGCCATAGTTTTTCCCCCTGGACTTTATTATACCGGAATGTTCGAAACTGCCAGAATGGAGATAAGAAGAGCAAGGATCGCATATGTCTCGACCATGGCCGGGAAAAGCATCGCCTTACCGAACTGATCCGGCTTCTTTGCGACGATCCCGATCGAAGCTGCGGAGCACTCGCCCTGAGATTTACCGGAAATCAGGCCTACGATTCCGATCGGAAGGCATGCGGCGAGGATCATGAGCCCTGTGTTCAGGTTGATACTTGCCAGATTTCCTCCGAGAAGGCCGATCTTGGAGAGCGTAATGAAGCCGACGAGCAGACCGTAGATACCCTGTGTACCCGGAAGAAGCTGAAGAATAAGGACCTGTGCAAACTTATTCGGATCCTCTGTGACAACACCTGCCGCCGCGCGGCCTGCGATACCGACGCCGAGTGCGGAACCCGCACCTGCAAAAAGAACTGCGACCGCTGCACCGAGCAGACCGAAGAATAAACCTAATTCACCCATTTTACGCCTCCTTATTAAACTCAATATATTTTGTTTTTGTTTCAAACGGTTCGAAGGGTTCCCCTCCGCCGTCATAAAACTTTCCGAAGAACTCGACGTACTGCAGACGGTTCGTATGCACATAGGCGCCGAGCAGGTTGATGGCAAAGTTCAGAACTGAGCCGATGATAAAGATGATGAAGAAAATGATCAGGCCGATGATGCCCTTTCCCTCTCCGACCATCGCCGCCATCGTGTTGATGACCGAGGCGATAACGCCCGTCGCAAGACCCAGGGCAAGCAGTCTGGAGTAAGACAGAGCATCGGACAGCCAGCCCGTGACACCGTAAATGTCGTATGCGCCGAGCGCGATCCGAAGGCCCCAGTTCTTGTTGGCCCTGCCGGACATGAGAAGGATCACTACCATGCCGCCGATCGCAAGTCCCTTTGCAAGGGGTGCGACGAACGGCGGGAAATTGAACTGCATCTGCGCAATATTTGCGAACAGATCAGTCGGCAGAAGCATCAGAATCAGACCGATCAGGAACGCATACCACGCAATGATATCGCTCACGAACCCGACGATATCCCCATCCTTCAGATACTGATATCCCTTGATTCCAAGACCGAAGAACAGGTGGATAATACCGAACAGCATGCACCAGATGAGAAGTCTCATGGGCGATGTCAGCGGATCGAACCAAAGCGGCTTCACGATCTTGTCTCCGGTATACCCGAAGAAAGTCTTGGCGACCACGTCGATCACATCTCCGAAGAATCCGCCGAACATGATGCCCCAGAAGACGGTGCTGACGCCGCACCAGAAGAACATCGTGAGCATCTTCCGCATTCCCTGCGCCATGCGCGGGAATTTCAGGAGAGCGATCCCGCATCCGATCACCATGAGCAGCCCGTACCCCGCATCGGAGAGCATCATTCCGAAGAAGAACATGTAGAAGAAGGACATGATCGTCGTCGGATCGACTTTTCCGTGCTGCGGAAGACCGTAGGAGGCAAGGACCGGCTCATAATTTCTCGAGAACTTATTGTTCCGAAGAAGAGTCGGCTCTGTTTCACCCTCTTTCTTCTCCTCATAGTCCACGACGGCACCATATTTTTCCGTCAGGAGCTTTGCGACGGCCTCCGCTGATTCCGCCGGGACCCATCCCTCGATAAAGAAAGCCTTCCTCGTCTGAGGAATCGTTCCCAGGAGTCTGTATTTTTCAGCTCTGGTCCGGTAATAATCCGACACGACCCGAAGATCCTCACGGCTTCCGGCATATTCCTCAATTCCCTTCTTTAATCTCTCAATTTCAGTTTTCTGTTTTTCGGTGTCCCGGTCCAGGTCCTCCGCGACTTTCTTCGGGACTCCCAGAACAGCCTGGGGAGGCTTCGCGAATCCGAGCGAGCGGAGTGCGGATTCTACCTTCTCCCTGGCTTCCTTCAGACAGAGGACAAATATGTTCGTCATATCTGACTCTGAGGACAGGACCGTGACGGACAGTTCCTCGATTCCCTCTGTCTTCTCCTTGATCAGTGCATACACCTGCGCCTCATCGCAGACCCCCTGCACGCTTCCGATAAATGCCGCCGTCTTATCCGTCCCGGTAAAGGACATCGGGACATCCAGGTTCATCCACGGTACGAGCGACTCCTTCTGATTTTCATTTTTCAGAATATTGCCGCTGCACTCGCTGATCTCCTTCTCATTCCGGACGATCTTCCTGGCGACAGCCATGCAGTCCTGCTGAGACTCCACGACCTTATCAAAGCTTGCATCATCAATCAGCTCCTTGCCGGCCAGCCCCGAAAGCATCCCCTGTTTCTCGGGGACGTATTTATCGAGTATGGCCAGTGCCTGGTCTGCAAGATCGGCATTCTTCTCGAACGTAGCCCTGGCATCCGCGGTATTCTTGTGCCGAAGTCCGGTTTCATCCAGGTCTGCCTCGACGACCTGTATGACCTCCAGCTTCTGAAGCGTCTCGAGTATCGCCTTTCTGTTCGAACGGTGCGCACTGATGCTGATTTTCTGCATCTCAACAACAGCCATGCATCATACCGCCTTTCTTACTTTTTAATAGGCCCCGCCGCAATCGGCGGAGATTCGGCGCAAAAATCAAAAGAGTCCGCCGATCACTGCGTCGACAGCGGAACCGGTCTTCGGAGCAGCTTTCGCAAGAAGCTCTTCAACGATTTTTGCAGAGCGTTCTTCCCCGGCTGCCAGCGCTTTCTCCCCGGCCTCCTTCGCCTTCTCCATCGCTTCCGCGAGACGGGCGCTGTCTTCATTTGCCGCATCCGCCTTCAGCTGTTCGGCGTCCGCTTTCGCTTTTGCGACAATCTCGTCTGCCTGCCGCTTCGCGTCAGCGATCAGCTGATCTGCTTTTGCTTCTGCCTCCCGGACAGCCTTAATGCTGTCTTCAATCATATTCATCACCACCTTCCGCATTATAATTGACAGGCAATGATATTAATCATCAGAACATTGCATCTTTTTGAATCATCGCCATCCTATAATGGATATATTGCATAACATTTTATCACAATGCAGTATCAAAATCTATGCTGCTTTCATTTTTATCTATTATAATTTCCATGAACTTCCTGTTATCAGGATTTATGAAGTTGAGACGATACGCGGTAAGCATCAGTCTCTCTGCCGGCGGACCGCCATACTTCCGATCCCCGACGATGGGCATACCGGCATGCGCCAGCTGCACCCGGATCTGATGATGCCGTCCCGTGAACAGTTCAATTTCAAGACTGTTCTCTCCGATCTTCCTGTACAAAAGTTTTGCTCTCTTAGCGCCGGGATTCGATTTCGGATCCTGAACGACAGAACTCATATTGCGCCTTCCGTCTTTCACCAGAAAATCCTCAAGGATCCCGCTCTCAGAAGGGATCGTTCCGGCGACCTCCGCCCGGTAGATCTTTTTCATGCTCCCGTCTGTCAGCTGCCGCGTGAGGTCCGCGGCAGCTTTTTTATTTTTCGCAAAGAGAACGATCCCGTCGACCGGCTGGTCGATCCGGTGAATGACATAGAGCTCCGGCCGTCCGCTCCCTCTTTTCTCCCCTGCAAGGTAAGTGAGCAGAATGCTCTCCAGATCCTTCTCCGTCACTTTTTTTGTCTGGACCGCCAGCCCCGGCTCCTTGTATACCGCGATCAGGCTCCTGTCCTCATATAAAATCCTCATATCCCCCGCTCCGATGTATTTCTTCAGTTATTCAATTCTCGCTCGCGAGAATTGGCGCGGGATTCGGGTCAGCGTAAGCTGACATCTTCCAAACCGAATCCCTGCGCATCCTCGCGGAGCGTTTATCTTTTTACCCGCCGCTTGTAGAAGCGGGGGGCTTCCCCACTGAGATTAACATCAGGAACGCCTCTGCATTCCTGAATATTAATTTTCCTCTGATTCCGCCGTAATCGCAACAGGTTTTTTACTTTTGAACAACGCAAAAGTGGCCGCCATCGCTTCCTGGTCAATGGCGGCCACTCAGTGTTCAATATTCAATGGAGTTTTTCTCCTTCTTTATCAAGGTATTCACACTTCCCTGTCGGGAAATTTGTGTGAGTATAAAATTTCAGGTCCCAGATATTAAGTTTTCAAAATTGCTGATTTATAAATTTAAATCAGAAGATGATTTATAAATTTAAATCAAAAGATATATTTTTCACCCATTCCCGGCTCGTCTTACGACTTAGAAAATTAAAATCTGTATTCCGGATATTTGTAACGTATCGGCCCGGCTCATGACCTGTATCTACAATTATCCTTCCTGTATGCCTTTTGGTATCATCGAAAACTTTCTTTACAATTTCCGCGTCCTCAGGCGGCAATACTCTCAACATGCTGACCGGCTGTGATTTGCACTTTTCCAATATCCTGATCTTACGAGATGACAGGTCTTATTCCATTCAATCTTCGGAAGAGGCTTTCTTGTCGGGAACTGCCGTGTCCTGCCTTTATCATATTGAGAGAATTATGAGATCGGTTCCTCTAACGTGTTGTTCATAGGCACGCCCTCCGTAAATCTCAGTGTCCGATATCACTCATGTTATTACTAAAAAGGATGCTTTTACAATTCAGATCGGATGAACATGGACTGTATCCGTCTTATCATTTCCAGTTCGGGTTTCCTCATCTGCAGCTGAAGGTTTTCCCGTGTCGGAATTTATACTGGTGAAGGTTTTCCTTGGTCCGGGTCTGTGCGGAAAGGTTTTCCTTTACTGCCGATCGGGTCATTCCTCATCGAATCTGATCAAAGCCTTTACGTCTGTTTCAGGATGTCTGTTTCAGAAGAAATAATATTGAGTGATTATTCGGAATTTATCGGATTCTATTATGCTCCTTTCTGAGCATCTATCTTTTAAGATGTTGTCTTGTTTTTTGATGTATTTATATTACCAAAAGATCATTAAGTTGTCAATAAATATTTTAAAAATATTCTTGTTTTCTATTTTTATCGCCTAAATATTTTGAATTGTATAAACATTATTATACTGTTTATGAATTCACGACAATTCACTTGTTTTCCTGATTTTCCCTGTCTCTGACATAGCCTGTGACCATCAGCGCGATCCGGAAAGTCATCGCATCATCAAAGGTCCGGATATCGAGACCGGTCAGCTGCCGCAGCTTCTCCAGCCTGTACACCAGCGTGTTTCGGTGCACGTAGAGCTTTCTTGCCGTCTCGGAAATGTTCAGATTATTGGCAAAAAAGATGTCGATCGTCTGCATGGTCTCCTCATCGAGCTCCTCCGGGATCCTGTCGCCGTACACTTCCGCCAGGAATTTCCTGCAGGTCTCCACCGGGACCTCCGACAGAAGACGGCCGAGCCCCAGCCTGTCATAGGAGACGACTGTCATATTGCTGTAGAAGATCCGGCACACGGAGAGGGCGAATTCACATTCCCGATATATGTTCGGGATCTCAGAAAGGCTTTCCACCATTCCGGAAAATGCGACTCTTACACGCGCCATCGCCTCCGCATTCAGCATATCGACGATCGTCCGGGCCATATTCTCACAGTCTTCCCGCCTGTCTCCGGACGGCTTTGCCAGAAGAAGGGCTATTTTTTTCCGATCGACCCAGGCCGCCATATCCCCCGATCTGGTCAGGAACATCTGCCGGAGGACCGCATAGACGTCCTTCCCAGCCTCTCCTTCCGTCTCGACCAGATAGAGCACACGGGGTGCCTTTTCACCTATGTGGAAGCGCGAAGCCCCCTGGTAGATCTCATTGTCCGTCAGCTTTCCCCGGAGCAGATCCGAGAGATACGCGGATACACTGTTCTTCTCTTTCCATGCAGCTGTGATCAGCTTCAGCTTCTCTATGACCTCGCCGGGATCCGTATCGTCATCCATCTCGACGGACAGCCTGAGCCCGGTGATCCTGCCAAGTTCGTTGATCGAGCGCTCCAGCTTTTCTTCGTTCGTCATTAACCTCTTACCTCTCTTTGAAAAACGGACAATTGAAAGATCCGGTGCGAAAGTGAGCCGTCTGAATTTCCTGAAAGCACACAGTTTCGCAGTCGTCTGCTCTGAATTACACAGCGCACACAGCGATCAGGAAATAAACATCTTCGCGTTCTGATAATACGTCGTCATCGCCTCCTGCTCACTGACTTTTCCCGAAAAATACTCCAGATAGGCAGACTCGAACAGGATTCCGAATATCACCTCATACGAAACAACGTTGGTGATCCTGATACCTTCCCCCGCATCCGCGAACACGCTGTAAATATCCTGTCCCCCAAAAAAGGCCCTCCAGGTGTCCGTATGGAATTCGACTGCAGTATCGTCTGCCCCCGGCGCGTTCGGATCCTCAACGCTCCCGGCATCGACTGCTGCCGTATCTGCTCCTCCGCCCGGCTGCTCCGCATTTACGATACTTTCCGTCGGACCCGCAGGCGCATCACCCGCATCTGCTCCGCCGGATCCCGACGTGTCTCCCCCGCTCTCCGTGAGCGAGATCACGCTTTCCGCCGAAAGAAGAGCGGTCTCTTTTGGCATTTCCCGGACCATACGGCCGGATCGGATCTCAGGAGCTTCTGCCGCAGGATCCTGCCTGCGTCCGGCTGCATTCACCGCACTCCGAAAAGACTGCATGCGGGCATTCATCCCTGCACTGCCCTGGTCATCCTGCATGCGGGCCTGCCGGCTCTCCGTACGCTGTCCGGACTCAGATCCGGGCTTCCTTTCCTCCAGGATATTCCCAACGTCGTCCGTCTCTCTTAAAGCTCTGCCAGTGACACCGCTGCCGCATGCTCCCCTGCTGAAGATCGATGTCCAGAAATTGGCGCCCTGATTTTCCGCGTCCGAAAGCTTTTTGAGGACCGTCTTATTGTTGACGCAGATGTCCTTCTTTGCAGCTATCTCTGACATCGTCCCCTCATCGCAGGCAAGAAAACGAATAAGATTCGCCGACAGCTCTGTGTCAGGAGAGCCTGCCGCCGCACAGACGAGCGATCCTCCCCGCTGCCAGTGGCCCGGTCCGGCGCAGATTGCCCAGTCCCCGAAAGAGCCGTTCCCCACGACAGCCTTTCCTCCGTCAGAGACGGTCACAGAAAGCGCCCCGGCGATGAAAGGATCGATCTCATCGGCAGAAATAAAAAAGCCGAAGGTCTTCCCGTCCTGCCCTGTCTCCGCGTGCCACGCTTCCGTCCACATTTCAGCGCCTGCGTTGTAGCCCTTTTCGCAATACTCCTTTGTCGTCGCGATCCAATCCTGAAGGCTTTTCGCGATATGCAGATCGCCCTGATCATCATACCAGCCGATTTCCTTATTCTGCTCGACACACTCAAAGGCATCGCCGGCACCGGCAAGCATTTTCCAGCCCCTGTCATGCACTTTTATTGCTGTCGCATCAAAGCTTTCCCAGTCTGCCACTGCCTTCTGAACTTCTGCCGGATCGTCAGTCCCCAGTACGTCTTTCGCGATCGATCTCCTGTACGCGAAAAATCCCGGTGTCGCCTCGAACATCACCCCGCGCTGTACACCATTCTCATCGGACGCGATGGTCTTCGTATATTCGAACTGATCTTTCAGCTCGGCATTTGTGATCTTCAGGTCTTGTTTCAGGGAACTCGCAACATCCGCGTCCGCACTCACATATTTATCCGCCATATCCGTACCGACGACAAAAAGATCGATAAGACCCGTCCTTTCCCCCGTACTCTGGTCGACAAGAAGTACATCCAGATAATCGTAGTAGTTCGTATCATCCATTATAATGACCCACTGGATCTCCTTACCGTTCACATGACCGGATGCGGAAAATGAATTCTCCTCAAGCATCTCCGCATCCGTGACGCTGATATCCGCAGTATAGCCCGGGAAAAACTTCTCGACGAGTTCGGGAACGAGAGGATCAGGGGTCAGGACAACATATGGATCGTCATTCTCCGGCGCAGTCGCTTCCGCCCCGGAAACACTCGTATATATAAAGCTCCTGTCTCTTCCTGTTCCCGAAGGATCCTGTCCGCCGGAGACAGGACCCGCAAGCATGCAGACCGCGGTGAACAGCGCAATTTCTCTCTTCATCTCAAAGACCTTTCCGATAGTAAACTGCGGAGGCACATTGCCTCCGCAGTCCGCTTGAACATGTGATTTTGCAGCTTCCGGACCCTGCGAAATGCATAAAGTCAGATCGTCCGATTCCGGACAGCTGCCCTTTTTCGCAAAGGATCCGTTCAGAAAATACCAAGCAGCTTGCTGTACTCTGTCAGCGCGCCGTCCGTATTCTTCGAAAGTACCTTCTTTGCAAGGACCTTTCCGAGCTGAACGCCTTCCTGGTCGAAGCTGTTGATATTCCAGGTAAAGCCCTGGAACATTACCTTGTTCTCAAAATGTGCAAGAAGAGCGCCGAGTGACTTCGGTGTCAGCTGATCGCCAACGATGATGCTGGAAGATCTGCTGCCTGCGAAGCACTTGTTCGGATTCTCGTCAGCCTTGCCGCATGCGAATGCAACGATCTGCGCCGCAACGTTGGCACTGAGCTTCTGCTGGCTCGTGCTGTCCTCAATGATGACGTCATTGCCCATCTGGCTGTTCCTGAAGCCTACGAACTGCAGCGGAATAATGTCTGTTCCCTGATGGAGCAGCTGGTAGAAGGAGTGCTGTCCGTTCGTGCCGGGCTCACCGAAAATGACCGGACCGGTCTTATAGTCGATCGGTTCACCGAAACGGTTCACGCTCTTGCCGTTGGACTCCATATCGAGCTGCTGGAGATGTGCCGGGAAACGGCTGAGTGCCTGGGAGTACGGAAGCACAGCGGTGACCGGATATCCGAGGATATTCCGCTCATATACGCCGATCAGAGCATCCAGAAGATCCGGGTTCTTTCTGATATCCGTATTCTTTGCGATCACGTCTTCCTCTGCAGCGCCTGCCATGATTTCCTCAAAGACTTCCGGTCCGAAAGCGAGGGAAAGAACTGCGCCGCCGACGGAGGACGAGGAGGAATATCTTCCGCCGATATAGTCATCCATGTAGAAGGAATCAAGGTATTCCGGATTTCCTGCAAGCGGAGATGTCTCGCTCGTGACAGCAAGCATATGCTTCGACGGGTCGAGGCCGGCCTTCTTCAGCGCATCCTTCACGAAGGACTCATTGGTCAGCGTCTCAAGTGTTGTTCCGGACTTGGACACGATAATGAAAAGAGCATGCTCAATATCGACATTATACAGGACTGCTGTCGCGTCATCCGGGTCGACATTGCTGATGAACTGCGCCTTCATCTTCAGCTTGTCGTTGACTTTTGCCCAGTTCTCAAGGCTCAGGTAGAGTGCGCGCGGTCCGAGATCACTTCCGCCGATTCCGATCTGTACGACTGTCGTGAACTTTTCACCTTTTTCGTTGAGGATCTCACCGCCATGAACTTTGCCGGCGAACTCCGCAACTCTCCTCTGCTGCTCTACAAAGAACTCCCTTTTGTTCACATTGCCGTCAAAGACATCGTTTCCAAGCTGTCCGCGGCAAAGCTGATGAAGAACCATTCTGTTCTCACCGGTGTTGACCCGCTCGCCGTTGTAGAGGGCTTCATACTTAGCGCCGAGCTCCTGCTCGTCAGAAAGTTCCTGAAGGATATCAAGGATCTCTTCACTGACCGGTCTTGCGGCATAATTGAATTCCAGTCCGCCGCCCATGGGGATATCATATCCCTTAACACGTTCAGCTCCGCTCTCACCGCTCATAACGGCCGGAACGTCCACACGCGCCGCTTCCTTCAGTTTGCTGTAGGATTTTAACTGAGTCAAATTCTCCCAACGCATAGTAAATCTCCTTTACACTTATATGAATTAAGAAGGATCTCGAACGGATCCTCCACCCACCATGATAATTCTGTGCATTCTGCCCAGTGATAATCTTTTCTGCTCAGAAATTATCATCAACTTATCTACGATTATACTAAAGTGCAGGCGGTTTTTCAATTAAACTGCAGTCAGTTTCCATAAAAAAGAACGCCCGCACTTTCATGCGGGCGTTCCTCAATATCCTATTCTTTCTGCGGATCAGTCGCTGATCGTAAGCTCTGTCTCTTTGTCGAAGAAGTGAGCCTTGGTCATATCCAGAGCGAACTTGACTGTGTCGCCTGTGCGGGCTGTTGTGCGCGGATTTACACGGGCTGTCATCTGGCTGCCTGCGAAATCGAAATACAGGAAAACTTCTGCGCCGAGAAGCTCGTAGACCTTGATCTCTGCGTTGATCGTAGCTTCCGGATGTGCCTTCAGGAAGTCAGGCTCATCATGGACATCTTCCGGACGAATTCCGAGAACGATGGACTTTCCGTCATAAGCCTTAAGCTTTGCAGCTCTGTCCTTGGAGACCTGAAGCTGGAATCCGCCGACCTCGACAACGTTGCCGCCCTGTGTGACCTTTGCATCCATGAAGTTCATCTGCGGGGATCCGATGAATCCTGCTACGAACTCATTTACCGGATGATCATACAGCATCTGCGGTGTGTCGATCTGCTGAACGATACCGTCCTTCATAACGACGATTCTTGTTCCCAGAGTCATAGCCTCTGTCTGGTCATGTGTAACGTAGATGATCGTAGCGCCAAGTCTGTCATGAAGCTTGGAGATCTCAGTTCTCATCTGAACACGGAGCTTAGCATCCAGGTTGGACAGCGGCTCGTCCATAAGGAAGACCTTCGGGTTACGGACAATAGCACGGCCCATAGCAACACGCTGTCTCTGACCACCGGAAAGAGCCTTCGGCTTTCTGTCAAGGAGCTTGTCAAGGTCAAGGATCTTAGCAGCTTCTTCGACCTGCTTCTTGATCTGTTCCTTCGGAACCTTGCGAAGCTTAAGACCGAATGCCATGTTATCAAAAACTGTCATATGCGGATACAGAGCGTAGTTCTGGAAGACCATCGCGATGTCGCGGTCCTTCGGCTCTACATCGTTCATGAGCTTGCCGTCGATCTTGAACTCGCCGCCTGTGATATCCTCAAGACCTGCGATCATACGAAGTGTCGTGGACTTTCCGCATCCGGACGGACCTACGAAAATGATGAATTCCTTGTCAGCGATTTCAAGGTTGAAATCCTTAACTGCCTTAAATCCGTTCGGGTATGTTTTATCAATGTGAGATAAAGAAAGAGATGCCATTGTAATTCCTCCTGAAAATCTTGTCCATGGGCTATGCCCTTTTCAACTGTACTCAGTATACCCCATCCGGCAAATATTCGCATATGGTCAAAGTTACAAAGAATTCAAAAATTCTTCGTCAATTTGACAAACTTACTGAACGGAGATCCGGCGGATTGCTGTTCCCATCCGGATGTTTCCTGTATATCCTGCCCCAAAGACGGGCCGTACTGCTGCGCGGTCATCCCGGGACTGCAGCATGAAATATCTGCGAATGAGATCAGAAGCTCCTGATCTCATCCTCCGCCTCGTCCGTCTCCGACCGGATGTCCCGGATCACTACATTGTACCCGGCATTTCCCTTCACGCTCACAAAGACCGTATCGCCGACCCTGTGATGTACAAGCGCTTTTCCGAGCGGGGAATCGATCGAGATCAGATTGCGCAGGGAATTCCCGCGGACCGTCGTGACGATGCGGAAAGTCTCCGTCTCATCATCCTCCGGAAAATAAACATCCACCGTCTTGTTGACCGACACCTCTCCCTCCGCGGCTGTATCCTCCACGATCTCCGCCGTCCGGATCATCCTCTCCAGATAGCGGATCCTGCTCTCATTCTGATTTTTCTCGCGCTTTGCAGCGTAATACTCGAAATTTTCAGAGAGATCGCCCTGCGCTCTGGCCTCCTTGACAGCCTCAATGAGTTCCGGCCGTTTTACGAGCTTTCTCTCCTCGATCTCGCGTTCCATCTTTTCTATATCGCCTTTTGTCAGTCTGTCATACATTTTAAAAAACCTCCACGGGGCAAACTGATCCGCAGCGTGTGCATCCCCGGGAGAATTTTACTCTCTCCTCCGGATGCGCACGCTGCGGCGTTCCTGATGATTCTCATCAGTCTTCTTCAATTACCTGCAGTTCCAGATAATCAAAATCGATTTCCTCGATAAAACTGTCCTGCCGGAACCTTGCCTTCGCTGTTCGTTTGAATTCCGCCACATTCGAATCAAGCCAGATCGGTTTCCCGAGATCGAACTCAACACAGATCTTATACAGTGCGTCGAACACCTTGTGCGTTCGCGTCTCCTCCCGGCAATCCTCTACGACCGTATCCCTGAGCAGGTGATTATCCTTCCAAATCTTTCCCCAGATTTTCATGCTTCCCTTTCTGCTATCCTTCTCGCCACATACACGCCGCTTGCGGAGGCATGCGAAAGCGAATGCGTCACGCCGCTCCCGTCCCCGATCATATAAAGCCCTTTGTGGAGAGTCTCCAGATTCCTGTCAACTTCAACTTCCATATTATAGAACTTGACTTCCACACCGTAGAGCAGCGTGTCGTCATTGGCCGTTCCGGGCGCGATGCGGTCCAGTGCATAGATCATCTCGATGATCCCGTCAAGGATCCTCTTCGGAAGGACCAGGGAGAGATCTCCGGGTGTTGCGTTCAGGGTCGGATGGACCGTCCCCTCCTCAATACGTTTCCGCGTACTTCTCCTTCCCCGTTCCAGATCTCCGAACCGCTGAACGATCACACCGCCGCCCAGCATATTCGACAGTCTCGCAATGCTCTCGCCGTAGCCGTTGCTGTCCTTGAACGGCTCGGAAAAATGCTTCGACACAAGCAGCGCGAAATTCGTATTCTCTGTCTTCCGCTCCTCATCCTCAAAGCTGTGGCCGTTGACGGTGATGATGCCGTTCGTATTCTCATTGACTACGATCCCGCGCGGGTTCATGCAGAAGGTCCGCACATTATCCTCGAACTTCTCTGTCCGGTAGACGATCTTGCTCTCATAAAGCTCATCCGTGATGTGCGAAAAGATCACAGCCGGAATCTCCACGCGCACCCCTATGTCCACACGGTTCGACTTCGTGGGGATCTTCAGGTCGCTGCATACTTTCTCCAGCCACTTGCTGCCGCTGCGGCCTGCCGACACGATACACGTGTCTGCGAGAATACTTCCTCCCTCGAAGGATGCGAGATATTCCTCTCCGTTCTTCGCAAGCGACTCGACCTTTGTATCAAAAAAGAAATCAACACTCGAAAGAAGCTCCTCGTACAGATTCTCCAGCACGACATAATTGATATCCGTGCCCAGATGGCGGACCGATGCTTCGAGCAGTGTCAGCTTATTCTGCATGCAGACCTTCTTGAGCTCCGTCCCGGCTGTCGAGTACATATGTGTACCGCCTCCCCCGTGGGACGTGTTGATCCGGTCAACATAGTGCATGAGTTCCAGCGCCTTCTCCCTGCCGATATACCGGTAAAGAGTGCCGCCGAAATCATTTGTGATATTGTACTTCCCGTCAGAAAATGCGCCGGCTCCTCCGAATCCGTTCATTATGGAACAGACCCTGCAGCCGATACAGGTCTTGATTTTCTCCCCGTCGATCGGACATTTGCGCTTCTTCAGCTCATGCCCTGCCTCGAGCACAGCGATACGAAGATCCGGGCAGAGATGCCGGAGCTCCCAGGCAGAAAAAATGCCTCCCGGCCCGGCTCCGATGATCATCACATCATATTTTTTTCGATTTTCCATAAATTTCCTCATTCAATTTCCATGAAGCACAGACTTTCGCAGTTGCCTGATAAGAAAATATGAGCTGCCCCGGACATTCGGCGATGTGCGCCGGCCCGGGGCAGACTCAACACAGTATTCAGCCCGAGGCAGGTTGGCACGGCTGCGCGCCGGCACAGGGCAGCTCAATCGGCGTCAGGCCGCCTCGGCAGCCTCCGCCACATTTGTCATGTGATTTGCAATACGGGACATCGAATTCAGGATCTCGACAAAGGCAAGTCCCTGATCAAAGCTGCATTCGCCCTTCTCAAGACGTACCATATGATTTGCCTGTGCCTCGTTGCCCATTTTTGCGATCGCGCGCTCGGTCTCTCTGAGCTGATCGAGCGTGAGAACGCGCTCTTTTCCTTCAATATAGCATTCCTTTATACGTTCGATCAGATAGGAATCCTCCTCATAGATCAGCCGGATCTCCTCAAGCGCCGCAGGAGAAAAGCTCTGCTTCGCATCGACCATCTTTTCATTCTGCTCGAGAACTTTGACCGCATGATCACCGATCTGCTCAAGCTCGTTCATGACCGTGAAGGTACCGGACAGATAGTTCGAAACATTCTCCGGAAGTTCCAGAGAATTCGCGCTTGTGATATAGGAGACGATCTCTCCGGTCAGGAAATCGATGACCTCCTCGTTGTCGCGGATCTCATGTGCATTAGAAACATTTTTCTGAAGGATCCCTTCACAGGCCGCCTCGAAATTACTCTTTATAAGGCCGGCGACGCGGTCCACTTCCTTCCCGACCTGCACTGCCATGACCGCCGGCGAACCGACCATGCTCTTGTCGATGTACTCCAGACGGAATGCGCTCTCATGCGCCTGCTTCGGGACGATTTTGTACGTGACGCGCACGACAAGGTTCGTGAGCGGCAGCAGGATAAGACCCGTGACCACCTTGAAGAGAATGTGGAAAATCGACACCTGGAAAGCGGCGCTCGGTACATTTGAAATAATCAGGTTCGTGAGAGGCGTCAGCATAACAAGCGGCATGAAAATGAGAGCACCTGTCAGGTTGAAGATCAGATAGATGACCGCTGCGCGCTTCGCGTTATTCTTCGCCTTCAGTGCGGACAGAATGACCGGTGTCGACGAGCCGACGTTGATTCCGCAGACGATAAAGGCTGCAAAATACAGCGGCATGAGCCCCTGCATGGCAAGCGCCTGCAGAATACCGACTGCTGCGGAGGAACTCTGAATGATGGCGCACAGAAGTATGCCGATCAGGAATCCGAGCAGCGGATTTTTTGCATTTAAAATAAAGTTCTGGAAGACTACCGAATCCTTCAGCGGAGACATCGAACTGCTCATCGTATGAAGTCCCTGGAAAAGGAGACCAAAGCCGAGGATGACCTGCCCGATGTGCTGTGTCCGTTTTCTCTTTGCGTAGAGCATGAGCACTGCGCCTGCCGCAATACAGACAGGCGCGATCCCGGACACATCGAGCGCGATCAGGATACTGGTGATCGTTGTACCGATATTCGCGCCGAAGATAACGCCGGTCGCCTGCGCGAGGTCCATGATCCCCGCATTGATGAAACCCATCGCCATGACGGTCGTCGCCGAGGACGACTGGATACAGACAGTGACCAGCATGCCCATGAGGAATCCCATGACCGGAACACGCGTCAGCTTCTCAAGAAGATCCTTCATCTTTGATCCGGCGGCGAGCTCAAGCCCCTCGCCCATATAATGCATGCCAAAGAGAAAGGCTCCCAAACCTCCAAGTAATGAGATAATATTACCTATTCCCATTTTTTACCCCCCTTCATTAACGAAGCTTCCTTTTCATTATATTCCAGCCTGCTTTGCGCGGCTATCCTGATCTTCCAAAGCTTCCGTTAAATAACTGTAAAAAATGCTTCCTGCAATGAACCGTTCCCGGACCTGAAATTTCAAAAAGCCCGCCCCGGCGTTTCCGCCGCGCAGGGCGCTGAGCACCCTTCTCATTGCGCGGCTTCGATCACCCGGAGACTTACATCAGAACAATCCGGAAATCTTTCCGTTGTCATCGACGTCGATCCGCTCTGCTGCCGGCACCTTCGGAAGGCCCGGCATCGTCATGATATCGCCGGTCAGCGCGACCAGGAATCCTGCTCCTGCAGAGACCTTGATATTTCTGACCGTGACCACGAAATCATCCGGAGCGCCCAGCTGCGTCGGGTCGTCTGTCAGCGAATACTGTGTCTTTGCCATGCAGATCGGAAGACCCGCAAATCCGAGACCTGTCAGCTGCTTGATCTGCTTCTCAGCCTCCGGAGTAAATACGCATCCCTTTCCTCCGTAGATCTTTGTCACGATATCGTTGATCTTCTCCTTGATCGGCTTTTCGAGCTCATAGGAGAATGTAAAGTCATTCGGCTCCTCACACAGACGGATGACCTCCTCCGCAAGTTCGATGCCGCCTTCTCCGCCCTTTGCCCAGACTTCGGACAGTGCGACATTGGCACCGAGCTCTTTGCATTTTCTGCGGATCAGATCAAGCTCAGCCTCCGTATCCTGCGGGAAGCGGTTGATCGCGACGACACAGGGAAGCTTATAGACCGTAGTGATATTCGAAATATGGCGAAGGAGATTCGGCAGACCTTTTTCGAGGGCTTCCAGGTTCTCCACACCGGTCTCGGCCTTCGGAACACCGCCGTTATACTTCAGCGCTCTGGCAGTCGCGACCAAGACGACGCAGGAAGGTCTGAGGCCTGCCACACGGCACTTGATATCGAGGAACTTTTCCGCGCCGAGGTCCGCGCCGAAGCCTGCCTCCGTAATCGTATAATCGGAGAGCTTCAGGGCGACTCTTGTCGCAGTGACCGAATTGCATCCGTGCGCAATATTCGCGAACGGTCCGCCATGGACAAAGGCCGGCGTATGCTCAAGCGTCTGGACCAGATTCGGCTTCAGAGCATCCTTTAAGAGCGCTGCCATGGCACCTTCCGCATGCAGGTCTCCTGCCGTGACGGGCTTCTGCTCCGCGAGTTTTCCGTATGTATAGCCGATGACGATACGGGCAAGTCTTTCCTTCAGATCCCGGATGCTGCTCGACAGACAGAGAACTGCCATGATCTCGGACGCGACCGTGATGTCATAGCCGTCCTCACGGGGAGTCCCGTTCATGCGGCCGCCCAGGCCGTCCACAACATTTCTCAGCTGGCGGTCATTCATATCCACGCAGCGCTTCCATGTGATCTTTCTCGGGTCAATGTTCAGGCTGTTCCCCTGGAAAATGTGATTGTCGATCATCGCTGCAAGCAGGTTGTTGGCAGCGCCGATCGCGTGGAAATCGCCTGTGAAATGCAGATTGATATCCTCCATCGGCACGACCTGCGCGTATCCGCCGCCGGCTGCACCGCCCTTGATTCCGAAGACCGGACCGAGCGACGGCTCACGGAGCGCGACGATCACGTTCTTCCCGATCTTTTTCATGGCATCCGCAAGACCGACGGTCGTGGTCGTCTTGCCCTCGCCTGCCGGAGTCGGATTGATGGCTGTCACAAGGACAAGCTTGCCGTCCGGCTTCTCAATATCCCTGAGAATACCGTAATCGACCTTTGCCTTAAACTTTCCGTACTGTTCAAGGTACTTATCGTCAATTCCCGCAGTCTTCGCGATCTCCGTGATCGGAAGCATCTCTGTCGACTGTGCTATCTCAATATCTGTCTTAAATTCAGCCATATCGTTTTTTCCTCCTCTATAAACGCTTGTTCACGTCTGACTGAAACTGTCGGATACCGGTACTTTCATCCACTCCGCTGCTGCATGTTCATATCCTGCCGGAACTGTCGTAAACCTGCTGTCACAAACCGGTACCGGGATCATCAGAAAGCAGTGCTGCCTTCTAAGTGCGTCAACATCATATGCTTTTTTCCGCGTCTGCGCAAGGCTGTATATCCGTTTCTCTCTCTGTGTTTCAATGATGATGCATTTCGTGAGCCGTATTGTCAGAATATTAACCTGAAATCACGAGAATTCTGCGTCATAAGGTCAGACCATCTTCTCCGGATGGAACACCTCATCGAACTTCTCTTCTGTCAGAAATCCGAGGTTCACACACGCCTCCCTGAGAGATGTATTCTCCTCAAAGGCTTTGTGTGCGACTTTCGCTGCATTTTCATAGCCGATATAAGGATTCAGCGCCGTGACCAGCATGAGCGAGCCATGCAGATTGCCGTGCATTTTCTCCTCGTTGACCCGGATCCCCGCCGCACAGTTCCTGTTAAAGGCTCTGACTGACTCTGCCAGGAGCCTGGCCGACTGCAGGAAATTGTAAATGAGGACCGGCATGAACACATTGAGTTCAAAATTCCCCTGCGAGGCTGCAAGGCTGACCGCGGTGTCATTTCCCATGATCTGCACAGCCACCATCGTCACCTGCTCGCACTGCGTCGGATTGACCTTGCCCGGCATGATCGAGGAACCCGGCTCATTGGCGGGAATCGTGATCTCGCCGAGGCCGAGACGCGGGCCGGAAGCAAGCCAGCGGACATCATTCGCGATCTTCATCATATCACAGGCTGCGGCCTTGACCGCTCCGTGGGCGAAGACGAGCTCGTCCTTCGATGTGAGGGCGTGAAATTTATTTTCCGCTGTTACGAACGGCTTGCCGGTAAGCGCGGCGACCTCACAGGCGACCTTCTCTGCAAATCCTGCCGGGGCGTTCAGGCCTGTCCCGACGGCAGTCCCTCCCAGGGCCAGCTCGCAGAGCGGTCCGAGCGCGAAGCGGAGCAGGGAAAGATCCTTCGTGAGGGATGTTCTCCAGCCGCTTACCTCCTGGGCAAAGCGGATCGGCGTCGCGTCCTGCAGATGTGTGCGCCCCGATTTCACGATATCCGGGTTATCCGCCTCGATCTTCTGAAATGTATCGATCAGCTCCCCGATCGCCGGGATCAGCCGGTCTTCCAGAGACAGCACCGCTGCAATGTGCATGGCAGTCGGAAATGTATCGTTGGAGGACTGGCTCATATTGATGTCGTCATTCGGATGGCAGAGCTTTTTCCCTGCGATCTGATTGGCCCGGTTCGCGATGACTTCGTTGGCATTCATATTCGACTGGGTGCCGGATCCCGTCTGCCAGACGACGAGCGGAAATTCCTCCGTCAGTTTTCCGTCGATCACCTCATCGCAGGCTTCAGAGATCGCGGCAAGCTTCTCTTCTGTCATCCTGTCCGGGACGAGCGCATGGTTGGCCCTGGCCGCGGCTTTCTTCAAAATGCCGAACGCATGAATGATCTCCGCCGGCATGGTCTCGATCCCGACGCCGATCGGGAAGTTTTCGTGGCTGCGCTGGGTCTGGGCTCCCCAGAGCCGGTCGGCGGGGACCCGGACTTCGCCCATTGAGTCGTGTTCTGTTCTGTACATAAGTGATCTCCTGCTCTGTTAATTCTGTCTCTGACGAAGAATTTCTGTTACCTGTAATTCATTTCTCTTTTTTCTTTAACTCTAATTTATTATAACATAAAGAAGGGAGGCTTTCGCCTCCCTCTTTTACACCAAAGTTCAAACTTAAAGTGAAATATACACAAATTACAATAGTTCAGCCTTTACGCCGCCTTTACGGAAGTGATATGCGGGTTCGGTCCCTCGTACCAGTACAGGAAGCCTTCCAGATCGACCTTATCGCCGACCTTCAGCTCCTTGACTGCCTTGTAGACATCCGTGTCTGCACCGGTCAGATAAGACTCGACCGTAAAGCTGTATGTCTGGCCGTTCACTGATACCTTGAAATACAGGTCATCGCCTTCCTGGCCGGATCCGTCCCAGTTGTAAATGAAGGCTGCGCCTGAATCATCCGCCTTCTCAACGGTCACGCCCTTGAAAGCGACTTTCTGATTCTGGAACTTGATGAGATCATCTGTCCCGAGCTTATCCGTGACATCTTTCGCTTCCGCGATATAATTCCCCTCTTCGATCTCGTAGGTCGCATCCACGATCTCTATCTCACCGGACCACTCCGACTTAAATCCTTTTACCTTGATCTTTGTTCCGTCCGTGAGCTTCTTGTACTCTTCCTCAGACATCGGCATCTCAAAAATGAAATAGCCGCCGTCACCGTCCTGCGTATAGAGTGTCGCCTTATTGTCCCACCAGCTCTGTTTGCCCTGGACATATGTCTCGATTGTCACACCCGTGTCAAGCGCTGCAGCGTCATACTCTGCATATGTCATGACGCCCTCGCTCTTTGCGCTCGGATCTTCCGTCTTCGCTGCTGTTGATGCGGTACCGGAGCTGCTTCCGCCTCCGCAGCCGATCAACGATAACGCGCATGTTGCTGCCAGTAATGTTGCAAAGATCTTTTTCATTGTTCTTCTCCTTTATATATATTCTCCTGCAAGATGCAGGGCAATGAACTTCTGTCAGGAAGCCTTTTTCTTTTTCGTCTTCAGATAATCGCTCCCGGCGTAGATCCCGATCAGCACCCAGACAACGACCAGCGTCCCGATCAGAGCCTTGGCAGGCCCCGGCAGAGGTCCGAGATCTGCCGCCTTGCCGCCCGTGGCTGCTGCCGTCTTGTCCAGACGATAGAGCGCTGTCACTCTGCCAAAAAGGTCATCGATATACGCATCGTCGACAACGGCCTTGCGCTTGACCGATTTCGTGACATCCTCGACCAGCTGGCCCGCAGCGTCACGGAGCGATGCAGAGCCGTTGAAGACCGGCGTGACGAACGTATTCGTCGTATTCTCGATGAACATCTTCGTAGCCTTGATCTTCACGTCATAGTGCACATCATTGTCCGTTCCTTCCGCCGCCAGATATTCCTTATACTCCTCCGTATCCCTCGCCTTCTGCGTGACCGGAACATATCCCTCTGTCTGGGCATAGGCGATCTGCACCTCATTGGTCAGAAGATACTGGGTGAACAGCCAGGATGCAAGAACCACCTGCGGATCCGCCTTGTTGAAAATGCAGACCGACGGACCCTGCGAGATCATCTTCGGATTTCCCGTGTCGTACTGCGGGACCGAACGGACAGCCGTCTCAAATTCGACCGCCTTATCCGGCGCGATATCCGAAAGAGGGGCATTCATGCCCATCCAGGTCGCACCGGCAGTGGAGTCGATCGCAAAGATGCACTGACCCGCGTTCAGGAAATTAGCCGGGTAGCTGGAAATCTTGAACGTCGAGAACGCACCGGTCTGCGCATGTCCGGCGATCTCCTTGAGGAGCGAACGCGTCGTGTCGTTAAAGATCTCGATCGTCCCGTCCTCCTTCGAGTACGGCGCGTCCAGCTGCTTCAGCATCTGGATCATCATATTGTCGGTAGACTTGTAAATGAACGGGATCATCGTCTTCTGCCCGTTCACGGCATAATTTCCGTTCGCGTCCTTTGCGGTCGCAGCTTCGGAGACTTCCCAGACAAAGTCCCAGGTAAGCACGTCCGGAAGCGTATAGCCCAGCTTTTCAACGTACGTTTTGTTCACATAGCAGGCTTCTGTCGACCGCATGTAGGGAAGCGCGTAAATATGTTCGCCAAGCCGGCACTCCTCCAGGAATTCCGGAATGACCTCCTCTTTTGCCGGTCCGTCATACAGAAGTTCACTGCCTCCCAGCCCGTACTTCGGGTCCGCGATCAGGTCATCCATCGGAACAACGACGTTCGAGCCCGTCATATAGGTCGCGATATTGTCCGGATAAGTGATGCAGACATTCGGCGTCGTGTTGGTGGAAATATTGGTAATGACATCATTATAGATCTTACCGTAGTCCGTATATAGACGCATATTGACCGTCACATTCGGGTACAGGGCTTCAAAATCTTTGATCGCCTTCTCATAGATCCGGGTCTGTGTCTTGTTGGTATCATTTTTCGCCCAGAAAGTGAGCTCGATCGATTTCGCGGTATCGAAAGTCTCCGGAATCACGAACTCGTTGGATCCCCGGGAACCATGGCAGCCCGTAAGGAGCAATGTTCCCGCACAGGAAGCCGCGGCCAGGCAGGCTGTGATTCTCTTTCCAAGTGCCTTTAAGCGCGCCGGCTTTTTATAATCACTCATACTGTCCTCCTCTATAAACGCTGTCCTTAACCTGACAGAATCGTCGGATGACGATCTCGTAATCCCGTGCCTGTATCTCAGATGAGGTTCTTTTTCGATCTGAGAACCTGCCTCCGGAACGGATCGCCTTCCGTCAGCCCTTGGTCCCGCCTCTCGATACACCTTCCATGATCTTCTTGTGGAACAGAAGGAAGAGTACCACGAGCGGAATCGAGATGACCACGACCGCAGCCATCATGGCCGGAATATTCTCGCGGCCGAGACCGTTCTCGCGGATCTCCTGGATTCCGTTCGATACAAGGAAATAAAGAGAGTTATCTGTGATGAGACGCGGCCATACATAGGAGTTCCAGCACTCGATGACCTTCAGGATCGTGATCGTGATGATCGTCGGCTTGCAGATCGGGACCATAACGCGGAACAGATACTTGAGATCCGAGGTCCCGTCCACCTTCGCTGCGTAATAGAGTTCATCCGGCACCTGCGCAAAATTCTCGCGGAGCAGGTAGATGTAGAACACCGACGTGATCGACGGCAGGATAAGACCCGTAAAGGTGTTTCGCATGCCGAGTGTCGTGATCGTGACAAAATTCGTGATGATGACGAGCTCGTTCGGGATCATCATGAGGGCCAGGAAGATCATGAACATGAAATCCCGCCCCAGGAACTCGATCCGCGCGAAGGCATAGGCTGCGAGGATGGTCACGATCAGCATGACTCCCGTCGTGATCAGGGTAAAGATCAGCGTGTTCAGAAGGTATCTTCCAAGGGACACCGTCGTAAAGACATCGATATAATTCTGGATCGTCGGAGCCAGTGTGTAGAATTTCGGCACATACTCCGAGCTGTAGGCGCTGTAGCTCTTCAGAGAGCTCAGGACCATCCAGTAGAAGGGAAATAAGACCATCAGGGCCCAGAAGGTCAGAAGCAGATAGACAAAAAAGTTCTGGATCTTCTTTCGCCGGATGGCAGACTGTTCTATTTTACTGAGTTCAACCTGAGATTCCATATGAACTTCCTTTCATGAATCATGGACTTAGGCGATTGCGAAAATCTGTGCTTCATGGAAATCGTATGAACATTCAAACGGCTTCCGCGCCAAGAACTTCTAACATTCACTCAAGATGTGGAAAAGCATTCGCAAAAAACGTTAACTCGCTTCGCTCAGAAAGAACGGTTTTTGCTCATTCCACATCTTTCGTTCATGAAGAAGTTCTAAGGCTTGTGCAGATTGTTTGAATTGTTCACACAATTTCATTTCGCACAGAGTTTCGCAAGAGCCTGATCATGGACTGTACGCATCTCCCGCTTAAATATAGACATGCTTTCTGCGGATCAGCATGTTGATGCATGTAATCGTCAGCACGATCACGAAGAGGATCAGCGCTGCCGCCGCTGCATAAGAAGGATATCCGCCGCTGTCGCCGTAGAGCATGTCATAGACATAGCCGACGATCGTGTTCATGCCCGCAGCATTCAGGTCTGTTCCGAAAAGAGCGACCGCATCCGAGTAGGCTTTGAACGCACCGATGAAGCCGGTGATGACCAGATAGAAGATCGACGGAGAGATCATCGGCAGTGTGATCCGCATGAAAATGCGGAATTTGGACGTGCCGTCCACTCTCGCCGCGTTGTAGTAATCCTGATTGACCGACAGAAGCGCTGATGTGAGGATCAGGATCTTGAAAGGAAGGACGACCCATATGGTGTAAATGCAGAGAACTGTCATCTTCGCCCAGTAGGGTCCGTCGATAAAGTCGACCGATCCCGCCCCGAATACATTGAGAAGCATATTGACCATGCCGTCCGAGTACGGTGTCTTCTTGAAGAGGATCATGAAGACAAGACCGATTGCCAGCGTGTTGGTCACGTAGGGCAGGAAGAATATCGTCTGATAAAGATCACGGAGCTTCGTGATCGACGTGAGGCCCAGCGAGATCAGAAGGGCGATCAGCGTCGAGACCGGAACTGTGATCACGACCAGCAGGAACGTGTTCTTGAGCGCCTGCAGGAAATACGGATCATGCAGGACGTAGGAATAATTGTAGCCTCCGACACCGAAAAAGGTCTGAGAAGCGGAATTGTAGCCTTCCTCAAAGGAGTAGATAAAAACATCCACCAAAGGATAGACCATGAAGACTCCCAGGAAGAAGATGGCCGGCAGCAGGTAGAGCCAGCCCTTCATACTCTTATTATCCATCCAGGCCTCCTTCCTTAAAAGCGGATGCGCTCGCCGGTCGTCTTATTAAAGATATGAACCTTGCCCGGTTTGAGCGTAAAGCGCACCTGCTTCAGATCGTGATTCATCTTGAATTCAGTGCTGATGATGGAGCGGATCTTTTCACTCTGCGATCCGGCGTGGGTCGATACGATGCTGACGTCGCGCCCCATGACCTCGACAGCCTGCACATCACACTTGAAAGCGCCGTTGTCGTCGACCCAGAATCCCTCCGGACGGATACCGACTGAGACATCCTGATCCGGAACGCCCGGTGTATCAAGGACGGTATCGTCGCCGATGATGAGCTTTTCATTTTTCACTGTGCCGTCAAAGACATTGATCGCAGGTGTGCCGAGGAACTTCGCGACGAACAGATTCACCGGATCGTCATAGACGGACTGCGGCTTCCCGATCTGCTGGACCACACCGGCCTCCATGACAACGATCATATCCGAGATCGACATCGCCTCGTCCTGATCGTGTGTGACAAATACCGTCGTGATCAGCGTCTCGCGCTGGATGCGGCGGATCTCCTCACGCGTCTGCAGGCGGAGACGGGCGTCCAGATTCGAGAGCGGCTCGTCCAGAAGAAGGACACGGGGACGCTTGACCAGGGCGCGGGCGATCGCCACACGCTGCTGCTGACCGCCGGAAAGCTCGCTCGGCTTGCGCTCCATGAGCTGATCGATCTGAACGACCTTGGCAGCCTCGAGGGCTTTCGCTTTCATTTCCTCCTTGGACAGCTTGTCCTTTCCCTTCAGATTGCCCAGCGGGAACATGATATTCTGCTCGACCGTCAGGTGCGGATACAGCGCGTAATTCTGGAAGACCAGGCCTACGCCCCTGCTCTCGGGCGGGAGGTTCGTCACATCCGTCTCGCCGAAGAAAATCTTTCCGTCAGACGGTTTCTGCAGTCCGCAGATCAGATTCAGCGTGGTGCTCTTGCCGCAGCCTGACGGGCCGAGAAGCGCGACCAGCTGTCCGTCCGGGATTTCAAAATGAAAATCATTGACCGCAATCACGTCTTCCTTCTCCTTGCGGTTCCTGCTGGGAAATCTCTTTGTCAGATGCTCTAATACGACCTTCATCTCAGAATGTCCTCTCTATCCTCAAAAATGTACCGATATATCTCCGGCATGACTTCCGTATCCGGAGCTCCTTCCCTCCGATCCGGAATTTCGAGTGTGTCCTTGTCTATTTTACTACAAAATACATGCAGTAACAAAGAAAATACATGCAAACTGTACATAGGAGCTTTAAACTTTTTTATCGAGATATCCCTGCCTCATGTACATACCGACAGGAAAGATCTCCATGCCGTCCTGCGGCTTCATTTCCCGCGCCAGCTTCCTGCTGCAGCACGCGGCAAGGACCGGCAGAGAGCACAGTTCTCCGACCTTCTTCGAAAATGCATATCCGGAAAGCACATCCTCCTCCGTCGTCTCCCAGATAAAGTGGCTGTTCGAGATCAGTCCCGTGACCGTAAGATTTGTCGTTCTCTCGATCTCACGGATCTCAAAGAGCACCTTCTCCGGCGTATCTGTTCCCGGACGGTTCTGATTCACAACATAGAGCATCCGGTAATCCTCTGAAAAGTGCCTTCGGAACTGATTCAGGATCATCGCCCCGGTATTATTTCCGCCGGTATCAAGGATTGCCCTGCATTCCGGATTCTCCACAGGAGCGAGGATCGACGCATCGATCGTCTGGAGCTCTGATCCGTTCTTTCCGTGGAACGGATCGGAGTACACTCTGATTCCTTCCTCCTCCAGAGGCCCCGTAAGCTCACGGCTCCGGAAGTACGGATTCTCGATATCCAGGTCACAGAGTGCCAGCTCTTTGAGCCGCTCGTCTCCTGCCCTTCTGAGTTCCCCAAGTGCATAGGCGAGCGAGACGGAAAACTCCGTCTTTCCGCTTCCGAAGTGCCCTGTCACGATGATGATTCTCGGGCCATTCACCATTTTTTCCAAAAAAGTATCTGATCGGGACATATACGCCTCCTAAATATAACCATACTATTCTATCTGACCGAGTCTTTCATCTTCTCACGCTTTGCATTCTCGGAACAGGCTCAGACTCCTTCTGCATTCCGTTCCTGCTCCAATCGGACGCTTATTGCCGAAAGCTTCCGGCTTTTTTACGCCCCCTCTTCACATAAGAAAGACCGCAGTGCTTCATCGATTATATCACCTTTTCCCCTTTTCGTAAAAAGAGAGTGCATTCTGCTCCCCTGCAGCGTTTTTCTCTGACGCAGAATTCCCCGGCAGATCGCATCAGCGAAAATAGAAAGGTGCTTTGCACCCTGCGCGGAGCGGCAAAAACGCCGCGGCGTTCCTGAACGTACAAGGAATGCGCAAAGTGAAATCCGGCTCTGACAAGGGTTACAAAGTAAGCGTCACAAGTCAATGTAAAGCAATTGTATATTTACATTGACAATAAGAGCTTTTCATATATTATAATAATCATGCAGCGCCGCTGACTTACTGCTTGTATTTGCCTGACTTAACGCGGCGCCTGCATTCACTTTTAAGAAGGCGCAGAATACCTTTTGAGGTCTCGAAACAGCAGGACCGGAGATGCCGTAAATGATACAGATCAGGGTTCAGTTTATTTTTGCTGAGGGGGCTGGTTTTTTCGGTACACAGAAACCTCAGAGGTATTCTGCGTTGAGCATGCTATGTTACATGGGGGTTTTTTATGACTGTCTCAAATTCTGATACCAAACCGATCTTTTCCACCGGTTCCATGACCGTGACCGCTCTGATGGCCGCTGCCATCTGTGTCATCGGACCCCTCTCCATTCCGCTGGCAGGCGGTGTACCGATCTCACTGCAGGATTTCATAATCGGTCTCGCAGCTGTGCTGCTGGGAATGAAGCGCGGAACGATGGCCACATTTCTCTACCTCCTGCTCGGTCTCGCAGGTCTCCCGGTATTCTCGGGATTTACAGGTGGAATCGGAAAACTTGCCGGCCCTACCGGAGGATATCTTGTCGGATTTCTTCTTCTGGCTCTGATCGTCGGCAAAGCTTCGGACATGACAGACAGCTGGCTCATGATTGCGCTGGCGCTTGTGCTCGGTCAGCTCGCCGATATGGCGATCGGCACAGCCTGGCTTATGTGGATGGCGCACATGGATCTGAAGGCAGCGCTCTTTGCCGGAGTGATTCCGTTCCTGCCCGGTAACGCTGTGAAGACCGTCGCCGTAGTCCTGATTGGGAGAACAGTAAAGCCTCTGCTTGGGAAGGTGCTTGACCAATGAAAATTGCGGAAGAAATCATTGCCGGGCGAAGACTTGGCCGGGAAGATGATCTGGAGTTCCTGCTGACCACGCCGCTCGATGTATTGACAGAGGCGGCAGATCACATTCGCAGAGCGTTATGCGGGAATCATATGGATCTGTGCGTGATCATAAACGGCAGGCAAGGCGGCTGCAGCGAAAACTGCAGGTTCTGCAGTCAGAGCGCGCATAATCATTCCGGTCTCAAAGCGGGAAAATTTCTGGCCCCGGAAGAAATCACCGCTGACGGTGAAAAATATAACAGAAAAGGTGCTGACCGGTATTCGATCGTAACGGCCGGCAGAGGAATATCCCGCCCGGATCTGAAAAAAGTTCTTTCCGCTTACAGTGCACTTCATGAGCGCTGTCCGGATATGATCCTCTGCGCCTCACACGGAATCATCAGCGATGAGGATCTTGCCGCTCTTAAAATGAGCGGTGTGACAATGTATCACGAAAATATTGAGACCTCCAGAAGATATTTTCCCGAAGTATGTACCACACATACCTTTGACGAGAAACTTGATATGATCGCGCGGGCAAAGAAGGCCGGGCTTTCGATCTGCTGCGGCGGCATCATCGGGATGGGGGAGAACTGGGAAGACCGCATAGATATGGGGCTTACGATCGCTGAGATCGGGGCGGATTCCGTACCGATCAATGCACTGATGCCGATACCGGGAACCCCGTTCGGAGATCTCCCTGTCCTTTCAGAGGATGAGATCCTGAGATCCATCGCCCTTTTCAGGTTCCTGAATCCCACAGCAGGCATACGCGTTGCCGCAGGGAGGATCCTGATGAGAGAAGGCGGGAGACGTGCTTTCTTGAGCGGAGCGAACGCGGCCCTTACCGGGGAGATGCTCACCACTGCAGGCAATGATATGGATCAGGATCTGGCCATGTTCCATTCCATGGGCTTTGAACTGAGAGCCTGAGATAAAAAACACCCGGAACACCATGTAATTTCGCATTGTGTTCCGAGTGTTTTTATTCTTTATTGCGCAATACTCTTGATATTATTCGTGAAAATGCGGGCACAGGATGATACTCTCCTTCATCGCAGGTACGATCTCGCGATGAAGAAAAAAGCCTCCGGCTTTCCTGCCGTGCAGATTCGGATCTGGTCTGCTCAGACAATATAGGATTTTTTCCGATTTATATCTGTGATCAGGAACGGATTATCCTTCTTCATCGCTTCCGCAAGCAGCATTGCTTTAGACGGGTCCGCTTTCAGCATTTCATATTCTTCATTTGTGATCCCGACGAACTGAAGAAAATCCACACGTCCGTAAATCGTATCAATGCCCTTCGCTTCCGTGTCTTCCACTGCAAGGATCGCCGTCAGCAATGAGTCCGATCCGCTCTTGATCGGCTGTCCCATGTTGGACATAAAGTGACCGGGCTCGAACCAGCTTCCCTTCGAGTATGTGTATCTTCCGAGATTTCCCAGCAGATCGATCGCCCAAAGACAGTCATTTGCGTTTTCGCAGGGAAGCTTCATCGTCATTTCATAGCCCCATCGGCTGTAATCTCCCCCCAGAGACTCCTCATCCGCATACAGCTCCGTCATGCCGAATGTCACGATATGCTGATATCCGTTGGCAGATTTGTAGACCGAGTACCCATCAATATATTCGGTGCCGCCGAACATCGCTCTCTTTGTAAAATCCGTTGCATAATGCGCAGGATCCTGTTCTCCGTAGAGCTCTTTAAATACTGATTCCACCGCGTCCCATCCGGGAGCCCACTCTTCGTCCTTTGCTTTTTCCCTGAATTCTTCTAAAGTCATTTCTTCGTCCTCCTTACGATCCAGATTTTTTTCTTCATCGCGCTTTTCCTCGCGACTTCAGCCGTGAGATACGCGCGCAAAGTGATACTATCCTTCATCGTGAGTACAATCTCGCGATGAAGAATAAAAGCCTCCGGCTTTCTTCACTCCTGCCCTACCACTAAGAGCGCGTAATCCACAAGAGCCGCCAGATCGAACACACACTCATCCGCCGCATTTCCTCCCGCCATAACAAGGAGCGACTCGTCAGATTCATAGTCAACGGAAATACTGTATCCCGGAAGAGATACATTATTCTTCCTATAATACCCGTTCAGGGACGGCAGGCCGATCTCATTGATCTTCTCCGCCAGCCCCGTGACATACTCTTCACTGACTGTGCCGTGAAAACCGATTCCCATATAGGAAGCGTAGCTCTGGGAAAAATCCATCCAATAACTGCCATCCTCCTGCCTCGTGATCATCCAGCCATAGGCCGCGCCTCCGAGGCTCTCGTCCAGACCATACTGTCGTCCGTCTGTGGTGCTGAAATTCAACGAAAAGTCACGGATCTGCATCGATTCGATCGTCTTCGGCCTTTCTGTCGAGAGGTCAACGATTTCCTTCTCGGCTTCGACCTGCTCTTCTCGCATAAAACGGAAGCAATGGCTGTCTGCATCCAGCACCATCTCCCAGCCGACGAGACTCCCGTCCTCCCGGATCTCCAGATCAGACATGATGCCGAAACCTCTGCCCTCCTTATTTGCAAGGACCGCAGGACTGCTTTCCTTTTTAAGGACCACTGTATACGTCTCCGTGTATTCTCCTTTCCGAATTGTGAGCCGGTCGCCATTTAAGACCATTGTCGTGCTGCCGTTCAGATCCGACCATTCGCCCTGAAAGGAATCTAAACTGATGTCCTGCATTTCTTCTCCCACTCCTTTACCTGTTCCTTCTCCCTCTTCTTTACCTGTTCCTTCTCCCGCTCCTTCTCTGACAAAATCCAGTTCATACTGCACTGATCCGTCCCGGTAATCCAGCGAGATCCGATTTTCAGAAGCGGACCTGACCTTGAAATCATACTGCCGGCCTTCCATGCCAAGCATCAGATCGGAAGCGACGTCGTACCGGCACAGTCCGAAGCTGCCCCATTTGAAGAAGTATTCCATGATCCCGTCAGGAATATGGGCACCCAGTTCATCGTCCAGATCCACATAAACGGTTTTTCCATCCCCGTCAAATGTAAAAGAACCGTGCTCCGACACGAACTCTCCGGTGAGTGGGGCAGGTTCCGGCGTGCCGGGGTCAGGCGGACCATCGTTATGCTTTTGGCAGCCGCATAGAAGCAGCGAAAAGACCAGCAGCAGGAAAATGCCCTGCTTTTTCCTTCTCTTCATTATCTTATCCTTTCTGACCGTATCTTATTCCCATTCTGCCATTCGGGAACGCCCTGTACAGGTGCTTGTCCCGCTTTCAATCAAATTATCTCTCAGGAAACGATCCATTGCAATCTTTCCGCTCCGGAACACAGGCAATTTTCTTCAGCTGCAATCTTTCCGCTCCGGAACACAGGCAATTTAATCCAGCTGCATTTTTTCCGCTCCGGAACGCAGGCAATTTTCTTCAGCCCGAAAATCTTCACAAATTCCTCACAAATTATTTTTTTATCTTTTAGCTCTCCCAAAGAAGCCCTCGTACAAATAGCTGTAGCACAAAAAACAAACACAAAAAATAAACACAAAAGTAAAGAACAAAAACCAAATACAAAAGCAAAAACACCTGAGGATGTTGATTCAGCAATGAAAAATGCAAAGCGCACCATGAGGAGCGCATATACAGCCTAAAAGGTCCTGAATAAAAATACAGAAGAAAGAAAGGGAGAAAAAATTATGACAACAAATACAAATAACAATAACAAGAACAGCAACAAGAAAACCATCGGCATCGTCCTCGCATCCTCGGCTGCAGTCGCGGTCCTCACAGCAGGCCTCATCTTCGGCACTGCAGGATCCTCCACAAAGCAGTCTCAGACAGCGTTCAAGCCGGTGACGACCGTCTCTGTTGACAAGAACAATACAGCTGCAAAGAAGGCTGCTGACGCAAAGAAAGCCACAGAAGCGAAGAAGGCTGCTGACGCGAAGAAGGCTGCCGAGGCGAAGAAGGCCGCTGAGGCGAAGAAGGCTGCTGACGCAAAGAAAGCCGCTGAAGCGAAGAAGGCTGCCGAGGCGAAGAAGGCTGCTGACGCAAAGAAGGCCGCTGAGGCTAAGAAAGCTGCTGACGCGAAGAAGGCCGCTGAAGCGAAGAAAGCTGCTGACGCGAAGAAGGCTGAGGAGGCGAAGAAGGCTGAGGAGGCAAGAAAGGCTGAAGAGGCGAAGAAGGCTTTAGAAGCCAAGGCCGCTGCAGAAGCGAAGGCTGCTCAGGAAGCTCAGAAAGCTGAGCAGGCAAGACAGGCTGAAGAGGCAAGAAAAGCCGAGGAAGCAAGACAGGCTGAAGCTGCAAGACAGGCCGAGGAAGCAAGACAGGCTGAGGCTGCAAGACAGGCTGAGGCCGCAAGACAGGCCGAGGAGGCAAGACAGGCCGAGGAAGCAAGACAGGCTGAGGAAGCAAGACAGGCTGAGGAAGCAAGACAGGCTGAGGCCGCTGCACAGCAGCAGGCAGCACAGCCGGCAGGCACGGAACTGACTCCGGAGCAGGAAAGTGAGCTCAACAAAGCTCGTGCACAGGCCATGATCAACACAGGAAGCAACGGTTTCGAGAACAATGACCAGCAGGCAGAGAATGCCGAGTCAAAGACAGCAGATCAGCAGAACGAGAATACTGTCGGCGCAGAGCAGACAGAGAACAAGCCGGTAAAAGGCATTGTCAAATCTGTGGAAGACAAGAAAGTAAAGATCGTCATCGGTGAGAAGACCTACACATTCGAAAACAACAAAGACGACCTGAAGCTCCAGAAGGGTGACAAGGTCTCTGTAGTCCTCGTAAAAGATGCAGAGGGCAAGGAGCAGGTAAAGAGCGTAAAGGTTCTTCCGGCCGACACAGAGATCGATAAGACAACATTAGAGACTGCAGCAAAAGCAGAGACCGCAACAACAGAGACTGCAGCAGCAGAGACCGCAGCAGCAGAGACCGCAGCAGCAGAGACTGCAGCAACAACAGAGACTGCAGCAGCCCTTGAGCAGTAAACAGAAACGAAAGAACGAAACAAAATAAAATTAAATAAAATAGAACGAGTCAGGACCACCCGCCACGCGGGCGGTCCTGACTCTTTTAATTACGTGATTTTGCAGCCTGCCTTACTGCTCCTCATCCTCTTTTCTCCTCTTCAGAAGAAGGAAGATGATGAACAGCGCTCCGGCTGTCGCCGCAGCCGCAACGGGAAGCATCTTTCCTCCCATCGCCAATGCGGATGTACTGTCAGATTCGTCATCCGAATCGATGTCAGCTCCACTTCCCTTGATATCGTCATTCAGGCCGCCCTGGCTTCCACCGGATGCATTTCCTGCTGTTCCTGCAGCCTGATTGCCGGCCGTCTCACTCTGTCCATTCGACCCTGCATCTTTTGCAGTGCTGCCGTCAGCAGCTGCACCGGCTCTGCCATCGTTGCCGGCTGTGCTCTGGCTGTCGGATGCACTGCCTGTATTCCGGCTGCCGGACATGGAGTCTGCCGATCTATTTGACGACTCCCCGTTATACCTTTCTCTCAGCGCATCTGCTGTCCAATTTGGAGTCGTTCCTCTGAACGAGTAATCAGATGCTGCCTCAGACAGGTCTGTCATATCACTTGTGTTACTGAACTCCACGTTGGAAGCAACTTCAAGTACTGTTGTCGTTAACGTCCCGCCGGAATTACGATAGACATCAATAAAGTATCTCACTCCGTGCGTAAAATTCGTGATAAAACCTGACGGACTCGGTGAACCTACAAATGTAACTGTCGGCCCCATGATCACATTCGGATAAAATACTTCGGAAATGAGACCGCCTGCCGGATAACTCTCAGCAGCCTGATTGAGCCCACTGCCGTATGCATATCCATAAGTTCTCGTTCTATCGAGGCAGTAATAATCATAGCTGCCCGGAGTGACGTCCACATTGAGGTCAAGCTCCATCATCCAAGCCAAAGGAAGTCCCGATCTGTTCAGAACAGTTATATCTGTCATTGCGCCTCCGCTGACAGCCCGTTCCAGTATATTACGGCACTCCTCCTGAATCCGGTTTATTACCTGATCCGTTTCATACACTCTGCGTACCCGGCTGACAATAAGGCATCCGGGAACCTTATCCGGAATCAGCGATCCCCGGAGTGCGGTAAGGACGTTCCAGCTCACTGCAAATTCCGGTGTATTCTCCAGACCGATCTGCCGCACCTCAGGAGCATTATATCCGTCATAGTAAACATCCACCACAGCTCCTGCCATTGAGCCGACGAACAAAATTGCTGCATCGTCGATGTAAATATTGTTGAATTCAGAACGCGGATCGAAGAAGAGCGATTCTGCTGATCCTGCTATTCCGCCGTTATTTACCTCATCGCCCTTGTGCCAGCCGATCGCATTCATGCTGATTATTCTGCCATAAATGTAAGACCCGTCTTCAATCGAGATATTTTCTCTGATTATGCCGGTATTTACAGCATTGCTCGTATTTCCAGGCGCACCGTGCTTAACACTCGCTTCTGCCCGAATCTTGCTTACGCCCTGATCTCTCTTCTCCAGATCCTCGGACTCGGTCTTTGCTGTAATGCTTACGTTGGAATATCCTCTCACATAACTTCCGTGGCTGATCTTTACGTCCGTATTGAACTGAAGATGGTTTGTTGCCGACACAGTATATCCCGTGGTCAGGAGGCGCGTTACATCAGCAATGCATCTGGCCAGAATGTTCATCGCCTCACGGCTTGCTGTGATATTTACGTTATTGCCTGTAATCGTACTGTGCTGTACAGTGACCTGAAGATCTTCCATATAGTCGTTCACTGCAGAGATACTTGTGGGCGGCGTCTTTCTGCCTGCGGTTCCTTCAGCATTTGCCCGGATATCCGTTTTTCTCATATTATTGATACTGGTATTGTCGCCATATCCATCCTGCACCTTAACGTTTACCGTTCCGAAGGGTGCATAGAGTTCCGAATTATCCATGGTATTAATGAACGCCATAAGCGTGATTGTATTTCTGGCATTAAGCCCGGAGAGCGGATCCTGGCCCGCTCTTCTCTCAGAAGCATTGGCTGCGAGATGATCACTTGTATCGACTCCGTTCACGCTATCGCCGGACGCGATGATATTCAGAGTGATATCCCCGTACCATGTCCTAAGCCTTGCCATCCTTGCGAGCTCTATAGCCTCCCTGCGGAGCAGTCTGTTGCCTGCAGCAGTCGAAGCGCCTTCCTTGGACGGCTTTTCTCCGTTAAGCGCATCGGCCTCCATCTTTACTGCGCCGCGAACAACAATTGATACATCAAAACGAGCCTGTATGAACGCGCGCATGCCGATCAGGATCCTCTCCGACTGACGTATTACGTTCTCGGCCTCTACACTCTCTTCATTCCGGAAGTTCGCAGACTCTGTTATCGCTTTTGCAGTTGACTCAAGATAGCTGTGCGTATGCAGGTTAACATTTCCGGATCTTGCAATAAGCGCTGTGTCTGTTCCGACTGTCACATCACAGTCCACTGCCATCACGGTCGGTACTTTGTTTATATCGCCGCCCCATGCAAGGTATCCGTCTACGGACTTCATTCCGGCTTCAGCCCAGTTATTATTGACCGTCACAAAGCTGATCGACTGTGCATCCAGATAAGAATGCTCTCCGACCCAGGATCTCGTTACGCTCATATTCGAAGCGTCTCCATCCATACTATAAATTGCAACCTGCTCATCCAGAGTTCCGATTCCGGCCCGGACGAGTTCGTCCGGATATGTATCATCCAGCCTTCCGGAGGAGTAGAGCGATTCCGCCTTTGCTTTCGAACTGTCTGTCGAAAGAACTGCAATATTCAAGCCGTTCTGACCAACGAGGACAAGCAGGATATTGGATCCTACCGAAGCCTCCGTCCTGTTCCTTGTGAGAGCGCTGACGCTCGTACCCATCTTCTGAGCAGTCTCCACACCTTCAGGAGACAGCCTGACGCACCCGAGCGAATCCACGCTTGTCTCTGCCAGAATAATGGCATCCTTTAAGAAATAGATTTCTCCCGGTCCATGGATATATGCAAGGTTCGTGACTTTTACCACTGACTCCGCTTTGTTCGTGACCGGCAGAAGAAGTGCTGCTCTCATGCTGTTCTCTTCGAAAACAGGATATCCCACTTCTGCGCAGGCACCCGAGATCATTTCTTCATCCGAATCTTCCCTGAGATAAGCATATCCATAGAGAAGGGATCGGATTTCAATTCTGCTTAAGCGTGCCGCGGATGCGAGTGTCTCCGGATCCATATGTGCTCTCTGCTCCACTGCAATCTCTGCAGTCGTGGATGTTGCCATAGTATCAAATGCATTTAAATATTCCCAGTATGAGAAGACAGTCTCCGCAACATACGCATGTGCGGCCACCGCTCCGTTCGCAAAGATGAATACACTGGCATCTTTATCCGCTATACGCTTCAGGCTCGCTTCCGCCATCGTCCCTGTCTTGGCTGTCGCTGTATTATACTTTATTGTATTCCCTTCCCTGGAAACCTTCTGGCCCCCGACCATCGCCGTAGCCGCGTCTGATACTGCAATATAATTCACAATAACGTTCACGTACATCGATGAAATCGTGCCGTTTTCAAGCGGCTCTACCACTTCGGCAGTAAAAAGGCCCAAAGCTTCCGCATGGATCAGGCTCACGCCGATCCAGCCGTAATTGTAATTGATCTTCGGCGCATCCATAAGCGCTTTCGCATAGGACTGTGCGTAGACCTTGACATCTGTCCTTTCAGACGCCTCGACATCGCAGCCGTAAAGATCCGCGACAGCAGCTCCGATGAACAATGCCTCCGCATTTGTCAAATGCTTTGCCAGAATGTGGCCCGGATCCTGTGCCGGTGTCACGATTGCGATCGCGCCCTTGTCCTCGCAGAGGAAACCGGCTGAATCGAATCCTGCTTCCGTGTTGTACCAGCTTTGCACATAAATGTTTTTCGCGTTAAGTTTTGTGTAGCTGACATATGCAGAAGCATTACCGTCCTGAACTGCGAATGCAGCCCCTGCTCCGATCGCACCTATTGTCCTGTCATGCGGCCGGATTTCCGCCTTTGCCAGAGAATCCTGTGCCGAATAGACCTTTATATCGTTCTGTGCGGTGATCACACCCATCTGATTGCTGCTGTCACCGCCGTTGATCCATGCCAGATTGAACAGGTCATTCCGCGCGATTGCAACATTCATTGCCTTCGCCTGCGTCTCTGCCAGTCCTCCGGGATTGACAGTCACGATCACGTCGGACTTCACTCTCTCTTTATCAGCTCCGGCATAGACCGTAAAGTCATTCGCCTCAATCACAGCATCCTTTACGCTGACCTCTGCCGTATTATAAGAACCGATATATCCGAGAGCCATTGTTCCGCCGACTCCGTATATACCTTTGTCTCCCGTCTCACCGGTCACTGTCGTTCTGTTATCGGTAAGCGCCTTGACTGTAACAGACTCTGCCCTGACATTCGTCCCCCATACAGCTGCGCTGTTTTCCGAGTTGACAAGAGCCATGAGGACCAGGCCGTTCAAATAACCGTTCTTTCCTTTGGAAAGCAGGGTTCCCCGGACATCGGTCTTCGCCTTCGTTAATGCATTTACACAGAGTGTCTTTGCGTTCACGGTTCCGATACCGTTCTCAGTCTCAGCCTGCGGAAGACTCTTCTCTCTGCACCTGTTGATAAGAGCCATGTTCACGGGGTCATTGACCACGATGACCAGACCCAGATCGAGTACGCTGGCGTCTGCTGTATACGCAAGAATCTCCGCATCCGCCTCAGATTTCGTTTCCGCACTGATCGTAACATCAGCTGCTTCCGCATTTACATTGACACCGCCTGCTATATAAGCATAGGATTCCGTCCGGTTGACAGCAGCTGCTGCAGTCACAGCAGTCATGTCTCTCATTCCGGATCCCGGAATACCTGCCCTCGGCGCCATTGCCGCAATACTCTGTGTCTTCACATCCAGAGATTTTCCGGAGAGATTCACTGCCGCGGTCTTCGTGATCCCCGCCTCGACAAATCCGTCGTAGTATTCGAGAGCAAGGATCCTGGTAAGATCTTTATTGCCCTTTGCTGCTGCGATGGACGTTGCGTGGACGTTGTCAAATCCGAATACGGATCTGATCTTCAGCGAATCCGCATTGACCGTTCCGTGGAGACGCGCAGTCACATCGGAGCTGACCGATGTGTATGCCACATTGTCACGGCCGCCCGGTGCTGCCTGTGCGCCTGCAATTGAGAGCGCGTAGATTCCGGTCCTGTTGGGCTCCTGCTTTGCAGAAATGCCTTTCTGGGCCGCTGTATGGGTGAGCGACCTGAGCACAGATGTCTCTCTGAACGAAAGATCTTCTCTGGCACTGATTCCCGCCTCCGCAGATGCGGTGATTTCAATCTTTCCTCCGCTCGTAAGAGTGCCGTAGACATCCGCATACACGTTGCCGTTCATGAAAACAGCTGCCGTGCCTGAACCGATCCCTTCTTCGGCACTGCGTCCGACCGCTCCGGCAATCACATACAGATTAAGAAGAATCCTGGCACTTACTGTGACGTCGGAATCAGCCGTAACGACCACATCCGGCTCGATCCATGCAGATACATAATCTTCTTTATTGTTATATCGTGTTACTTCTCTTCCGATAACGCCGTCAAAGACCTTGTACACACCCACAGGAAGCTCAGGGAGAGCCTCGCCCTCCGGCTGGAGAATGGAATCATACTGGCCTGCCCCGTTCGCCATATCGATCGTCTCCCCCACACCCGCGAGACCTGCCGCGAGCATTCCGTCGATATCGATCGTCGGAAGAGATCCGTCTGTAAAGTCATTGAAACTGACTGCCGTTCCGCCGTTCTGCAGGATATGTCCGGCCATCGCTCCCGGAAGGATCGACTGACCGCCGGCGTAGATCGCGTTGTGTGCGTCTTTGTTCAGCAGGCTGCCGATCGCAATAACGGCTGCCGTACCTGCTGTCTCAACAGCGCCGACATCGTCTCCTGTCATTGCCGTAAGAATATTGGCTGTCCTGACAGAATCCGCTGCTACCGTAAGACTCCTGACCTTCATCTGTGTTCCACGTCCTACAGAAGCCGCGACGGTATTGTAGGAGACAGATGCTGCAGCGGAGACACCGCCTCTTGTTGCATATGTATTGTCGACCGTTCCGACAACGCCTGTCAGAGTATAGATGTCCTTCGCTCTTACGATGACCTCTCCTGCTTTTTCAGAAGAGACACCGCCGACAGAAGCGTCCGCTCCAATCCTGGCCGTGGTTACCGTACCGGTCAGGACGATCATAAGGCTTCCACCGATGACTGCCCGGTAGTCATTGCCTGTCGATCCCTGAACATACGCGCTCACGTCTTCTTTCGAGTCTGCTGCCACAGTGACATCGCCGCCCAGTACCGTGCTCTCATCTGCAATCTCAGACGAAGCCCCGTTGTACAGATATACAAGGAGACCGGTCCCGGCGTTTCCGTTGTTTTCTGTTCCATCAACGACTGTCGAAATGTTATTGATCCTGTTGTCGCTGTTCGAAGAAACAAAGACTGACTTTTCGCCCCGGAGATAACCGGATGCGAAAGCGTTCGCCGTGCTCTTCATGTACACCACTCCCGATACGCCGGCTGCTCCCGGTGCCGGACCGGATGCCGTCATAAAGGAAGTGACTGTTGTCGTCTCATCCGCAACGACTTCTACCGCATCTTTCGCTGCAGCAAGGAGTCCTTCATTTTTCGCACTGACAGTCTTTCCGAAGAATCCGTAGAATACTGTCGGAGATTCTGATGCCGTATCTGCCTTTCTTAAGCCTCCGGCAAGGATCACCGCATCCGTCTGATCTTCAGCTTCTATGTGTATATCTCCGGATGTACCTGTATTGCCGACTTCACCGGTGAACTCATCCCTGATCTCCGTTCCCGCAAAGAGCTGTGCGTCCTTTCCGACCCTCGTCCGTACGGTATTCGCGACATTCACATCCGCGATCGTCCCGTTGACAGAGACTCCGCCCGATGCACCTGCACCTTTGACCGTCATGAGGATATCTTCCTTTGCTCCTGCATAGAGAATGATTCCCGTACGGCTGTGCGTCTTCTTCTTTCCTTCTGAATCCGTTCCGGCTTTCTCCACAGTAATGGCCGCCTGAGAAGCCATCGCCTTCAGATATGCCATATTGCTGACAGCTGCATCCACGATATTCTTCTCAATGATCGCAGCTGCCGCCCCGCCTGCAGTGGCGCGCTCATCCCCGTTCACACCGGCTGTGACCATCTGGTTCAGTGAATCAAGCACTGCTGTCACTGCGATCGATCCGTCCGCTGTCACGTTTGTAACAGATGCTGCATCCGCTGCGTCCGCTGCTCTCCAGTCCTGGCCGCTCTTTGCACCGGCGACCGTCCTGACGATGTTCCTGCTCTTTGCACCTGCTGCCAGACCGGAAAGCCCTGCGCCGTCCGTTCCCTGTACAGGCAGGAGTACAATGAGCATTTTCTCATCGAGTGAGGAAATCAGATATACATTTCCTCCTGCCGTGACAGACGATCCCTCTCCGAGAAGCGTCTCGACACATCTGGCAGCGTCGAAGAATACGACCGCACCCTTCGGGCTGTACAGCGATGCCTTCTCCGTGATCGGATCGACTGTGATGAGATAACTCTCTGCTGTCGCCTTAAGACGAACATCTTTCTTTGCTGTGATCTCTACTCTGCCGGTCTCGACGACTGTGGATCCTTCCGATCTCATGATATTCATGAGCGCCGCGACCGCGCCGGGAAGAGCATCCGAGTTCGCTCCCGGCAGGCTGATCATCTGTTCTCCTGTAAATGCCTTAAGTTCAACATCTCCCTGGCTGCTGCGGATCTTCGCATTGATGCCTGCTTTCGTGAGCACCGAAGATGCCGAATACATATACGTGTTGTTTCCTCCGGTCGACTTCGCTCCGGCTTTCCTGTTATCCTGAGAGACAAGTGAATTCTTGTCATTACCAAGTTCCGCTCCGATCGAGACTGCAAGGGCTCCCTCGATTACGGTCCCTGTTCCGATCTCCGTCAGGACTTCATCCGTATCCGTGAGTACGATGATCGAACCGCCGCCCGGTGAGGTGACCCCCTCTTCATCAGGGCTCCCCGGAAGAACAGCCGCCGATTTGACCGCACTTTCCATAGCAAGCTGCACATAGTATTTGCCTGCCGTGAGCTTTGCATCATCCCCGACCACTGCCTTCGTCACATTATCGGAAGTCACGAGGACAACGGATGTGCCGACCTCCTTAAGGTCACGGAATCCGAAATCCTTTGTACCGAGAAGTACCGCGGCCTGGCTGCTCGTTTCCGCTGTAATGTTGATATTTCCTTCCGCCGTGAGAACAGATTCTTTTCCGATGGAGATGCTGACAATCAGAGCTTCCCGCAGGATCGTCGAAGCACCCTGTGCCTCAAGATTCCTGAATGTACCCGCGAATTCCGCGTTAGACAGCGTCTCCAGGAAGTAGTCGGCGTACTGCCGAAGCGACTCGCTGTATCCCTTCAGACTGGAATAACTGTCATAGAATTCCGCCGTGTCAGCCATGACCGTATAGACTGTCTCTTCATCCGCACCTTTGGCCGAAACCGTCACATATTCTTTCCCGTTTGCAAAAGTGTAGATCTTCGGGAGTCTTCCGGCTGCCTGCTTCCTGGCCCGCACTATGATATAGTAGCCGGTCACCTGGGCTTTCTCGCCGATCTCCGCCCGGATGATATCCTTCGCATCAACGATGATAAAGGCCGGACCGTAAGTTGTCCCGAAAGCCTTCGCCGCGACCCTGCCCGTCTCATCAGCAGAGACTGTTACAACCCCGTTCTTCCTGCCAAGATTCGCATTGATCGTCGTCTCGTCCGCGACCAGCGCTTCCGTAACAGATCCGGAGCGTACGATCACGAGCGTTCCGAAGATCTGTCCATTTTCTTCGCTGTAGTATCCGGGGACTGCCTCCGCCTCAAATGTCTCTCTGTCATTTTCGGAGACGTTGCGCAGCTGCTCTGCAGTCAGGCTGACCGCGCCCTGGGACTCGACTCTCGAAGGATACGTTCCTTTTGCGATCTCCGCCGATGCGGTATTCCTGTTCACACTGAGCGCTGCTCCGAGACCCAGCTCGTATCCGTCCCCTTCGGCCTTTACGTTCTCTGCAGAGCCCTTCGCCTTAGCAGAACTTGTTACTTCCGCCCGTATATCCACGCTGTGGTTCGTCTTGTCCACGGTCCCGCTGACCAGCGCATATGCGTTGTGCGCTGTCAGATTCAGTCCGAGCGCTGCTGCAGCGCGGACATCTGCGCCGGGAAGATCATTCCTGATGATCCCTTCTCCGACAGAGACGTTCGTTCCGGAGGCTGCAAGCTTATTGCTCTCCTCCTGCGCCTTGCGGATGTTCTCCTCGTCCGTTCCCTCTGATTTCGCGTTCTGAGCTGCAAGCACATTGTACGTCAGCGGGTTGCTGTTCGACGCATTGCTGCCATCCTTGTCCTTATAGCGGTTGAGCACTTCATTGATCAGTGCCGCGATCTCATTCTGTCCATTTGTTCCGCGGCCGGAGATCTCTCCTCTTAAGACCGCCTGCGCGTTCCCGATATTCTCCGCAAGTCAGGACATTGCCGTTCGCTGTCGCGTATCCGCGCATCTCCGCCTTCGCGTCTGACGCCGCGAGATTGACCGCTGCCGTCCCGCCGGAATACGTCCGGCCGTCCGCCCGGAACATACCCGCCAGGGTCCTGACACTGCTCCCGAACACGCCCTTTATATAGATGTCGCCCGCCTTCGGTTCGCCGGTTCTTTCGATTCCGCTTCCGTCTGACGTCCCGTCCGCAATGATCTGTGCCCCTTCGTCAGCCAGAGCAATGCTCCTGTTCTCGCCGATCGATACTGCTGCAGACCCGTCTGCCGCTGCTGCCGCAAAATCCTGTCCGTAAGCGGAAGGATCTTTTCCTGCCATGGAATATGTCCCGCGCACGTCTTTATTGTCCGCGAGGATATATACCCTGAGGCCTTCCACGACACGGCCTTCTCCGACCGTTGCCTTCGTATCCGTCCTTACATCGCTGAGGGCAAAGGAAGCCCCCACGCCGATATTCCCCGGCGTTTCCTCTTCGGACGTCCGGACAGGCTTTCCGTCTTCGGAGACACCCGCCGTAGCGACCGTCTCCTCGGTGTGCAGGTCTTCCGCCTTGATGACCATGTCTTTTGCAGCCGAGACCTGTGCTGTCCCTGCCTCGATCTCCGCCCTGGATGTTCCGTATACTTCATTGACCGCGATGCTCCCGACAAGGCCGGTCTTTCCGTCCCCGGCCCCGGAGACTGCCGTCACCCTGTATGTGGCCGCATCCGCATCCGGGATGCCTGCATGGACCGTAACGGACGTCGCTGTCGCCTTGCCGCTGTCGAGCAGTGCCGCAAAATCGTAAGCGACTACATTCACCGCCGCTGCGGTACCGGTCCCGTTCTTTACGGAAGAAGCATCCGCGGAAATGTCCGCGCCGTTCTCCCCGATGGCCTCGACCACGAGATCGCCGCTGGCCACGATCGTGTACCTTCCACTCACTGCTGCATTCGCGTAATTCTTTTCCACATTCTGCGCATAGGCCGCTGCAGCGCCCATGCTGCCCTCAGCGGTCTTTGCCTTCGCCCGTGTCCTCCCGAGCCCCCAGGGGATCGCTCCGCCTGCCGCGGAAGCGATGGAGGCTGCCCCGTCAAGGATCCCTGAGATCCGTTGGTCCGCCTCCCCGTCTTCGCCG
>OMVU01000047.1 GCA_900314565.1 uncultured Eubacteriales bacterium
ATCCACATGAAACTGGGTATCATCGGCACCGGTAAGATCGTCCATGAAGCTCTTTTCGCGATGGAGGAGATCGCAGAGATCGAACGCACAGCCATTTTTGCAAGACCGCACAGCCGGGAAAAAGCCCTGGGCCTGGCTTCAAAGTACGGAATCGACGAAGTCTATACGGACTACGAGGAGCTCCTTCAAAAGAGCGGTGTCGACTGCGTCTATATCGGGCTCGTGAACAGTGCGCATTTCAGTTATGCGAAGCAGGCTCTTCTGGCGGGTGTGCATGTCATTCTCGAGAAGCCTTTTGTGTCCTTGGTCTCCGAGGCGGAGGAGCTTGCACAGATCGCCCGGGAAAAAGGAGTCTTCTGCCTTGAGGCGATCACGACGCTCCACAGCGATATCTTTGAAAAAATGAAGGACATCCTTCCGAAGCTCGGCAGAATGCGGATGGCACAGTGCAATTATTCCCAGTATTCGAGCCGCTATAAGAAGTATCTGGCAGGAGAGGTCGAGCCGGCATTTAATCCGGAGCTCTCCGGCGGTGCCCTCTACGACATCAACCTGTACAACACGTACCTTACTGTCGGACTTCTCGGAGAGCCGAAGGATGCGCATTACTTCCCGAATCTGGGCTTTAACGGTGTGGACACATCCGGCACGGCGGTCTACTCCTATGACGGGGTCACGGCTGTCTGCACGGGCGCGAAGGATTCAGACAGTCCTTCATTCTGTATCTTCCAGGGAGAGGACGGCTGGATGCGCCTGATCGGAAAGCCGAACGTGATCGAGGGCGTGGACTATGAGTATGCGGACGATGATAAGCCGCCGGTCCCGAATGCGGCGGGAGGTATGAGCCGGGCAATGGTCACCGGGAAGTATGTATCCGAGGGGATCCGCCATCGCATGACACAGGAATTCGTTGATTTTGCGCGGATCATCGATGAGAAGGATTCTGCGAGTGCGGAGTATTATCTTCAGAAATCGCTCGAGGTTATGCGGACGCTTGAGAAGGCGAGGAAGAGCGCGGGGATTGTTTTCGGCGTGGATAAAGCCTGAATTTCAAGAACGCCTCGGCGTTCTTGCTGTGCCGCGCAAGGTGCGAGGCACCTTCTTATTTGCGCGGCTGCGATCCGCCGTGCCTAAGCATGCGTAACAATGCTCCAGTGGAGCATTGTATAGCTGCAGGGCGCATTGGTCATAATAAGATTGGCTGCTGGCGAAACAATGTACGAGATGGGAACTGCATGAACAATTCAAACAATCTGCACAAGCCTTAGAACTTCTTCATGAACGAAAGATGTGGAATGAGCAAAAACCGCACTGTCTGAGCGAAGCGAGTTTGCGTTTTGAAGCCGTTTGAATGTTCATGCAGTCCCATGAGTACAGCGTTTCGCTGCATACATCTGCATATACCTGCATATACCTGCAAAACAATACGGAAAAACGGAAGGCTGCAACGGGAAGCCCGGTCCCTACGGACCGGAAGCTTCCTCCGCTGCAGCCTTTGTCTGAATAAAAGGAGGACATGTTACCGGCGGTTCATGCTCCGTGATCAGAGCACAACGCCGTCTTTGAAAATGGAGATCTCGCGATTTCCATGCTTTTCAGCCAATGTACGCTCACCGCTTGCGACGGAGAGAACATAGTCAAGGAGGCGATCGCCCGCGCTGTCAAGGGATTCCCCTTCAGCACAGGTGCCTGCATTGAAATCGATCCAGCTCTTCTTCTTGTTTGCAAGAGCGCTGTTGGTCGCGATCTTGACAGTCGGTGCGGGAGCTCCGAACGGAGTTCCGCGGCCTGTCGTGAAGAGGATCATGTGCGCGCCGGCAGCCGTGAGGTCTGTCGCGCTGACAAGGTCGTTGCCGGGGCCGGAGAGAAGGTTGAGACCCTTCTTTGTGACCGGCTCAGCATAGCGGAGGACGTCGACGATCTGGGCAGATCCGCCCTTCTGTACGCATCCGCAGGACTTGTCTTCGAGTGTTGTGATACCGCCTGCCTTGTTGCCCGGGCTCGGATTTTCGTAGACGACCTGGCCGTGATCGACGAAGTATTTCTTGAAGTCGTTGACCATGCTGACAGCCTTCTCGAAGACCTGCTCATCCGCGCATCTGGAGAAGAGGATATTCTCTGCGCCGAACATTTCCGGTACTTCTGTGAGGATCGTCGTTCCGCCGAGGGCGATGAGACGGTCGGAGAAACGGCCGACAGTCGGATTTGCCGTGATGCCGGAAAGTCCGTCGGAACCGCCGCACTTCATGCCGACGACAAGCATTTCTGCCGGAAGCGGCTGTCTCTTGAACTGGGAAGCATATTCCGCAAGTTCCTTCAGGAGCTTCGTGCCTTCCTCAATCTCATCTTCATAATCCTGGCATACAAGGAATTTAACGCGCTTCTCGTCATATTCCCCGAGGATGCCCTTGAAGATATCCTGTGTCAGGTTCTCGCAGCCGAGAGCCAGGCAGAGGACGCCGCCTGCGTTCGGATGGCGGACCAGAGCTGCCAGAAGTTTTCCGGTCTGCGCAAGGTCATCGCCGAGCTGGCTGCATCCGAAAGGATGCGACCAGCTGTAAAGTCCGTCGATCGAACCTGTAACGAGGTCCTGATTTGCGTCGACGAGCTGCTTTGCAATACCGTTCACGCAGCCGACGATCGGAACGATCCAGAGCTCGTTGCGGATGGCTGCTCTGCCGTCCTCTCTGAGGTAGCCGTTGAAGGTCCTGGGAGCGGGATTCGGCAGGTCATAGACCTTGTGGTCGTAAACGTATTCACCGCCTTCAGAAAGGCCGGTGTGGACGTTGTGGGTGTGGACCCACTCGCCTTTTTTGATATCGCGTGTCGCGACAGCGATCGGATTGCCGTACTTGATGATCGGCTCACCTTCTGCGATATCATAGAGGGCGATCTTGTGTCCTCTCATAATGTCCTCAGTGGCGGTCACTGTGACGTCGTCATGTGTCACGGTCTCGCCGCAGGCGAGGGCACTGAGAGCGACAGCGACATTATCGGAAGGATGAATTTTAATCGTCTTCATATGCATTTACCTGTTCTTCAAAGGACGCTCTTATAAGCGGCGAGAGCACCTTCCTTGCGGATGAGCTCGAGGTCAGCTGTTACAGCTTCGGTGAGACCTTCGACCTTTGTCAGATCCTGTCCCCACATCTCCTCGTTGCTGAGGACTGCCTTTACGATCGCTGCTGCGTCGTCATCCTTGTGTGCATAGTAGAAGTCAAGGACCCATGCGTCATCCGATACAGCGTACTCGTTGCCTGCCGGACGGCGGTTGATCAGGGCGTTGTCCTCGCGGCGGACGACATCATCCGAATAGAATGCGATGTAAGCAGCAAGGCTCATCGTGAGGGCAGCCGGGAGCTTTCCGAACTTCTCAATGTACTCGAGGAAGGACGGCATGTTACGTGCGCGCCACTTGGATGTGGAGTTCAGAGAGATGGACATCAGCTGATGATCTACGAACGGGTTGTTGAAACGGTCTGTAACTGCAGCTGCAAATGCTTCGCAGTCAGCCTTGTCGAGCGGCAGGACCGGGATGACTTCGTCGAAGAGCATCTTGTTCATGAATCCGCGGATCGTGTCGTCGTGCATGCAGTCACGAACGATATCCTGACCTGCGAGATAAGCGCCGAGAACAAAGCCGGTGTGTGCGCCGTTCAGGATGCGGACTTTGCGCTTCTTGTACGGAACAACATCCGGTACGACATGGACGTTGAGGCCGGCTTTCTTGAACGGAAGCTTCTCCTCGAGCCATTCCGGACCTTCGATGTACCATACGCCGAAGACTTCGCCGACATCGAGAAGCGGATCGGTGTAGCCGTGCTCCTGCTCGAGAGCAGCGACTTCCTGTGCGTCACGGATGCGTCCGGGAACGATTCTGTCGACGAGCGTGGAGCAGAAGAGGTTTTCATTTTCGATCCATGCTGCGAAATCATCGCCGAGTTTCCAGTCTGCGATATGCTTCTCTACGCACTTCTTGAGTTCCTTGCCGTTCGCGTCGATCAGCTCGCAGGAGAGGATGACGACACCCTTCTTGCCGGCTTTGAAGCGCTCGTAAAGGAGGACGGTCAGCTTGGCCGGGAAGGAGTTCGGAGGAACCTGATCGAAGGTCGACTCGGGATCGTAGACGATACCGGCTTCGGTCGTGTTGCTTGCGATGTACTCGAGGTCGTCGCTCTTTGCGATCTCTTTGATCTTCTCCCAGTCGGAAGTGACATACGGGTTGTAGCATGCATCACATACGGAGATGACGCGTTTTCTGTTGATCTTCTCGCCGTTCTCTGAGCCGCGGAGATACAGTGTGTAGAGGCCTTCCTGCTCATTGATCAGGTCTGCAAGGCCCGGAGCGATCGGCTGTACAAGGGCGACCTTGCCGTTCCATCCGACAAGTTCATTGGACATATCGAACCAGTAATCTACGAATGCGCGGAGGAAGTTGCCTTCGCCGAACTGCAGCACTTTGACCGGTGCATTCTCAAGAATATATCCATCGTAGCCTGACTCTTTAAGAACTTTGTAATTTAATTTATCCATTTTTCTTCTCTTTCCGCAGCTTTTATGCTGCCTGTCCAAAACTTATAAGTAACAGTTGCAAGTTGCTTTTATTTAGTCCGCAGGAGCGATTCGGAATCGGACGCTCCTGCGGAACGTAAATTCTTTCTTTGTTCGTATCCCGGAAAGGTCTTTTAAGGAAAATGAAGACCCTTCGCCCCGGAGATCAGCTGTCAGATCAGATGCCGAAATATCTTGCGGCGTTCGTGTAGCTGATGCCTTCGACGATCTTCTTCAGGGAAGCTTCGTCGTTCGGATACTCGCCGTCCTCGACCCACTGGCCGATCAGGTTGCAGGCGATCCGGCGATAGTAATCATGTCTCGTGTAGGACAGGAAGGAGCGGGAGTCTGTCAGCATGCCGACGAAATTCCCGAGGAGTCCGAGGCGGCCCAGGGACTTCATCTGTGCTTCCATACCGTCTCTTGTGTCAAGGAACCACCATGCTGCGCCAAGCTGCATCTTGCCCGGTACCTCATCGGACTGGAAGCATCCGAGGATCGTTGTGATCGGATCGAAATCAGCCTGGTTCAGGGAGAAGACGATCGTCTTCGGAAGGTCGTTCGTCATTTCGAGCTCTGAGAAGAACTGGCCGAGCTCATCCGTGCAGTTCGTCTTCGCGATCGTGTCGAAGCCTGTGTCGGGGCCTTCGATCCCGAACATTCTTGCATTGACGTTTCTCGTGCAGGAGTAATGGATCTCCATGACGATGTTTTCCTTGTGATACTTCTTTGCGAGGGAAAGGAGGACGGTCGTCATATACTTGTCAGCCTCTTCCTTCGTCAGCTTCTCGCCGTTCATGGCCTTTACGAATGCAGCGTCAGCTTCCTCGATCGCGCACGGTGCGAACGGGACATAGTCAAGACCGTGGTCGGAAGCGCGGCAGCCGTGTGCCTTGAAGAAGTCGATGCGGTCATTCAGGGCAGCGCATACATCTGCAGCGGATTTCAGCGCATCCTTGCCGACGCTCTTCGCAAGCTTATCGATATACTCTGCGAATCCTGCCTTCGTGATGTTGATGGCCTTGTCCGGGCGGAAGGAAGGACGGACCATGAATCCGAGATCATCGATCTCAGCCAGCTTTTCATGCCACTCGAGGGTATCGATCGGGTCGTCTGTCGTTCCGATGAACTTGACGTTGGACTGACGGATGATGCCGCGGACCGTGAGGTTCGGATCGTTCTGAAGCATATCGGACGTCTTGTCCCAGATCTCCTTTGCGTTGGCAGCGGTGAGGGGCTCCTCAATGCCGAAATACTTGTGGAGCTCGAGGTTCGACCAGTGATACATCGGGTTGCCGATCGCCATCTCAAGCGCCTTCGCGAATGCGACGAACTTTTCAAAGGGATCCGCATCGCCGGTCACGACATTTTCCGGCACACCGTTGGAACGCATAACGCGCCACTTATAATGATCTCCGAAATAAGTGCCGTCAGCTGCTTTTCCGCCAAGCCAGACTTCCGCGATGTTGTTGTAACGGCGGTCCTCATAGATTTCCTGCGGCGGGATGTGGCAGTGGTAGTCGATGATCGGCAGATCTTCCGAGTAGGTGTGGAAGAGGTGCTTTGCCGTCTCATTCTTCAGCATGAAATCTTTTCCCATGAACGGTTGCATAGTGAATCCTCCTTTATATAAAACATTTATTCAGCGCATAAATTTAATAAAATATAAGCAAATGTAAGCCCTTACATTAAGAATAGTGCCTGTATCTAAAATTGTCAATAGAGAAATGAAAAACTGGTCGAAAATTGTCAAAAATCACAAATGAAAAACCGGTAAAAATCCCTGAAAACTCCTTAAAAAACCCTGAAAAAAGCGCCTGAAAGCATATAAATGTCCATAAATGCCGTAAATGAAAAGCCTTATACAGAGCAGACTTATTTTGCGGAAGCGCGGGCGAATTCATTTTCAAGAAAAGCGCAGTCCGACTCGTAGCGGTCCGGGGAAGAATTCTCCAGAAGGCCGATGATCTGCGGTTTTTCCTTTGCAATGTACTGCATGAGCGGGGCGTAGTTCATATGGCCTTCGCCCGGATGTCGGAAAAGCTGCTTCTCACCGTCGAAGACGAAGTCTTTCAGGTGAAGGACGGAGATCCTGTCGCCGTAGAGGGAGAAGGCCTTTTCAAGGATCGCTGCCTGTCCTTCGGGATCGAATTCCACAGCAGGTGTCATCAGGTTCACTGCATCCAGTATGACTTCGACGGAAGCGGAGTCAATATCCCTGAGGAAGCGGTCCATCATTTCCGGGGAGTGGAGCGTATGATTAAAGACGCCCTCCACACCGACGACAACGCCGAGCTGTTCCGCAGCGCGGACGATCTCTTTGAAAGATTTCAGCATGGTCTCATAACATTCCTCAGTCCTGGTGAGGGGAGTTACCTTGAAATCTGTCGAGAACCGCCCGGTCTCCGTGCCGACCATGTCCGCTCCGATCCGTTTTGCGTAACGAAGATGCTCGATAAAGCGGGCAACAGCCGCTTTGCGGGCTTCCTCATCGGGGTTCGCGGGATTGATATAGCAGCCGAGGACTGCGATATGGATGTCCCTCTTCCTGAGCTCGCTGCCGATGTAGCCGGCAAAACCGGCACTGTAGTGGCCGGTACTGAAATCATAGTCCGAGACGGATTTCCCGAAGGCGAGCTGAATGTGCCTGATGTTGTGCGCCCGGACTGTGTCGAGGACTTCCGTGAGCGGGAGCTTCGGGCACAGGTCGTGTGCGCGCATGCCGTATTGAATCATATGAGCCTCCTTTGAAGTGTAAGTTACAGAAACTTCCCGCATCCAGGTTCCTGAGGCTCCCGGAATAAATATTTCCACGTCGGGACGCTCACGCTCGCTCGCACTGGCAGCGGTACTGACTTTCTTTTGTAGCCTTCGGCATTAAAAGAAAGAAGTACCGACCGTGCTCGGACGCCCGACTTTGGAAAGTATTTATTCCCGGTCGCAGTCACGTTGATGCGAGTGGGAAGTTTCAGTCAGTAACATGAGTGCGCCGGGTGATTTGGTCAGGAGCCGTCTGTCGGACAATTTACTGCATCATCCGCCGGATCGGTTCCGGTGCCATCAGCTGAATTTCTTCCCGTATCATCCGCCGGATCGGTTCCGGTGTCATCAGCTGTATTTCTTCCCACGTCATCTGCAGGATCCATCCCCGTATCCTCCGTCAGATTCTCTTCCCCGTCTTCCTCCGTGAGGTCAAGAGAGATCGCCCTCTGCTGGACGTCCTGGTTCTTTCGGAATTCTCTCGGGGAAATGCCGTACGCGCTCCGGAAGGCATCTCCGAAGTAGTTCGCGCTGTTGAAACCGCAGCGCCTTGAGATTTCCTGGATGGAGAGCTGGGTCGTGCGCAGGAGAGAAGCCGCGCCTCCCAGCCGGATGAAATTGACGTAGTCCCGGAATCCGGTACCGACGACCTCCTTGAATTTTCTGGAAAAATAGGTCGGGGTGAGACCGGCTTCGGATGCCGCCATATCGAGCGTGAGATCCTGCGCGTAATTATCTTTTATATACTGGACTGACTTCTGGATGGACGCGACGGTGGGTGCAGTCTCCTCGAACTCCGGCTCAGAGACGTGCTGGGCCAGAAAGAGGAGAAATTCCGGGAATACATAATTGATGAGGACATCGCCGACTGCTTTTTCGCTGTAATAACAGTTGTTGAGCTTTTCGAGATATTCTTTTACAGCGGGCATGGCATTCTGATCCACATGCAGCCGGGTGTGGTTCCTGACGGAATTGATGAGGGGCTCGATGAACGGCCGGATATCCTGAGGGATCTTGCTGTCGGTAAAATAAATCGTAAAGCGGTCATGCATTCCGTTCCCGTAGACGTTGTAGTGGTATTCTCCGGGGGGAATGATCAGGATATCCCCGTCCTTTAAGACCTGGTTCCTGTTGAACAGGAAGAAACGGCAGTTCCCCTTTGTCAGATAGAATAATTCATAGAATGGGTGGAAATGTGCCTGGACCTGATGATGATGACCGGTCCTGCGCCTCTTGTCTATGTTGAAATTGTTCCTGAGCCGTGTCAGGTCTCTTGGGGCGATCGTAGCATCCATATGCAAACACTCCGTTTTGAAGATTTGATACATCATAAATTCTGTATCAGTATTTCATAATTAATTATAATCCCTGCGGAATGAAAAAGAAATATGTATAACAAATTATCTGTAGAATATTTGTAAAAACATATAAAAACAGTAGAATACGAGATATGTTTAGTGATATTATATACCCAGCGGAGCCGGAAGAACGCTTTCTCCGGCATACCGGCCGAATCGATGAACTACATGGTTTTTGGCGTATATACGCCGTTGCAAAACTGCACGAAGAAAGGAAATGCGGGATGGATATCAGGTATTCTGTAAATCAGAGAGACTTCAAGAGATACACGACGGAAGAGATTCGCAATGAATTCCTTATTACCGGCCTTTACAAGGCGGACGAAGTCGTCTGTGTATATTCTCATGTAGACCGTATGGTCACATTCGGATGCATGCCGGTCAATGAGGAGGTCTCCCTCGACAAGGGAATCGACGTATGGCACAATTTCGGGACAGATTTCATCCTCGAGAGACGTGAGCTCGGCATGTTCAATATCGGAGGCGCAGGCGTCGTCTGTGCGGATGATGAGACATTTGACATGAATTACAAGGACTGCCTCTACATCACACAGGGCACAAAGAAAGTTACGTTCAGGAGCCTTGATCCGGAGAAGCCGGCTAAATTCTACATGGTGAGTGCTCCGGCACATACTGCGTACAAGACGACATTTATTCCGATCGAGAAGGCCAACAAGAGACCGGTCGGCGCGATGGAGACATCGAATAAGCGCACGATCAACCAGTTCATTCATCCGGATGTCCTGAAGACCTGCCAGCTGTCGATGGGCATGACGGTCCTCGAGCCGGGCAGCGTCTGGAATACGATGCCGGCCCACACGCATGAGCGCCGGATGGAGATCTACATGTATTTTGAGATCCCGAAGGATAACGTCGTCATGCATTTCATGGGTGAGGGCACAGAGACACGCCACATCGTGATGCAGAACGAGGAAGCGGTCATCAGCCCGTCCTGGAGCATCCATTCGGGCGCAGGCACAAGCAACTACACGTTTATCTGGGCTATGGGCGGAGAGAACCAGGCCTTCGATGATATGGACAATATTCTGACAACTGATCTCAGATAAGATGGAGGAACATATGAAAATCGCATTGATCAACGAGAATTCACAGGCTGCAAAGAACAGCATGATCGAGGGCTGCCTTAAGGATGTCGTCATTCCGATGGGTCATGAAGTCTTTAACTATGGAATGTACACAGCGGATGATGCCTGCCAGCTCACCTATGTGAAGGCCGGCCTTCTCGCCGCGATCCTCATCAACTCGAAAGCAGCCGATTTCGTAGTCACGGGCTGCGGCACGGGAGAGGGCGCGATGCTCGCTTCCAACATTTATCCGAATGTCCTCTGCGGACACATCGCAGATATCGAGGATGCCTATATGTTCGCCCGCATCAACGACGGCAATGCGATCGCGCTTCCGTTCGCGAAGAAATTCGGCTGGGGCGGTGAGCTCACCCTGACATGGATGTTCGAGAAGCTTTTCGGAACAGAATTCGGCGGCGGATATCCGCCTGAAAGAGTTGTCCCGGAGCAGGCGAACAAGAAGATCCTGGATTCCGTGAAGGCGGTCACACACAAGGATATGCTTACGATCCTGAAGGAGATCGATCAGGATTTCCTCAAAGAGACCATTTCCGGCGAGAAGTTCGCGGAGCTTTTCTATCCGAACTGCCAGGTTCCCGAGATCGCAGAGTATCTTAAGAGCCTTTGATCTCTGTACATCCTCACGGAGCCTACTGAATACGGAAGGCAGGGCCATGAATTAAGAGAGCAGCTGGCTGCGCCAAAAGGCGCGGATCAGACAGTAAATATTGAAAATCAGATTACTTGGATATCAGAATGCAGGAGGAAAAAGACATGGATGTAAATAAGGCGTTTTCACTTGAAGGCCGCGTTGCGCTCGTTACAGGAGCAGCTTACGGAATCGGATTTGCAATTGCAGAAGCTCTCGCAAATGCAGGTGCCAAGATCGCGTTCAACTGCCGCGGACAGCATCATCTCGACACAGCGCTTGAAGAGTATGCAAAGAAGGGCATCGATGCCCGCGGATATATCTGCGATGTGACCAAGGAAGACGAAGTCACGAAGATGGTCGCTGACATCAAGAAGGACCTCGGACCGGTCGATATCCTTGTGAACAATGCGGGAATCATCAAGAGGATCCCGATGCATGAGATGACTGTGGACGAGTTCCGCCAGGTCGTTGACATTGACCTGAATGCCGCTTTCATCGTCTCCAAGGCAGTCCTTCCGGATATGATGGAGAAGAAGAAAGGCAAGATCATCAACATCTGCTCGATGATGAGCGAACTCGGCCGTGAGACGGTCTCCGCTTATGCGGCTGCAAAGGGCGGTCTCAAGATGCTCACAAAGAACATTGCTTCCGAGTACGGCGAGTACAATATCCAGTGCAACGGCATCGGACCCGGCTACATTGCAACACCGCAGACGGCTCCGCTGCGCGAGAGACAGGCGGACGGCTCCAGACATCCGTTCGACAGCTTCATCATCGCAAAGACACCGGCTGCCCGCTGGGGAGATCCGGAAGACCTGATGGGACCGGCAGTATTCCTTGCATCGGATGCATCTGATTTTGTGAACGGACATATCCTGTATGTTGACGGCGGAATCCTTGCCTATATCGGAAAGCAGCCGTAAATACAGAGATGATCAGGCGGTCTTTCGAAGAAAGCGCTGCACTTATTAAATAAGGAGAAAGTATGCGTGAACTTTATGTAGACACGCGGGAAGGGGCGGCCTGTTTCCGGACTATTTCGGAGGCGGTCGCCTCTCTTCCTTCGAAGAATGAAGAACTTACGGTGATCCACGTCGCGCCCGGGATCTACGAGGAGAGGCTCACGATCGAGACACCCTTCATCGTGCTGGAGGGGAGCGGCGCGCAGCAGACACGTGTGACCGGGAATCTCGGAGCCTATGAGCTTCTTGAAGACGGGACGAAGAGAGGGACTTTTCGGACGCAGACAGTGCTTGTTCACACGCACGATTTCACTGCCAGAAATATCACATTTGAAAATACGGCCGGGTCCGGACGTTTTGCGGGACAGGCGATCGCGCTGTATGCGGACGGAGACCGTCTTTTATTTGAAAATGTAGACCTCGTCGGCTTCCAGGACACTCTCTTTACCGGACCGCTTCCCTTAAAAGAGCTGCAGCCGGGAGGTTTCAGAGGACCGCTTGAACACAGCCCCAGGATCAACGGCAGACAGCACTATAAGAACTGCAGGATCTTCGGAACGGTCGATTTTATCTTCGGCAGCGCGACAGCCTATTTTGAGGACTGCGAGCTCATCTCGCTGAATGACCGGAAAGAGGAGACTGCGCAGGATCCGGCAGCAGAGTCCGGCGAACAGAAAGAGGCAGCTCCTGTTCTCGGATATGTGACGGCGCCGTCCACACCGCAGGGTCAGAAATACGGATATGTTTTCAGGAACTGCGCATTTACCGGGTCGGACTGTCCGGATGAGACCTGCTACCTGGGAAGACCCTGGAGAAATTATGCCAGATGCGTGCTGATCGACTGTAAGATCGGCAGGCACATCCGGAAGGAAGGATGGCATGACTGGGGGAAGGAGAGAGCGGAGGAGACGACCTTCTTTGCGGAATACGGATGTGTCTTTGAGGATCGGGACGGGGTGTTCGAAAAGCGTCCCGCGGAGGAAGGAACGTCAGAAGGACTGCATCTTCGCAAATATCTGAGAGAGGATGAAGTCTGCGAATACACGAAGGAGAAGGTGCTCGGATAAGGGTGCGGCTATGAAGCGGCAAGAACGCTGAGGCGTTCTTGAATGTGTATTCATGATTCTCAACAGAGGCTCTGAAAAAAGCGGAATCCGGAGAACAAAACAGAGTATAGGACAATCGGCCCCATGAAGCATTTCCCGCTTCATGGGGCTGATCTGGTAATTCAGTACAGCACGGTCTTTATCGGAGCAGTGTCTGCCGTATGGATTCTAAACCACTCAGTGATCTCTTTAAGCCGTTTGACCTTGTGTTTCGGCTTGCCGGATCTGGAAAGCTCGTGATTCTCGCCGTGGAAGACGACCATTTTGGCGGGAATCCCTTTATATTTCAGTGCCGTAAAGAGCTGATATCCCTCCCCGATCGGACAGCGGTAGTCTTCGTCGCTGTGGATGATCAGGGTCGGCGTTCTGGCATTGCCGATGTACCTGAGGGGTGAGACGTCCCACATCTGGGCAAATCCCTCCTGAGAGTAGGGATCGGTATTGCAGGTCTCACCGCACATAAGCGGCGGAATGTCGCTGACTCCGTACATCGTGATCCAGTTCATGATACTTCTCTGGGTAGCAATGCAGCAGAATCTGTCCGTATGACCGTTGATCCAGTTGCTCATGAAGCCGCCGTAACTGCCGCCGGTGCAGCACATCTTTGCTCTGTCGATATCCGGGTACGCCTCCAGCACATGGTCGACGAAGGCCATGATCTGCTCGTAATCAATCCCGCCCCACTGCATATCAAGGTAAGCGAATTCATTTCCCTTGCCGTCCGAGCCGTGGGGATTACAGAACATGACAAAATATCCCTCCGAAGCCCAGTGCTGCATCTCGTGGAAGAAGATCGGTCCGTATGCACATTTCGGTCCGCCGTGGATATCCAGGATTGCCGGGTATTTTTTTCCGACCTCGTAGTCCCTGGGAGCCAGCACCCATCCATCGATTTCCTCATCGCCATATCGGTCGCTATGATACTTTGTGCAAATATATTCGGGCTTTGCGACATATTTGCCGCGGAGAGCCGCCTCATTTAGTCTGGTCATCCGTCGCAGGCTGCCCTTTTGATCTGCATGATAAATCTCCTGCAGTTTCATGTCATAGAGCCCCATCACCCAAAGGTCGCCGCTAAGGACGTCAAAATCATATAGCGCGCCTTCCTTATTCACGACAGTCTCTGTGTTCCCATCAAGTCCGATCCGCAGGAGCACGTTGCGGGTGCCGTCGAGCGCCATATAGTACACGTGGTTTCCATCCGACTTGAGGCTACGCCAGCTGCCATACTCAATATCGCTGATTACGCCATCGAAAACGCTCTCATCTGCCTCACGAAGAAGTGTGAAATCCTTCTCTTCCCGAGCGGTATCGTAAACATAGAAGAAGGGATTTTCATTTTCCCCGTATCTCCTGCATTCGCTTCCCAGAACGATGAGTTTGTCATCAATCTTTCCCATCTCCATGATCTGGAGAAATGGACGCACCATCTCCGTGCAGCTTCCGGCCGCAACATCAATTCGATACAGGCCGCTCTTATATTCTTCCCTGTTCTCAAACGTGCGCCCGATCACATACACATAGTCACCGATTACTTCGAAGCAGTCAACGGTTAAAAGCGTATCTGTCAGCCTTCTCAGCTTTCCTGTTTTCACGTCGTAATGGAAAAGTGTATTTCGGGTGCCCTGGGTAATCCCTTCCCCGTTACGCCAGAAGGGAGACTCCGTCAGTTCCTCATAGTCCTTATTTTCCTTGATTTCTTTGAGGACTTTTTTTCTTCCGGCTTCCGTCATGGCGAAGTAATCAGGATATTTGACGTAAGTCTGTCCGGTCAGCAGATAGTTTCCGTCAGGCTGTTTCCTGAGATCCGACACGGGAATAGGGAATTCATACGCCTTTCGGGCTTCGCCCCCGCCAAGAGGCAGACGCTGATAAACCGTGATCGGCTCCTCCTCGCCCTTCTTCTGATCTTTGCCCCGCTTTGCCTGGAAAAGAATCGTGTCGTTGTCTTCGAAAAAGAATTCTCCTGCCTTGCCGTCCGCGACCAGCTGAACCTCCTGCCAGTTCTTTCCCGCCGCGTCTCTTCGCATCATGAACAGGTTCGAATCGTAGTCATTGTCTTCTTCATTAACGGACGAGACAATATAGGCAAGCTTGTCGCCCTCCGGAGAGAGCGTCAGAGATGAAATGCATTTGTAGTTATAGAAATCTTTGAGCCCGATTTTTCTCATGTTTTTTCTCTTTGCTTAGCGAAATATTTGATATCATAGTAACTGAGTGAGACTGATCATCGAAGTTGTCAATTGGTTTCATTTTAAAATATTATAGCATGTAAAGCCATGCTATGGGGTGATTACGGGCGAAGATGATTACGAATGTCTCAAGGCAAAGATAGATGCTGCTTACGAGATCTTTCAGGAGGAAGTTTCTAAAGGAACGCAAGAAACTTCTGTATAAATCTATATTTATGGAGGAGAGCACGATGTTGGAATTACTGAAAGCGAGATTTTTAGAAAACAAGGACCTTCATCCGGATTTGGAATGGCTTGAGGTTGAGCACAGGCTGCACGAGGCTCCCACCGCCATAGAGGTTATTCAAAAGATGGAGGAAAGTGGCGGTGAGCCGGACACCATCGGCTATGATGAAAAAACGGGAAAGCTTATTTTCTGTGACTGCGCAAAGGAGTCCCCTTCTGGGCGTAGAAGCCTATGTTATGACGAAAAGGCTTTGAAAAGACGCACCAAAAACCCGCCGTCAGGCAGTGCAGAACGGAAAGCGAAAGAGATCGGAGTTTCTTTGATGACGGAGGAACTCTATCGCAAACTGCAAAGTCTCGGCTCATTTGATCTGAAAACGTCAAGCTGGATTGCTACGCCGGATGATATACGCAGTAAGGGCGGTGCACTGTTCTGCGAACGGCGCTATGATATTGTGTTCACTTTTCACAACGGCGCGGATTCCTACTATTCTGTGCGCGGATTCAGAGGATATATTCTTATCTAAATGTAGAGATCATATCAGCAATCAGGAAAAACAGGGATGAATTCGTAGACCATGCAGTATTTGAGGGGTGAAAAATGCCGGAAAATGGCAGGATGGCAGGAAAACGGGCTGAAAAATTGGCTGAAAAATTTAAAAAAATTTTTTAGCCCTCTCTCTTTGACCAACGTATAAAGAGGTGTAAACAAACACAAAACAATTAAAAAAGAGAGATAAAAGATAAGGAGATAAAAAATGAAATCACTTAAAATTCTTGCTGTCACAGGTGCTTTAGTTGCGGTATTTGCTCTTGCAGGCTGCCAGTCTCATTCAAGCTCCAGCACGAGCGTTGAAGTAACCACAACGACGGAAAGTGGAACAAAGACATACAGCTCTTCTTCCGAGACCAAAGACGGTGTCACCACATCAAAGGAGACAACTGTCGAGACCCCGGCGAACACGAGCGCACAGGATGAAGAATTCTATAACATTGATTTTCATGTAGAAGACGACGGAAAACTGACCGTCAGCGGAGCATACTCAGCTGAGAAGTGGTGGAAGGTAGTCGGAAACTTCAACAATGTCGAGCTCCTCAAAGAATCTGTTGAAAACGGCAATAAGTATGTAGCAAATGTATGTGCGATGACGGAAAGCGGACAGGTGCAGGTCATCATGGCGCATGGCGAAGCAGGTAAAGAGGAGCCGGTCGATTACATGGTCATTGCAGCTGACGTTGAAGGCGGCAAGATCAGTACTGTTGATACATCCAAATCAGGCGTTGTTCAGGATCTGAAAACGGTATTTGGAGATGTCGAAGTGACAAAGTAAGAAAATAACAAATAAGAGGAAGAATGGCTGTCAAAACAGAACTTTCACAACAGTGCTGAAGATGCCTATACGGGATAAGAAATGAAGAGTCACCAACTATGGGTATGGAACAAAAAACACATTTTACCGTCGACAAATCAAAATGTATCCATAGCGCCATCGGCCCATATGAGCCAGTGGCGCTATTATTTTCCCATTGTCAGAATGGCACCGCAACTGCTTCCTTATAGAGGGACTTCAGCTGGTGGATAAAAGCTGCAAGACTTTCCCTGTTATCTGTTTTGTGCGTACAGAGGACACAGGAGAAGTTTTCTTTACAGTCAAAGGGGATCCAGGCAAACTGTCCGCTGTGATCATTTAAGAAGCCTGGTGCAAGGCAGACCCCTTTTCCTGCGGCAACATTGGTCAGCGTCGTGTCATGATCCGCGCTGTTGAAGTAATCGATTCTGCCGGAGGAGATCAGGCGGTGCTGGACTGCCCGCAGCGCATCGGGAGAGCCGCCGCCTACCATGAGGGTCCTGCCGTAGAGATCCTCCTCATGGATCAGGTTTTTCTCTGCCAGCGGGTCATCTGTCTGTGCAATCAGGTAAATATGACTCGTATAGAGGTCATGTACAGTGATGCCGGGAATCTGCCGTGTCTGTTCCTTCAGGGCAAACAGGATGTCTGCTTCCTCTCTTAAAAATGACTCTACGCCATTTTCATACTGAAAGAGGGGAACGATCTGCACATCCGGATGGGATACAGCGAACAGCCGCATGGCTTCCGGAAGGAAATGCAGCGCCTGCCGGACCAGGAGGCTGATGGAGATACTGTCTTTGTATTTGGAACTGAAGTTCTGGCCCTGCTCGATAGCACGCTTTAAGTCTTCGCGCATGCCGGTGAGGAATCCGACGAACTGGGTCCCTGCAGGTGTGAGGGAGGCTCCTTTTCCGCTTCGCTCAAATATATCAAAGCCTACTTCTTCTTCCAGAAGACGGATCTGATAGGAAAAGGACGGCTGGCTGACGAACAGGTTCTCGGCAGCGCGGCTGAAGTTTAAGGTATGGGCAAGTTCGATGCAGTAGTCGATCTGTTTGGTATTCATGGCAAACCCCGCTATTCAAAATTCAAATCAAGTATAATGCTTTTCGATTGGATAATGCAATAAAAATGTGTGATAATAAAGCCATCAGAAAGAAAAAAACAAGTCCATAAGGACATGCTTACAAAAACGGAGGATACAGACATGGCAAAGACACTGATCGCATTCTTTTCAAGAGCAGATGAGAACTATTTTGGCGGCGCAATGCGCTATGTAAAGGTCGGAAACACCGAGATCGTTGCAGGCCTCATGAAGGAACTGATCGAGGCGGACAGCTTCAAGATCGAGATGAAGGATCCCTACTCTCCGGTCTATATGACCTGCATCGAACAGGCCAAGAAGGACTTAAGAGCAGGCGCACGTCCGGGACTTAAGAGTATGCCGGAGAGCATCGATGAGTACGATACCATCGTACTTGCATACCCCAACTACTGGGGCACGATGCCGATGGCGGTTTTCACCTTCCTGGAGGCGTTTGACTTCACCGGCAAGACAATCCTGCCTCTTTGCACGAATGAAGGCAGCGGCATGGGTTCCAGCGAGCGTGACATCAAAAAGTACGCACCGGGCGCAGAGCTTAAGAGAGGTCTTTCCATTACCGGCAGTGAAGCTGCAAACTCCAGGGGAAGTGTTCAGCGCTGGTTTTCCGCTAACGGACTGATCTGAGGTGGACAGTTATGAAGAAAGGATTTACGCTGCTGCTGGCAATGGCACTGATGCTCACCGGATGCGGGAGTTCCTCTGCTTCCACAGGTACTCCGGTACCTGCTGGCTGTTCGCGGGAATGACGCCCAGAACAGCCAGGACAAGGTCAGAGAATCAGTGAACAGCTGGCTTACGGAGCTTGGGGTTTGAGATGACAGAGAGAAATGATGAACAGATAATCCGGGATGCCTACATCAGGATGTACGAGGGCATGATCAAAAAGGATGAGTCGATCCTCCGGGAAGTCCTGGATGACAGCTTTGTCCTGGTACATATGACAGGTATGCGGCAGCCGAAACAGGCTTTCATCAAAGCAGTTCTGAACGGGACGCTGAATTACTTCTCTGCAGAGCATGAAAACATGCCGGTAGAGATCAGCGGGGACACGGCGGTCCTGACCGGACAGTCCTATGTGGCTGCAGCCGTGTTCGGCGGTGGCAGACATAACTGGCACCTGCAGCAGAAATGCAGCCTGAAGAAAACAGACGGCGTCTGGAAGATTATCCGGAGCGTCGCAAGTACATATTGAAATTGAGAGTTATAAGCAGGTTCCGGCATGGAATATGTAAGATTAAATGATGGCAATAAGATTCCCGCGATCGGATTTGGCGTTTTCACGATCCCGAACGACGGACCGACCTATGAAAGGCAGCCATAACCCCGACGCGCCCGGCGTAGAGGAAATGCTTCGCGGCGCATTTGTAATAAAGGATTGAGGAGGTTTGCCATGAAGACACTGATCGCATTTTTCTCCATGAAGGGACAGACCATCGCTCCTGGCATGAAGATCGTTGACCTTGAGAAAGGGCATTCTGCTGTCGTAGCGGAGACGATCCAGGCAGCTGTGGGTGGAGATCTCTTTGAGATGGAGACCGTAAAGACCTATTAATCAGCGGCAAAGCCGGAAAAATATCTGTTCGCCGCTGATTAAGATCCGACCTGAAAATTCCTTCCTCAGAAAATGGAAAATCGACAGTTGAGCAAATAGAGTAAGGAAGCATAATGCGAACCAATGTCACATTTCCTGTAAAGAGAAATATATTTCTCGAAAAAGATTGAAAAACTTCCCAAAATGTATTAACATGAATGTAGAATTCCGTTAGGGAGGTGATCTTTTGGCTGCAGAATATATCGGGGTAAAGGAACTCGCGGAAAAATGGGGCGTCACTACGAGACGGATCAACCAGTTATGTGTGGACGGTTATTTTTCGGGAGCTTACAAAAAAGGTAAATTCTGGATGGTCCCTTCCGATGCTGAAAAGCCGTCAGTGCTGCGTGCGAAGAAAACAAATAAGGCGCTTTCCCGAACAAGAACAACGAAACTGCTTCCATGCCCGGTTGGGATCACATCCTACAAGGAAGTCTCCAGAGAATGTTATTACGTCGATAAAACGCTGTTGATCAAGGATATCATTGATGATCATAATAAAGTATATCTCTTTACAAGACCCAGACGATTTGGCAAGACATTAACGTTAGATATGGTCAGAACTTTCTTTGAGCGGTCAGAGAAAGATACATCTGTCTATTTCAGGGATAAGGAGATCTGGTCCGCCGGTAAAGAATACAGGAGTTACCAGGGAAAATACCCGGTTATCTTTCTGTCATTTAAGGATGCACATCAGAAAAACTGGGAGGATATGTACCAAAACCTCAGATTTTCGATAAAAGAAGCTTTTCTGGCACACATTGAGCTTCTGAACAGTGACAGGCTGAATGAATTCGACAAGAAATTTTATCAGAGGATCGCTGATTCCAGCGCCGGAACAACGGATGTTCAGTTTTCATTGGGAAAGCTGTCCTCCATGCTTGCTCAGCATTATGGACAGAAAGCGATCGTGGTCATAGATGAATATGATACACCGATCCAACAAGGTTATCTTAACGGCTGCTATGATGAAGTGATCGACTTTATGCGCAATCTTTTCTCGGCCGGCTTGAAGGACAACGAAGATCTGGAGTTCGGGATTCTGACAGGGATCTTGCGGGTCGCGAAGGAAAGCCTTTTCAGCGGATTAAACAATCTGGTCGTAAACACGATCATGGATGACAAGTACGCGCAGTATTTCGGGTTTACACAAAAGGAAGTTTCCGAGATGGCCGTCTATTACGGAATGGAAGAAAAACTTCCCGAGATCCGAAGCTGGTATGATGGCTACCTGTTTGGCAGTGAGGAAATATACAATCCCTGGTCCGTAATCAGTTACTTTAACAATGACTGTAAACCGAAAGCTTTCTGGTCAAGAACCAGCGGGAATGAGATGATCGGGCAGCTGATCAGAGAGGCAAATGCCGAGACATATGAAAGCCTGTCTGCACTGATGCAGGGTAAGGCAGTTCAGGCGATCATTGATACAGATATCATTTACCCGGAGCTTAATGGAGACGCAGATGTCATTTACAGCTTTCTGCTGGTTGCCGGATACCTGCGGGTTACAGGAACGATCGGTGCGATAGGCGGAAATCCGATCTGCTCTCTTTCCATCCCTAATCGGGAGATCAAGAGTGTATTTCAGAAAGAGATCCTGAACCTGTACAGTGCGGTCTTTACAGGATCTCTCCTGCGGGACTTTGAAGTTTCTGTTCGTACAGGGAACAGCGAACTGCTTACAGAAACGCTGCAAAAATATCTGCTTCAGTCGGCCAGTGTGTATGATACTGCATATGAGAGCTTTTACCATGGAACTGTATTTGGAATGCTGGCGGTGATGTCAGACAGCTATTATATCACCTCAAACAGGGAGTCCGGAGAGGGCCGGTTTGATGTGCAGCTGGAGCCGCATGATAAAAGCAGGACAGGATTTATCCTGGAATTCAAAACGAAGAAGGATCTGGATGAAGCCGGATTGAAAGCGCTGGCAGCGGAAGGCATTGAGCAGATCAGAGATCATCAGTATTATACTGACATGGAGTACCATGGTATTAGCAATATCATATTCTTTGGCATCGGCTTCAGTGGGAAAAAAGTGGCAGTGACGGTTGAAAAAAAGTGATGGATCTTTCAATTGTCGAAGTAGTAGTTTAACACGCCGTGAGCAAGAAATCCCCTTCCTCTACAGGTGGTGGGATGAATTGCGATAAACACGGCGTTTCTTGACGTTTGTATTTCGTAGTATTA
>OMVU01000175.1 GCA_900314565.1 uncultured Eubacteriales bacterium
ACAAGAGATTGGCACTTGACCAGCAGATAGAACTTCTTGAATTAAAGAAGGAACATATCGATAATCTGATCAGTATGTGCCGTGGATTAAAACTGAGAGGAGTGAGACATTTGGATTTTACAGCATTTGATTCAAGCAAATTAGATGCATACGCCAGGCGCGCAAAAGAGCAGTGGGGTAATACTCCGGAATATAAGGAATTCGAAGAGAAGAATGAAAAGCGGTCTAAGAGCGAAGAAGAGAGCATGATGGCCGATTTTATGAAAATCTTTGAAGAGTTCGGAGCTATGAAGGACCAGGATCCTGCATCTTCAGTAGTTCAGGATCAGGTAAAGAAACTGCAGGGCTTTATTACCGAGCATTTTTATAAATGTACTAAGGAGATTCTTTCAAGTCTCGGTAAGATGTATGCCGGTGGCGGCGAATTCACCGAGAACATTAATAAGATGGGCGGAGAAGGAACTGCTGAATTTACTCACCGGGCGATACAGATCTACTGCGGATGATACATTTTTTTGAAAAAAGTAGGTTTTCGGTAGGTTTTCATGCCATCCAGGACGTCTATTATGTTGGGAGAAAGAATGCGGTCAATTAGACGGAAAGGCCATGGACAACTTTGTAGATATTGTCTATTGATGGTGACCACGTTGGTGCCAGGCACCAACATTCGGCTACACTAGGGATGAGGTAGGAAACCTGGCCTGAACGAGACCGGCGGAGATCGCTAGGAGCAGATCGAAGCCATCGACCAGAAACTTACCGACCTGCAGGCGCTGGTGGTCGAAAAGGTGAAGGATAACGATCAGTACAACAGCCTGGTGGATGAGATCCAGGAGTTCCGGGAGCAGAAAGTAAAGCTAACAGAGGAGCAGGCGCTCTTCACCCGTAACGAGGAGTGCATCGCGGCCCTGCGCAAAGAGCTGGAGGCCAGTAAGGGTGATGCCTTGGCTTATGATGACAAGCTCGTCCGGGACTTCATCGAAAAGATTGAGGTCTTCCCGGAGATGATGCGGTTCACCATGAAGACCGGGATGGTGACAGAAGTGGCGATGTGATTATCTCTCTATCCCGGCATTAATAAATCTGCCAAGGATCTGCTGGTACCGGTACCATCGTTCATTTTTCTCCCAGCTAAGGCTCCTGTTTACAGCGAAAGATCCATTAAGGATGAACTTAAAAAGCATCTCGGCTTCATCTGCGGCGAGGCCGGTATGCGCCATAAGATCCGGGACAACTTTATCATGCTCATGAGCGGCAATCCTCTGGATGATATGGTCGCTGACAGATACGTCCATAAACAAGTGATGATATTTATCAGAATCAGCGATCCGCTGGCAGGCGGGCAGGACGGTTTCATTCTTACTGAGCACATCTGACCTGCCGCTGCGGATAATATCGAGTACATCAACAACCGTTCCGGAGCCGCTCTCTGAAAAGAGGAGGGCGTCATCGATGACACTGTCCAGTACTTCATCCAGGCTGTCAAAATGCAGGTAAAAGGTAGCACGGGCAATCTCAGCCTGCCTGCAGACCATAGTGACATTGATCTTGTCATAGGCGGTTTCTTTATTCAGTTCCAGAAGCGCGTCTTTGATGACCATCTGTGTGTATAACGTTCTTCGGTCAGTCTTTTTCTGATTTGGTGACTTCATTTTATTCACCGTCTTTCTCTGATATCTGCAATCGAATATTCCAGATCATGAGAAACTCCTGTACAGTTTTGCAATTCTGTACGGGAGTTATTCTTTTGAGAGAATGTGTTCTTCTAATTATTCCAAATTTAAGTATATTAGTTTATAGACAGGGTGTCAATAAACCGTCGCTAACCTTGTATCGCAGAATCAAAAATGAGAGAGGAATGAAAATCATGACCTTTTATGAGCAGATTGTAAATGAAGTACAGATGAGCAATTATTCCAGATATTACAACGTATATGCATCCGGCAGGACTGTGGTTCCGCTGACAAAGAAAGAGCCGCTCCATTATGAAGAGCAGATTCAGGATTTTGTTCAGAAAGTGAAGGACGCGGACTGCGTGATCGTTGGAGGAGCATCCGGCCTTTCCGCAGCAGGCGGCGGGGATTTCTATTATGAAGACAACGCCTCCTACCGGAAATATTTCGGAAAGTATGCGGAGAAATACGGATTCAAAGGTGCTTTTGCCGGTGCTTTTGCCCACTGGGATTCCCGTGAGGAGTTCTGGGGATATATGGCAACATTCCTGCATACCACCCAGCATGCGGAGAAAGAATTCTTTGTACTGACCACAAATCAGGACACGCAGTTCGTAAAGCTGTATCCGGAGTCGAAAGTCGCCCAGATTCAGGGCGACCATCGCTTCTTCCAGTGCTCCAGGTGCTGCACGGATGAGGTATGGGATGCCGTGAAACCGGTGCAGGAGATGATCGATGCCATGGGTGAGGGCACGGAAGTGCCAAAGGAACTGATCCCGCGCTGCCCGCACTGCGGCGCTGAGGCGTTTCCGTGGGTCCGGGGTTACGGGAATTTCCTGACCGGAAAGAAGTACGAAGAGGAATATCAGAAGATATCAGATTACATTCTCGCGCATAAGGACGAGAAGATTCTTTTCCTGGAACTCGGCGTCGGAAGACTCACACCGATGTTCATCCAGGAGCCGTTCTGGGAACTGGTGAACAGTTTGCCACAGACGACGTATATTTCTGTGAACAAGGATTATGCGTTCCTGCCGGAGGCAATTGAAGACAGGGGACTGGCTATCCAGGCCGATATTGGGAAAGTGCTGGAGGATGTAAGAAGTGAAATGGAGAAGAAAGTCACAGCTGTATGATCGTAGAGGGTGAAAAATGATGGAATATAAAGTAAACGATTATAAAGAGGCAAAAGACTGGCTGAAAAACACGGACGCCATTCTGATTACGGCGAGCAACGGGCTTTCCATCGCGGAGGGGTATCATATTTTTGCGGATAATGGATCGTTCAGAAGGTACTTTGGGAAGTTCCGTCAGAAGTACGGCCTGGACTCCCTGATCCGCGGTGTGTTCACGCCGATGACGGCGGCCGATCATGAGGAATATATGCAGACGGTTCATCAGTATTTAATTGACGACTACCATGGCAGTGAGGTAATGAAAAACCTGCTTTCAATTGTCAGGAATAAACCATATTTTATCGTGACCAGTAACGGCGACGCGCATTTTCAGATGAATGGTTTTGACCGGGACAGAATCTTCGAAGTGGAAGGTAACTTCGAAGGCCTTACGGAGGGGTCTGAGGAGTGGAACGGCCAGCGGCAGAGATTTTACGCATTCCTTCAGGAGTATTCCGGGCAGAATGCTCTGCTCTTTGAGCTTGGCATTGGGAGCCGGAACCAGCTGATCAAAGCCCCGATGATGGGTATGGCAGCGGAATATCCTTCCTGGAAGTTCATTACGATGAATATGCCGGGAGAAATCAACGTTCCGGATGCGCTGGCAGACAGGACAGTAGCCCTGACAGGTGATATCGGAGAAAACTTAAGGAATCTTTTGAATGAATGAGAGTCTGAACATGAGGTTACAGACTATGAAATCAAATGGACGATCCGGAAAAATCAGGGAGAATCTTTCGGGGCAATTGGCATTTTCTTCTTTTGTCCCGGCGGACCTGCAGGATATTCGGATACAATATACAGATGAAATGGTAAGGATTTCAAAGCCACTTG